>NZ_CP118225.1:3327138-3987851 GCF_028768465.1 Rhodopirellula sp. P2
CGATCATCTTTTTCAGTGAGATGTTGCCCAAGAGTTTTGCAGTGATGACGCCGGCTCGGATCGCTTTGTTGGTGGGCGTGCCGATGACGATTGCGGTGGGCATCGTGTCGCCGATTTTGCCGTTTGTGAAATGGGCCAACGAAGCGGCGGGGCGTTTGCTGTGGCCCTCCTTTGAACCGGAGCCCGAGATTGAGCTGACGGATATCGAACGGGCGATTGAGTTGGGGACCGATGACGCGACGTTGCTTCGACGGGAACGTTTGGCGCTGCGTTCCTTGGTCATGATGGCGGAAATTCAAGCCGATGAAATGATGCGTCCGCGAAGCAAATTGATGATCGTTTCGCCTCCTTTGGAGACCTCGTTGTTGGGCGAAGGTTCGCCTCCAGGAGGTTATCTGATGGTGGCGGATCCAGAGGACAGCTCAGGGCAAACGATTCTCGGTTCGATCGCGGTGCGATTGCTGCGGCCTCAGCAGATCGATGATTTGCCTTCGGCGGTGGAGCAGGTGTTGCATGTGCCTTGGTCCGCCAAAATTGCCCAGGTTTACGATCAGCTAGACGAACAGGGAATCAGTGTGGCGGTTGTTGTCAATGAATTCGGCGAGGTTGTCGGAGCGCTCACCGTCGATGACATCTTGCGAGGTGTGCTGGCCAGCACGGACCAGCTGGACGCGGCGGAAGACCAAATCAAACGCTTGGGGGGCAGTCACTTTCGGATGCCTGGTTCGACGAGCCTGCGAGCGCTCGCGAAAACGTTGGGAATTGATCTGCCGGAGGAACGCACCGCGACGGTTGGAGGGCACATCCAACGCCACAACGAACGTGTGCCTCGGGCTGGCGATGTGGCTCCGTTGGCGGAGTTTGAATTGGTGGTCACGGAAGAGGACGAAGACGGGATTTGGATCGAAGCTTGGTTGGGTCCCGAATCGGAGCGATCTTCCTCATGATGCTGGCAGTGGGAATCTTTTTGATCGGGTTGGCGCTGTCAGCCTTCTTCAGTGGAAGCGAGACGGGCCTGTATCGTGTTTCGCGAACACGGTTGGTGCTGGATGGACTGAGCGGTTCCTTCGCTGGACGCGGGTTGGTGTGGATGATCAATCATCCTGCGATCTTCGTGGCCACGACGTTGGTGGGGAACAACTTGGCCAATTACTTGACCAGTTTGGCGATCGTGATGTTTGTCGGGACGTTGGTCGGTGGTGGGGAGGCCATTGAATTGGCGGCCACGGTGATGATGACGCCCGTCGTGTTCGTGTTCGGGGAGTTGCTTCCCAAGCATCTGTTTTATCAAGCGCCGTATCGATTGCTGCGAGGCACAAGGTGGTTGTTGTTGGTGGCAACGATTGTGTTCGCGCCAATCTCGCTGCTATTGAGTTTGCTGGGCAACGCGCTGCAGAAATTGACGGGCGAAACACCGTTTCGTTTGCGGCTTTCGATGGCCCGAGGTGATTTGGACCAGGTGTTGCAAGCGGGCCAGGACGCCGGGATTCTCGCTGCTGGTCAGCGGAATTTGGCCCAGAACGTGTTTGATGTTGGCAACGGTCCCGCGGTGCAGTTCGGTGTGCGGCCCGAGCGGTTGGCGGTGGTGGATTCCCCGGTGGATTTGGAACTTGCCCGTCGCCAGGCTCGCAGGCAGAATCACCCGATCATCTTGGTGCGACGGAAAGGGCGGATCATCGGCTTCTATCGCTACGCCGACTTGGTGCACCAGGATCAGGTTCCCACGCCACTGCCAATTGTTCGCGGTTCCTTGACGGACCGGCACTTGGGGTTGCTGCTGCGTTTGTACGACGCTCACAGCGACGTCGCGGTGCTGTACGAGCCAAGTGGCGTGATTGGCAGCGTGGTGACTCGCCGGCAATTGTTGCAGCCGCTGCTGGTCTGATTCGCGACCGATGTGGTTCGCGTGACCCGCCGAGAGAAGTCTCGGCCGCCCAGCCGCATCAAGCGGTGAGAAAAGGAGCGGATGGGGTGGGATTCGAACCCACGGTAAGGTCTCCCCTACGCTAGTTTTCAAGACTAGAGCCTTCGACCACTCGGCCACCCATCCGGCGAGGCGGATTTTAGCAGGCCGCTGCGACTTCGCCCAGACGAGGTGGACCGTCTTCGCTGGTTCCCAGGCTCTGCCTGGGCACCCGGTGAATGGCAGGCTCCTGCCTGGCGAGTGGTGGGGTGGCGAGGCGGGAGCCTCGGGGGCAGTGCGTTCCCAGGCAGAGCCTGGGGACGAGGGGTGAGGGCTTTTCGGTTGGTTCCCAGGCTCTGCCTGGGCACCCGATGAATGGCAGGCTCTGCCTGGCGGGTGGTGGCTTGACGAGGCGGGAGCCTCGGGGGCAGTGCGTTCCCAGGCAGAGCCTGGGGACGAGTGATGAGGGGCTTTTCGGCTGGTTCCCAGGCTCTGGCTGGGCACCCGGTGAATGGCAGGCTCTGCCTGGCGAATGGTGGGGTGGCGAGGCGGGAGCCTCGGGGGCAGTGCGTTCCCAGGCAGAGCCTGGGGACGAGGGACGAGGGCTTTTCGGCTGGTTCTCGGGCACTGCCTGGGCACCCGATGAATGGCAGGCTCCTGCCTGGCCAGTGGTGGGGTGGCGAGGCGGGAGCCTCGGGGGCAGTGCGTTCCCAGGCAGAGCCTGGGGACGAGGGATGAGGGCTTTTCGGCTGGTTCCCAGGCTCTGCCTGGGCACCCGCTGAATGGCAGGCTCCTGCCTGGCGAGTGGTGGGGTGGCGAGGCGGGAGCCTCGGGGGCAGTGCGTTCCCAGGCAGAGCCTGGGGACGAGGGGTGAGGGCTTTTCGGCTGGTTCCCAGGCTCTGGCTGGGCACCCGGTGAATGGCAGGCTCCTGCCTGGCGAGTGGTGGGGTTGAGGTGGCCTGGGTTTTGGGGGCCACGTGAGTCCTTAAACTGAAAGGAACTCAAGGAACCCCAGATGCCACGTAAGACCAAGCCTTCAGCTAATCCTGAACGACGCACCTATACAGACGAATTCAAACGTGATGCAGTTGCCATGCTGCTCGACGGTCACTCAGCGACATCGATTGTTGAGCGATTGGGAATCTCTGGAACGAACCTGCTTTACCGCTGGAAGAAGCAGCAAGTCGAGTCGGCCGGACCGGTTGGCGAGGTGCTCGATAGCCGCGTTGCCGAACTCGAGGCAGAGCTGCGGCGAGTCGAGCGCGAACGCGATGTTTTAAAAAAAGCTTTGATCATTTTCGGCCGAAACGAGTGAGCCAGCTCTATTCCGCAGCGGACAGCATCATTCGCGATGGCACGGCATCGCAGCGAGAGGTCGGTGAGATTCTCGGTTTCTCACGCTCCGCGTTTCAGCGATTTCAAAGCGAACCGCCAAGCCGAAGAGAACAGAGCGACATGGATGTCTTGCCAATGGTGATCACCACGTTTCATCGACACCGCAGACGCTACGGTGCCCGACGGATCGCTGCAGACCTGAAGCTACAAGGAGTTGCAATTGGACGCGAAAGGGTCGCCAAATTGCTGCGAATTGCGGGGCTATCGGCGTTGCAGCCAAAATCATTCAAGCCGCGAACGACCGAAAGTCGGCACACGTTGGGCTACAACGAGAACCTATTGCTCAAGCAGCCTGAGCCAACGAGTGTGAATCGTTTGTGGGTAGGCGACATCACCTACATTCCGATCGTACGAACTGGATTCGCTTACATGGCGACCCTCATGGATCGCTTTTCCAGGCGGATCATCGGCTGGTCTTTGGAAATGGATATGACCGAGAGCCTGGTGATCAAGACGCTTCAAAAGGCGATTCGCAATCGACAGCCTTCAAGAGATCTCATCCACCACACTGATCGCGGTGGCCAGTACGCAAGCAAGAAATATCGTGCGATCATCCAACGCAGTTCGATGCGTCAAAGCATGAGCCGAGCTGGTGACTGCTACGACAACGCGTTTATGGAATCTTGCTTTGGAACGATCAAGACGGAACTGCAGATGACCGAATATGAGAACTATCGCGAGGCATTGAGTGAACTGACTGAGTTCATTGCCTACTACAACACATCGCGTCTTCATTCATCGCTCGGCTATCTCTCGCCGACCCGATTCGAATCAACCGTCCCCTGCTAAAATTAGAGGACGCGTGGCCCCCAAAATCCAGGCCACCTCAGGTGGCGAGGCGGGAGCCTCGGGGGCAGTGCGTTCCCAGGCAGAGCCTGGGAACGAGGGACGAGGGAACTCATCGGAAAGCAGCGACGACGCCTCGGTTGAGTCTCGGCTCCGATCCGCGAAATCGACCGGTGAGGGGAAATGCGTGGAATTTTCGGATTGGGGTGAAGAAACGGGGAGCGGTGGGCCGATGAGAGTGGTGGGGGTGGAGACATAGCGCGATGACCGAGGGGTCGATCGTGAAACACATGGCTCACCAAATGACATTCTTATTCGCGTCCACTTGGACTCGCATCACCACGGTGTGCGTGTGTCTGAGCGTCTCGCTGCTGAGTGGCTGCACGCTTGTTCCGGAAACACGTCAGCGAGACACGCTGCACAATCCGTTTCCGCAAATGAAGCGGGTCGCGGTGCTGCCGTTCTACAACCAAAGCCACCAACCCAACGTGGATGGTGAGGAGGTTGCGCGGTCGTACTACGCTGCTTTGCAAGCGATTCCCGGTTTTGAAGTGTTGCCGGTGGGCGTCACCTCGACGCAGTATCGTGCCTATTCGATGCAGTACGGCGAACCTCGTGTGGGAGCGGACTTCCAGCGACTGGCACAAATGATGGATGTCGAAGCGATCGTGGTTGGGTCGATCACGGACTTTGACGCGTATTACCCACCGCGAATGGGAATGACCGTTCACTGGTACGCTGCCAACGAAGGGTTTCACGCGATTCCGCCCGGCTACGGTTTGCCTTGGGGCACCGAGGGGGAAGAAAAAATTCCGGCACGGATCGTTCGGGAAGCGGAGTTCGAGTTGGCTCGCAGTCAGCTAAAAACGCAAACCCCGCAGCGGATGCCCGAAGCTTCCGCGGTTGAACCGGCGACCGAAAGTGCCGCCAGCTCCAGCCCCGAGTTTGCGAATTCCAACCCACTGCGAGAGGACTCCGGGCCGTTTGGCGAGGAGGAGCCGGTGAGTGATTCGGAGGCAGGAGGAGTGATTCGATTGGTCGATCATCATTCGTATCAAGCCGAAGTGGCCGAGCATCAAGTGATCAGTCCCAACATGGCTCCGTCCATCAACGACGGGGACGTCGTGTGGGAAGAGGATTTGGGCTGGGACGGCGATGGAATCGTTGACGGACGTGCCATGAATCTCAGCGTCATGGATCCCAGTGGAGTGATGATGGAAGAAGCGTGCGGTTCCGAGGGCTTTGCCAATGTCGTTCCGTTGCCGCCGGCATGGCCTGATCCGACGGATTTGATTCCGGATCCACCTGCCATGACGCCACCTCCAATGATCGCTCAGCATGATCCGGTGCTCTCACACACGCGGTTGTATCGCGGTGATGATCCGTACTTCACGCAGCGTTTGGAAGACTACGTTGAGACGGGGGATGATGCACGTGGGATGGCTTGGCAGGGTTATGTCAAACGTAGCGATGATTTCATTCGTTTCTGTTGTCACTTGCACATCGTCGAAATGTTGGAGTCCCGAGGCGGTCGTGACCAAAGCGACCTCATTCTGCGCTGGCCCGTGAGCCGATACTGAGCAGCATCGCGGGAAACTCCGCCCACGGAAGTTTCTCCGAACCCGCGACATTCGCACTCAGGACGATCAAACGATGGAAAAGGAAGTCAACGTGTTGGCCTTGGTCAAAGGCGAAGAACGTTTCATCTTCTTGTTCGACGACGAGAACCGTGACGAGACCTTGCGTCAGCTAGCGCGTTTTGCTGCCAACCCCGATCTGGATTTCTCGTGGTACGACGCGGCGATGTTGTCTCGCAAAATTCGCGAAACCGTTGTGGTGGACGACGAAGTGTCGGCCAGTGCCGAATTCGATTCGCTTTCCATCGATGACTTTGTTTGATTCTTTCCGTCAGCAGTGAGCCTCGGTTTTGCGCACGGCAATCACTCGATTTCTGCAGCACATGGCGACCGAACGCAATGCGTCCGATCTGACGATCAAGGCGTACCGGGAGGACTTGTTCGCCTTCGCGGAATGGATCGGCCAGTCAGACGTCGGTCGGGTCCAGCTGGATTCACTGACGCCGCAGCAGTTGCGGCAGTTTCAGGCGGCGCTCCAGCAGGCCGGTTACGCTCGCAGCACGATCTCGCGAAAATTGGCCTCGCTGCGAAGTTTCTTCAAGTTCGCGATGCGGGAAGGGCTGGCCAGCAGCAACCCGGCCAAGCCGCTGCGGAATCCGCGGAGCAATCGCAAGCTTCCGCATGTGCTGACCAGTGACGAGGTCGGAAGGTTGCTGGTGGCGCCACCTGCGGTCAGTGAATCAGGACTTCGCGACCGAGCGATCTTGGAGACGATGTATTCGTCAGGCCTGCGTGTCAGCGAACTGGTGGGACTGCGCGATGGGGACCTGGATTTCTCGCAAGGGATCACGCGGGTTCGCGGGAAAGGCCGCAAGGAACGCATCAGCCCGTTGGGATCTTTCGCGATCAAAGCGATCCAGGCTTACGCCGGTCGTCGCAGTCGATCGCCGGAGTCGGAGAAACTGGGCCGAGCAGCGCCGGTGTTCGTCAATCGGTTTGGCAACCTCCTGACCACGCGGAGTGTGGGGCGGATGTTGGAGAAGTACATCGCCAAGGCGGAGTTGGATGCCCGAACCAGTCCTCACACGTTGCGGCATTCGTTCGCGACTCACCTGCTCGATCGCGGCGCGGACATTCGCAGTGTCCAAGAACTGCTCGGCCACAAGTCACTGACGACGACCCAGATCTACACGCATGTCAGCGCGACGAATCTGCGGCAGGTCTATGAGAAGGCTCACCCTCGCTCAGCGTGACGGTTCGTTCGCGAACGCTCGCATTGGATTCATCCGCGACTCTGTTCGCGGTTACTCGTTCAGTCGCACTCGAGCGCCAGGATTTTGTTCAGGCGACGTTGGTGTCGTTCTTCGGGTGTGTAGTTGGCTTTCAGGAACGACGAGATGATTTCGAACGCCAATTCGCTGCCGATGATCCGGCCGCCGATGCACAGCACGTTCATGTCGTCGTGCTCGACACCCTGGTGAGCGGAATAGGTGTCGTGGCAGATCGCCGCCCGGATGCCCGTGATCTTGTTGGCGGCGACGCTGACGCCCACGCCACTGCCGCAAATCAGCAGGCCACGGTCGGCTTCCCCGCTGTTGATCCGCTCCGCGACTTCGACGGCGAAGTCGGGGTAGTCACAGGAGGTCTCGTCATCGGTTCCGCAGTCAATCAGGCTGGTGACCTGCGATCCAAAACGCTCGACAACGAGCTGCTTGAGGGCGAAACCGGCATGGTCACCACCAACAGCCAGGCGAATGGGCGAGACGGATTCCGCATTTTGCGACATAGGACCAGATACCGACGAAAGAGCGAGCCAAAAAGGAGAAGCTTCGAAGACGCCACAAGATAGTCGTTCGGCGGCGATTCGTAACCGGGGCTTGGGGGCGAGGTCGTTGAGGCAGGTCGGTTCGTTCAAGGTGCTCGTCCACACAGAATGGACCCCGACGTGTGAACGAGGAACCACACCACATCCCCACGACGGCCCCTCCGGGGCGACCATTTGTTTTTTTGACATCCATCTCGGGGCTTCCGCCCCGAGCTAAGGACGACGGCCCCGTCCGGGGCGAATTGGTGTGATTGCCGGGTGGAAAATGGCGGGCGGGGTGATTGCAAATTGCAAAATGGAGATTGCAAATTGGTAATTGGGACCGGTGAAATCAGGTGACTTGATCGACCGAAGTCACTTTGCAATTTGCATTGAGAAATTTGCACTTTGCAATTGCCCCACGATGGCCCCGTCCGGGGCGATGTTGATCAGGCTTGTTCAGATCAGGTCGTCTTCGTCTTCATCCTCTTCGCGATCGGGGTGCAGTGGATCGTCGGCATCGAAGAATAGGTCCGCCAGGCCCAGAGGGACCGCGTCGCCGCCCAGGGTGCGTTTGCGGCGTTCTGCGAGGGATTCCAGGTCGACGGCTTCGTCGCCCAGGCATTTTTCCAGGGCTTCCTGCCAAGCGGCATCGTGGGCGACCGGGTGCGAGGGGTTTTGCTTCATCCGCTTGATCGCGAATCGCAGCAGGTTGATGCCGTCTCGCGGTGAGAAATCCAGTTTCAGCTCGTGGGAACGCTGCAAGAAATCGACCGTCAAGGCGAGCATTTCTGGCTCGGCGAACGGCAGGTGGTACTGCAAGATCGCCATCTCGTCTTGTTTGTTGGGGAACCCGACCTGCAGCGTCGGTTGCAGCCGACTGAGAATGTAGTCCGGAATCTCAAAGGTCGATTCGTCTTGGTTCATCGTCACGGCCGAACGGAATTCGTCGGAGGCGGGGATCGTGATCCCCGCAACGATCGATTCGACGTAGCGGCGACTATCGAAAAGCGGTGCCAGCGAGGCCCATGACTTTTCGTTCATGCGGTTGCCTTCATCCAGAATGCAAACGCCGCCCGTGATCATGGCGGTGACCAGTGGCGAAGCGTGGTAGGCGATCTCGCCACCGCGGCTGAGCACGGGGGTGATGAGCAAATCCTCGGGGCGTGTGTCCGCCGTGCACTGGTAGATGTACAGCGGCAGTCCCTGGCGTTTGGTGGCAGCAATCGCCAGCTGAGTCTTGCCGACCCCTGGTGAACCGATCAAGCGAGGGGTGAGCGGGAGATCCGATTCGTCCACCGTCAGCCAGCACGCCAGCAACTGCATCAGCAGTTCGTGCTGGCCAATCCAGTCACTGGCTGCTTCGTAGGGGTGGGCGAGCTTGAGTTCGACGCCGCCAATTTGAACGACTTCCGGTTCGCGTGCGAAGCGATCGGAAGCAGTTGGTTTCGAGGGGCGATCTTCGGATGGATTCGGCGAAGGCGAATTCATGAGGTGTCCGTCAGAGGGCTTCGGTTTCAGATTTTTGTCCCGTCAAGTCTGAAGCATCGACGGCGCTTTCGCCACGCCCCATTGCATCTTGTTCGTCGCGAACGGCTGCCAAGATGGGATCGATGTAATTGTGCAGCGGGTGGTCGCTGAAGTGATCGATGCGAAACCGCCGCAAACCACGCAGGAACCCGTGCCAGCGGTCGCGCCGCTTGCGAATCATTCCGAGGTGACCGATCCGCCCGTTTCGATTGATATACACTTCCGTGCCGCAGTGCCGATAACCCATCCAGGCAGGTGGGACGCGGGTCACGACGTCGTTGTTGTTGACGTAGCGATAGTGGGGCAACTGAACGTAGTTGATGTAGCGTTTGTCACCGACACGAGGACTTCCGTAGGTGAACAGCCCGCGCGGAATGGATTGGATGTGAGACAGGTAACATCTGCCGGCGCAGATGGTTGCCATGGCGCCACCGAGCGAATGGCCGCAGAACCAAACCGGTTGCTCATTGCCGACCAGCGCGGTCTCTAGCATCGGCCACAGATCATCGACCTCCGTTTTGAACCCGCGGTGAACTTTTCCGGCTGTTTCAGCCAACACCGAGGCGGCGTTCGCGTCCGCTCGAATGTCGTTCCATTCGTTCGGTTCGGTGCCGCGACAGGCAATCACGCAATCTTGATCGTTGCGAAAACGGTACGCCTGCGAACCATCATGATCGAAGAACGTGACATCGGTGAAGCCGACCATCGCCGCTGCAACAGTGGCCTCGCGCTGATCGTTGTAAGCGACCATCGCAAGCTCAGCGAAGAGCAGTGACTTTTGAAGGAACGTCATGTCCTCGATCGCCCCTTTGACGTCGCTGTGGACGACCACCGGGACTTCGTTGGGATCCTGGACAACGCCAGCGATGGGTTTCAGTTCCAGTGCATCAGATGGTTCGCGCATCTGAAAAACTCCATTTCGAATGAAAAGATCAGCGTCCTCATTGTGCCACACGAACTGGCTGGGCGGGATAGGCGTTCGAATGGCATGGAAGTCAGTTCGGCGAATTTCGAAGTGGTTGCACCAGCGCAGGGACGCCAACGGGCTCGCAAAGCGAATCCAATCGACGGCGCTGTCGCGAACCTGATTCCGTGGAGTGTCCCGTTGGCTGAGTCTCCGGCCAATCGAGTACCAATCGTTGGCGAGTCAGGGCCGTGGACGCCCCTCGCAGGCGTTCTGCAAGCACGTTTCGTACGCGTCCACCATGGCGGGCCATCCAAAGCGGTCCACCACTTCCCCCGCATGCTGTTCCAGTCGTGATCGGAGTGCAGGGGAAGTCAGGCAATGCAGCAGACCGGCACGCAAAGATGATTCACTGTTGTCGACCAACCAGCCATTGCGTCCATGATCGATCACGTCCCGGACCGCTTCCCCAGCGTCGACTGTCAGCACAGCGGTGGAGCAAGCCATCGCTTCCAGCAATGCAGACGGGAATCCTTCGTACCGGCTGGGGAGCACGAACCAGTCCCCCGCTTGGTAGGCAGGCCAAATCGGCTGCGTCCAACCAGGGAACTGAATTTGCTGGTCGACATGCAGCTCACGAGCGAGTGCTTCAAGGGGACCTCGCTGGCTGCCTTCGCCGTGAATCGTGAGTTGCCAGTCCGGTGCAGCGGCTGGCAATTCTGCGAGTCCGCGAATCAATCGGTCAAATCCTTTTTCATGTTCGAGTCTTCCAACCGCAACGATCCGTTGTGTTTCCCCGTCGGGATCACCGTCCTCGGGCAGTCTGGTTGGACGCTTGGTGGTGAGGCCGCTGGTGGGAAGCTCCACGGCGGATGGGATCACGAGCGTGTGGCAACGCGTGCTCGACTGCAGGGTGGTTGCCACGTCTTCGCTCAGGCAGACGACTTGGTATGCCTTGGGGTACAGGTGCCGTCGCAAGAACTCACGCGTTCGGCCAAGCGATTGGTGCTGGGGGTCGCTGCGTTCGCTGGCCACGACGGGGACACCGAGCCCGCGAGTCGCCAGCAACGTCAGCCAGTTCGTGGCGTCGCAGAAGGAGAGCACCACGTCAAAGTTGCCAGCGGCGATCGTCGCTCGTAGGCGGCGGGTTCGTGCCCAGAGCGAGACAGGGGTTTCGGGGGTCGACAAGACGTTGATGGATTGTCGCGAGACCCGAGAGTCGACTTCGTGTCGGCCGCGGCTTCCATCGTCCAGGGTGATCAGCGTGACGGAGTGCGAGCGAAGCGCCAGACGCGATGCCAGGCCCGCCATCACTCGTTCGGCTCCGCCGCCGTCGAGCGAGTGGATGACGCAGGCAATTTTCATTTTCATGGACGGGATGGGCGGAACACGGACTTGGAAACAGCGAACGGAGGTGAACGTTTATCACGCAGGGCAACGGAATGGCAGCGTGCGGGGGAATTCTCCATCTGATTTGCGAAATTATTTGGCTTCGGGGTGGTTGTTTGGATTGCAACGATTGGACAGGTGACTACGGTGGAATGGGCACGGGGGTGTTCACGATCGAAGTTTGCCAAATGATCCAATCACACCTCATTCTATGAGAGAAAGCGGGCCAGCTATGTTGTCTCAAAAATCTGCCTTTTCGCGGGAATCGAGTCGCTTGAAGCGATCGATTCAACGCCTCTTCTTGGGCTTGGCGGTTGTTGCAGGCTGCGTGGCCTGCTGCGAAGAAGCGTCCGCTCAGTCGCCCTATGCGTTTGGGTTCCAACCATACGGTTTTTACCAGCCCTACGGATCGGTGTATCGATCCAGCATCCCAAACCCGCCGTATTTCGCGACCAATCCACCGGTTTACTACGGCACGCGTCACTACCGCCCCTACGGTGTCAGCCCCTTTGCGTCGCCACCGGTCGTGAGTCCCGGAGCGGACTATCGCAGCCAAGTGGCACCCATGAACCAACGCCGTGGTTACGTCGGGCCGGTTTCGAATCCTTACATCTGCAAGGCGGGTGAATCGACCTCGCATTTGGTCACGAAGTCCAAGGCGGACGCAACCAAGTCGAGCGAAGTGGCAGCTGATTCGGAGTCCGCCACCACGTTGGTTTCGAATTCGGCTGACTTCACTCCTGGGAAGGTTCAAGCCAACCCCTTCGTGTCGGCCGAATTGCAATTCGCTCAACGCTGATTCACTGACGTTTGAGTGATCAAGCTCGCTCGTGTTGAGCGAGTGGGTTCGTCCTCAAACGCGAATGTTTTCTGCGATCCATTCGGGACGCAGAAGTTGGATCAGCAAAGCCTTTTGGGCGTGCATTCGATTGCCCGCCTGTTCAATCACATCGCTCTGTGGGCCATCCATCACTGCGTCCGTGATCTCCTCGCCTCGCACGGCGGGCAAGCAATGCAGCACGCGAGCGGTTTTCGGAGCCGCTTCGAGCAACGCCTCGTTGACTTGGAATTCTTTGAAGGCGGCACGTCGTTCAATGGACTCCGCCTCCTGTCCCATGCTGGTCCAAACGTCGGTGTAGATCGCGTCGGCGTTTTGGACTGCAGCGATCGGGTCGGTGATTTGGTTCAGTTTCGCGTTGGGGAATTTTTCCATGATGCGATCGAGCCAAGGTTGGTCGAGTTCGTAGCCGTCTGGGCGGGCAAGCGTGAACTGAATGTCCAGCATGGCACAGGCGAGCGCCAGCGAACGGGAAACGTTGTTGCCGTCACCCACGAACACCATGTGGCGACCTTTGACATCGCCGAAGTTCTCCTGCAGCGTCAGCACATCTGCAATCGCTTGGCAGGGATGGCTGAGATCGGTGAGGCTGTTGATGACCGGGACGGCGTTGTATTTGGCCAGTTGCTCAACACGGTCGTGAGACTTCGCTCGACACGCGACGGCGTCAACGAATTGACCGAGTACACGCGTGAAGTCGGATGGCGATTCGCGCTTGCCCCAGCCGACATCATCGCCCAGGAACAGACTGCTGCCCCCAAGGTGATTCATGCCCGTTTCAAAGCTGACGCGGGTCCGCAAACTTGGTTTTTCAAACAGCAACGCCAGTGTGTAGCGTTCCAAGATCGCGGGCCGTTCGCCCTGTTTCAATTTGGCTTTGAGGGTTTGTGCGGTTGCTAAAATCTGACGCAACTCTTGCGGGGTCAGATCAAAGAGGGTGAGCAAGTGTCGCATCAATGTTTCTCCGTTTCCTCGTTGGATTCGAACTCGTCCAGTTCGTTGTTTTCCAGTTCAGTTTCATCTTGTTCGGTTGGTTCTGCGTCTTCTTCTTGGTCGGTTTCCTCGTCCTGTTCTTCTTCGTCGTCGTACTCCTCGTCGAATTCGTCCTCGTCTTCTTCCTCATCGACTGGATCTTCATCGACCATTTCCTCGGATTCGTCTTCTTGAAACGTTTCGTCCGAGGTGTCTGAATCCGCTTCTGTTTCGTTTGCTGGGGCTGCTTCCAGGGCTTCGTCGGTGATCACTGCACCTGTGCGCGCACTGTCAGCAGGCTCACTGTCTTCCGGTTCACCGTCAGCAAGTTCCGACGCCCCCCAGTCATTGTCTTCCAGGGCCTCGGCGGCGTCTTGCTCGGGAATCACCTGAGCGGAGGAGGGGGGCGGTTCCTGGTTTTGTTCCAACCCCGCCAGCACGGCATCGATTCGGTCGATCAGGTTGGCTTGCTCCTCGTTTGTCATCAACAAAGGAGGCTGGAACAGCACGGAATGTTCGCTGCAGACCGATGCGTGCAGTTTCTTGGCGTTGGCTTTTTCGAGCCAAGCTTGTGAGTCAACGTCCAGTTCCAGGACCACAGTGTGACCACTGACGTGCAGATCGCGAACACAACCACGGGTGGCAATTCGTTCCGCCAATGCAAATGCGAAAGCGTCCGCGTCCGTTGCCAGTGCATCGGATTCCAGCAGCATCGACAGAGTGGAGGAGATCAGATGTCCGACCAGATCATTGGCGGGAACCAAGCCCTCCGCCTGCGCTGCGAGAGACTGGCCAAGCACCAGCAATCCACCGGGCAGATCAAAGGTCAATCCCGCCGCAAGGATCACAGCGTCAGCCGAGATTCCAGCGACCATCTCATGCGCGAAAAGATGCCCGTTTCCGACTGCGGGAACGTTGCCATGGTCGATGATCAAGCAGGTGCCGGTTTCGTCACATCGTTGTCGGCACTTCGCCCACCATTCGGCACTGATGGGTTGGCCGACGCCGCTGAAATCCCACGGTGACACCAAGGCCACGGCCGTGGACGAATCAATGCGGTCAACGAAGCGATCGGCGGGAGCATGCACAAAGCCGGGCAACAAGGGCCACTCGTCGCCTCGCAGGGATGAATTGCCACTCGCCATTCCGGCCACGATGCTGCGTCCATGATCGCTGCCGACCAAGCACAGGCACTTGGGCGACAAGGGGACATCGCCCGCATGGGTGTCGGATGTTTGCAGGGCTTGATGGTGACGGCGCCCCGCTACCAGTGCATGCTCCAGGGCCTGGTCTTTCGTCGATGTGCTGATGCAATCCGCGATGGTGGAGGCATCGTGTTGGGTCAGCGTTCGAAGTTGCTCGGTGATCTTGGTAGGCAAGGCAACATCGCCACGCCATTCCGGTTGATCCGCGAATTGATGCAGCGCGTCACGGCACGAGTTTCCACCGGTGGGTGAGAGGCGGCCGGCAATCGCATTGATCCAGCCGTCGCCGAGCGGGCAATCGTCGCTGCCAGTCGCGTTCACTGATGAATCTCCGTGCCCACACCGTCTGTGGTGAAGATTTCAAGCAACAAGGAATGGCGCAAGCGACCGTCGATGATGTGAACCTTTTGCACGCCGCGTCCCAGGGTTTCCAAGCAGGCTTCGACCTTTGGAATCATGCCGGATTTGATCACGCCATCGGTGATCAACTGGCGCGCCTCATCAGCGGACAACGCGGGGATGATGGTGGAGGGATCTTCGGGGTCGCGACGAACACCGTTGACGTCGGAAAGGAACACCAGTTTGTCTGCACCGAGTGACTGAGCGACGGCCATCGCAGCGGTGTCAGCGTTGACGTTGTACATTTGGCCCTGCTCATCCTCGCACAAGGAGGGGATCACGGCGACTTGATCGGTGTAGGCCAGGCTTTCGATCACGTCGCGATCGACCTCGGTCACTTCGCCAACGTATCCCAGGTCATCGCCCTCGGGATCGATCAGCTTTTTGCCTTTCAGAACGCACGTGGTTCGTGGTGACAGATTGACCGCGCGGCCACCCAAATGTTCCATCATCTCGGTCAACTCGACGTTCAATTCTCCCGCGAGAACTTGCTCGACGACCTTCAGCGATTCCTCGTCGGTGACGCGGCGGCCGCGAATGAATTGGGCTTGGATGCCCGCTTGGGTCATCGCTGCTGTGATGGCTTTGCCACCACCATGGACCACCACCGGACGCAGTCCGACGGTTTCCATGAAGATCACATCCAATAACAAATGATGGAGTGCTTCTCGGTCTTCCAGCAGACTGCCACCAAGTTTGATGACCATCGTTTTGCCTCGAAAACGACGGATCCAGCCCATCGCTTCGATGAGTGTGTCAGCTTTCGCAATCGCTTGGTCCATGAGCGGCGGGGGTCCCAGTTGGACGTGAGAATCAGATGACATCAGAACTGAATGATTAGAAAGATCGACGAAAAAAAGATGCCGGCGAGCGAATGCTGGCCGGCGTGGGCGAATTTCGTCGAGAATTGCTGGGTGGAAACCGAACAAGTCTACGAATGGCCAACGAGCGGGTCAATCATGGCCGGCCGGTCGACCCCGCCGCTGCATTTCTGCCTGCTGGCGACCGGTTCGCATCCCCAGCCACCCGGTCAGGACCGCGAGAGGCAGGAATCCGGCGGCGATTGCCGTCAAACTCAGGCCACTGAAGCGTAGGAGCCCGAACAATTGAGCCGACATGACGTCGCCACCTCGCACCACAGCCGTGTCCAGAAAACCTTTTGCTTGATACAGAGTGCGGCGATCCACGACCGTGTACAGGACCTGGATTCCGGGAGCGAACACGGAATAGCTGGCCGCACGGTGGACGACGACCAACGCGACGATCCACTGCAGACTGGGCCAAAAGGCCAATCCGGCGAATCCGATCACGTAGATCATCGGGAACACGCCGAGGACGATTGCCATGCCCAGACGACGCAGCAAGGCGGCGGTGCCGAGCAATTGAACCGCCAGAGTGAGGCTGAGCACCCAGAGATTGATCTTGGACATCAGCGCGAATCGGTCGGCCTTGTTCAGCCCCGCTTCGCGAATGAAATCCGCTTGTTCGCAGTACACCGTGGTGGCGCACGCTTGCAGCGCCAACAAAAACAGACACAGCCCCAACAGGTACGGCGATTGGCCCACCGCTCGCACGCCGACCCACATCGAGGTCTTGGCTTTGGCAGGACCCGCCTTCGGCGAGTCAGCATTTTCCGCCGAGACGAGCCCAGGAGGTTCGGCGGTGGTTCCAGCGGCGGCGGCGTTGTCGGGCTCACCGCCAACCTGGGCCTGCTTGGATTTTGTTTTCGCGAAAAAGTGGCCGCATTGTTGGCAGAGTTCCAAGGCGACGATGCCAGCGATCAAGACATACGAAACGTCGGCTTGTTGGGAGAGCCAGGATGCAAAGGCTGACCCCGCGATGCCTCCGATCGTTCCGCCTGCGGAGATGAATCCGAACAGTCGTTTGGCTTGATCGCTTTGATACGAGTCCGTGAAAACGCTCCACATCAGCGAGACAACAAACAGATTGAAGACGCTCAACCAGACGAAGTAGAAACGTCCGACCCAGGCGGCGACGTGGGGGTCATTGGCTTGCATCGCGAAAAAGAAGACGAGCAAGTTCAGTTCAAAGAATCGGTACACACGGCTGACCAACCGCATGCCGCGGCCGCGGTTGGCGACGGAGGCGTAGATGGGGGAGGCGATTAACATCGCCAGGAAGCTCGCCAAGAACAGCCACGGAATCTCATCGCTGCCCCGGGCAAACGCTTCGGCTTCGCGGAGGGGACGCAGTTGGTAGTAGCCGCCCAGCAAACAGAAGAACCAGGCCGTGGACCAAACCAAAAGCTGGATCTCTCCCGGGCGAAAGAATTGGTCCCTCCACGTTCGCAGACGATTCACTCAGCGGTCGCCGGTTGCGGTTCCAGGGTGTCGGCCGGATCAATCTGGACGGGGGCAGAGGTGGCAACCTCATCCGAGGTTGCGGGGATCCCGCGGACTTTCACAAAACCCGAGATGCCCACGATGAGGGCGGCGAACAGAACGATCACTTTCAACCATTTGGCTCGATTTTCGCGAATCCCGGCGAAGGCAGCGCTGCGGCCCACCAATGCCGAGGCCAGGAAGAAAATCGAGAAGGCGAGCAACATTTTGACGCCCAGCAAACCGTGGTACAGCCCGTCCCCTTTGTGGTTCGGAATCGCTCGCATGTAGTTGTAGAAACCGCTGAGTAAAAACAGCAAGATGCCGCCGTGAATGAACCGCTTCCATCGCCCCGTCACGGCCTGAGCCAATGTTTGATGGGCTTCTGCCGAGATCAATTTGGCGGACGGGAGCAACACCAACAGCATGAACGCCGAACCACCGACCAAGGTGATCGCTGTGCCGACGTGGATGATTCGTGAAAGGACATCCAGAGCAAACATGTGCAGGCCGGTCGAGTGCGAAGGAAAGAATCCGGAGCAGGATTCTAGGATGGAATGCGTGTGCGACCAATTTCATGGCCGGCCGGCAACTGGGCAACCCCACTGGCGACCCCTCTGACGTCGAGTTTGCCCAGCATCGAGTTTCCCCAGGCCTCGAGATTTTCCAGACGCCGAGTTTCTCCAGGAGTCATGTTTCACTGCCACAGGCGAAACCAGAGGGATGTCCACGCCACCGTCCTCGATGCAGTCGCTATGCTATCGCACCGGCGTCATCCGTTCGTGTTCACGCCGTCCCGCCTGATGCTTCCCTGCCCTCCGTGTCTCATTCCACGAGCACGAATGCTCGTGGTCGGGGCGATCCGTTTCCATTGGCTCGTTCCTGACTCAGCGTTGCCGGATCCTGGACAAACGTTTTCGGCAACATTCGCATCGGAAATCGTCCCCGCTCTTTCAAACCCACCATCACTTGAACCATGTTCAAAATCACAAATCGAGTTGGCTGTCTCGCTGCACTTCTGGTCCTGTTCGTGTCGGGATGCAGTTCCTCCAGTTCCACTTCACAAAACGCGGCGGATGCAGACGCCAAACCTCGCGTGGCTTTGATCATGAAGTCATTGGCGAATGAGTTTTTCTCGACGATGGCCAAGGGAGCTGAAACGCATCAGTCCGAAAACTCCGATCAATACGACTTGATCGTCAACGGGATCAAAGATGAGCGAGATGTCAGTCGCCAAGTCGCTTTGGTCGAAGAGATGGTTGCCAGCGGCGTGGACGCGATTGTGATCGCGCCGGCGGATTCCAAGGTTTTGGTGCCGGCCCTTCGACGAGCCATTGAAGCGGGAGTCATCGTTGTCAACATCGACAACCGCTTGGATGCGGAGGTGTTGAATCAAGAAGGCGTCAGCATCCCATTTGTTGGTCCCGACAACATGGCAGGGGCGAAGAAGATCGGTGATCACTTGGCCGCGAATCGCAAAGGTGACAAGGTCGCGATTCTGGAAGGGATCCGCACGTCCTACAACGCTCAACAGCGTTTGAAGGGATTTGAGGCGGCGATGAAGGAAGCCGGCATGGAAATTGTCAGCAGCCAATCCGCGGATTGGGAAATGTCTCGGGCGAACACCGTGGCCTCGTCCATGTTGAGTGAGCATCCCGAGATCAGTGGCATTTTGGCGGCGAATGATTCGATGGCTCTCGGAGCCATTGCAGCGGTCAAAGGTGCGGGCCGGGCCGGCGAAGTGCAGATTGTTGGCTTTGATAACATCTCGGCGATTCGGCAAGCCATTGAAGACGGCAAGGTGTTGGCGACGGCGGATCAACATGGTGACCAGTTGGCTGTCTTTGGGATCGAAGCCGCGCTAGAACAAATCCAAGGTGAAGCCTCCGGTTCGGACGTTTCCATCGAAGATGTCGAGACGCCGGTGGATCTGATCACCGCCGAGATCTTGAGCCAACCATGACCGTTGCTCTCTCGGTTCGCGGACTGACCAAACGCTATGGCACCGTCACCGTGCTGGATGATGTCTCGATCGATTTTCAAGCTGGGAACCTGCACGCTTTGCTCGGGGCCAACGGGGCTGGCAAAAGCACCCTTTGCAAGATCATCAGTGGTTTGATCCCGGCGTCCGCTGGGCAGATGAGTCTTTCGGGCGACGATCATTGTCCCGGCAACAAGCAAGACGCCGAGGCTCGCGGGGTTCAGATCGTTCAGCAAGAACTGAATTTGATTGAAACGTTGTCGGTCGCCGAAAACCTACGATTGGCATCGTTGCCGAATCGATGGGGCGTGTTGCGAATGGGCGAACTGCATCGATCGGCCCGCACAATTCTGGATCAGTTTGGTTTGCCCGATGTCGATTCGCATGCGATTGTCGGCCAGTTGGGGGTTGGGAAACAGCAGATGATCGAAATTGCGGCCGCACTGGCCCGCGATGCTCGCGTGTTGATTCTCGATGAGCCGACCGCTGCGCTCTCGGGCAGCGAATCCGAAGAGTTGTTCACGCACTTGAAACAGATGCGTGACCAAGGCGTCGCAATCATTTATATCTCCCACCGACTCGAAGAAGTCCAGCAGCTGTCGGATCAAGTGAGCGTGCTGCGGGACGGGCGTCTCGTCACCACGGAACCGATTTCGCGAATCAATCGTGAGAAGATGGTGGCGTGGATGAGTGCGGAAGAAAATGAATCCAAGTCTTCCAGGCAAGCGGGGCCCGAGTTTGTGAGTCATCGGACCGACCAGGTTGGATTGTTGGTGGAGCGAATGACGTCTGGGATGGTCGATGATGTTTCGTTCTCGGTCCGCCGCGGAGAACGATTTGGGGTCGCGGGTTTGGTGGGTTCCGGGCGAACCGAGTTGCTGCGAGCGATCTTCGGTGCGGATGTGGCGACGTCCGGCAACGTTTCGCTGGGCGACGGAGAACGTCTGCGATTCACGCACCCCAGCCAAGCCGTCGAAGCCGGTTTCGCGATGGTCACCGAGGACCGCAAGCAAAGCGGATTGTTGTTGTCGCAGTCGATTCGAGCCAACACGTCCCTCGCGGCGCTGGCCAGCAAGTTTTCGGACAAGGGATGGATTCGCGAAAAGGCGGAGGTCGATGCGGCGACGTCGATTCATCGGTCCTTGGAGACTCGGCATCAATCGTTGGAACAAGCGGTTGGGACGCTCAGCGGCGGCAACCAGCAGAAGGTCGCGGTGGCCAAGTGGCTGACTCGAGGCGCCGAGGTGTACCTGTTCGATGAACCGTCACGCGGGATCGATGTGGCGGCGCGTGGCAAACTTTATGAGCTGTTTGAGGAATTGGCCAAGCAAGGCAAAACGATTGTGATTGTGAGTAGTGATTTGGAAGAGTTATTCGAGACATGCGATGCGATCGCGGTCCTGTCAGCCGGGAAGATCATGGCGACGTTCGAGCGAGACGAGTTCAGCGAGGACGCGATTTTGGAAGCGTCTTTCGCGGGGCAGGAATCCCGGCCGACGTCACGTCTTCTCGGTGCAATGTCCACGCCCGGCGGCCAACGAAACGATGAGGCCACTTCATGAGTCGCTGGCAAGATTCCTGCCGCAAGATGGCACCGCACCTTGGTTTGGTTGCCGTCTTGTTGGTGTTGGTGGCGATCTTCTCGCTGCTCAGCAAGAACTTCTTTCAGTGGTCGACGTTGGTGTCGATTGCCAATCAAGTTCCCGACCTCACGTTTCTGGTCGTTGGGATGACGCTGGTGCTGATCATCGGCGGCATTGATTTGTCGGTCGGTTCATTGCTGGCGGTTTCGTCCGCGGTGTTGGGCGTGTTGATGGCCACCTACGACTGGTCAATTTGGGCGGCTCTCCCAGTGGCGGTCTTGGTCGCGTCCATTGGTGGCGGGCTGAACGGAGCGATCTCGATTGGCTTTGGGATTCCATCCTTCATCGTCACGTTGGGGATGCTTGAGATTGCGCGTGGAGCAACCAAGGTGGTCACGGATTCCCAATCGATTTACATCGGCAGTCGAATCGAATGGTTTGGTCAGCCGTTGCCCGGCGCGTTTGTTTCGCCCGCTTTCATGGCGGCGATTGGAACCGTGATACTGGGGCAACTGTTTTTGACTCGAACCGTGTGGGGCCGGTACTGCATCGCGATCGGTACCAACGCGGAAGCGGTCCGGATGTCGGGGATTCGGTCCGCCCCGCTGTGCATCGGGATTTTCGCGCTCAGCGGCATGATGTGCGGGTTGGCCGGGTTGGCTCAAACGTCGCGTTTGTCGACAGCCGATCCCAACGCGGCAATCGGTATCGAACTGGCTGCGATCGCGGCCTGTGTGATTGGCGGAACCAGCCTGATGGGCGGACGCGGGAACGTGGTGCGATCGTTCATCGGTGTGTTGATCATCCAGGTCTTGCAGACCGGGTTGGCTCAGGTTGGGGTGTCCGATGCCAGCAAGCAAATCATCACCGGCGTGGTGATCGTGGTGGCGGTGTTGTTGGACGCACTGCGAACTCGCTGGGACAAAAGCTGATCGGTTGGCAGCTGATTGCTTGCCAGGCAGTTAGCTGAGCGAGTTGATTGTCAATCGTCCGCATCGTCAGCCATTTCGTTCTTCATGCACGTGGCGACGATGCGGATCTTTTCGTAAGACATCTCTTCATTCAAGGCTTCGAACACCGGTCGAAGCCGTTCGTCCTCGGCTGCCAGAAGGGCCGCCCGGATTGCTTCGGCTTCTTCTTTGGGGACCCACTGCGTTGGATCGGTGATGTTTTCGGATTGGATGAAATCGCTGAGATACTTGCTCACGGTCGATTCGGCGCGACCCATCTTTTCTGCAACTTCGGAGGCGGATCGCCCGTCCCGAAAAAGTTGGAAGGCTTGGACCATCGCCGCGTTTGGGGCGGTGTTCGCTCGCGGTTGGTTGATCGGCGCTGGGGCCGTGTTGTCGGATTGGTCCCTGGCGAGCGGGTTTTTCTCGCAGTATTGATCGATCGAGTCCAGGAACAGCTGGCCAAATTCTTCTCGTTTGCGATCGCCGATGCCGCGAATGGGGGTGAGTTTGTCGATCGACGTGGGGCGCACGCGAGCCAATTCCCGCAGCACCGCGTCGCCGAAGATGACGTAAGCCGGCACGCCTCGTTCGGACGCCATTTCGCTGCGGAGCGCACGCAAGTGATCGAACAATTGACGGTCGACGCCTTCCCAGGATGCATTGGCGGCAGGTTGGCGAGACGAGCTTTTCTGGCTCACCTTGGTGAGCGTCACATCGCCTTCGCGTTTGAGCAACGCGCGACCTGATTCGGTCAATCGAAGGGATTGATACTCGCCGGTTCGGATCAAATGGTTTTGCGAAATGAGTTGTTCGATCCAGGTGCGAACCGCGTTGGCACCTTCGTTGGAAAGCAGGTTGTAGGTGCTGAGCTGATCGTGACCGGCTTGGATGACCTTTTGATCTTTCGATCCGGTGAGGACCTTCACGGTGTGAGCGACGCCGTAGCGTTCTTTCAGTCGGACCACACACGACAGGATCTTTTGTGCCAGTGTGATCGGATCGTCAACGAGGTCGAGTTCACCGAGACAGACGTCGCAGGCATCGCAGTTGTCGGCATCGTATTCTTGGCCAAAGTACTCCACCAGCGAGGCGTGTCTGCATTGCACTCCGTTGCACAGCGAAGCCATCGCCTCGACGGAACCCATGGCGGATTGAAAGTTGTTGCGGTCGCCGTTTTCGAGGATGCGTTTCCAGGACATCAAATCGCCACCGCTGTGAATCAGAACACATTCAGCGGCGAGCCCATCGCGGCCGGCGCGACCGCTTTCTTGCTGGTAGTGTTCAATTGATTTGGGCATCCCGGCGTGGATGACAAACCGCACGTTGGATTTGTCGATTCCCATTCCAAAGGCCACCGTCGCGACGATCACATCGACCTTTTCTTGGATGAACGCTTCTTGGTTTGCCTGCCGAACCTCCGCAGCCAGTCCCGCATGGTACGGCAGTGTGCGGACGCCCATGGATTCCAAGGCGGCGGCGGTTTGTTCGACTTCTTTTCGAGTGATGCAGTAGACGACGCCCGATTCACCGCGATGTTGCTGGATGCATTGCTGGATCTGATTCAGTTTGCCATCGCTGCGTAGCATCCGGTACGTCAGGTTGGGGCGGTCGAAGTTCCCCACCAAGACTCGCGGTTCGTGGAGCTGCAATTGTTCGGTGATGTCATCACGAACTTGTTGGGAGGCGGTGGCGGTGAAGGCGTGCACCGATGCGGAAGGGAACTGTTCTTTGAGGATTCGCAAGCCGCGATATTCGGGGCGAAAGTCATGCCCCCAATTGCTGACGCAGTGGGCCTCATCGATTGCGAAAAAAGAGATTGGCAGGCTGCGAAGAAAGGCCAGCGTTTTGGGCGTGAGCAAACGCTCCGGGGCCAAGTACAGGATCTTGATTTCGCCGCGACGGATCCGGTCCGCGGTTTCGCGTTTTTGATCCATCGACTGCGTGCTGTTGACCAGGGCCGCCGAGACGCCGTTGGCGGTCAACGCGTCGACTTGGTCCTTCATCAACGAAATCAGCGGCGAGACCACCACGGACATGCCGTCTCGCACCAGCGCAGGGACTTGGTAGCACAGCGATTTACCGCCGCCGGTCGGCAGGACGACCAAGCTGTCGCGTCCCTGGACGACATCCTGCACCGCATCGGCTTGCAGGGGCCGGAAGGAATCGTATCCCCACACCGACCGAAGGACCGAATGGGCTTGGTCCATTTCGGGATTGGACGGGGGTGATTGGGAGAGGGTTGAGGTCGATTTAGAGGGCGACGACATCCGGGAACTCACTGCGATCGTTCGAAGAAAACAATCGAACAGGTTAACAGTTTCAGGCGAGGGTGTCGTTCACTCGACCGAGGGTGCTCAGCCGCGACCCATTTTGGCGCGAGCCCGGTGCAGCATGGGGCCGATCGTGTTTTCGCTCACGCCCACCGCTTGGCTGATCTCTTGGTACGACTTGCCTTCCAAGTGATACATCCGAACGACGCTGGCTTCTCGCGGGTCCAGACGGAGCAGCAGGTGCTCGACTTCTTCTGCATTTTCGATTCGCTGCAATTCGCCGTTGACCTGTGTCGGAGCGGCGTGGCCGTTGGTGGATCCGTTGGTGGTGTGCCCGTTGGAAAGCGAGGCGGGAGCACGGTTGCCGGAGACCGTCGCATTGGCAGTCAGGCGTCGAACGACAACGCGACGGGCAACAATCGTCAGGTAAGTCGCCAGCGAACATTGCCGTCGAAATCGGCGAAGCACGGCGAAATCGTGCCGAACGATGACCAGGAACACTTCCGCCACCATGTCATCGCGAGTGGCTTCGTCCATCGACAAACCGCGGCCCATCGCGGTCCGATTGACGACATGAACGACCAGCCCAACGAATCGATCGACGAAGTCCTGCCACGCCCGGGGTTCCCGGTCAAGACAACGTTGCAGAAGCTGACGATCGACGTCGGATAGGCTCACAGTGATGGTCCGGAAGATGAGATGAATGGAGCCGGTGGGCTCAGGACTGAAGGCTAAAGGTCCGTCACAAGCCGCGTAACCATGTTAGATGGACAGGGGTTCGGTGGCAAGTTTTTCGCGGAATATTGCGAAGAGGCGGGGCAGGACAGGCGCCGATCCGCTGAGATCCATTGGAGCCAAAAATGGGGGGGGCACGTTCCACAAACGGGGCGGATTGGAAGGCCAATTTTGGCTTTTCGGTGGGGTTGTTCGGATTGCGTGGGGTTTGCGGGATTGTGGCGGTCTGAAAACCGAACGATTGATCCAGCTCGGAAGGTGACTTTCGACCAAGCCTAAAATGGAACGTATGGTTTTGCGTCACGACACAGATGTCTCGCAGAATAGCCGGCTATGAACGACCAAATGGTGCCCAGCGACCTCGCCAACCACAGTATGCCACCGATGGTGCCCGTCCCCGCAGGACCGCCTGCCGCGGATGTGCCACATCCTGATGTTGCTCCAATCGATCCACCTCAACCGGACGCAGTCCCACCCGACGCGGCCCAATCCGCTTCGCGTTTGAGCGAGTTGCTGATGGGCTTGGGCGAAGCCGCCACTGGACAGCTTCCCGGTGTGGTCGAGCCTGCTTCCGCGGCAGACGCGATCGCTCAGGAGCACGCTGGCGATTCGGTGGAAGACACGCGGCCTTTCGAGAATCATTTGGCAATGGTTCGGTTGGGCATGGCGACATCCCTGTTTTATGCCTTGCGAACCAAGCATGCACCCACCGCAGCTCACAGCTTGCGTGTGGCCCTGGCGTGTTCGGCATGGTGCGAGCGTTTGGGGTTGGCGGATGAAGCCCGTGATCGCATTGAAGTGGCAGCGTTGCTGCACGACATCGGCAAGATCGGCATTCCCGATCGAATTTTGCGCAAGCCTGGCAAGCTCAGCATTGAAGAACAATTGACGATGGATTGTTGTGCCGAGCTGGGATGTGAAATCTTGCGTGGCTGCACGACCGATCAGAACCTGCTGAATATCGTGAAGTATTGCGGTGTCTGGTACGACTCGCGTCGACAGGAAGACCATGTTCGCGGCGATGCGTTGCCGTTGGGAGCCCGGATGATGTCGATTGCGGGAGCCTTCGACGCGATGACAACCGACCAGGTCTATCGTTCGGCTCTCAGTCGCGAACGAGCTTTGCAAGAATTGTTTCGAGGCAGTGGGACTCAATTCGATCCCGAGCTGACGCGTGATTTCGCAACGATGTTGGAACGGCGTCCGGAACTGTTGCACAGCAGCGTCGTGGACCGGTGGTTGCAGAAACTCAATGCGAATTCACCTCACTTCCTTGGCCAGTCGACTGCGAGCGAGCAGACGGTGGCACAGGAAAAACCTGCCGTCCAACCGGAATCGAAGTGGCAGGGTGAGACTTCCGGTGCAATGCCCTTCTACCAAGCCTTGGGCGACCAAGTTCGGGACGGGGTGGCCTTCACTGATTGCGAAGGACAGGTCACGTATTGGAACGAGACTTTGTCACGCCTGACCGGCGTTGCCAGTGAAGCGATGGTAGGCCGCCACTGGGATGTCAACACACTGGGGATCGTCGATGAATCGGGAGACGAAACCACCTCTTGCCCGGTCGCGGATAGTTTGCGGTTGCAAACCACTGTCACACGAACCATGAAATTGGTTCGTGGCGGTGTCTCGCAAGATGTGCTGTTGCAGGTCAGTCCTGTTCGCGATTCGTTTGGTGGGGGAGCATTGGTTCTCGTCCGCGACATGTCGGACCAGAACAAGTTGCAAAGTCAGATTCAGTCGTTGCACAAAAAAGCAACCAGCGATCCTTTGACTGGCATTGCAAACCGAGCTGAATTCGACAGTCGTTTGCTGCGGGCGACCGCCGACGCGAAGAAAAATAACTCCAAGTTCAGTCTGATCATCTGCGACATCGATCACTTCAAGCAGGTCAACGATGTGCATGGTCACCCGGCCGGCGATGAAGCCCTGATGCAGTTTGCTCGCATCCTCGAAAGTCACGCTCGCAACGAAGACTTGGTGGCTCGTTATGGTGGCGAAGAATTCGTGTTCTTGGCGATCAACAGCGACAACTCCACCGCTGCCCGACGAGCCGAACAGATCCGTCAAGCCATTGAGGTCACCCCGCTGGATGGGCTCAACGGTGATTCGGTCACGGTCAGCTTTGGGGTCACTGAATATCAAACTGGCGACGCCGCCGAAACCATTTTGGCGAGGTCGGACCGGGCTCTGTTGAAGGCCAAGGAAAACGGTCGCAACCGGGTGGTTCAACTCGGAACAGGCATTCACCAAGACCAGGACGCCGGTTCGAAGCCGGGTTGGTTCAGTTGGTTGACGTCCAGCAAAAAGGACGAAAACAGCGACTACCACTTGGTCACGCCGGTGCCAATCGATTTGGCCGTGGAAAAACTCCGCGGATTCATCTCGGATCACCGGGCGGAGATCATTCAGGTCACCGGCAGTGTGGTCTCACTTCGAATCGTTTCGCAAGGCGGCAAAGGCCGGCGAGCGGCCGATCACCAGATGACGCTTCATGTGCTGATTCAGTTGAGCGAAGGACGTGGCAGACGAAATCGCAACGACAACACCGTGACGCAAACATCGATGCGAGTCACCATTCAGCCGATCCGAAATCGGGATCGGCGGAGTCGAGATCTGCAGCCCTGTGTTCGGGAAGTGCTTGGCAGTCTGAAGAGTTATCTGATGGCCGAGATGGTTCAGAATAGCGACGACTGAATGTCGCCGCCTCCACCGCGAAAAATGTGAGTGAGCATCTGCCGGGTTTGTTCGCCAATTCCCGGTGAGTTGCTTTCGCGTGGACCGGCCACGTTGAGGTTGGCTGGGCGAGTCTTGTCGAGCCACGTTCGAATTCGCTGGGCAGCGGTTTTGGGCGACGCCAAATCAGCGGCCAAGCAGGGACGCGATTCCCGTTTGCAAATTCGTTTCGTCAGCGCCGTCCCACCGGAAATTTTGTTGCGATACAAAATCAACGTCGCGTCCGTGTCGATGACATTTTGTTCCGTCCGATCGGGGTAATGTCGCGAGGCGTGTTCCTGCAACAAATAACGATCCGGGATACGTCCGTCTTCCGCGATGCGACCTGCCGGGCACCATCCGCCGTGTGGCAAATCAAGGGCGATGGCCGCGTCCAGGGCACCACGGTCAACTCCGGTTTGCCCGCCGGAAATGATCCAGTGGGGCACAAAGGCGTCGGTCGTTTGTGGGGCGGAGTTCGGCATGCGGGGATGATAACACGCCCTTTCGTTCAGGGAATCGCGAAGCTTTCCCCGGTCGAAGTTGCGGGCGGCCGGTTCACGGCGGGTCGTAGCCACCTGGGTTCCAAGGGTGGCAGCGGCCGATGCGTCGGATCGATCGCCAGGTGCCACGAATCGGCCCGTGTTTTTGAATGGATTCGATGGCGTAGGCACTGCAGGTCGGAGTGAATCGGCAACTGGGGCCCATCATCGGACTGATCACGACTTGGTACCATCGGATGCTCAGCACGAATGTTGAGATCGCCAACCGTGACAGCACGCCTCGCGTGATTGGCGGTGGTGACTCCGGCGCAACCTCCGCCGGGTCGATGTCTTCTCGTTCGAGGTTTCCTTGCTCTTCCTGCAACCGATTTACCATGTCAACGAATGATTCGGATTCTCAATCCTCTCCCCAACAGTCCGCCTCCGGCACAGCGGATCGAACGCGGCGACAAGCGGTCGTCACCAGTGAAGCAGATCAAAGTTTGATCGATCCGTCAGCGTTCATCGCTCCCAACGCGACTGTTTTGGGGGAAGTGTACATTGCCGAGGACGTCAGCATCTGGTTTGGCGCGGTGATGCGTGGCGATACGGAAAAAATTGTGATTGGTCGACAAAGCAATGTCCAAGACCAATGCGTGCTGCATTGCGATCCTGGGATGCCGTGTATGATTGGAGAACGCGTGACGGTGGGGCATTCGGCTGTCGTGCACGGTGCCACCGTCGAAGACGATGCCCTGATTGGAATTGGCGCGATTGTTCTCAATGGAGCCACCATTGGCAAAGGGGCCATTGTCGCCGCGGGCGCACTCGTGACCGAAGGCACCGTCATCCCGCCGGGGATGTTGGCAGTGGGCACGCCCGCGAAACCGATCAAAGAAGTGAGCGAATCGCTTCTGGAACGTTCCCGGGAAGGCGCTCAGCACTATGTCAAGTTGGGCCGGCGTTATCGCGAGGAGCTGACCGGTACAAACGTCACCTCCCGCAAGGTCGATTGAGAACCGCCCATTTGGTCGTTCGGTTTTTCGAACCGGTGGAGTTTCTTGGGGCCGCGCGTGGGGGGCGTCCTAGTGTTGGGGGAATATTCTTTGAATCTCCTCTCGAGCCCGTGTTCCAACATGTCAGCTGCTCCTATTCCGTGGAAACACATTCGCAATATTTTGGTTTTGTTCGCACCGGTTTGGTGCGGAGCGGCCGTCTTGTTTGGAGTGCTAGGGCTGGGGACAGCGTTGTTTTCAAGCGACCGTTGGGCGGCTCGACAGCCGCTCGTTCTTCGGGATGAAGCGACCGGCGCCGTCGATCGTTTGGGACGATTCTCGAGTCAAACCGATCTGAAAGCGGCTCAAGAAACGTTGCTCGAAATGGCTCGCAACCCAGAAGTGGTCGCCGCGGCGCTGCGAGACGTGGGGCCGGTTGGTGGCGAAGAGGACGAGACCTATCCATCGACGACCTTGGTCGACACGGTCGCAAACAAACGCGTCAACGTGGTCGCGCCTCAAGGAAGCGAGTTTGGCAACAGTGAACTGGTTTACTTGAAAGTCGAAGCGGAGACGCCCGAGCGTGCGACCGACTTCTGTCGAGCACTCCTGGATAACTTGAGCAGTCATCTGCGGACGGTACGCCGAATTCGGGCCGATAGCGTCATCATCGAGTTGACCAATGCCCGTGATTTGACGCGGCAAAAATTGGACACGGTCTTGAACAAAATGAACGAGGTCGAAATTCGCTTTGGATCGGACCTCAGTGAATTGCGAAATCTGAACGATGCGATCTCCGGTGACGGTGCCAACCGACGAACGATGGAAGAGAACGCGAAAGAGTTGCAGTTGGCCGAATTGGAGCTCGAACGTTTGAACGCGTTGCAGCAATTGTTGATTGCGGGGTCGCAAGACCCACGTCAGTTGTTGGTCAGTGGCGATGAGTTGCTGTCCAGCCAGCCTTCCCTGCAACGATTGAAAGACGGATTGATCGACGCCCAAATCGAATCCAGTCGATTGGCAAGCGTGTACACCGAGCTGCATCCGCGTCGTCGCTCGGCGATCACGACGGAACGCGAAATCACTTCCCGGATGCTGGAAGAAGCACGGGCAGCGGTGCGAGCTATGAAGCCAACCTTGGCGTTGGCCAGCGACCGAGTTCAACGACTCCGTGATAAGCAGGATCAACTGCACGACAAGCTGAGCCGATTGGCCGGTGTGCGGACCAGTTACTCCAAGCTGGATAGCGATGCGGAGGCGTTGACTCACCAGTTGGCAGAAGCGGAAGCCGCCTTGGGCGAAGCTCAGGCCAGCCGATCCGCTGCTCTCTCAACCAATTTGTTGGCGGAACTCGGGCCACCCCAAGTCGGTGATTCACCCGAAGGAATGTCGGGAATCTCCGTCACCTTCGGATCGTTGTTCGCCGGATTGGTGTTCGGATTGGGAACCGTGTTCTTGATTGCACCTGGACCGGAAGGTGCCAGTGCGGGACGCCGCTGGAGCGATCGACTGACGGGACGGCGGGCGACGGATCACATGCCGCCAGAGGTGGCCGCGCAGGTCACCTCGGTTCCCCCGGACGGGCAGGATCGTCGACGTGGTTCGGATCGGGGCTGAGCAACGAAATTCAGCGAACACAGAACCCTCGAAAGTCATCGAAAAACACCTCGCCGAGTTTGCTCGGCGAGGTGTTTCGTTGTTGATCAAGGCAATGTCTGCACGGTGAATCCCCTGCGGACGTCACCGCAACGGCAGCGATCAGGCACCGGTTGCGGGGGCGTCAACGCAGCCCTCGCATTGGCAGCTTTCGCAACTGCAGTTGTCGCAGTCGACTGATTCGTCCAAGCAGCAGTTGCAGTCAGCATCACACTGACCACAAATGCAAGCTTCCGCGATCGCTGACGTCAGCGAGTCGTTTGACGCGACTCGCTCACTGGCAGCGTCTCCACAGGACAAGCCTGCACAGCAGCTCATCTTGGTTGCTGCGGTTGCGCTGCCGGCGGTATCACAGGCGTCGCATTCGCAGGCCTCACACGAGCAGTCGTCGCACGAGACATCGCCATTGAGGCAGCAATCGCAACCGGCTTCGCATTGACCGCACGGGCACGTCTCACCGAGACGGGCGGCGGCGTTGTCACTCGAAACGGCGCTTCGAGCAGCGAACAGAATCGCGACACCCACCAACACGGTGGCAGCAAACATCATGGAAGTACGTAACATCTTAGGGCTCCTATCGAACCAAAACTCAATTGAAAAATCAAACAAAACTGTCAGTCAGATCAGTCTTGGATTTCAATTCAGCCAGCGGCACAGAAGCACGCAGCGGTCTCGTGACGTCACGACGGAATGCCATGACGAATCCGATTGCCAACCCAGTGTGGGGGACGGCACCGAATGCAGAGAGTCTTCTCGCAAGCCGATGGGCATGCTGAACGCGACGGGCTGGTCATCGACGGTGAGCACGCGTGAACTCACCCACGAGTCAGTCAGGGTTGACCGAACATCGCAGTCGCACTGGGACGTCCATTGGCAAAGGCAATCAGAACCTGATTCTGAAGGCTTGGCTTCTGCACAGCCCGATGCGGTCGATTGGCAGCACGAAGCGGTGACAGGTTCGACAGATGCACAGCATCCCGTTGTCACCGAGGCATCCTCAGAGACCGATGCGGCGCAGCAACACGGAGGTTGCAACATGGGCCAAAGGCACAACGCGAGCACGGCCAGCAACGCTGGTGCTCGAAGTGTCGTTTGGGGCCATGCAGTCGGTCTCATAAGTTCCTTTCTACGCAACAAAGCTGGAACGGGTCGAGAGATATTCTCGAAAAACGCCTCAGACGCGATGCCGTCAGACGTCAACGCTCGCTTTCGAAATGGCGAAAACGTAGCCGAATCCGCCATCTTTTAAGTCCGTGCAATCAGTTCGAAGGTTGCGGCAGCGAGACGTTTTGAGACGCTCCGTCGCTGTTCACGACCACGATTCGATGAATTGCCGTGCCCGGTTTCATGTTTTGGATTTCATCGAACGTGAGTTCCATCGACTTGGGATGGTCGGCGGCTCCTGCGTCGTGGGATCCGTATTCGCGAAAGGTTTCGATTCGATCTTGGGAATGGAATCCGATCCACGGGATGCCGGAGTCACTGTGGATGCGAACGAGCTTCGCCGCTTCATCGACTTCGACATCGGGACGTGAAGTTTCATCACTGGTCGCATCGAGTTGAAACCAAGGGCTCCAGCGAAGGAACGAAGCGCTGACGGGTGAAAAGTACGCTTCTTGCTGGGGCGAGAACTCGCGGGGTTGTTTGTTGTGCTTGCTGGGCGGATCAGTGAAGGTGAACACGCGGTGAAAGTGATCGAATCCTCGCGTCATGATGCCCATGTTGTCGGTGCAGTGAGGCAATCCCATCGCGTGGCCGGTCTCGTGCAAGGTGGCGCCGATGGTGGTGGACGCCAGGGCCCAGATTGTCCCACGGAATGCACTGTCGTCGTGAACATGGGTGGCGTCGACCGCGGTGTCGTCTTGGAAAACATCCATTGCCGACTGAATGTCACGCGGCCAGCAGAACACCGACGCACTGCCGAACAGTCCCAGGTTGGCTCCGCCCAAAGCGGTGTGTCCGAGCATCTTTCCCGTTCGTGGGTCTTTGCGAGTGTAGGCCGCCAGGACGACGTTCTTGGCCATCGGGTCAGGGTGTTCTTCGTTGATCCACCGGCGAACGCGTGGCCACCAGCGATTGTTGTCAGCTTGAGCGTAGTAGTCCTGTTTGTCTTCGTCGCCTTTCCAGGTGTGCACGATCACTTGGCCGTTTTCGTCGTGTTCCAATGCAAAGGTTCGGGGGCCGTAGCCCAGGTCCTTCATCCGTTCGGCGGTGAACGTTTGCATCAGCAAGGCGGCGGTGCGAAGTCGATTCTCGTAGTCCTGTGTGACCGAATCATCCGGCGCCGCGAAATCTGTTTCTCCGGATTGATCGGTCATCCAGATCAATCGAACGTAGTGCGGGTTGGTCGGAGGCTTGTAAGTGAGGACCAACTCGGTGGTTGGAGCGGAAGCGTGTTCCAAGTGGAGGACGTTTTTTCCCTCCGAGAGTTCGACCAACGCTTTGAAGCGTTTTCCATCGGTCAGGACTTTGACCGGGTTCGCCCCGACGGGAGCTTGCTCGTTGACGATGGTCAGGGGGGTGGCGTGTTCAGCTGGCATCGTGCCTCGCAGCAGGACCACGCTGTAACGGACTTCCGAATTGGATGCGTGGTTCTCGACCTGGATCGCCGCGTCTGAATCGCTGGCAAAGACAGGGGTGGTCTGGGGAATGATGCTGGCGAAGGCCAGGGCGAGGCAGATCGATGCCAATGGCGTCGCGGCCCGAGGTCGGCGGATGCAGGGAGGTCTCATTGAAAACGAACCGTTCTGGAATGGGTTGGGTGGACTCTGTGATACGAAATTCGCAACTCAATTGGCATCCGAATCGAAGTTCCGCCAGGCTCCTGCGTCCAATGCTCCGTTGCGTCTGACCAGTCGTTCCGCCAGGAGCAGAAGAAAAGGATCGGGTCCCGTTGGTGTACAGCACCCGCGGGACTGACACGGCCAAAGTGTCTGAGACTTCCTTCTCGAATGTTCCTAAAAAGTGCGAAACGAATGACGAGGCACGCAGTTTACTTCACTGTTCCGATGGAATTGAATCGGGCTGGCAGTCGGCAAGTTTCTTTCTGGCGGGCCAGCGTTTCATTGCCCACTGATTTGGCATAGAATTCCGAGCCATCCCTTCCTCCATTCACCCACCCACAGAAGCGTTGCACCATGAAGGCATTGTTGCTGACCGAGTACAAAAACATGCAAGTGACGGACGTGGACGAGCCTGAGGTGGGGCCGGACGACGTTCTGGTTCAGGTCGAAGCGTGTGGGATTTGCGGCAGTGACATTCATGGTTACGACGGCAGCACTGGGCGTCGCATCCCGCCCTTGGTGATGGGGCATGAGGCAGCTGGCGTGGTGGTTCAGGTTGGCGAGAACGTCAGCGATTTGGAACTCGGGGCTCGCGTCACGTTTGATTCGATGGTGTCGTGCGGAAGTTGTGATTTCTGCCGCGAAGGGCACGGAAACCTGTGTGACAACCGAATGGTTCTTGGGGTTTCGTGTGGCGACTATCGACGTCACGGCGCGTTTGCCGAGCGGATTTCAGTGCCCCGCCGGATTGTCTATCGATTGCCCGACACCCTCCCGTTTGAACACGCTGCGTTGGTCGAGGCCGTCAGTGTCGCGGTGCACGCGGCGGAACTCACGCCGATTCGGTTGGGCGACACCGCCGTCGTGGTCGGGGCCGGAATGATCGGTCTGTTGGCGGTTCAGGCTGTGCGAGCGGCTGGGGCGACACAAGTCATCGCCGTGGATTTGAATGACAAACGCTTGGAAACAGCCGGGGCATTGGGCGCCGACGTGTTGTTGCGAGCTGACCAAGTCGACGTGCCAGAAAAAGTTCGCGAATTGACAGGTGGACGGGGGGCGGATGTGGCGTTGGAAGTTGTCGGAGCCACGCCCACGATCAAAACCGCCATCGAATGCGTTCGCAAAGGCGGTTCGGTGACCTTGGTGGGCAACGTGTCGCCGACGATTGAGTTGCCTTTGCAGTCGGTGGTGACGCGAGAAATTCGTTTGCAGGGCACCTGTGGCTGCAATGGGGAGTACCCGCAGTGCATCGATTTGATGAATCGCGGCGTGATCAACGTTGAGCCACTGATCACGGCCAAAATTTCTTTGGCGGATGGTCCGAAGTGGTTTGACCGCTTGCATGCCGGTGACGCGGAGCAAATGAAGGTGTTGGTTTGTCCTCGTTCGGAGTGAGATCCGAAGCCAGATGACTTTTCGACGTTGACATTGAAGGCGGCGTGAAACTAGTTTCCCACCGTCGTCTTCCGCGGACTACCCACTGACCGATTCAGGACAAAAGATGAGCGACCCGTTTGCAAGCCGAATGCGCTCGTATCCCTCTCCCGAGCCTGCTGCGGCAAGGTCTGAACAGCGGCGTCGTCCCCTGTCGATCGTTTCGCCGCTGCACTACACGCCGTCCTACGAGTATCCGTTGGTGGTTTGGCTGCACCACAGCGGCCACAATGAATTGCAGGTCGAACAGGTCCTCCCGCACATCAGCGTCCGGAACTACGTCGGGGTCGGGGTCCGAGGGAACCAGGCCACCGATGTCCGCGGTTGGGGGTTTGATTGGGCCGAAGGGAAGTCTTCCATCGCCACCGCTCGCGAATCCGTGGTCGAGGCGATCGAGCACACCCAGGCGGAAATGTCGATTCATGCCAGTCGAGTTTTGATCGCGGGCTATGGCAGTGGCGCCACGATGGCCTGCCGAATCGCATTGATGGAACCCGAGCGATTTGCCGGGGTAGCGATGATGGGCGGGCAATTCCCCACCAGTCAATCGGTGATGCGAGAGTACCATCGGCTTCGGGAGCGACGTCTGCCGATTTTGTGGCAGCAAGCCATCAATGGCGTCGATGATTGCCCCGAACAACTGAAGCGTGGCATCCTGGCTGCGGAATCCATCCGAGCGCGTGTTGAAATTCGCCAGTACCGAGGCGATGATGTCATGAACGCGGTGGCGCTGCGTGACATGGACCAGTGGTGTTTTGATAACATCATCCAGCCACGTTCCGAGTCCACCGCGGAAAATTCGACGGTTCGTCCCAGCGAGGGATTGTCACCGATCGATTTCTCCGCCAATTGATCGCCACTTGATGAACACCCCTGCCCAGTCAGTTAGTGCCACCTCCACCGCGAAAATCCTTGTTGTGGATGACGATGCGGAAATCATCGAGGCGGTTTCGTACGCTTTGGAAACCAATGGCTACCAAGTGGTGATTGCCCGAGATGGCAACCAGGCACTTGCGTTGGCGGAATGCGAACAACCACAGCTGATGATCTTGGACATGATGATGCCCAAGCGAAGTGGATTCTTGGTGCTCGAAAAGATGCGGCGTGAGAACGAGTTGCCGGTTCCTGTGATCATGATCACGGGCAACGAAGGCAGCCGGCATCAAGCGTACGCAGAATTGCTGGGCGTCAGCGAGTACATTCGCAAGCCATTCGCGATCGAAAAATTGCTGGAAGCGGTTGAACGATTGCTGAAATAGTTCGCGTGTTGGGTTGGATCACCGAGCCCTTTCGGGCTCACTGAAGCATCTGGCGATACATGTTGATCGCAGCGGGCCCAACCAGCACCACGAAGATGCCTGGGAAGATGAACAGCACCAACGGGAAGATCATCTTCACGGCTGTCTTGGCTGCTTTCTCTTCTGCGATTTGGCGTCGTTTGGTTCGCATGGAATCGCTCTGCACACGAAGTGCTTGGGCGATACTGGAACCGAATTTGTCCGCTTGGATCAGGATCGATGCCAATTGCTTCAGGTCGTCCACTCCGCTGCGATAGCCCAATCCGGAAAGCACTTCGCTGCGGGGGCGACCGAGTTGCAGTTGTTGGTTGGAGATCGAGAATTCTTCGCCGATCGCTTTGTGGCTCTTTTGCATTTCTTCCGCCACTTTCCGAAGGGCTTGGTCGAGCCCCAGGCCGGCTTCCACGCAGACCACCATCAGGTCCAGCGCATCGGGCAGTCCCAGGAAAATCTTTTCGCGACGTTTGCCGGCGAGGTAACCCAACACCAGTGTGGGCAGCATGAAGCCAAAGATCATTCCGAGCAGCAGCTTGATGATCATTCCCTGAGTCAGTCCGTCGAGAACCGCTCCGGTGACACCACCAAGCATCAGTCCGATGCCCGTGCAGACCAGTTGAATCAGTTTGAAAATGACCGGCGCGCTTTCGCGACGAAAGCCAGCGTTGACCAGTTTCTCACGCAGTTTTCCCATCTCGGCTTCGTTGCCGGAGACGGAGCTGGCGATGGGGTTCGCTGCTTTTTCCAGTGCTTCGGTCAGGGCTTCGTTTTTGGTCCGTTGTTTGTCATCGGCGGGGATGTCGCGGACCCCGCGTTTGGCATCCTTCATCCGCTCGAGGCGTGATTCAGCAGGTGCTTGGTCGTTCCCGCCCACTTTGCTGAGAACGAACCAAGCGAACGATGTCACCGAAGCAAAAATCGCGATGGTGGTCAGAGTCAACGGGCTGATGAAGCCGATGAGTTCGGAAGCGATTGAGAGTGTGAACATGGGACTGAGTTGTGCGAAGTGCAATGAGCGAAAGAAAGGAGAGTGCCAAGCGAGCGGAGGTGGGATCTAGACTTTGATCGTGATGATCTTCTTGATCGCCAAGGCTCCTAGCACCTGAGTGACCAAGGCCATTCCCAGGGCGTATCGTCCGAGTTCGTCCGAAAAGAGCATCAACACGTATTCGGCGTTGATTTTCAGCATGACCAGGAACAAAACCGGTGGCAGAGCGAGCAGCACAGCACCGCTCATCCGACCTTCCCCGGTGAGGGCCTGGATAGTTCCCAGGATTTGCAGGCGTTCGCGGACCAGGTGCCCAATCTTGTGGAGGATCTCGCTCAAGTCACCCCCGGTTTGTCGCTGCAGAATCACTGCGGTCGCGAAAAACCGAAGGTCCATGTTGGGAACTCGCTCCGCCATGTCTTCGATCGATTCGTCCAACGGGATGCCGAACTTTTGTTCCTCGAAGCAACGGCGGAATTCCGTCGCCAAGGGAGCTTCCATTTCTTCGCCCACCAGACCAAATCCCGCGTTGAGCGAGTGTCCCGCACGAAGAGAACGGCCAAGCAACTCCAGGGCTTCCGGGATTTGTTCCCCGAATCGCTTCAAGCGTCGTTTGCGTTTGAACATCACGTAGAAGACAGGTCCCCCAACGAACATGGCACCGACAATCGGGCCGAGCAGGATCGGGACGGGAGTGACGACGCAGAGCACGAGTCCCAAGGCAAAGCAAGCTCCACAAATCATGGTGAACTTGGTCACTGTCAGATCAATGTCGGCTTGCTCAAGGATTTTATGGACCGCGGGAATGCGGTCCATGATGATCTTCAAGATGCCGGTTGTGTCGTCCAGGTCGTTCAGCAAGAACGACTGGGAGTTGCTCTCAGATTCTGCTCCACGTTTCCCGTGGGCCAATTGAGTCAAGCGATCTTCCGTCGCGGTCGTTTCTTCCGAAGGCATCAAGACAGATGCACCGAACGCGATGATCGAGGCAACAAAGACCCCGGCGGCGACGATGATGATGATGGATGACATGGGAGTGTTGATTGAAGAGGAGAGTCGAGCGTAAGTTTGCGAAGAGCACTTCAAGGTCGCTTCAGCAGTCGTGACGGGATCGGATCGGCGTCACGACTGGCTGTTCACCTGAAATCAGGCGTCCATCATGACTCGTTCACGGAAGGCACTGGCGGGCAGTCGCACGCCGGCGGATTCGAGTTTGTCCATGAAGCTTGGGCGAACACCGCTGCAGACAAATTGCCCGTGGGCTTTGCCTTCCGCGTTGATGCCAGTTTGATTGAATCGGTAGATGTCTTGCAGGATGATCGTGTCTTGTTCCATTCCGACCACTTCGGTGATCGCGGTGACTCGACGAGGTCCGCCTTGCAAACGGTTGGCCTGGATCAAAACGTCGACTGCTCCACTGACCTGTTGGCGGATGGCTTTGACCGGCAAATCAAATCCGGACATCATGACCAGCGTTTCCAGACGAGCGATCGCGTCACGGGGGGTGTTGGCGTGAATCGTGGTGAGCGATCCGTCGTGACCCGTGTTCATGGCTTGCAGCATGTCCAAGGTTTCACCACCCCGGCATTCGCCGATGATGATTCGTTCAGGACGCATCCGCAAAGCATTCTTGACCAGGTCCGTTGCGGTCACCGCTCCACTGCCTTCGATGTTGGGCGGTCGAGTTTCGAGTCGCACAACATGGTCTTGTTGCAATTGAAGTTCCGCCGCATCTTCGATCGTCACGATTCGGTCTTCGTGACCGATGAACGACGAAAGCGTGTTCAGGAGTGTCGTTTTACCGGAACCCGTACCACCGGCGATGATCATGTTCAGGCGTGCTTTGATGCAGCCTTCGAGCAACATCACCATCTCAGGTGTGAAGGCTCGGTAGTTGAGCAGGTCTTCCAGTCGCAGAGGGTTGCTACCGAAGCGACGAATGGAAACGGCAGCACCGTCGAGCGCCAGGGGCGGAATGATGGCGTTGACCCGCGAGCCGTCATCCAGTCGTGCATCGACCATCGGGCAGGTTTCGTCGACGCGGCGGCCAACTTTACTGACGATTCGGTCGATGATTTGCAGAAGGTGTTTGCCGTCGCGGAATTCCACGTCGGTCTTCTGCATTTGGCCGTTCTTTTCGACATAAATGTTCTTGGGACCGTTGATCAGAATGTCGCTGACCTTGGGGTCCTTCAGGATCAATTCCAAGGGACCCAGTCCAAAGGTTTCATCCAGCACTTCGTCGACAATTCGCTCACGCTCTTGTCGGTTCAGCAGCGTGTCTTCGGCATCGCAAAGGTGTTCCACCACCATGCGAATCTCACGTTTGAGCGTGTCGCCTTGGAGGTCACCAACACGCGAGAGATCCAATTTATCGACGAGCTTGCCGTGGATCCGGCGTTTGATTTGCTCGAATTGTTCCTGGCGATTCGCTTCGGGACGTTGGGGAGGCGCTGCTTGTCGCATGATTCTGATTTCCTTGACGGTGTGTCGGGCACCCGCACAGAGTGCCTGAAATGACTCACCCAACCCTACGACCTAAACGGTGCGCATGCTGCGAAAACGCAACGCGATCCTGTAAAAAAGAACGCTCTGCAAAGGCTTTGCGGGTTATGACGAGGCTGCGCGTTGGAAAAGATGAACCGTTGCCGTTGGCAGGGGGGCGGTTTGCTAAGACCACACTCTGCAGCCACCCGCAACATCATCTCAACCCACCGGAAGAGAACACCATGAATCGAAGGTGGACGGTGCTGCGACGCACCTTGGTTTTGGCGGCTGGCGTTGCCGTCGTGTTTTTCGGATGGAACGAACTCGCCCCTGCGCAGGACAAGGCGGCCTCATCAGGATCCACGTTGGAAACGAGTGGTTCCAGTCAGGCTACTGAGGACGCCATTCCCAGCGACAGCAATTTTCGGGAGGCCTACTCGGCTGCCTTTTGGCACCGGGAGGCGGGCGAATTCCAAAAGTCCAGGTCAGCTCTCGAAGCGGCGATCAAGTTGGTAACGCCAGATCGCGAAGTAGCTGATGCCCATCGGACATTGATTTCTGCGCACTCGGAATTGGGGGACCAAGAACGAATGTTCGAGTCGCCCGAGATCATGGGAAACGCGGTGAGTACATTGATCGACTGTTGAAACATTGACGCTTACCGCGACCAGTGCCGTGAGAAGTTGCGAATCGCCAATGCGCTGAAGGATTCCTGATCGTTCTGGCACGCGTTCCACTTTGTTCACTTCAACGCACGCAGGGGGGTATCAGCGGTTGCTCGGCGTGTGCTTGAATGGTGGTTGGTTTGATTGAGTTCTTCTTGTTTGAGCGATGATGTCTGTCGTTGAGAATCCTGTTGATGAGCTGGTGTGCCGGCGCGAATTGCGTTCGACCTTGGATCGATTGCGTGGCGAGTTGCTGGCGCAGCGAACGGAGAAGGGGCAGTGGTTGGGCGAGTTGTCAGCTTCGGCATTGTCGACCGCGACAGCGGTCAGCGCGATGAGTGCGGCGGTTCGCTCGGGCGAGCTGCCGGATGCGGAACAGGCGGCCTTGCTGAGGCAGATTCAAAGCGGACGAAGTTGGCTGGCAGCGCAGCAGAACGACGATGGTGGCTTTGGCGACACCGACCGCAGTTACAGCAACATCGCGACAAGTTACTTGGTGTTGGCGGCCTGGGCGTTGTCGGACCAAGTCATTGGTGAAGCGACGGACGCCGGTGCGGTGGCTCGATTGAAACGCTGGATTGAGGCGGCCGGTGAACTCGACGGGCTGCGCGAACGCTATGGCAAAGACAAAACGTTTGTCGTGCCGATTTTGACCAACATGGCCATTGCGGGCTTGGTGCCTTGGAAGCGGGTTTCCGCGTTGCCGTTTGAGGCGGCGGTTGTCCCACAATCGTTGTATCGATTCGTGGGGATGCCCGTGGTCAGCTACGCCGTTCCGGCGCTGGTTGCGATTGGGCAGGTCAAGTTCCTCGAAGGCGGCGGTTGTTTGCCGCCGTGGTCGCTGGTTCGGCGAGCCGCGATTGAGCCATCGATGAAGGTGCTGCGTTCGATGCAGCCCTCCAGCGGCGGTTACCTCGAAGCCACACCGTTGACTGCGTTTGTGGTGATGTCGCTTTCGGCGAGTGGACGTGCGTCGCATGAAGTGACTCAAAACGGGCTGCGATTTTTGCGAGACTCGATGTTGCCCGATGGGAGTTGGCCGATTGATACCAACCTCGCCAACTGGGTGACGTCACTGGCAACGACGGCGCTGGCGATGGATCCTGATGACGATCGGTCTTGGTCGACGGACGAGTTGCTTCAGTGGCAACGAGGTTGTCAGTATCAGGAGCGGCACCCGTTCACGGGAGCTGCCCCGGGTGGTTGGGGGTGGACCGATCTGACGGGTTCGGTGCCGGACGCCGACGACACTCCCGGTGCGATCATCTCGTTGCGAATGCAGGCGACCACCAAACCGGACTTGCTGGGGGGCGATTTTTCGCAACCGTGGCCGGCGTCCCAGGCATGTGATCGCGGAGTCGATTGGTTGTTGGGATTGCAGAACCGGGATGGGGGCTGGCCGACGTTTTGCCGCGGTTGGGGCAAGTTGCCGTTCGACCGGAGCAGCAATGATTTGACGGCCCATGCGTTGCGAGCGATCGCTTGTTTGCCCCAACGCGATTCGGCGAAGCGTGAGCCGGCGATCCGGCGTGGGCTCAAATTCTTACGAAAAAATCAGCAGCCCGATGGTTCGTGGTTGCCGCTGTGGTTTGGGAATCAGGACCGGGCGGAGGAGGACAATCCGGTTTACGGGACCTCACGCGTGTTGGTGGACGCCAGTCCAGAGCTGGGGCACGATGTGATTCTTCGCGGGCTGACGTATTTGATCGAGAATCAGAACGGAGATGGGGGGTGGGGGGGCGGCCCATCGGTTCGCGAAACTTTTGCGTTGCCGGAGGGTTCCATCAGTTCGGTGGAAGAAACCGCGCTTGCGGTGGAGGCTCTGGTGAGTTGGTGGGCCCGAATTCTTGGCAATGAGAGCGGGCTGACCGGACCAAACGACATTCCCAGGGAAAGCCCTTGGGATGCGTCGATGCGTTCCTCGCTACGAGCGGCTATACTTTCGGGCACCCGCTGGCTGATCGACGCCGTGCAGCACGAGCGTCACCAGGTGGCTTGGCCGATCGGGTTTTATTTTGCCAAGCTTTGGTACTACGAGCGGCTTTATCCGCTGGTCTTCACGACTGCGGCACTGGGCCGGGTTATGCAACGCGACGAACTACTTAGGTGATTGGCTTGTCGACCGGATCCCCCTCCCTTCCCGCATCTGTCCCGCCAAGTGAGAACGCATCGAGTGATGTGTCTGTCCCGGGAGCCACCTCGGGGCGACGTCGCAAGACGAGCCATTTGAAGGAGGTGCCTGAAACCTTGGCCATGCGGGAGAGCCTGCGAGATCGATGCGCGCAAGTCGCGGCCAAACTGGATCGTTCTCATCCGATGACCAAGGATGAGATGGAACAGATCTCTCGCCGAATGCTCGAAGAGGCTGATTTGCCTGAGAGCTATTTGGGGTGGGTGATGGTGATGATCAGCAGCGAGTTTTGGGCGGATGCTCTGGCATCGGTTCCGCCGGAACGTCGGTTGTTTTTGCTGCCTCACTGCTTGAAGCACGCGGAAGGTTGTCCTGCCGAATACGACCAATTCGGCATGAATTGCAAAGAATGTGGTGCCTGCAGCATCGCGGATTTCCGCTCCGTCGCCGAGGACATGGGTTACCGCGTGTTGGTGGCCGAAGGTTCACCGGTGGTGATGAAGATCATCGTCGGCGGATACGTTGACGCGGTGGTCGGCGTGGCTTGTTTGAATGTGCTGGAAAAAGCCATCGACAAAGTTTTGCTGGCGGGAATTCCCTGCATGGCGGTGCCATTGCTGTCCAGCGATTGCCGCAACACCAAGGTCGATGAGCCTTGGGTGGAACAGATGATTCGGACACCGTACAAACCGGCGACCGCGAAAACAAAGAGCTACGTTCACCTGATGCGTGCAGCTGGATTGCTGTTCGAAGACACTTTGTTTGAACGACTGGCACCGCGGCAACGTGAAAGCCGTTTGGAAGCCAACGCTTATTCGCCCGGCACTCGCATGTTGGAAACGACCCCGTCTGAAAACGGATCGCGTCCCGCTGTGACGCCTGAGCAACTGGAGGGTGTCGACCCAATCGCCGCCACGGAATCCATCGCCCTGGATTTCTTGGTCCGCGGTGGCAAGCATTCCCGTCCGTTCATCACCTTGGCCGCTTACGACGCGATGAAGGGTGGCGATGGCACGGGGGCGGACGGCGAAGACGTGCTCAATCGCGTGCCGGATGCGGTGCGGCGAGCGGCTTTGAGCATCGAGACGTTTCACAAAGCCAGTTTGGTTCACGACGACATCGAAGACGGGGACGCCTTCCGGTACGGTCAGCCCGCGGTGCACCAGCGATTCGGAACCGCCACAGCGATCAACGTCGGCGATTACTTGATCGGGCTCGGTTATCGTTTGCTCAGCCGCAACGTGATGGGCGATGAAGTGGACGCGGAAACACGGGTTGATTTGCTGGATTCATTGGCTGCAGCCCATGTGAGGTTGTCCGAGGGACAGGGTGCGGAATTGCTGTGGCGTGATGCCAAGGATCGCCGACTGACGCCGTTGGACGCGCTTAAAATTTATGCACTCAAGACTTCGCCCGCGTTTGAAGCGGCGCTTTACAGCGGCGTGCGAATGGCGGGGGATGCGTCGGCACTGGTCGAGCCGATTCACAAATTCAGCCGCAACCTGGGCGTGGCATTTCAGATCATCAACGATCTGAATGACTGGGCGGGGGACGATTCGAACAAGTTGACGGCTGGGGCCGATGTGATCGGTGGACGCCCGACATTGTTGTGGGCATTGGCGCTTCAGCACCTTGAGGCGGACGACAGAGAACGCTTGCTCAGCCTGGCGGAACCGGGTTGTGATTTGTCGGATCGTGAACGATTGAGCACGGCACGTGAGCTGTACGAGAAGGCCAACGTGTTCGAGATGAGCTTGTTGTTGATCGACAAGCATCAGGCCCGCGCCGAACAGGTTGCCGACGAGATCGAAAACGAAAATCTACGCCGCTTGCTGTATTTCCTGGTCGACACCGTCTTGGAACGGCCGGAGGCAACTGGCTCGGGTGAGGAATCTCAGCCGTCGAGTTCGCCCGCGGTCGTGAAGATCGGTGTCGTTGCTCGATAGCTTGTTCCGTGATTGAACCTCGCTCCCGTGTGTTCTTGGTCGAACGAACTGAACATCACTCACGTGGACTCCGTTTGAAAGTTGCTCATGCCTCCTGGTTCACCGTCCTCGGATATCGAAACGTTGAGTGAGTCCGCCGAACAAGTTGATTTGAAGTCGTTGGTGAAAGAGTTCTACGGCGATTTTGGTGAGCTTGCGGAATTTGAATTGGCGACCGACATTCCCGAGCCATTCGACACGTTGCTGAATCATCAGTCCCACATGACGGTGACCGTCGAGCACTATCACGGAGAACCGGTTGAGGTCGTGGTGCATCGCCGCCGCAATCGTTTTCGCGACGGTCACGTGGCTCAGGCGGTCGACCCAGCGGATCCGGACGAGTTGGACGCGACGGTGGCCTACACGCGAGAGATCACCTTGGTCACGCGAGACACTCAGCGGGTGGTGCAGCATGGAATTGTTCGTCTGGATCCCTCCGCATTGTCACGATCGGTGTGGCATCAGATTGCCAGCGGGGAGATTCCACTCGGCAGGGTTTTGATCGAGAACAACGTGCTCCGGCAAGTCCAGTTGTGTCGTCTTTGGAAGGTCACCGCGGGCGAACGCTTGGCTGAATACCTGGATCTCAAAGTCGGAGACGTGGTTTATGGGCGAACCGCCTTGATCCGCTGCGATCACCGACCAGCCATCGAGTTGCTGGAAATCGTGCGTGGAAACGGCCCCATTGGATGATTCGGTGGGTTTGCTCAGGGGGTGGCTCCAGCGGCCCCTTCCCCCCTGGGGGCTGTGTAATAATTGACACAAGGAGTGTTTTTGTTACGATGCGAATGTTTTGAGGGTACGATTCCAACTCGTCAGCGTTCGAGTTGCGAGGAGTTTCGAACTCAAAACAAGAAGAGTCGACAGAAACCTCCACAAACGTTGGATCCCACCTTTCACCGAACTTGATCGCCCTGATCAAGGATTGGTCCCACCCTTTTGGGCTTTTTTCGTGGCACGCCGTTCAGGCGATTGTTGCGGTGGCCCCACTTCCCGCTTCAATTGAGGAGCATCAGAGACATGCGTTGTCACGGAAACCCACTGACGCAGCCCGGCATGTTTGATCGCCGAGGATTTTTGGTTGCGGGAGCAGCCAGCGGTCTTGGACTGAGTTTGCCTCAATTGTTGATGCGAGAGGCATCAGCAGAGATCAAACAGTACGACTTCGTGAAACCGAAAGCGAAGAGCGTCATTCACATCTTCCTGCCGGGCGGTTTGGCTCAGCAGGAATCCTTTGATCCCAAGCCCTACAGCCCGATGGAATATCGCGGTGACTTGGGGACGATCAAAACCAACACAGGCGAAGTCATCGGCAGCGCGATGCCGCAGTTGGCCAAGCGAGCTGATAAATACTGTGTCATTCGGTCGATGTCGCACGGTGAAGCGGCTCACGAGCGTGGCACGCACAACATGTTCACGGGTTACAAACCCAGCCCTGCCCTGAGTTACCCCAGTTTTGGTGCGGTGGTCAGTCACGAGTACGGGCCTCGCAACAATTTGCCAGCCTACATCTGCGTGCCCAACGTTCCCAACGAGTACGCGGGAACCGGCTACCTGCCCAGTTCCTATGGCGGGTTTGCACTGGGGGCAGATCCTGCTCGGAGTGATTTCCAAGTTCGTGATTTGAACTTGGCTGGTGGCGTGGATGAAGCTCGGTTCATGCGTCGCAAACGCGCTCTCGAAATGGTCAACCAGCGTTTCACATCGGGGACCTCGGCTGACAATGTGGGGGCGATGAACACGTTCTACGAGCGTGCCTACGACTTGCTCGACACACCCGAAGCGAAAGCGGCGTTTGATCTGTCCAAAGAAGACGACAAGACTCGCGATCGCTACGGTCGCAATCAGGCCGGTTCGCGAATGTTGATGTGCCGTCGCTTGATCGAAGCGGGATCACGTTTGGTCACCATGACCTACGGTTCGTGGGATCAGCACGCATCGATCACCGCTGGTATCCGCAGCCAAATGCCTTCGTTTGATCAAGGCTTGGCGGTTTTGCTGGACGATCTCAGCGAACGTGGTTTGCTGGAGGAAACCTTGGTCATGGTCACCACTGAATTTGGCCGCACACCAAAGATCAATGCGGATGCTGGGCGAGATCACTGGCCAAAGGTCTTCAGCGTGATGCTGGCTGGTGGTGGTGTTCAGGGCGGAATGATTCACGGTGCATCGGATTCCACCGCCTCCGAACCTGAGTTGGATCCCGTCTCTCCCGCTGACTTGGCAACGACCATGTATCGTTTGCTCGGCATTGTGGCTGACAAAGAGCTGATGGCACCTGGCGATCGGCCCATTGAAATTGTTGATGGCGGAAACGTCGTCGAGAAGATCTTGACCTAAGCCTGGCTTCTCGCCACGGCCGGTCCAATCCCACCTATCCCGCCCCGCCTCTTTCCCACCGAAGGTTTGTTGTGATGTCACACGACAATCTCCCTGCTTGCGCAGACCGACCGCATCTCCGGTCGGCTTGCCAAGCCAAAAGGCCTCTGGCTGCTCTGGTTCCAAACTCTGCTTTTCCAACGGCGAACAGGCTGTTGCTGGGCATGGTTGCGGTCATGAGTGCATCGCTGGCGGCCAGTTCCGTTTCGGCGGCCTTTCCCAAGATTTCTTATATCCGACCGCTCGGCGTCGTTCGCGGCGAAGAGTCAACGATCACGCTTCACGGCAGTGCTCTTGGTGATGCGACGGAGGTCCTGACGGATTTGCCGGGGTTGGAAATTTTGGAAGTCAAACCGGTCGATGAAAAGTCGGTGACGGTGAAGTTGAAGGCGGATGAAAAGCTTGCTCCAGGACTTTATCCAGTCCGCTTGGTCACCAAGTCAGGAATCACGGACTTGCGTTTGATCGGCGTGGGAACGATGCCCATCGTCAACGAAGTCGAGCCCAACAATTCGTTTGAAGAAACTCAGGCGATCGAGATGGACCGCACGATCGAAGGCAACATCGATCGTGAGGATGTGGATTGTTTCAAGGTTCACTTGGAAGCGGGGCAAAAGCTGACGGTTGAAATCGAGGGCATTCGATTGGTCCAACAGCTCAACAACCGAAATATCTTCGATCCTGCGATCGCGATTTTGAATTCGGATCGTTTTGAAGTTGCTGTCAGCGATGATTCCTCGCTGCTGCAGCAAGACAGTCTGTGCTCGTTCACGCCCGAAGAAGCTGGCGACTACACGATCGTGGTGCGTGAAAGTTCTTTCTTAGGAGCTGCCAACGTTTGTGGTTATCGACTGCATGTGGGGTCCTTTCCTCGGCCTGTGACGGTGATCCCGTCGGGCGGAGTCAAGGGAGAAGTTCTGCAGGCGAAGTTGATCGATGTGGATGGCACCGTGACGGAATCCAGTGTGCAACTTCCCAGTGAGCCGGTTGAAAAATGGCCAGTGACTCATCAGGACGACCGTGGAATCTCCCCGTCGCCCAACTGGATCCGAGTCAGTGATGCTCCGATCGTGACCGAGACGGAACCCAATGAAGGGCAATCGCAAGCCTCGCCGGGACAGTTCCCCGCGTTGCTGTGTGGTGTGATCGATGAAGGCGACGGCTACGATTGGTTTTCGTTTGAGTGCAAGAAAGGCGATCGCGTGCGAGTTCAACTGCACGCTCGCAAGACGCTCCGCTCACCGCTGGATGGCGTCATTCACGTCTTTGGTCCCGACGGAAAAACGCTCAAAGGCAGCGATGACATCGGTCCCAACCCAGATGGCTCGGTCGACTTCGATGCGGCTGTTGATGGGAACCACTTTGTACGGGTCTACGACCACTTGCGTAGCGGCAGTCCGAATCACAACTACGTCATTGAGCTCAGTCGTCGGGAGCCCTCGTTGGGGCTGACACTGAAGGAGCTGCGACGTGATGAAGCGATGGTTGTGCCAGTGCCGGTCGGCGGACACAGTGCGATGGTGTTGACCGCACAGCGAAATCAATTCAACGAACAGTTTGACGCGATCGTCGAAGGGTTGCCTGAGGGCGTGACCGCTCAAACGTTCCCAATGCCAGGCGGTCGTGTGGAGATCCCCGTCGTGCTGCACGCTACGAAAGAGGCAGCGCTCGGTGGGGCGTTCTTTGAAGTTGGAGGAGTCGGCAAATTGGGGGATCGCGAGATCCAGGGCGATTTTCAACAGCACCACAAAGTCGTGTTGGGCCAAAACCGTCGTGAGATGCTCGGCTACGAAACCGAAAAGGCTGCATTGGCGGTTTGCGAAGCGATGCCATTCAGCGTTGAGGTGGTGCAACCGAAGACTCCTATCCTTCGCCGTGGCAGCAAGGATTTGTTGGTTCGAATCAAACGTGATGAAGGCTTTGAGGGAACGGTTTCGTTCCGAACGCTTTACAACCCGCCTGGGATTGGTGTGAACAACAGCAAGCGGATTGAGAAGGGCCAGAGCGAAGTGATCATTCCAATCACGGCCAACGGGAGTGCGGCCATCGGATCTTGGCCGATGGTGATGCAGGTCAGCTACGGAACCAATCGTGGAACCGCAACGGTGTCGACCGCGCCGATTATGCTGGACGTCGAAGAGCCCGTGTTCGACTTCGCGTTCCCCAAGTCGGCTGCTGAGCAAGGAGCGGAAGCGGTTCTTGCGATTGGAATGACCAAACGCCGGGACATTGAGGGCGACATCGAAGTTCGCCTGGTTGGGATCCCCAACGGGGTCACTTGCGACGAACCACAGAAGAAGGTGGAGCTTGGATCGGAGTCGGTTCAGTTTCTGCTGAAAATTGCCGCGGATGCAAAGCCGGGCACACACAAGACAATGGTCGTTCAAACACTGATCACTCGCGACGGCGAAACGATGATGCAAACGGACGGCACGGGCGAAATCCGGATCGACAAACCTTTGCCAGTCAAAAAGGATCCGCCGGCTGAAAAGAAGCCCGAAGCGAAACCCAAACCGAAGCCTGCCGCCAAGCCGCTCAGTCGCTTGGAGCAACTACGCCAGCAAAAGGAGTCGAAATGAACCGGTCCTTCCATCGATTGACTGTTCACTCATTGGGGCTGGCTGCGATTGCAATCGCGGTGGTCTCGGTCAGTTCGGTCTCCGCCGCTTCTCCCGAAGCGATCAAGACAAAGCCAGGTGAATTGCCCAAGGTTGATCTGGCGGTCTATCCGCCTGAAATCTCGTTGACCACGGCTGGTGATTTTCAGTCCTTCGTCGCGGTCATGCGTCGCGAAGATGGAGTGACGGAAGACATCACCGACAAAGTGCGTTGGACGTTGGGGGATGACAAACTCGCGAAGATCGACGGGCATCTGCTGCGTCCGCTTGCCGATGGCGAAACCATCTTGAGTGGACGTTTCAGCGGCACCAGCGTTGACATCCAGGTCAAGGTTGCTCAAGCGGCCACCCAGTCGCCCGTGAGTTTCATCAAAGACGTGATGCCAACTTTGACACGTTCCGGTTGCAACACCGGTTCGTGCCACGGGGCTGCCCGTGGGAAAGACGGTTTCAACCTCAGTCTGTTTGGGTTTGATCCCAACGGTGACTACCAACGAATCACACGCGAGATTGGCGTCCGTCGAATCAACTTGGCAGTGCCTTCGGAAAGTCTGCTGTTGAAGAAGTCAGTCGGCTCGGTCCCGCACACAGGCGGGAAGTTGTTCGACGTTGACTCGGACTATTACGAGACGCTTCACCGTTGGTTGAAAGCGGGCGCACCCAGTGATCCCGCCGATGCGTTGCCACCCGCTGTCACCTCCGTTTCGATTTATCCTCCACAAGCGGTTCTGGAAGGAACGGGAGCGACTCAGCGTTTCGTCGCAGTTGCCACTTACGCCGACGGCAACACTCGTGATCTGAGTCGGTTGGCAACTTTTTCAACCAACGATGCCTCGGTGGCTGCGATGGACCAGAACGGTTTGGCGACCGCTGGTGCCAGGGGCGAAGCCTTTGTGATGGCTCGTTTCGACACGCACACTGTCGGGTCGCAGATCCTGACTCTGCCAACTGATTTGCAATACACGGTGCCGGAACCTCAGCCAAGCAGCTACGTGGATGAGTTAGTCGACAAAAAGCTGCAGCAATTGCGGTTGGTGCCGAGTGGTCAATGCACGGACGCGGAATTCATTCGACGTGCAACGATCGATATCACCGGCTTGTTGCCGACCGAAGAAGAACTGAACTTGTTTGTCAACGATGTGGCTCCGGACAAACGGGAGGCGTTGATTGATCGCCTGTTGGAACGAAAAGAGTTCAGCGAAATTTGGGCGATGAAATTTGCTCAGTTGCTGATGATCAAGAGCACCAACCAGGTCAGCAAGAAATCAGCAATGCTGTATGCGAGTTGGTTGACCGATCAATTTGCTCGCAATGTGCCAGTCAATGAGATGGTTCACGATCTGCTCACCAGCACCGGTGGAACGTTTGGGGAACCTGCGACGAACTTTTACGAGATCGAACGCGACACACTGAAGACTGCCGAAAATGTGGCTCAGGTCTTCATGGGGATTCGCACTCAGTGTGCCCAGTGTCACAACCATCCGTTCGATCGTTGGACCATGGACGATTACTACGGGTTCACCGCTTTCTTTAGCCAAGTGGGGCGAAAGCAGGCCGAGGATTACCGTGAACGGATCGTTTTCAACCAGTTCAGCGGCGAAACCAAGCATCCGGTGACAAAGCAAAACGTGGCTCCGAAATTCCTGGGCGGCGACGCGCCGGAAACGAAGGGGAAAGACCGTCGCGAAGTCTTGGCCGATTGGTTGGTCGCTGGCGACAACCCGTTCTTCTCGACCAGCATTGCCAACCGAGTGTGGGCCCACTTCATGGGATCAGGCTTGGTGGATCCGGTCGATGACATTCGCGTTAGCAACCCGCCCAGCAACCCTGAGTTGTTCGACGAGTTGGGTGAGAAATTGGTCGAGTACAACTACGATTTTCGCAAACTGGTGCGGGACATTTGCACCAGCCGCGCTTATGGACGCAGTACAAAAACGAACGAGTCCAACGGTCACGATTCGCGAAACTACGCCCACGCAACGATTCGCCGTGTGCCCGCGGAAAGCCTGTTGGATTGCATCTGTCAGGTGACCGAAAGCCCTGAGAAGTTCAGCGGTTTGCCACTGGGAAGTCGCGCGGTGCAAATCTCCGATGGTGCCACGTCGAACTACTTCTTGACGACCTTTGGCCGTTCGGCTCGAGCAACCGTGTGTGATTGCGAAGCCACGACCGATCCATCGTTGTCGCAGGCATTGCACCTGCTCAACGGCAGTTCCGTGCACAACAAAATTGTGGGGGGGGGATTGATCAAACGTTGGATGAACGATGAGAAGCTGGAGCCCATTGCGGTCCTCGATCGCATTTATCGCCGAGCTCTCAGTCGTGAACCATCGCCCGAGGAACGCGAATCGGTCAAGACGCTGCTCGCTGAAGAAGGGGCGAACCCTCAGGCGGTCATGGAAGACGTTTTTTGGGCGGTCCTGAACGGCCGCGAGTTCGTTTTCAACCACTGATCCCGCTTTCATTCACTCTCAGTCAATCTCATGATGTTGCATCTTCCAATGAAGCGAACGCGTTCAACACGGTTCAGAAACGTGGCCTTGTCGCTGGCAAGTGTTCTGTGGGTTGGTTCGTCTGCTGGCGTGTTCGCTGCAGATGCCAAGTCAACTGATGAACCAGCGAAGGTGACTTTCGAAGACCATGTCAAACCGATCCTTCGTCAGCACTGTTTGAACTGTCACAGCCAAAGCGATAAACGCGGTGGTTTGGCGATGGATTCTTATGGTGCGATGATGGAAGGCGGCGGCAGCGGCGAGATTGTCTATGACGATGGTGATGCCGAAACCAGCCGGCTTTGGCAATTGGTCAATCACGATGACACCCCGGTGATGCCTCCTAGCCAACCGAAGCTTCCGGCAGAGCAGTTGCAGGTGATCCGGTCATGGATCGAAGGCGGCATTTTGGAGAATTCGGGCTCCAAGGCGAAAGCAAAGAAGAAGAACGCGTTGGCGTTTGTGGCCTCCACGAGCGGACGTCCGGAAGGTCCTCCGCCCATGCCAGAGACTTTGCCGCAGCGGGTTCCCGTGGTCACGCAGCGGGCCGCAGCGACCACTGCGATTGGCGCCAGCCCTTGGGCACCCTTGGTTGCGCTCGCCGGTCAAAAGCAGATTTCGCTGTATCACACGGAGACGGCTGAGTTGTTGGGGGTGCTTCCTTTCGAGGAAGGCATTCCACAATCGATTCGGTTCAGTCGCGATGGTCAATATTTGATCGCGGGTGGTGGAGAGCACAGCGTTCAAGGAATCGCAGCTGTCTACAGCATCAAAACCGGCGAACGTGTTGCTCAAGTGGGCGATGAATTGGACACCGTGTTTGATGCCGATGTAAACGACACCATGACCCGAATCGCATTGGGTGGTCCGCAGCGAATGTTGCGGATCTACGACGCGACCGATGGCACCCAGTTGTTTGACATCAAGAAACACACCGATTGGATTTACTCGGTTGCCTACAGTCCTGACGGCGTCTTGATCGCATCGGGTGACCGCAGCGGCGGGCTGGTTGTCTGGGAAGCCGACACGGGCAGGCAGTATCTCGATCTGGCAGGGCACAAAGGTGCCATTCGCGCGATCGCTTGGCGGGATGATTCCAACGTCTTGGCCAGTGCCAGCGAAGACGGCACGGTCAAGTTGTGGGACATGAATTCAGGAAAAGCCATTCGCTCCATCAATGCGGGAAGCGGCGGGGTGACGGCCGTTCAGTTCGACCACAAGGGGCAACTCGTCACTGCCAGCAAAGATCGCAAGGTGCGTCTGTGGGATGCCAGTGGCAAACAAATCACGGAAACGCCCGCCACCTCGGAAGCCGTTTTAGAAGTTGCGATCACGCATGACAGCTCGAAGATGATCTACGGTGATTGGACGGGAGTGGTCCGGATGTCGGCGGTCGCGGACCCGAAGCAGATTCAAGAGTTGGCGGCCAATCCACCCCCGGCAAAAGATCGCATCGGCGCCGTCGAGCAGACTTTGGCTTCGATCCAAGTCAAGTTGACACCGTTGCAAGCGAAGCGGGATGCGATGGCGACAGCTTTGCAAACTGCTCAAAAAGCGTTGGTTGAGATGGACGCCAAGATCAAGCAACAGAATGAAGCGATCGCCAAGAGCCAAGCCGCGATCGCCCAGAAGAAGGCCCAGCGAGAGCAGGCGATCTCAGGGTTGCCCGCGTTGGTTTCCAAGTCGCGTGACGCACACGATTCGGTCATCGCATCACGGGTGGGGTTGGGGGACGCACCGGACGACGCCGCGTTGGTCCAAGCGGCTGATTTGGAAGCGTCGCTCGCCGCACAGCTCACCGAGATTGCTCAGCAGCGTCGATTGGTGGTGCAAACCAAGAAGGACGAAGCGGCGCTGGCGGAGACTCTGAGATCTCAGCAAGGCGAACTGGCTGGGATGCAGGTGAAGCGAGCGGAGACGGAGAAGACGGTTCAGGCCGCCCGAGTTTCTGCAGAGCAGGCGGAGCAGTCCTATGCGGCGGTGGCCGGCGAGCTCAGCGAAGTTGAAAAGAAGAGGCAGTTGTTGGCCGAAGCGATTCAGTGATTTCGTCGATCGTTCGTTTGCCAACCGTTGATTCGACGAACTCGTGGGCCTTGAATTGGCTGCGAGGGGCGAACGAGTTGCTGCTTCAGGAAGAGCTGCCCAAGCTCGTGGTCGCTGATCAGCAGACCGCCGGGCGTGGTCGCCATGGGAAGTCATGGTTCGCTGCAGAAGATGGGTTGGCGTGCACGCTGATTGCAAAGGCCTCGCCCAATTTGTTGTCTCTCGCGGTTGGCGTCGCATTGGCCGAAGCGATCGAGATGGTGGCTGGCCCAACGTCGGTTCAGTTGAAGTGGCCCAACGACGCCTGGATGAACGAACGCAAGGTCGCTGGGATTTTGATTGAGCGACATGGCGATCCGGCTGGCGATGACGAGTCCTGGTTTGCGATCGGCATCGGCTGCAATTTGCGGCAGCACCCCACGTTGGATCAAGTCGAAGAAGGAGCGGTGTTGCCCACTTCGATTGCGGAGGCGACCGGCCGATTGATCTCCAAGGATCAGTTGTTGGATACCCTTGGGCCTCATCTGGTGGAGGTCATCGAGGACGCGAAGCGTCAGCCGCAGGATCTGTTGCAACGCTTTGAAGACCGCAATGCACTGCGTGGCACAACCGTTGCATGCCGTATTGGCGGCAAATTCGTCCAAGGTGTTTGCGAAGGTTTGCAGGCGGATGGCAGCCTTTTGCTGCGGACAGTTGACGGGTTGTTGGCTTGCAACAGCGGCGATGTCCAGCGATTGCGGCCTCAGGACTCGATTTCGAGCCGCAAATCGGGGCGATAAGAAGATTCGGGGGACCTTTTCGGTCGATTTCCGTCCACTACCTGATTTCTGACCTAGGTTTCAGTGGAGATGATCACGACTCTCGGATCATTTCTCGGGTTCTGTCCGTGAGGACATCCGTCTTCAAATTCTGCCTATACAGACCAAGTCTTTTGAAATGAAACGTACAAAGAAATCTGGCTTCTCGTTGTTGGAAGTGATCGCTGCTGTTGTGATTCTCGCCGTTGTTGCGGCTGCTACGGTTGCCACCGTTGCTCCCATGCGTGCGAAGAGCGAAGACAAGTTAGCTGAACAAGACATCGCTTCCCTCAACGCGATGGCACAAACTTACTACCTCGAAATTGGTTCGTACCCTCGTAACATCGCTTACTTGGTTCGCGAAAACTATATTAAATCCGACGACACAGCTTCGCGTGCTCGTTACAACAAGTTGCGTCAGTATCCTTACGACGCCGCAACTGGAACGTTCAGCAAGCCTGTGACGAACTAGTTCCGTCATGGTTCATTCCCCACCTCGCTTTTGTCCATCGTCCACGCGGCGGGACGTTCGACGTCGTGCTGCCGTGACTTTGGTCGAAGCGTTGTTGGTGCTGATGGTCTTGAGTGCTTCGATGCTGGCGGCACCACGTGTTGGCCAGTTGTTCTCGCAGCGTACGACGGTGCGTCAGGACTCCGATGTCGTGTTGCGTTCTCTGCGACTCGCTCGAGAGACCGCTTTGACGCGTCGATGTTCCGTGACGGTTCGATGGAAATCGGTGCGAAATGCAGACGGTGAGAATCGAACCGTGGTCGACATGGTGGCCGCACCAGGAATCTACAGTGACGGGGCGGACGCTTTCGGCGCCGCTGCTTCACCGGGGGCATCCACTTGGATGACGGACCCCATCGAATTGCATCCGAATGTCAGTGTTCGGGCGAATGCATCCAGCATCGTTTTTGACCCGACTGGAATCGCAAATCGTGATTTGGAACTGAAGGTTTATCGGGACTCCGAATCCATCGACGTCTTTGTCCAGGCGGCGTCCGGAAACATTTATCAAAATGCATCACCATGAGCGGCTTGAATTCTTCGCTGACGACGCCAACTCGAATCCGTTGGAAAACGTTTCGATGTGGAGCGACGTTGATCGATGTTGCCGTGGGTGCCGCTTTGCTCTCGTTGGTTCTGATCCCGGCGTTGAGCTTGATGGGACAGTCCAGTCAATTGCTGCAGCGAATGGATCGGCAGGACCAGTTGTTGTTCGAGGCTGAGCGTTTGGTTGAACAAACCAAGGTTGAGCTTTGTGACCCCGCTCAATTTGCCAGCACGCGAGGCACCCGGGAGGCAATCGTGGCGGGCAATGAAACCAGATCGATGCGATCGCAGGTTTCGGTTCAGGATTCCTTGGTGCCAAATTTGGTCACGCTCAATGTGGTGGTTTGGGAAGATGGAAACAACAATGGTTCCCTCGACACCGGCGAACTGAGCCAGTCATTGCGGACCCAGTGGAGCCAACCATGAAGATGCACTGCACTTGTTCTTTCCCCAAAATGTGTTCGTCCCGAACGGGCGTGAGCCTGATCGAAACGATCGCCTGTGTCGTGATTGTCGGGACCCTGGCGACCAGTATGGTTGGCATGATGCGTGGGTCGGCGCGAGTGACTGCGATTTCAATGGGCCATGAGGGCGTCTCAGCTCAAGGACGCAAGGCGTTGCGTTTTGTGTCGGGACGGTTGAGGGACATTTCCAATTCGGGCCAATCCATCACGTCGGTTCGCTCAAGCGATGTTGTCGTCAGCGACGGACTGAACACTCGACGGATTCGTTTTGAAGTTCGGCGGGCGCCCGATGGCGTGAACCGTTCCTTGGTGATGGTCGACCCCTTGTTGGGTGAGACGGTTTGCTTGGAAAGTTCGGTTCGTTCCTTTGCGATGAACGAAATCGTTGTGGATGGTCGACTGGCTGGAATTCAGTTGTCGATGCAATTGCAAGCGTCGGCCGACCGTGCTGCTGAACTGCGTCCTGACCACCGCACTGCCGAGCTGACCACCGTCCTTTGTTTGTCGCCGCAACTATGAACATTCCCGCGCATTTCAACCAACCGCCGAAGAGTCGTGTGATTCGAAAGTCGTGCGTCGCTCATGAGCTTCGCCCGGACCTGCGTCGCAGTGGATCGGCGGTCGTTTTGAGTTTTCTCGCGATGGCAGTTTTGTCACTCGCCGCGATCAGCATTGTCCGATCGCATCGTCGATCGAACGTGCGTTCGGCCAGTGTTCGCCAGCAAGTGGAAGGTCGCTTGGTGGCCGAAGGGTTGATCCATCGCAATGTTGCGTTGGCACGCGCCAACGGAGCGTTGCCGGTTGCAAGTTTGGATGCTGAGCTCGCCTCCACGTCGTTTCCGGATGCGTGGATGGCACCGCCGGTGATTGACGTCGCCAACCAAACGGTGTCGCTGCAGGTGTACATGTACCCGGGCGCGACCGTGCCGGCCGCCAGTCTGACAACTGCGATCCCGAGCGTCCCGCCGGCTCCCCTGCCTATGGCTCCTGCGCCCGCGGTTGTGCCGCCTTCCGCATTCTGAGCTCGACGAGGGATTTTTGAGCGGACCGTCAGGACAGGAGGACGCCGTCTTGATTGGCTTGCCAGGTTTGTCGCGTTCGGACATCCATCGCGGTCAAGCACCCACCGCCGTAGCAGTGGGTGTCCAGGCACACCAAGTGACCGACGTCGAGGATTTGACCTTCGTGGTTGGCAGTGTGACCCACAAAGGCCGTTTTTCCGCTGTGGTGTGGTTCGGGAACACCTTGTCGCAAGGAGTGCCAGCGAAGCATTTCGACGGTCTGTTCCTCGAGCGGCAGTGCGGGATCGTATGCCGCGTGGGTGAAGAAATAATCTTCGTAGACAAAGTAATCGCCCAGTGACTCAAAGAAGACGCGGTGAGCTTCGGGAAGGAAGTCCAGCCCCCCGTCGAATCCGTAGCTGTCGAGCGTCTCGACCCCGCCGTACCGCAACCAACTGTGATGCGATTCGCTGCCGCGAAGCACATTCAGCATCATTTCCTCGTGATTGCCTTGCAAAGCAACCAGCTGGGTTTGCTGGCCGCACTGCAGGAGGGTGTCGACCGCCCCTTTGGAGTCAGGGCCGCGGTCAACGACGTCACCCAGGGTGACTAAAATGTCAGTGGGTTGAGGATTGATCGCAGCCAAAACGGCCTGCAAAGCGGCATTGCAGCCGTGGATGTCTCCGATGGCGATCAGGCGTCCTGATGATTCGTTTGTTTGTTCCATTCAATCGGCCTGATCCTCAAGTCAACGACGTTTCGAATTGCACAGGGAAGAATGTGAATCGGACTTTCGATTACAATCAAAGGGTTCAAATCGTCGCAAAAAACGTTTGAAAGAGTATCCGGAGCAATCTGGAATCGCAAATCTTCGCCCATGATCGCTGGTTTGCAATCCCCATCGCCCGGCTTTGTGAACGCAAACCTCTGAAAATCGGATTTCATGAGCGACTCATCGTTTCTTCAATCGATCAAGAAAGCATTGCCCACGAGCTCGCGGTCTCACGCCGCGACAGAGGAGGCCAGTGCGGTTCACCCGTACGAGACGGGGGATTCGACTGATCAATGGGAAGAGGAATCTTTCTGGGATGCGGACGAGACCGTTGCGATGGTCGGCACCATGTTGGTGCACCTGATCGTGATCTTGTCGTTGGCGTTGGTGCAGTTGCAAAATCCGGTCGATGACGAAGCCGTGGTGATGATCGCGCCGCCGCCTGATTACGAAGAGACAGTGGACTTGATCGAGGAAATCGTGGTCAGCGATCAACCTCAGGTTGAGATCGGTTCAGACGCTCTGGCTGAGTTTGACATGGCTGAGGCATCGGCAGCGACTTTCGCCGAAATCGCCAACATGGTCAGCCCGGTCGACCTGGAGCCCACCGATTTGGGCGAAATCATGGTCAACAAAATGTTCAGCCAACCAGTGGCGCCCCAAGATCGGTTGGTTGATCAAAAAGGTCGCGTCGGACAAGGGACCGCCGGGGCCTCCGGCGCCGTGGATCAAATCACGTTCGAGGTCATGCAGGCAGCGGAGGAACGCCCGACGCTGATCGTTTGGTTGTTCGACCAAAGTGGTTCGCTGACTCGGCAACGCCAAGACATTCGCGACCGGTTCGATCGGATCTATGAAGAACTCGGCATGCTTCGCGAGCAATTGGATTCCAAGACCGCCGGCGAAGACCCCGCTGATGCATCCGAATCTCGTGTGCTCACTTCCATCATTGGATTTGGCGAGAAGGTTCAGCTGTTCACGGAAGAACCCACTGCCGACTTGGAGTTGATCAAGCAGACCGTTGCCGACATTCCGGTTGATAACTCGGGGACGGAACGGGTCTTCACGGCCATTGAATCCGCCGCAAAACAATACAGTTCGCTCCGCCGCAACGCGGGGACTCGTGGTCCACAGCGCAATGTGATGTTTGTGGTGGTCACCGACGAGCGAGGCGACGACGCTCACTTGTTGGAGTCTTCGATCACGTCCTGCCGAAAATGGGGGATCCCCGTCTACGTGGTTGGTGTGCCTGCTCCGTTTGGTCGCGAACACACGTTGGTCAAGTACGTTGATCCGGACCCCGAGTACGACCAAACACCTCAGTGGGCGCAAGTCGATCAGGGGCCGGAAACCTTTCTGCCGGAACGAGTCCAGTTGAGCTTCACGGGGGACTTCGAGCAGGAACCGGTGATTGACAGTGGCTTTGGACCCTATGGGTTGACGCGTCTGTGTTACGAAACGGGTGGGATCTACTTCACCGTTCACCCCAACCGCAATGTTTCGCGAGAGGTTCGGCGGGGCGAGATCGACGCGTTCACCGCGGATCTGCGTGCGTTCTTTGATCCGACCGCGATGGCTCGTTACCGTCCCGATTACCTGTCACCGCAGGACTATGTCAAAGCGGTCAAGCGAAGCCCGCTCCGCCAGGCATTGATCGCGGCCGCACAAATTAAAAACGTCAACGGGATCCAACGCCCCCAAACCCGGTTTGTGAAACGCGACGAAGCGGGACTGGCCCAAGCGTTGACGACTGCCCAACAGGACGCTGCGAAGTTGGAACCGGTGTTGATCCAGTTGGCCGCCACTTTGGAACAAGGTGTCAATGATCGAGACAAGGAAGAAAGTCTTCGTTGGATGGCCGGGTTTGACTTGGCTTATGGACGGGTCTTGGCACAAAAGGTCCGCACCGAAACTTACAATGCGATTCTCGCCAAGGCGAAACGCGGGATGCCTTTCAAAGATCCCAAGAACAACACTTGGGTGTTGAAGCCCGCCGATGAAATCTCGGTGGGAAGCAAGTGGCAACGCGAGGCCGAGACCGCTCGTGAGTTCTTGGAACGTGTGGTTGCGGAGCACGAAGGCACGCCCTGGGCCATGCTGGCGGAAAAAGAATTGGAAGTTCCGATCGGCTGGATGTGGACGGAAACGTTCACTGATTTGGCCCCGCCGCGTCGCAATGGTGGCAACAACGGGAACAACAATCCACCGCCTCGCGACGATCAGAAACGGATGATCAAGCGAGCTCCCAAGCGGCCCGTCCCCAAGCTCTGAGGAATGGTCGGGAAGGGCCATGGGAGCCGTTCGGGTGTTGGCCCCGGTTGCACGCGGGAACAGTCGCGTTCGCCAATGGATTTCAAATCGCCAAATGACACCTGCCAATCTGCTCAGGGCGTGCGCTGGCAGAAGTGGTCGCCGACCGAGATGGCGGATCGAATGTCGACATCGTCATCCCGTTCTCTCCGGGGAACGCAAGTCCGGGAACACCAGTCGTTCCACGGGCACCTCGTTTTGCTGTTTGCCGCCGGGACTCGATTCGGTGGGTCGCTTTTCGCAGCGTGAAACTGCTTGCTGAAAGAGCGGTTGGCTGATTGCGAAACACCCTCCATTGGTGTGGCGGCGACCGCGGAAAACTTCGTAGGTTCCGCTCAAGCGTCAAGGTTGGCGCGACCGATACCACCGATACCGGCACACCTGAGCTGATTCTGGCTCTCTTTGAGAAAGACAAAAAGGATTTTGTCCGATGCGTTTGTCCTCCAAACCACCGCGAATTTGTTCTTCGACTGCGATCTCGCGATGGACGCGGGTTTTGCCAGCGATGGGCTTGCTCGGGTTGACCACGATCTTCTCCGGGATGGCTCAGGCTGAGATCGCTTGGCGAAAAGATTTGACCACTGCCCAGGCGGAAGCTCAGCAGACCGGCAAAGCTTTGCTGTTGCACTTCACCAGCGACAATTGCGTCTGGTGTGACCGTCTGGAAGCGGGGGCATTCAAAAGTCCTCAAGTCGGTTCGGCGGTGGAGCAGCAGTATGTGCCTGTCAAAATCCACGCTGGCAAATCACCGGAACTGGCCAAGATGTTTGGCGTCACCAAGTTCCCAACGGACGTGATGATCACGCCAACCGGCAAGCCCTTGGGCAGCTCCGTCAGCCCGCAAGATCCAACGCGTTACGTTGCGATGCTGGGGCAAGCGTACAGCAAGATGCCTGCCGCACCCGTCTCACCAGCGGCCCACGCACCGCAAACGATGGTGGCATCCAATGCTCAGCCATCGGCAGCGGCACCAACTCAAGCCACCGTTGCGGTCGCCAGCACGCCACCTCGCACTCAACAGAATCCCCACGTTGCATCCAGCAGCGAGTTGCCATCACCGGGAAGCCAATTTGCCAACGGCACGAACGCTCAATTGGCTGGAGCTCGCACCGATGGCATGTCGCTCGGAATGCCGGCTCTGGCGATGACCAAAACCGAGACCAAAACGCCCGCGTTTGGGACAGAGCAACCCAAGCTTGCCATGGAAGGTTTTTGCTCCGTCACCGTCATCAACGAAGATGAATGGATCGAAGGCAATCCAAAGTTTGGTGTCGTTCACCTGGGCAAACTGTACTTGTTCGCAAGCGAAGCCAAGATGAAGACCTTTTTGGCGGACCCGGCTCCTTACACGCCGGTCCTGAACGAAATCGATGTGGTTCGTTTCTTCGAAGAACGCGTGATCGTTCCTGGCAAACGTCAGTTCGGAATGAAAGACCCCGTGCACCAACGCATGTTCTTCTTTGCTGACGAAGCCGCGATGGATCATTTCTGGAACGAGTACGAACGTTACACCGACGCTGCGATCGAAGTCATGGATCACGCCGTCCGGGATGCCAATCCAGGCTTGAACTGATCACTGCCGGGACGCAAACGCTCGCAATTGAATTCGCCGACGCCTCCTGGGTTTTTACCTGGGAGGCGTTTTGCGTTTCTGAGTGGTGGCTCGAGTGCTGGCTGTTTCGGTCGTAGCGGATTTTCGTGGTGGACCGCTCACGGAAGCTCGGAAGGGGGCACCGATTGCGTTCTCTCTGACGCCTGGTCACGCAACATGGGGTAACCTTTTGGGCGGAACCACGTCGCGGGGGCGAGGCCGCATTGCGAGTACTTTGATGAGATGAACGCATGCCGTCGTGCACCTCGGATGTTTCGGGTTCCAACTCTCTTCCAACCACCAGTTCCAAGCAGACCACGTCGTGGTTCGTCTTTGCGGGAGCGACGTTGTTGGGGGCTTTCTTGGTCTTTCAAGTTCAGCCTGTGATCAGCAAGTGTGTGTTGCCATGGTTCGGTGGCACACCCGCGGTTTGGACAACGTGTTTGTTGTTCTTCCAAGTCTTGTTGTTCGCCGGATATTTATACGCTCACTGTTTGAGACGATTTCTGCCCCCGGCGATGCAAGGCGTCGTGCACTTGGTGCTGTTGTGTGCAGCGGCATGGTCGTTGCCGATCGCACCTTCGGATGCTTGGAAACCCGTCGGAACGGAAGACCCCACGTGGGCCTTGCTGTGGTTGCTGACGGCACACGTTGCGTTGCCGTACTTTGTCCTTTCCAGTACCGGGCCGTTGGTTCAAGCGTGGTTGAGCTACGAGAATCAATCCAGTTCCGTCTATCGGCTGTACGCCCTGTCCAACGCCGGGTCGCTGGTGGCTTTGCTGAGCTATCCCTTTGTCGTCGAGCCGCTGTTGTCGATTGAACAGCAATCCGTCGTCTGGTCGCTGGCATTCTATGCGTTTGTCATCGTGGACGGCTGGTTGGCGATCAGTCTGCTTCGCCGACGGAAAAGTCAGTCGATTGGAACAAGCGAAAACTCGGTCGCGACGGAAGCGGTCTCCGCCAAACTGCGTTTGGCTGATTGGAGTGTCTGGGTCGGGTTGCCTGCCCTTGCTTCGGTGATGTTGTTGGTGGTGACGAGTCACGTTTGCCAAGACATCGCGGTGATGCCATTTTTGTGGGTGTTGCCACTGAGCTTGTATTTGCTGAGTTTCATCATCAGCTTTGATTCTCCGACCTGGTACCGACCCAAGCTGATTTCAGCGTTCACCGGTCTGGCGTTCGTTGTGATTCAACTGAAGGGTTGGTTCCCTGGCGGATGGCAAATGCCTGTCGAAGCACTTGCCTACCTGGTGGTTTTGTTTGGCGTTTGTCTGCTGTGCCATGGCGAGACCGCCGCTCGAAAACCTGCCACCCAGCGATTGACCCAGTACTACGCTTTGATCTCGCTTGGCGGTGCCATGGGCGGGATTTTGGTGGCACTGATTTGTCCGTTGGTCTTCCAAGACTACCGCGAACTTCCGATTGCCATGTCGTTGTCGATTGGTGTGGTCGCGATCACGTTCTTGGCCTCTCGCTCTTGGTTGACGATGACCTGCGACTGGAAAATGTCCAAGGGGATCACCGGCTTGATCGTGGCGATCATTGGTTTCACCGCGGTGGTCACGACCATGACCAATCGCACGGATACGATCGACCAGCGTCGCAACTTCTTTGGAGTGCTCCGCGTTGAGAACGATGCCGAACGCATTCAGTTGGTTCATGGCAACACGGTTCACGGCATTCAGTTGCATGGTCCCGAGCGGATGACACCGACCTCCTACTTTGGTCACAGCAGCGGCGTGGGACGACTGATTCACGCGATGCAGGCCGAGTCGCCCGAGATGCGAATTGGGGTGATTGGTTTGGGATGCGGCGTGCTGGCGGCCTACGGACGTGAAGCCGACACGATGGACATGTACGAGATCAATCCCGATGTCCTGGCGATTGCCGAAGAACACTTCACCTTCCTGCGTGAATGCCCCGCCACGATGGAGCATCACTTGGGCGACGGGCGATTGTTGTTGGAAAGGCACACGGGCAAGCAGTTCGATTTGCTGATCCTGGATGCATTCAGCAGCGACGCGATTCCCGCTCACCTGTTGACGCTCGAAGCGATGCAGCTTTACCGGGAACGCTTGGCCGAGAACGGCGTGTTGGCCGTTCATGTGTCGAACAATCACTTGGACCTGGTGCCGCTGACGCATCGCTTGACGCAGGCGATTGGGTTGCCAAGCCGATTGATTCAGAACGATCATCGCGATCAGGTTTACACGCGTCCATCGCGTTGGGTCATCGCCGCGGACCGGGGAGAAGCATTCTGGGACTCTGAGTTCCTGTCGGTGGCTCAGAAGCCCGAATCGTCGGTGGTGGATTCCGCACCGCTGTGGACGGACCAGCACCACAATTTGGCGAGCGTGCTGATCTGGCCTTCGCTGTGACAGGAGCAGGCGGAGGGATTGTTTCTCAGCGAGCCCCCCGTGGCTGGCAGTTTGGGGGGGATCGGACTCCCAAAGAACTGCAAAGAATCGTCGAAACCAGGTTCTGACGGGCTTGACGCAACGCGAATCAAGTCGATAATCTGCGTCTTCACCCGGGGGATTAGCTCAGTTGGGAGAGCGACGCGCTGGCAGCGCGTAGGTCATCGGTTCAAGTCCGTTATCCTCCACTTCAAAGCCGCTTGTGATTTCACAAGCGGCTTTTTTTATGCGCCGAACTACTTGAATACCATCGATTGACGGCGTTTCGTGACTGCGGCCCAAACGTGGTGATGAAGTGTCGTGTCGGATTTCGCTCCATCTAACGGCCACCAACTACGCAGGCCAATAACCAACTCTCAAAACTCTCTGAAGAGCCTGCACAGACGACCAAGCGAACCAACCGAGGACGCCTTCCCAATCCAGACCGTCGAGGCTACCTGCGACCGGAAGTCGGCGACAAACGATTCGGTGCGTTGCGATCGATCGCAAGAACTGGATGTTCGCCGGCAGCGACCGAGGAGGGCAAATTGCGGCGACGCTGATGAGCTTGATCGCGACTTGCAAGTTGCTTGGCGTGGATCCCTCTCGGTGTCTTCGCGATCTGCTCTCAAAGCTGCCGAGCCATCAAGCCGGATCCCTGGACAAATTCCTGCCCGACCGCAGGCTGCCAGCTCACCCCGAAGCAAGCCTCACCGACCATGGCAAACAGAAATCGCACTGCTTCACCGAACGGATACCAGCGTGACGCGAACGCCTGGCAATGGACTCGATGAGGCAACGGGGCTCGGCGGCTGAGAGTTGCCCGACGGAACAGTTGGGGACAACTGTTCTACTCTGATGCCATGGAATGCCGGACCGGCAACGCACGAGCGATGCCGGGAGAAACAACTTTGGATTGCCGGAACGGCGCTTCGCTGGGTCCGGCCTACACCGCGACGGCAACACCCGTTCGTGCTCTTCGTGTCCTGCGTGGTTCACAAAAATCGAGGTTGCTCGCTGGCCGCCTGTATCCCACGAGCAAAGCTCGGGCAGAGTAGACCATTTGTCCCCCAATGTTTGCGTGCCAGGGTGGAGTCGTCGAGCAGCGTGACGCGAACGCCTGACAGTGAACTTGATGAGGCAACGGGATTTGGCGAAGCGACGAGGCTTGGAGCGTTCGTTGCCACCTGGAGCGTTTGTTGCCACCCACCTAACGATTGAACCGGTGATCGACCTCCGTTCAAATATCGACTTACGACTTAAATCGGTTGCCGGATAGGTTCTCAATGCTCATCTCGCCGGTGGACCGAATCTGAAGATATAATCCCGGAAAACTTCAATCAGCGATTTCGGCCTTCACGAGACATTGGGAAGCAAAACTTCGGGTCGGGCTTAATTCCGCATCTTCGAGCGTGACAGCAAACCATGATTCTTGCTGGCGAAATACTAACACCGAGTTCCTGCCTTCATTCATGCATTTGGTAAAGGAGTAGCCGAGATCGCCAAGCCGTTCTTCAAGGATACATCGCCCTTCCTTTTCAAAAAGGACCTTGTCTTCATCTGTCATGCAAGCATCTCGTTGGATTTTTAGTGGGTAATCACTGCAACTTGCCCATTGTAGATGTTGACGATTCCGTATCCATCAATCTCGATTTTGCCGGAAAAGTGAGCGTTGGGTGGCACCATCCGGGAACGGTGAGGACGGCTGTTCACCAGCATCGCCCCGGAGGGGGCCGTCGTTGTTAGCTCGGGGCGGAAGCCCCGAGACGGATAACGGAACACGGATGGTCGCCCCGGATGGGGCCGTTGTGGTCAATCATCGATCCGGTGACTGAGCGATTCAACGCTATGGCAAAGGTTCTCGTTCCACTCGATGGAACGAGAAACTTTCGGAAGATGGGTTGCTCGTCGGCGCCGGACTCATTGGTCGGATCAAACCATGTCCTTCAAAGCCTTTAGCGGCAGCACTTTGACCACGTTGCGGGCAGGCTTGGCCTTGAACACGGTTTCCTCTTTGGTGAAGGGGTTGATTCCCTTGCGGGCTTTCGTTGCCGGTTTGCGAACCACTTTCACTTTCATCAAGCTGGGCAGATTGAAAACACCGGGGCCTCGTCTTCCAAGGTTCTTCCCCATCAATGTGGAGAGCTCATCGAAAACACTCACGATCTCTTTTTTGGTCAGGCCCGTACCCTCTGCCAAAGCCGTGACAATCTCGGTTTTGGTCATCGCCTTCGCTGGCGCTGCCGTCTTCTTCTTCGCCGTTGCCTTTTTCTTTGCCATGTTCATTTCTTTGGAGTTGGTAGTTTAGGGAAGCGAAGGAAGCTATGTCTCGGCCTGATCAATGTCAAGTGACGCCGCCTGCAACTGCCGCCTCGGGTTTCAAGCCATCGGATCGCCAAAACAATCGCAGAACGACTCGCTAATCTCGTGAGCTACTGCAGACACGGGATCACCAACGCAGTGGGCGAAGGAATCAACAGCAGGATCATGTCCATCACGCGTCGCGTCAGTGGCCATCGAAACCGAGAAAACTTCAAGACAGCGATCTACTTTCACTGTGGTGGACTCGATCTCTACCCACGACAAATCCGGATGGACCCCTTTTGAGAGCACGGTCTTTTGAGAGCACGGTATGGTTCGCTGAACGAATCCAGGAAATCGAGCACGCGAACGCTGCCCACTTCTTTGCTCACTCGACAAGGGAATAGAGGGTGCGGCTTTCCTGCTTCAGCTTGCCCTGCCGGGCCAGTTCTTTCCAGACCGCACTGGCGAATTGGTCGGGAGGTGTGATGGCAGCGACACCGGATTTTTGGCCCGATGACATCGGCCCATAACCCAAACGCGATTCGTCATCCAAGCGAGTGAGTTTCAGACGTTTTCGAAAGGCTTTCATGGCCAATCGTAGTTCCTCGCCAGACGGAGGCTCGGGGGTGGAAGCAGCATCCAGATCGGTCATGGGGGTCCCTTTGAATTGGAAAGTTGTGGAGATGCAAGTTTGAATGGAGTTCTAAACGGACTCCGAGGTTGGAACTTCGAATCCCTTGTTGTTGGGATCTTTTAACAGATGGTTTGCTTGCTCAGCAAACTGTCCTGTGTGCCGTTCCGATACCGGATCGAATTGCAACGTGTCGTTGTGCTGGATCAGCAAAAAGGTTGGGTTCCGTGACATTGCTCACGGGACCCGCCACTCATACGCGACGAATGCTCTCACGCAAGGTGGAGTGGACCCTGTGCCGTTGGCGCATCGAATGGGACACGAAGTGTGCTGGTTCAGCGGGAATTGGAAATCGACCGATGGCTTGAAACGTAATTTGATGGCGTCCTCCCGCCTCGTGATCCACGCATCCTGTGTGGAAGGTTTTTCGCTTTGTGGCGTATCCCGAAAGGGAAAGGTGGCGGTCATCGACTGGCGACAACCGCCTGCCTTTCGGTCGACGCACTTGATGCGGCGCTCAGGTTGCACCTCTGCAGAGCCCTCTCCTCCGACCAAGCGTAGACATTCTCGTCTGATCATCCGGCAACTGCAAGTTCGCTGTCACGACTGCGCGACGTCGAACGCCGACGCATCAATTATCGCCGAGTCCGCACTCGTCGTCGTAATTTTTGCTGTTGGCATGAAGTCTTGCCCTGTTATTTTGCCCCCGGCTTGACGCCAGTTCTTGACCAGTTTGTACGCATGCCGTACCGTTCTAGAGGGTGCCCGACAATCCGACCAAGGGAGAAGGCAATGCGATTTGGCGAACGAGTGAGGCAACTGCGATTTCAACGCAAATTGACCCAACAGAAACTCGCCGATCTCGTGGGTGTGAGCTTGTCTTACGTAAACAAGGTCGAGAATGGACGGCTGACCGCTGGCGACTACCCGAGCGAAGCTTTTGTTCACAAACTCGCAGATGCACTGGACGCCGATGAGGACGAATTGTTGATGCTGACGGATCGAGTGCCTGTGGTGATTCGCCAGAGAGCGTTGCAGTGCCCGAAAGAATTTATGTTCCTGGCGACTCTTGATGACGTTTTGCTTGAGCAGGCAATCCAGTCAATCAAAAGCCAAGCATCAATTGATCAATAGCTTGTTGGTAACAGTCCCCAATAACCCCACTGACTTGCCAGAATGAACACACGGAAGCTATCGATCATTTTTTCAACTGCTGTGTTTGGCTTGCTCACGGGATACCTGTCAGGCTTGGCGACGGAAGTCATCAAGTGAATGAAGACACGGATAGCGAAATGCTCTCAGAGGCGTCCACCGAGATGGGCTTTGAACCCGCACGGTTTCAAGGAACACTTGATCTACCCGAAGGTGACGACCGGCAAGTCAAGGATGCAGCTGTCGCAGTTCGACAAGAGTACCGTGATGGGTCACGGTGGAAACGCCTGAACTGCCACCGGGTCAGCATCTTTGCTGAGAAAGATCGTGGGACGATTTTTGTCGTTCATGTCGGCTCATCGGTCGAGTTTGATTGGACATGGGAAGGAGCGAAAGCTTTTCGCCCGAAGTCGCTTGACGACGATGAACGTTACTCGGATCAACTCTATGAAGAGGCCGACTACGAAGACGACATTGTTTGGTCGGGTGAGATCGTCGAAGTGGACGAGCGGAATGGTTGCCTGTTCATCAGTCTTGATGATCCTGAGATGCCCCCAACGGCAGGACCGTTCTTTGTTCGTCCGTTCGAGTTCATGTCGGTCTTGGACGCCATTTACAACGGAGATGAGTTGGAAGAGGTTCGGAGGCATCTCCCGGCGAGATTGAACGCCAGCGAGGGCGATGTGCATCCGAGAGTGGCTCAGCCGTGTGAGCACAGCTTGCATCACTTGCGAGATTGGTGGCAGCACTCTTGGAGCATTCTTTGGGGACCGCCCGGCACCGGCAAAACCTGGACGACTGGACAGCAAATCGCAACGGTCATGCAAGATGAGAGCGAGCGAGTTCTGGTGGTATCGACAACCAACCGGGCAACCGATGCCGTCGCAATCTCCATCGGCGAAGCGGCAAAGGAATTCTGCCCTGATGAATTCGATGATGGCACGCTGCTGAGAATCGGGAAGGGGGCGTCGTATCAAACGTTCGTTGGTAAAGAACTCGATTCGATGCTCAGGGGAACTGAGTCGGAAATCTTGTCGCAGATCGATGGGCTTGCACAGCAACTTCAACTTTTTGAATCGTCTGAAGACAAAGCTCTCACACGAAAGAAGATTGGTGAACTGCGAACGTCTGGCAACGACCAAAGCAGCCGCATCTTCGTGGACGCTGAACGAAGAGTCGTTGTCGCCACCGCTTTCAAAGCGATGAGCTATTTGAAAGATGAGTCCATCCGCAAGATGGTCGAAGGGGGCCAAGCACCTTTCACCACGATCTTCATTGACGAAGCGGGGTTGATTTCAAGGGCGGCGGTTGCTGCGTTGTCACTGTTGGCTGCCAACCGAGTTGTGCTGGTCGGTGATTCAAAGCAATTGGCTCCGATCAGTCGAATCTCACGGATTCTGCCGACTCGCCAGCAAACATGGTTGGCGAGCAGTGGGCTGAGCCATCTCGACGACACCGAAAACACTCCCACGGCGGTCCACCTACTTTTGCAGCAGCGTCGAATGCACCCTGACGTTTGCAAAGTGGTGTCGAGTTACCAGTACGATGGGGCGTTGACGACCGCTCCAGACCGAGCTGGGATGGAGTCGACGCTCTCGCCATTCATTGCCGATCAATCGAGAGCCATTTGGTACGTCCTTGATGAAGAGGATGCCAGTCTCGCTTCCATTCGTGCCGCACGTGGGCCGGGCAACCGAAGTTGGGTTCGTGGTGTGACGCAGTCGGTACTGCAAAAGCTGTTTTCGGATACAGATGTTCGATCAGCAAACGGTTTATTCATCTCACCGTTCAAGGCACAGGCTCAGGAGGTTGGGAAGCTTCTGGCTGGTTGGGGAATGACCAATTGGGAAGCCTCAACCGTCCACAGTCAACAAGGATCGGAAGCGGAAATTGTTATTTTTGATACGGTCAATGCTGGAAGTGGGACCTGGCAAATTCCCGAATGGAAAAGACTTGTCAACGTTGCACTGAGTCGGGCAAGAGAAGCGGTGATTGTTCTTGCGAGTCGCAGCGAGATGGAGGAACCGTATCTCCGTCCATTGATGAAGGGCATGACCGCAGCATTCCTCGTGAAAGACGACAGGCGTTGTGTTTGGCGAGAGCCAGGTCAAACAAAAGGGGGCGAGGCATCGATTGCGGCTGAAGAAAGGGCAAGCTACAAGAAAAAGGCATCTTGTCGCATGGGCGATCAGTTCAATGGTCGAAAGGGAATGAAGCCAATTCTTTCCCAAGAACAGCAGCGGCTGACCAATCTCGAACTGGATGGAAAGCCACGATTGGTTCGTGGGGTAGCGGGCAGCGGAAAGTCGATTGTTCTTTGCAATTGGCTCGCCAAGACAGCGAAGCGTTGGCAAGATCAGAAAGATGCCCGCATTTGGGCAGTCTACGCCAATCGAAGTTTGCAAAAGCTGTTGCGGGAATCGATTGAATCGGCATGGATCAGCCTCAACGAGGGAGACCTGCTCGGTCAATCTGATTTCCCTTGGGATAAAGTGTCGCTCCTGCATGTGAAAGATGTTTTGGCTGGAATGCTCCCAAGCGTTCAGATGTCAATCGAGTCCTTCGGTTTTGACTATGACCGTGCCGCTGAAGAATTCCTCAATCGACAAGATGTGGATGACCTGCTTCCCTGTTGTTCGGCTTTGTTCATTGATGAAGCTCAAGACATGGGACCGGCGACATTGCGGCTGCTGTTGTCCATCGTCGAACAGGCGGACAAGGAAGACGCCAACAGTCGTTCGGCACATATCTTCTACGACAACGCACAAAACGTTTACGACACCAAGACCCCGAAGTGGTCTGACTTTGGTCTCGATATGCGTGGTCGCTCGACGATCATGCGGGAGAGTTTTCGCTCCACAACCCCGATCACCGAACTCGCAGTGAACGTACTGAGCCGACTTTCTGAATCAAGCAAGCGTCAAGATCAGCAAGAATTGCTTCAGCTTGGACTGTTGGAGAATTCTGATCGAAACGGCGAAAACTGGTTGCGTGTGCGGTACAACCAGATTGAAGGGCCGAAGCCGATCTACCATCGCTTCGACAGCCGCACTCAGGAAATGTCCTCGATTGCAAGGCACTTGAAACACTTGATCCGGACTGATGGGATCTCTCCGACTGACATTTGCATTCTCTACAATGGTCGGGTTCAGGATATGTTGCAGTCTATGCTCGCTCCTTCGCTTGCTGAAATTGGTGTCGAGCTTTCGTTTCAGAAGAATCGCTCATTTGAACGACAGCCGAACACGCTCGTCGCAACCACCCCACACTCATTCAAGGGCTATGAGTCGGAAGTGGTCGTGATTCCGTGCGTGGACAACTATGTCGCGCCCGAAGGCAAAATCTTGGAGAACAGCTTGTACGTGGCAATGACTCGCGCCCGTTCGCTGTTGGCAATCTACGGAGTGGACCGTGGATCGGACGCCAGTCGAAGGATTGGCGAAACAATCGGTGAGTGTATTTCGATCCAGAACTCTCAACCGAAGATTCAGGATATGGAGAATGGGTAACCAAGGAGAACAGGCATCGTCATCAATCTCACTGAAAATACTGTTCCTCCACGGCTGGCACAGCGTCGTTGGTCGCGTCAAACCGACTTACCGCTAGGACGCTGGCCAAGAAGTCATTGCCCCAGCACTCGATGACGAAGATTTCGAGGCAGGGCTGCCCTCAAAACTTGCCTGTCTACCTGTTTTGTCACAGGTGGTCTTCCAAGGTGTCGGCGATGATGACGACCTTATTCATTTTTTGAGGGGCGGCGGGTTGGTGGGTACGTCTGCCGGGGTGTAACCTTTATGGGGAACGATTGCGAGGGCTAGCTGTTGAGAAGAAACCTTTGGTTTCGCCAAGCGGCCCAGCAAGCACTCGGCTCTGACCAACCTGTGCCGCCCAATGGAGGGCGGCTCCACGCACTCGAAGGTTCCGGCATGTATCGTCACTTCATCGGTGATCCCAGTCCATTTCTGGCCAGATCCGTGATCTCTATCGCAGCGATTTGGCTCACTTTCTCGGTGATGATCACGAGGCCGATTTCAGCACAAAATCTGTCTCAACGCCGGACCTGGACTGACGTTAGCGGTCAGCACTCGGTTGATGCTCAGATGGTCGAATTCAACGATACTGCGGTCAAACTCAACACGGGCAAACAAGCTGTCGTGCTGCAAAGAAACAAGCTCAGTAAAACCGATCGTGAGTATCTCGAAGCTTGCGACGTTCTTCGTCAGTCGGCTGAGCAAGCTGATCGCGTTGCTTCGCAGCTCCAAACGGATAATTTGCGTAACGCTTCACTGATGGCTGCCCTTGAGGCGATCGGAAAGTCGTCTCCCAGTGGGTTTGTTTCGGACTTCTATCTCGGTGGCCTGAAACCGGTGCAGACTCGAAAAGAAGTGGAGATCAAGGAAGCGGTTCGCATCAACCAACGTGCGATTGTGGCGATCAAGAAAGTCCAGCAGTTTTTTCCTGATGCTCACGCCCAAACGCTCGCTTCGGTCTACAACAACCAAGCTGTCGTCGCGGCTCGAAATGGCAGCGCTGAAGGCTTCGCGAATTTTCTGAAACTGTCTGGCGAAGCTACTCCGGGGACACTGTCGTTTGCGACACACCACAACGCGTCGCTGTTGCTGTCGACAGAGATGAATCTTGGGGGGGCCGGTCGCACGCTCGCGACCGTGATGGGATTGGGCAATCCTGAACCTGGACCGCGAGTCCAGAGTCGATTGCTTTACACCTTCGCTCACGATCCATTTCACTTTGAGATGGAAAGCTCAAGGACCGATTCGTCGGACGGGTCGGATGGCGATTCCATGGAAATGACTGGCAACACCGCCCCGGTCAGCCTCGAAAACCTGGACCTGGTCAGTTCGGGAAGTGCTTTTTTACTGACTCCCCATCACGCGATGACCAATCGGCATGTCGTCAAAGATGTCGAAGCGTTGCTACTGACCAACGACCAAGGCGTCGAAGTGAAAGCAACAATCATGGCTGTTAGCCGGCACAGCAACATCGACTTGGCAATCCTGAAGCTTGACGAGCCGATCGATATCGCACCATTGCCCCTCCGCAAAAGCAATCCTCGACAGGAAGAAGAAATCGTGGCACTCGGGTACCCGTTGCCAGGCCGCTACGAGCCTTCGCTGATGTCCAACCGCGGCAGCATCAGTAAGTTCATGGCCGACGGGAAGAGCATGCTGCACACGGCGACCGTTGAGCCGGGCAATAGCGGTGGTCCTTGCGTCGATCTTTCTGGTCAGGTCGTTGGCGTGAACTACGCGACCGATCGAGAGAACGAAGTTCGCAACTACGCCGTTTTGTCAGAGGATGCTGTCAGGTTCGCCGAAGCCTCTGGTGTCGAACTTCCTAGCGTGATTCCGGCGACGCACGCGACGTTTGCTGACACCATTGAAGCCTGTCGGGACGCAGTTTTGATGGTGCATTGTTACGCGACCGCACGTCCTTCCTCATCGTCGGAACGTTTGACAGGAGAGACATCGGAGAGCGATCGTTCGGCAACTCAGTTCTCTTTGATTGCTGATGATTGTTGCCTCTGGTGTGGAGGCCGAACGTACGTCACTTGCCCGGACTGCGTCAACGGCAGGAGAAGTGTGCGCAAGGTCGTCGTCGTGGGCCGCACTATCAATGGTAGCCCGATTACCGCTCCCAAAATATTCAGGCCGGACTGCCCGAGTTGCAACCACGGTAAAGTCTCGTGTCCCGCATGCCGCGGTACCGGAAACATTCGCTGATTACCGATCTAGAAGAAGTCGTCGGACGTGCCTTCCCGATCCCGATACGAGGATGCGTGACATTCTCCGTTCTCCATCAATCACTTGGCATCGATTGGCAAAGGGAGGCGACAAACGACCGGCAACTTTCCAGTATTCACCGCCACCCGAACGCTGGCAGCAGTAATCAGTTGTCTGTCTGGTCAATCGACGTTCGACGCCAGCAGGGGTCTGTGTGTTGGTGAACCGCTTGGCGAATTGCCGGTCGGGTTCTCACCCACCAGCGTCAGTTCGACTGTTTGCATCGCGTCCGATTCTTGTTGGCAAAGCGGGCACTGCTGAAGGTGAAGCGTGAAAGCTTGTTGTTGATCGGGTGTCAATTGTCCCGTCGCATACTGCTGACTGGACGCTTGGACTTCGCTGCAGGTCACGCCACCGAAGTCGAACTCCCGAAGCTGTTCTTGGGACTCCGGTGGGTTGGCTGTTCCACCGAAATTCCAAACGCCCATTCCTAGCACTGCCATCACCGCGATCGGAGTGCCCATCCGCACAGCGGACTGGCGCCGCCGAACGGCGTGGAGCCGATTGTGCAGATCTGCAATGGTGCCTGGCGAGCATTCCTCCCAATCTGAATGAGCTTCAAAATCTTGGCGGACCATGAACTCGTTCCTCTATTCCCTGTGGAGATCAACGCGGCCTTGGCTGCGTCCTGGGCGTTTTGGTATGTCTCTATCGTCGCCTCGCACCGGCGGAGCGTCTGTGTGGAATCTCACAAGGCTGTTTTTTTCTCTGCTGATGGATGATCCGATTGCTTCCGTGACTCAAACGGTGGGTGCACAAAATGCGTGACTGGTTGCGTCTGGCATTTGCCCGGTCCATTGTTTGTCGTGGGCTTGTCTACAGCGTCGTGGTTGGAACCGTGCTGACAGCCATCAATCATGGGGACAGCCTTCTCAACGGCCAAGTCGGTTCGCGTCATCTGTTCAAAATTGGCCTGACCTACGTCGTTCCCTACGTGGTCTCGACGCTTTCCAGCGTGGCAGCACTGAACAGTCGCACTGAATAGTCGCACTGAATAGTTCTGTAAGGAAAGCCTGACGAACGCGTCGACGTGGTGTCACTGAAATGCCTTGAGGCGACTTCGCTGCGAAACCGTGGCCTAGGCGTCCCAGCCTGGGAGCACGCCAATCCCCAGGCGAGACGCTTCTGCTTCGGCCCATTCACCGCGTGAGGACATCCACCGCGGCGATCGCGGACGTCGATCTCGGGCAACAATCACCGCCATTCACAGGCACCCAAAATGGACACAACGAAGAGCGATCCGGCATCGCCGAACCTGCCGTCAGCTCCCCACACACGCCGCACCGTGATCATCGGGATCGCCGCAGTGCTGCTTGTTGGGACAGCAACCTTCGCATGCCTCCACGCCGGGGCGATCGAACAAAAATTGGTGAGGCTGTTTGGTCCCCCGCAAGTCGAATTGCAAGAAGCGTATTCCGCCAGTGTTTCTGGACCGACGATGGATCATTCGACCTTCGATTCCTTGCTGAAGAAACATGTCGACGACGATGGATGGGTCGACTACGCGGCCCTGAAAGAAGACGAGGCAAAGCTGGACAGCTACCTCCGTGCGATTGCTGCCGCACCGTTTGACGCGATGGGACGCGACGAGAAATTGGCACTGTTGATCAACGGTTACAACGCCTCCACCTTGAAATTGATCCTCGATCACATGCCAACCGATTCGATCCAGGACATCCCCGAAGCGGATCGCTGGGACGCAGTGCGTTGCGACATTGGCGGACGCAAGTTGAGTCTGAACCAGATGGAGCACGAGCAGATCCGACCCAAGTTTGCCGAGCCACGCGTGCACTTCGCATTGGTCTGTGCCGCAGTGGGGTGTCCGCCACTGCGCAAGGAGGCGTACACGGCCAGTCGAATGGAAGAACAGCTGCAAGCGCAGACCGAGTACGTGCATCAACACAAAACCTGGTTCACCTTCGATCCCTCGTCCAACCAATTGGAGCTGACGAAGCTGTACAGCTGGTACGGCGGCGATTTTGAGCAGGTCGCTGGCAGCGTTTCGGCGTTTGCAGCCAGCTACTCCGCGGAGCTGAAGGAAGCTCTGGAAAACGGCACCACACCCCAGCCCAATTGGTTGCCTTACGATTGGAAGCTCAACAGCATCGAGAACAAACAACCACGCTAAGCAGGTCGGCTGGAATGATCGGGCACAACCATGTGAGCCGTTTGGGCGTTCGCCTGGCCTGCGCGTGAAAACCGTGGCTAACGCCAACGGCTCACATACCCGATGACACCTGCGTACCTGCTGAGACAGCTGATGAAAACAACGAATCCTGAGCTTTCGTGTTTTTCGTGGTGTCCATTTTTCAGGAGCTGCCGGGTGGAGTGAGAACCACGAAAGGCAGGAAGCACACGAAAAAGGGATCGACTCCAACGACGTGTGCTCCCTGGTCCAGAACGGAGGGCGACGTGAAACAAAGAGGTGTTCAGTCGGATTCGACTGCACGGCCCCAGAGGATTCCGGGGGCAGGTCCATCGAATGGCCGCAGAGCAGAAGCGACGGACGCCGCAGCAGCTGTCGGCGATTCGCCGTCGTCACTGGCGGCAGCTGAGCATGCTCAGGGTGAGGGGTGTTCAAACCCACACACTTCCCTCAGTGTGTGCCTGTGCGAAGCGTCGCAGCGGTGAGTGGGGTTGGCGAGCGAAATCGTAGGCGGTGCAACACCTTCACCGTGCATTCAGATGATGGACAACCCAAACGAATTGCTCAATTGGAAACGATGATGAACGACCAAGACAAGCTGCACGGACGGATTTCATTCTCCCTTTTGACACTTCGCCTGGGCGTTGGGATCGTGTTCATGATGTGGACATTGGACAAGCTTCTCAATCCGGAGCACGCGGCGGGCATTTTCGAGCGTTACTATCTGACGCCTGGTCTTGGTGCGTCCTTGATGGTTGGCGTGGGCGTCGTGCAGATGGTCTTGGTCCTCTCATTCCTCAGCGGTTTTCTTCGCACGTGGACCTACGGGCTGATCACCGTGTTGCACACGGTTTCCACCATCAGTTGTTACAAGCAATACATGAACCCCTGGGAAAAGCCGAACCTATTGTTCTTTGCGGCGTTTCCGATGTTGGCGGCATGCGTCTCGCTCTGGTTGCTCCGAGAACTTGACACCTGGACGGTCGACAGCTGGTGGAAAAGTAAAAAGACAATGGTGGTCACGGAGAAAACGCCTCAACCAATCAACTGAAGAACAGCACCAACCAAGGTCGAGAACACGCACGCGATCGGTTCTGCTCAGATCCTCCAGCCAAGCTGACCTGCGAAGCCTCGGCGACATTTTGCAATCTGTTTGTAAGGAGTGTCACGCTTTGGCGTCATCTCTCTATCAATGCGTTCGGACAGCAAGCGGCCTGCTTGCTGCGTTCACGTTTGAATTGGCAACTGCCACTGTTTGTTGATACATCCTCAAGGAAAACGGCCATGACCAAGGAAGTCGAACCACAAACCGGCAACAGGAAATCTGGGATGCTGAAGAAATTTGGCGTGTTCCTCATCGTCGCCGCGATCGTGGTGATTGCCTACACGCAATACGGTGATCTGTTGAGTCTTGCGAATCTGGCGAAACAGGAGGCCCAGTTGCGGGCCTTTCAAGCCGAGAATCCGGTGCTGGTCTACGGAGCAGCCTTCTTGGTCTATGTCGTCGTGACCGGGCTTTCGTTGCCGGGTGCCGCCGTTTTGACATTGGTATACGGTTGGTACTTTGGGCTGGCTCCCGGGTTGTTGCTGGTCAGTTTTGCATCGACCGCAGGAGCGACGATGGCATTTCTGCTCAGCCGATTCTTGTTTCGGGACGCGATTCAAAAGCGATTTGGCGATCGACTGCAAAGCTTCAATCAATCATTGGAGAAAGAAGGTCCGTTCTTCTTGTTCACCATGCGTCTGATTCCGGCAGTGCCGTTCTTCATCATCAACGCCGTGATGGGGCTGACACCGATCCGTACTCGAACGTTCTGGTGGGTCAGTCAACTGGGGATGCTGGCCGGCACCGCTGTTTTCGTTTACGCCGGGTCCAGCGTTCCCGATTTGCAAACGCTGGCAGACAAAGGTGTCGGTGCCGTCTTCACTCCCAGTCAACTGACTCAGATCGTGATCGCGTTTGTCTTGCTCGGAGTCTTTCCTTTGGTCGTTCGTTTCGGCATGAAGTTTTTCGGCCGCGCGGGTGCTGAACCTGCGGTGTAAACGCACCTCATCCAAACACAACACAACCATTTCTCAACCACCCACGAAAATTGAGTTTCCATGACTTCCGACCTTGTCCAGCTACAGCCCAAAGACGAACACAACCAAGCCCTTGAAGCGAATGTGCACCCGCCTGAGTGGAGCAATCCAACGCCCACGCAGCCCTACCACTTGGTCGTGATCGGGGCCGGCACGGCTGGCTTGGTCACCGCCGCCGGTGCAGCAGGACTGGGGGCACGCGTCGCCCTGATCGAACGAGATTTGATGGGCGGTGATTGCCTCAACGTCGGCTGCGTCCCCTCCAAAGGGATCATTAGCGCGGCTCGCGTCGCCGCGAATGCGAAGAGGGCAAGCAGGTTTGGAGTCAATGTGCCCGACGTCAACGTTGACTTTGCCGCGGTGATGCAGCGAATGAGGAAGCTGCGTGCAGGCATCAGCCACAACGATTCGGCCACGCGATTCAAGGACCTAGGCGTCGACGTTTACTTTGGACAAGCAAGCTTTGTCGATTCCAATACTGTGGATGTCGCGGGAACGAAGCTCCAATTCAAACGAGCGGTGATCGCCTCGGGGGCACGCGCGTCCGCGCCGCCCATCGATGGTCTGAGTGAGGTCAACTACTTGACCAACGAATCCGTCTTTTCGCTCACGGAATTGCCTCGGCGACTGGGGGTGATCGGTGCTGGTCCGATTGGTTGCGAAATGGCGCAGGCCTTCGCTCAGCTCGGCAGCGAAGTGCTGCTGGTCGAATCGGAGCACGGCATCATGCCTCGCGAAGATCGCGAAGCGGCCGAGATTGTTCAAAAGGCGATGGTAAATGAGGGGGTCCAATTGCTCTGCTGCGGCCGTAACTTGAAGGTTCGCAACGAGGATGGAATTCGCCTGACGGTTGATTCACACGACCAAAGCTACGACGAACGAGTCGATCAGTTGCTGGTCGCGGTTGGCAGAGCACCCAACGTCGAAAACCTGAACTTAGAAGCCGTCGGTGTTGAGTTCGATAAGAAGGGTGTGCAGGTCAACGATCATTTGCTGACGACCAATGCGAACATCTACGCTGCGGGCGACGTTTGCTCAAAGTATCAATTCACACACACGGCCGACTTCCAGGCCCGCATCGTGATCCAGAATGCTTTGTTTGCTGTTGGTCCGTTTGGCAAGAAAAAGGCCAGTGACCTTGTGATTCCTTGGGCAACGTACACCTCCCCGGAAGTCGCGCATGTGGGCATGTACGAGAGTGACGCGAAAGACGCTGGCATCGAAATCGACACCTACGTCCAACATTTCAACGAAGTCGATCGCGCGATCTTGGAAGGCAAAGACGAGGGTTTCGTCAAGGTTCACACGAAGAAAGGAACCGACACGATCGTGGGCGCCACGATCGTTGCCGAGAACGCGGGCGATATGATTTCCGAAATCACAGTGGCCATGACGGGCGGGCTGGGACTGGGCAAGATTGGAAGTGCGATTCACCCCTATCCAACTCAAGCCGAAGCGATCCGCAAGCTGGGCGACCAGTTCAGCCGCACGAAGCTGACGCCGGTGAGCAAGAAAATTCTCGGGTTGCTCCAACGACTCAATGTCGGAAGCTGAGAGACAGTCCGCGGGGCCAACGCCCAAACGGCGGATAGGAAAGATCGAAATCCGCCTGAATCAACAGTGGGGGTGCCTGCAGCTTATCTTCGTAACCAAGTGCCAGCCTAGCGAGGAAATCTGATCGCCGGCTCACGCGTTCACTTCTTTTGCTTGTTCATCCCGACCTTCTCCTCAATCGCGGTCTGATTTTGCTGGAAGCCTGCGGCATCCCGTTTTGCGATCAGTTGCGCCCGCAACCTCTTCACCATCGAGGCGTATTCCGGATTGGCTGCTTGGTTTGTGAATTCATGCGGGTCATTTTTCAGGTCGTACAGTTCCAGACCTCGTTCGCCAAAGCCCCACTGAGTGAAACGCCAGTTCGCTGTGCGAATCGATTCCCCGCCGCTGCGGCTGATCGTGAATGCCTGCTTTTTCTTCCATGCAGGCGATTCGGTATCGACCAGCAGAGGTGTCAGACTTTTTCCCTGAAGAGCGTCCGGAGCAGCAAGGCCGGCCAAGTCCGCCAGAGTCGGGTAGAGGTCGACCAGTTCCGTGATTTTTGTGGTCCCACGACCATGCTGGTCTTTGAGCCATGGCACGCTGATGATCAACGGCACTCGCGTGGCCTCTTCGAACAGGTGTTGCTTTTGGAACTTGTGGTGATGCCCCAGAAGGTAGCCATGATCGCTGGTGAACACGACGATCGTATTCTCTGCCAAGCCCTTTTCTTCCAGTGCATCCAGGACGCGTCCGACCTGGGCGTCCATGTAGGAAACGCTGGCGTAGTAGGCCTGCAATAGCCCTTGGTGCAGTTCCGGCGTCACCCCGTACGTGGTGCTGTTGCGTTTGTAGCCGCGGATGATCCCAGGCACGTCATCCAGATCATTTTCCGGCACGACAGGTGCTTCCATTTCATCGCGATTGTATGGGGCGAAATACTTTTTCGGTGCGACAAGAGGCACGTGCGGTCGGACGAATCCCACCGCCAGGAAGAACGGTTTGTCCTTGACCTGTTCCAGCATCTCGATGGCCCGATCGGCTGCCATCCCATCGGCGTGATCGCTGTCGTCGCCGGATGCGATCACTCCGGTGAACGTCTGCGACCCGTTGTTCTTGGGGGACCAGTTCGTCCGTTCCCCGGGAGCGTTTTGTTCCGGAGCTTGGATGTTGATCGCTTCGTCCCATGAGAAGGGATCATCGCTTTCCGCGGTTCCGTCAATGATCTCAAACGGGATCCGCATGTGGTAGATCTTGCTGACTCGTCCCGCGTAGTAGCCGTTGTTGCGAAAGGTCTGCGACAGCGTCACCACGTCGGGCATGCTGCCTCGCAAGGTGCCCTCATTGCCCAGAGTCAGATTCGAATACGGATACAGGCCGGACATGATCGACGCACGCGAGGCACCGCAAACCGGGTACTGACAGTGCATGTTCTCGAACTTCACACCTCGCTGAGCGAGCCGATCAAGGTTCGGCGTCTTGCACTGCTTGTGCCCAAAGCCACTCAGGGCGGTATTCAGGTCATCGGCGATCAGGAACAGCACGTTCGGCTTTTCTGCATGTGCCGGTGACTGCGGGATCCACGTCGCTGTGATGAGTGCAAAAACTATCAGGCAAGTCGTTTTCATCGTTCGTTTCTTCTTTCATCATTTTGAACGGTTAGGAGCAGCACCCAATCCTGATTGGGGGCTGATGGTGCAGTGGGGAGCGGGATCCAATTCCCCGCGTGCAGGCTCGCGGTGGTTCCTTCAAACTGACCGGTTCTGGGGTTGTACCACTTTGCTTGAAACTTCCCGTCATCGCTGCTCAGATCGAGTTGCCCCGTCTTCGATGCGGTTGGATAGTAGATCGCGTAGACGTGACCTGGTTTGCAAAAAACCTGAGCGTCCAATGGAAACGATTTTCCCGCACCCAGCCCGACCTTCAGAGTCGATTCGCCTTCGACCAATTCATCGGCCGGTGACATCTCCCAGAATGGCAGGTGTTCTTCCATGAAGGTTCGTGCGATCGCCACACTGTTCGACAGTGCTTGACGATTGGGTGTCTTGAACGACTCCCCGTCAAAAGAGATTGGCTCGCCCGCATCCGCATCCAGTGAAACAGCAACGCTTTCACCAACACGAAAGGATGCGTGGTAGGTCCAGGTTCCATTCTCGTCCGGAGTGAATCTTACTCGCCACACATTGCCTTCATCACCACCCTCTCCATCGCCGTCGAAGTAACCAGGAACGTGCGTCGTGTTCCCAGACGGGCCTTTGAATTCGACTTGCAGCCGATAATCCAGAAAGGGATTGGGATCGCAACTGGTTTCGGTGGATGCAGGTCCTTGGAAACGAACTGACATCGGGTGCCAAGTCACCCAACCACTGTCTTCTGAGCCAACCACTTCGGCGACGTTTGGTGCCTCGCGTTTCGTTTGCAGTGACTCTTGCGGAATGGATGCCGTCGGCGGTGCAGCATGCAGCGTGCTATCGAACGCCACAAAAATCGCACAGCCAAAGACGAGGGTGCCAATCGGACGGAGTGGGGTCATTGCTTGCCCTCTTGCTTGTGGGGTCGGGCTCGCCGTGAAGGTACAGCAAAGACTTGGACGTCGTTGGCCCACTGGTTCCATGCGTCTGCCATCTGCTTCCGTCGCTGAGGGAATTTCGAGGACAGATCGTGAAGTTCGGTGCGATCGTCTTTGAGGTTGTAAAGTTCCCACGCGTCTTCGTTGGCTGCCTGTTTTCCTGCAACGGCGTTGGCGACAAGTTTCCAATCGCCATCGATCACCAAACCATTGCTTTCGTGCTCGTTGAACAGCCAGTTTTCCCGGTCAAGCTTTTCTCCCTTCATTGCAGGAACCAGGGAAATGCCGGGCAGTTCCGGGATCGCGTTGCCGTGGGCATGGCTGGGGTACGATGCTCCGCTAAGCTCAATGAACGTCGGCATCAAGTCGATCAAATCAGCGTTGGACGCATACCAGTTCTCTTGCGGTTTGATGCCGGCGGGCCAGTGCATGATGAAGGGAGTGGCGGCACCGCCTTCGTAGGTGTGGTGCTTGTAAAACCGAAACGGTGTCGAGGAGGCGTTGGCCCAAGGACGACTGTAGGTCGTGCCAATCCCAGGCTGGACGTTGCGAAGTTCGGCGTCCGCAAATGTCGGATCCGCCATCAGCTTGCCTTCTTGGCACGCGCCGTTGTCGGATAGGAAGATCACCAACGTGTCTTGGGCCACGCCCATTTCATTCAACCGGCTCATCAGCTTGCCGATGTTCTGATCCACCCGGTCGACCATGGCCGCGTAAACGGCCATGCGTAGTGATTCCAGTTTCTGCTGGTCGGCATTGAGCGAGTCCCACGCGGGAACCTGATCGTCGCGCGGCGACAACTTCCAGTTTGGGTCGATCAGCCCCAGTTCGATCTGTCGCTGGTAGCGTTGCAGACGAAGTTGATCCCAGCCGATCGCGTAGGTGTCACGGTACTTGTCGATGTCTTGTTCGTGAGCTTGCAGAGGCCAATGGGGCGCGTTGTACGCCAAGTACAAAAAGAAAGGACGCTTGGCTTTCGATGCTGTTTCTTCTTCGATAAATTTGATCGCGTGATCAGTGAAGGCATCTGTCGTGTAGTACGGTCGATCCGTCGTGCTCTCCCGCGACTCCACCAGTTCGTTTTGACTTGTGATTTCATCCGGCTTGAAATAGCGAAACGCTCCAGTCAAGCTGCCGTAGTACTTTTCGAATCCTCGTTGGAGTGGCCAGTAACTTTTGTCTCGCATTCCGAGGTGCCATTTTCCAGACATCAAGGTGGCGTAACCGGCGGGTTTCAAGACTTCAGCGATCGTGACGCAATTTCGGTTCATTGCCCCGTGATAGCTCGGTACACCAAGGTCATGTTTCAATCCCGTCATGTGGCCGATGCCCGTTTGGTGCGTCGGTAAACCGGTCATCAGTGTCGCACGCGTTGGGCAACAACGAGAGTTGTTGCGAAAGTGAGAAAACCGAACTCCGCCTGCCGCCAACGCATCGATGTTGGGCGTGTTGATCTCACCGCCGTAGCAACCGATATCCGAAAAACCCATGTCATCGACCAAGATGACGACGATGTTCGGTTGGTCGGCTCCGTGTGCGACCAGCGGCATGGCAAGCAGCAGGATGCAGGTTGCAGCAAATCGAATGCAGTGTTGCATGACGTTCCAGTGAAGAATGACGTGATCGAGTAGGTCGGTTGGAAGGGGCGATGGGCTTCGGGGGGTGGTTGACCGGGTTGATGATCCCGGTTGCGGGAAATCTTTATTGATGGGCAGGCGGCAGTGCGAAGTCTTTCAGTAACTGCGGCGGACCGCTGAGCGATTCGTCATCGCCGACTTCTTCCATTCGCTTGGAAACCATCGCTCGCAGTTCCACTAGCTTCGCAGCGTGGTCAGGCGATCCCGCAAGGTTGTTCTGTTCGTACGGGTCCTGCTCAATTTGATAAAGCTCTTCGGCAGGACTGCTGTGATAGTCATGCAGGAACGCGGCCGCCTTGGGGTCCGTTTTGGCTGCCTCGATGTACGATTGCCAGTGGCGGCCGGCATGCGCCCAGTGCTTGGGGTCACGCGGGGATTCCTTGGCCCACACGTCGGTGTGGGTGGTGTAGGCGAATTCCGGGTGCAGGTTGCGGATGTATTTCCATTTGCCCGCGCGGACGCTGCGAATCGGGTAGACATTTTTTTCTTTGTCCCCTTTGTGCGTTGCGAAGATCACATCGCGATGTTGGTCGGTTTCGCCAAACAACACCTTGGCGAACGACCGTCCGTCGATGCCAGAGGGCGATGTTCCACCGGCCAAGTCGATCAGGGTCGGCATCAGATCGATCCAACTGACCATCGCATCGGTCGACGACCTGGGCTGGATCTTGCCGGGCCAAACCGCAATCAAAGGGGTGCGGATCCCCGTTTCGTAGAGAGACCATTTCGCGAACGGCCACGGCATCCCATGGTCCGAGGTATAAACGACCAGGGTGTTGTTCACGTCCAGGTGTTTGGCGATCAGTTGTCGAGTTTGGCCGACGCGGCGGTCGATGTCTTCGGCTCCTTCGACGTATCGCGTCATTTCCACTCGGGCTTCGGGCGTGTCGAAGATCTTGGGCGGAATGACGACGTCTTCGGGAGCGATTCTGGCCTCCTCTTTGGGCGGCCACGCGGTGTGCGTGTCTGTCCAACCAAGGAACAGGGCCAGTGGTGCAGCGTCTTCAGGGCGTTGCTGCAGAAACGTTTCAACCTGATCCAGCGTCATCGTTTGTTGCAAACCGCCGCCGCCCAGAATCTTGACACCGTCGGGCACGTATTGGCCGAAGTGCTTCCTGCCGGCGTGCCCAACCTTGCCATGAAAAACGACCTCGTACCCTTGTTCCAACAGTGCCGGCAACAGCGAAACGACACCGGGTTTGAAATCGGTTTCGTGGTTGCCAACGACGCCGTTGCTGTAGGGCATTCGACCCGTGAAAAGTGCCGCGCGACTGGGGGCACAGGCGGGGGATGCGACATAGGCGTTGTCGAATCGAATCCCCTCTTCCGCCATTCGTTGAAGGTTGGGCGTTTGGAACTCGCTGGATCCATACACCGACGAATGATGCACGCCGTGATCATCGGCGATGGTGATCACAAAGTTCGGTTTCGCGGCCATGGCTGTCGACCCGCACAGCAGCACGATGGCGAGGGCGATGGATGGCACAGGACATTGTGCAGCAAGCTTCCACGGAAACCAGTTGCGAGAGCGGGTATTCATAAAGAGATCCAACTTGTTAGCGAGGCGTGGGTTCGAGGGTGCGGTTTTCAGGGGTAATCAGGCAAAGAGCCGCTTCCAAGGCAGCAGCCCCAGCTAAGCAGGTCGGCAGGAATGATCGGGTGCAACGAAGTGAGCCGTTTGGGCGTTAGCCCCGGTTGTACGTGGGAGCAACGACGCGACCCCCAAAAAACAAAAGCTGAAAGACTCCTGCCGAACTGCTTATTGAGATAGAGTCACGGTTTTCCCGTGAGCGGGTTTCAGTTCGATGGACTTGATCGACGTGGTGCCGGCGGGAAGGTGGACGCGGACGTGAATGATTGGCGAATCACCGGGCAGACTGGTTTGGATCGTTTGCCACTGGCCCGATTTCTCGACGCCAACATTGATTCGCTTGGCCGCGACGAAACCCTTGTCGGCTGAGTTTCGCCAGCAGAGGCCGATCGCACCGGACGTTGCCGTTTTGACAACCATGTTGACGGAAACCGGGCCGGCCAAACGCAAACCATTTCGAGTGATGAACGGTGTTTGCTTCGTGCCCAGCGTTTGCGGGGCGATCTGCAAACCCTCGCTAGTGACATCCATTTTGCCGTTGCGGACGATCCATGCAGACGCTGACTTCTTGGATCCTGATTGGGAACTTGCCGAATCGGTTTTCGGGATGGGGTTTGTAGGCAGCGGTGTCGCCGGTTTACCGTCGAGATAGAAATCGAAGTAGTCGGTGGCCGCTTTGGACATCTCGCCGTTGGACAAGCCGGGCGGATCGAGCTGGCTGGCCCAGCCCGATAGCTTTTCGCGTAAACGATCGGCAATCTCTGGGTGATCACCCGCGAGATCGTGTTGCTCTTCGAGATCATTTTTTAGGTTGTACAAATACTCGCGGTCACCGCCGCGAAGCAGCTTCCAATCGCCTTCGCGAATGGCCGATTGGGCAACCCAACGCCAGGCGAGGAATTCATGCGGTGGTTCGTTCGTTTTCCCGGTGAGATACGGAATCAAGTTGACGCCGTCGAAGTCCCCGGGTTTCGATTCGATGTTCGCCAAATCCGCAGCCGTTGCCGCCACGTCCAGAGCGCTGACCGGGTGCTCGAACACTTGCCCGGCGAGAATCGTTCCGGGCCAAGCGATCACAAACGGGACGTGCATGCCGCCTTCGGAGAGCATCCCTTTTTCACCGTTCAGCGGGTCGTTCAAAGAACCGTCCCAGCCTGGACCTCCACCGGGAGCATCACGCTTGTGAATCTTCAGTGGTGCGCCGTTGTCGCCGATGTAGAAAATCAGTGTCTTTTCGGTCAGATTGTTCTCGGCCAGCGTCTCGGTGATCCGTCCGACACCATCGTCCACTGCGGACAGCATTGCCAATGCTTGCCGACGTCGCTCGGGCATCTTGCCCGGGAATCGATTCAGGTACTTTGGCGGCGCGTCCAACGGGACGTGGGGGGCACGGTACGCGACATACAGAAAGAAGGGATCGTCTTTGTATCGTTCGATCAGCGAGGCCGCGGCTTGGCTGCATCCATCGACGTGATACATCTGGGGATGCAAGCTCGACATCTCGCGATCGCTGCCATCCAGATTGATGTTGGCGGCAAAGGGGGCGGCGGAGTTTTGGTTGAACACGTGCTTGAATCCGTGCTCGGTGATTTTGGGCCCTGGTCCGAGGTGCCATTTCCCGAATTGCGCGGTCATGTACCCCGCATCCTGCAGGCGTTCGGCAATCGTCAGCTCGCGATCGAATCCCTGCAACGTTTTTCCGTTGGCTTCGACGCCGAACTTCGATTGGAACTTTCCGATCAGCAATCCGGCTCGCGACGGCACGCACTGCGGCGCCGTGCTGTAGCCATGCCGGGCCAACACGCCAATCCTTGCCAACGCATCCACATTGGGCGTCTTGATGTCGTCAAGAACTCCTTGGCAGGACAGATCCGCGTGGCCGTGATCATCCGTGTAGAACACGATGATGTTGGGTCGAGAATCTGCCGCGTTGGCAAGCGTTGCTGAAAGCCAAACCAGAGGGATGCAGAAGATGATGAACTTGTTCACTTGGCTGCCTGTTGGTGTGAGTGATCTGACATCGCTGGAAGCCTATCCTACGTTGGGATGCGTTTTGCAAAGATTCTGAAGGGTCAATCGTTCGGGATACCGTGGATGGTCCAGTAAATGTTTTCTTTGAAGGGATTGCCGCTGGAGTCCTGCACTTCCATATGCAAGTGCAATTGATCGACGGGACGCAAATTGGGTGTCCACAATGACAGCGTTTTGCCATCCTCGCTGAGGGAAACCGATTCGATCGGCAGGTCTTGTTTTCCAACTTCACCCGTTTCGGGATGATAGAAGTCGGAACCGTAATTCTCGGTCCACTTGTAGTTCCATTGCTCGGCCACGTACGCAGATGCGCCAGTCGATGCAGCATGATCCAGTGGGAAGTTGAATCGGAGTCGAAGTTCGCCGGGATGCACTTCGCAGTGCGTGATCATGCGAATGGGCTTGCCGGTGTGGCGAACGCGATAGATGCCGCCATCGGCAAGGTCGCCACGTCCGTTGTCGTTCCATCCATTCAGCCCCGTCACATACAGTTGTCCATCGACGGGGTTGACGCGTCCTCGCATGATGCCGGTACCAAATTCGTGCGGGAACCGAACCAGGGCGGCTTGCGCCAAACCGTCCACTTCCTGCGTCATCAGATAGAACAAATGCCCCTGGCCAAAACTGGTGTGCAGCAATCGACCCGCCAAGGGACCAAACCGCTGGTCTTCCACGAAGACTTGGCCGCCCGATGAATTGTCGACCTCCTGCGGCATCCAAATCAGCGGCGGGTCGAAGGTCTTTGGCGGAACCACTTTTCGGTGATCGATCTTTCCACCGTCCGGCGCCCATGCACCGCCACCTTTGTTCTGCACGTAACCATAAAAGCCACCCCGTTTGACGAGATTGATCTTCGACGCTGGCATCCACGTGCCCTGGTTGTCGCTGACCGTCAGCCGACCATCGGGCAGAATTCCCATTCCATTGGGCGTTCGCAGTCCGGTGCAGATCACCTCGCGGCTTTTTCCATCGGCGGAAACCTTGACGATCGCCCCTGGCAATTTGTAATCCGTGTACTGACCGCTTTTGGCGTAGTAGAAGTTGCCTTCCGCGTCCGTCTGCAAATCGAAGTTGAAGGCATGGAAGAACGTCGAAACGTCCGTGTCGGCGCTGAAACTTTCATAGAAGTCCGCCTCGCCGTCCTGGTTGGTGTCGTGCAGTCGCGTCAGTCGGTCTCGGCAATTCACGTAAACCAGCCCGTCGACCACTTTGATTCCAAAGGGTTCGAACATTCCGCCCGCGAACCGTTTCCAGCGCACATTCAGCAAGTCGTCGTCGATGCCGGACACGATCCACACGTCACCGCCGACCGTTGCCACCGCCATTCGGCCATCGGGAAAGAAATCGATCGCTGACGTGCGGAACCATGTATTCCAGGGTGTCGACTGCGGGATCGAAATGGTGTCGACTTCGTAAGCACCGGATTGAAAGCCCCGGTAGCCGATCGTTTCAAAGACTTCTGGCCAGCGCAGGTCGCCACCTGCCGTCATCGCGGCGGGATCAATCGCCGAGAGTGCTAGATCCTTTGCGTCGGCAGCAGCATCCCCGAATCGAACGATGTCGATCACGCGTGTTGTTTCACCTGCGGGAATCTTCACGACCCATCGTTGCTGGTCATCCAAAGAAAGCGTCACTTCATCAACGTCGCCCCGCAAAATGGGACGGACGCGACCAGGGCCCGATTTTCCGACTGCCAGCAGCAAACCCTTCCCGCCCTGAATTGTCAGCGTGTGTCGGATTGCCGTTTGATTCGGTATCGCGGATGGCACTTCAAGAATCTGGCGGCCATCGATGGAGTAATTCAATACGATTTGATCGCCGCAGAGAAAGTGGCCGTGGTAGTCCAGCCAACCCTGTGGCAGCGGACCACGCGGCAACAGATCCGTTTTCGGATAGTCCAGCGATCCATCGTGTCCCCATTGCCAAAGGTCCAACGCCGCAACCATTTGGCCTCGCGGTTTGGGATACCCTTCACCTCGGCCGCGTTTGTGTTGAGTTTGATCCACATCCAGAAAACCGCCGGACCAAATCGCGGCTTGATCCATCGTGTGTAAGTCGTAGGCGATCGAGAGGTTGCCCAGTTTGACCGTCAACGCGCTGTTGACGTCGCGGCCCAGTTGCGATGCCAGCGCCGGGCCGTAGTCGCGATCGGGATCGAGCTTGAAGTCTCCCATGTCCGTGCCCTTGGGCAGCGAACTCAAGTATTTCGGTGTGACCGGAAAGTAGTCCGGGTTGGAGTCCTTCATGAACTGCTGACGAATGTAGGCCACGACTTCGTAACGTTCCCGTGGGGACAGAGCCGAAGCAGCCGCCATCAAGCCGTTTCCATGCGAGAGCGTTTTGAACATGCTGTGCGGGTCGGCACCGAACTTCAGCTTCTGTGTGCCGAACGCTCGGGCGGTTGCCAGCGAGGGCGTGTTTCCATCTTTGCCATGGCACTGATAGCACGTGGACTCGTAAATCTGTTTGCCGCGTTTCAGCTTTCCGTTTTCAGCCCGCCGGATGATCTGGGCGTGATTCAGGTTGATGGTGTCGTCTTTGGGAATCAATTGCTCCGCGGTTGGCTTCAGGGCATCAGCTCGCTCGCGGCCACCTTCATGAATCGCAAGCAGGTAGCTGATCAAGTCGAGGAACTCCCGCGGGGAGTTCAGTGTTGCGACCAAGCCCTCGGGCATCATCGAAACGTGGGAGGTATTGCGAGCTTCGATGTCGTCTTTCGCGATCGAGAGACTGGCTTCTAAATTGGTGGCGTCGCGGAGTTCCAGTTTGTCGTCGTCTTCAGACACCAGCATTCCCGCTCGAACTTCACCATCGGCTGTGAGCAGTTGGACCGTTTCGTAGCCCTTGCGAATGGATTGGGAGGGATGCAGAAGTGATTCAACCAAGTGAACGTCAGTGATGCTTTCTCCCAATCGCGTCAGGTCGGGACCAAGCGGTGACTGTCCATCGCCAGTCACATGACAGTTCGCGCATGCGGCTGCAGAGGCGTAGAACACGATCGCCCCGCGTTCCGGATCGCCACGCAGCCGAGATTCTTTGGCAATTTGATTGGCGTCGACCGTCTCAAACATCTCTTGCAACGTGGCTGGCTGAGCCAACACGGGGGAAGCAGCCAACACAACTGGCAGCGTGATCAAGGAGACAAACAGGCGGAACATTCGCGATCCAGTTGAAAGAATGAAGTGGCAGGTCATGCGACATTCATGTGGGGGGAATTGGGTGGTCATCAATGATTACAGTCCGGGGATGCCTTTGACGGCGATGCCGTACATCGCCTTGTTTCCTCGATCGCCATCGGTCTGGGGTGGACCGAGTTCAACGTTGCTCGCTGCAGCGACACGCTTCTTCCAGACCGAGTACTGAACGTAGAGGTCACCAGCTTGATCCGGTTCGATTCCCTGAGCCAAAGGGCTCACCGGACGCCATGGTCCGCTGCGAAGCGTCCACTCGGTTTTTTGAAATCCGTTCTGTAGCCAGGCAGCGGGCTGCCTGCGTCGGTCATGCATGACGTAAACGTCTGCCGATCCTGCAAGTTGCAATGAAATGGTCAGCGACTGTTCTTGCCGATCGACGTGGAACGGGCAAACGACGTCGGCGCCGAGCAATTCGGCAGGGAACTCTTCGCCTTCCGCGGCTCGCCAAACAACGTCCGGTCGCGGAGTGGAAGCATGCGTCGTGTAGGCAATGGTTCCTTCACGCATTCCACCGGAAAGGATTCCGTAAAAGCGGTGAAAGCCATCGGTCGCCGCATTGTCCGTGACATTGAGCACGATCGAAGAGGCGTTGCTCGCAGAAAGACCGAATGGTCCTTGCGACAACCAGACCGCGGACAGTCGACGCGGCTTGCGACCTTTGCGAAGACGGACCCCTTCGCCTTCGAAGACGTTCAGCGGGCGTCCAATTTTGGAATTGCCGTGAGAGTCGACTTTGACTTCACCGTCAAAGACAGCCACGCTCGCTTCGTCGTCAGACACATCGACGCCGAAACGAGTGCCAAGATCGATGATTTCTCCATGATCGGTCACGACCGTGAAGCCTTGGCCTGACTCCCCAACATCCGCATTCAGACGCCCGTGCGCGAGTCGCAAACGCATCGAGGATTCCAGGGTGCCGTCCAGTGGACCAGACAAGTCGAGGACAACACCATTGTCCAATCGAACCTGGATTGCTCCTGATTCCAGGCGGATGCGATTCCATTCGATCCAGTCGCCAACCCGAACTGTCTGATCGACACTAGCCAGTTGGGCCGCATCGAGAGAAATGACCTCCACCGTGACTGCTGCCGCTGTCGATTGTGGTTCGGCCGTTGGTTTGAACCATACGATTCCCACGACCAAGAGCACGGCAGCAGCGAGGCCAGCCAGAACGCCAAAAGGTTGCCAAGCTGACCGCGGAAGGACGACGGGGGTTTCCGGAGTCGGCGCGTGCTCCGAATTGATCGCATCGAATTCGGCATCCGAGAGAGCGGCCAGATCTGATAGGGCTGAGTCCAGATTCAGGTATTCAATGAAGGCACGTCGGAACTCTGCATCCACACGCAGCGATCGTTCAAGCTCGCCGAGGGCATCGGCGTCAATGATTCCGGCTGCATAGTCTGCAATCAGAGTTTGCTTGTCAGAAGGACGACTCATGACAGTCCCTCCGTCCCGAGGGTCCGTCGGGTGCACTCAACCAGTTGCAAGCGAATCCGGTGCAACCATTGATAAAACGCGCCCACCGTCCGACCGCTCCGCTGAGCAACCTGTTGAATCTCGGCTTCCGGCGCATAGGCCGCTAGTACAAGTTGTCTGTTCGGTTGAGGTAGTTTTTCAAGGCATTGATCCAACGCATCACGCTGGGCAGCCAGCCAGAATTCATCCCGAGTTGCCTCTTCAGCGACCAAGTGAAGCAGGTCCTCGGACAGCACATGACGGTCACGACCCTTGTCGCGAAGCCATCCGAGCGATTCATATCGAGCCACGCGAAACGCCCACTTGCGAAACCCATCGCGATCGTCGAGTTGGTCAAACTTCCGCCAAAGAACGAGCGTGATCCCCTGCATCACGTCGGCTGTGTCCTGCCGAGTGGGCACCAAGCGGCGCACAAACGCACGAATCGCCGCCTCATTCGCGGTGAATAGCGTCAGGAATAGCTCATGTTTGTTCGCCGATTCTTCGTCCATGCCAAATACACTCCACAAATCCAATTGGTTTTACGGAGAAAACCTAGGGGATTTTCGGCCCCACACAATTGAGCTGACGATGATTCCTGGCGTTGATGACCCTCGACAGCCGATCGAGGGGGCGGATTTCCAAGGGGACGACGTGCCTCCGCGTCGTTTGCCGAGTGCCAGCGTTGAGAAGTTCCGCTGGTGTCATCGATCCTCCCCCCCAAAGCACCGGCTGTGATTTCAGAGACGGCCCTTTGGCGTCGATCAGGGAATCTGCCAAGTGTGTCGTTCGTTGGCGCGGCGTCGTTCGATGCTTGAACGACGAGACTGTCGTCCCACCGTCCATGGAACTTTCGCCTCTGCCATTTTCGGAGGAGGTTCGTCTATTGCGATTCAAAGACTGCCAATTGCGGAAGATGATCACTCAAGGCAAACGAGGTCTCGTCATTGATGTTGAGCCGGAAGGCCCCTTCAAACAAGGGCCTGGATTCAACGATTCGATCGGCAATCGGTCCAGCTGCCAGGACGTAGTCGATCCGCCACTTGGGAATGTCCGACTTGATGGTTGGGCCTTCGCCTTGGCCGACTTGGGTGAACGTGTCGACCCAACCAGCGTCCATCCAAAGTTTGTATTCATCTGTGTCGGGACTGTGATTCAGGTCGCCGATCAAAAGCATCGACCGACCGGCATCCAGATCTGGTTTCATCGCTTCGATCATCGCTCGAATTTCTCTCAGCCGAACGGTGGGATCGGCGGTTGGGAAGAGATGGGCCGAATGCACGATCAATGGTTCGTCGTCCGACACGTTCACCGTGGCTTGTCCCCAATGTCGGGTGAACAACTCTTTCGGCCTGCCGCCTTGCATGGGGGCGTTCTTTGACTCCGTGATCTCGAACTTACTCAGCAGCGTTCCTGGCCAATTGCCACCGCTTGGAAATCGAACATGATTCATTCCGAGAAGTTCGGCCACTTCTTCGGTCAATTCCACCGCGGGTGATTCGGAGAAGTTGATGATGTCGGGATCGTGCAGGGCCAGTTCCATCGCCAATCGCTTTGCCATCTGCCCTTTGGCAACCGCTTCCTTCGCCGAGCTACGTTGATTCGGCCATCCCGCGAGTCGGTAAATGTTGTAGGCGATCACTCGGAGTGGCTTGGGAGGCGTCGGATCCGCGAACAGGTCCGCGTTGGACATGGCGAGGCCGGCTCCGAGAGCTCCGCAGAATTGTCGGCGTGAAATCTTCATGGGTATCTCCAAAGGGGGGACGCCAATTCTATCCTGCTCGTGGTCGCTCCGGTTAGAATCGTGGCAATGAAGAATCCCTTGGAACCGAAACGATTGGAAGTGTTCACCATTTCAAAGCTTCTGGCAGTCTCCGTCCTTTGTTTGCCGGTCATGCTGGGGATGACGAACTGCGTCACCGCGTGCGGCGATGACCCAGCATTCCGAATCACGACCAAGCACGATCGCGACAAGGTGAAGATCGCGGCTGAAGAGGACCGCGTCGTCATCGAAGTTCAAAGCCCGAAGGGAATCAGTCAGGCGGTTGTCGAACGCAGTGATGACCATTGGCCGGCCAGCGTGATGTTGCGGTTGCACCTGAAAGGGCTGGAGAGACTTCAAGTCATCAACGGCAAAAGGATGCTTGAAGCGAGCGTTTCGAGTCAGGATGGCAAACGGCGAATCAGCAAAGATGATTCGCCGCTGGATGCGAAGCATCCGTCCTGGATGGACATTCGTATGTTGGACAAGGATGGGGAACCCGTCAGAAGGATTCCGTTGAACGAAGGGTACTTCGAGATGCAACTTCCCAAGGCCTTGTTGGACGACAATCCAAAGTCGATCACGTTCAAGTGGATCGACTTCTATCGTTGAATCAGGAGCCACAATGAATGTTACCGTCGATGTGATTTCGGATGTCATCTGCCCCTGGTGCTACATCGGCAAGCGGCGGCTTGAAAAGGCGATTGCCGCGCTGGACGGCCAGCGTGAGGTGCTGGTTCGCTGGCATCCATTCCAGCTGAACCCGACGATGCCCCAAGAAGGCATTCCCCGCAAAGAATATCGCTCTCGGAAATTTGGCAGTTGGGAACGCTCCATGGAGCTGGATGCGGAACTCAAGGCCGTTGGCGAGTCCGAAGGGATTCATTTTGATTTCGAAAAAACAGAGCGGACGCCCAACACGGTGGATGCTCACCGACTGATTTGGTTTGCCGGTCAGCATGGCTGTCAGGACGCGGTCGTGGAGGGGCTGTTCCGGGCTTACTTCAGCGAAGGCAGGGACATTGGTGGTCAGCAAACGCTGAGGGAGGTGGCTGCGGAAGCCGGGCTGGATCGACAGCTCGTGGACGACATGCTCCACAGCGACGCGGGGCTGGACGTCATCGCTCAAGCTGGCGAAAGAGCTCAGCAGCATCAGGTCACTGGCGTTCCTTTCTTCATCGTCCAAAACAAAATCACTTTGTCGGGTGCTCAAGCCCCGAAGACGTTTCTTGATGCGTTTGGGCAGGTGCGGGCATGAAACGCATTCCCTCCAAAACAATGCAAACGATCTCACTGGCCGATGGAGGTGTTCTGCATTTCGACGAGTCCTTTCTGCCTTCCGAGTTGGCGGATCGTTACTTGGTTGCCATCAGGGATGAGTGCCATTGGGAGCAGAAGCCGGGGATCTTCGGACACAGGCAGCCTCGTTTGACGGCTTCCTACGGGGATGCCGGTGCGACCTATCGATACTCAGGAACAGTCAATGTCGCACTTCCGTGGACGCCGACGCTGCGGGAGATCAAGGAGAAGATCGAAGCGGTACAGGGCGAGTACAACTATTGCCTGCTCAACCGCTATCGATCAGGTCAGGACAGCATGGGGATGCACGCCGATGACGAACCGGAAATGGGAAGCGTGATCGGTTCCTTGTCGTTGGGAGCGACCCGGAACTTCCGGATCAAGCACAACCAAACAAAAGAAACGATGAGCTTCCCGGTTGGTCATGGCACGCTGATCATCATGGCAGGAACGATGCAGCGATTCTGGAAGCATGAAATCCCGAAGACCAAGAAACCGGTCGATGAGCGGATCAACCTGACTTACCGGCAGATTGGGGAGTCGGCTTTGTAATCAAAGGAGGTCGTGCGGCTTGGGGATGCCAATTTGTAGCGGGTTTCCACCTGTGCACGTCCCCCAACACGAAGTTTGGGGGGAGCACCTCGAGAAGGATACGCGTCCGTTTCAGCTGGAGAGTTGGCTGGTTTGGTCGACCAACTGGAGCAGTTCACGGAGGTGATGGATCACCGCCGTGGGATTGGATTGCAGCAATTCGGTTTCGGGTTGGGCACCGGTCGTGATGCCCAGGGCCATTCCGCAGTTGGCGTTCTGCCCTTCTTCAATGTCGATGCGTGAGTCACCCACTTTGACGACGGCGGACGCATCGGTGACTCGGGTCAGTGCCATGGCGAGATAGATCATGTCGGGGCCCGGACGCCCGGTTTCGACATCACTGGCAGTGACCAAGGCGTCGAAGTCCTGACCGATCCCCCAACCGATTTTGTGAACCAGTTTTTCGGCAGTCGAGCGATCGTAACCGGTGTTGAGGACGACTTTGATTCCGCGTGCATGAAGCTCGCGAAAGGTTTCCGATGCGCCCGGTTGTTCTGTGACATCGAGCGAGTCGTAGGCTTCGACGAGTCGACTTCGAAAGTCAGCAAATATCGACTGGACTTCGGTGTCGGGATGATCGTTGCCATCCAACGCCAAAACGTCCCGAATGGCTTGGGACTTTTCCTTTCCTGCGCCCGCCGATTGGACTTGTTCTTGGGTGAAGTTGTATCCGGCAGCGTTGATGGCCTGACGCACGGTTTTGTAGACGACATTGTTTTCGTCCACGGTGGTTCCGGCCATGTCAAAGACGACAAGTTCAATCATTGTAAAGCTCTGTGAGATGGTGACGTGTGAAGCCGGCGCTGCTGGTCATTCCTTTGCCGCCGATCCCCGTGGTGACATGCACGTTGGGGACGATCGTTTCCAAGTGAATGCCAGAGGACCGAGAGGTTTGGCTGTAGATTCCGTACCAAGAAGATTCAACGTCCCAGGATGGAAGGTCCATGATACGCTTTGCCTCCATCAGAATGGCGTCGTTGACGTCCGATCGGATGTCAAAATCGAGACGATCGGGTTGGTCGGCGGGGGTGTACTCGTGTGAGTCACCCAAGATGATGCTGCCATCGAGTTCTTGTTTGAACAAAATGTGCAGCCCCCATTGATTGGCGAAGGAGTCAGTGGATTCGTTGGCCTTGATCGCCTTCCACGAGGGACACTCGGAAAAGCTCTCATAGCGTCGGATCGATAACCCGGTGAGAATGTTACCCGGCAGAATCGATTGTGGTTGAGCGGCGAGTCTCAGCATTTGCAGTTTGCAAAGCTTCATTTCACTTTGTCGGAAATGATCCGGGAACAGGGTTTGGAATTCGCTTCCGCAGCAGACGATGACCTTGTTGGCGGTCAGGGTTTCACCAGTGGAGGTCTCGACGTGAATCAAGTCCGCACTCACTGGTGTGACTTGCTGAATCAGCGTCCCGAACCGAGATTCAAAGTGCGTTTGCCTGCGCAGGTGGTCATGCAAGTGATGGATCATTCGTCGCGGGTTGACCGAAACTTCGTCTGGGAAAAAGAGTCCACCGCGACAGTAGTCTGATCGGAGGTTGGGGTATTTGCTTTGGCATTGTGCAGCGGTGAACAATTCCGAACGATAGCCGGAGTGTTGATTGATCTGGTGCAGTTCTTCGATCAGCGTGGATTCTTCCTCGTCCGAAGCGATGTAGATGCTTCCGTTTTGGCGGACGGAAAGTTCGGTTTGTGATTGAAGTTCTCGGTAGATCCGCAGGCTTTCGCGTCCATGGATTTGCCAAGACAGATCGAGCCCAGAGGGGACGACTTGGCCAAAGTTGCGAGCGGTCGCGCCGTTGGGGCGGGAACTCCGTTCCACCAGGGTGACACGCAGTCCTCGCTGCAACGCGTGGTAGGCATAGAAGCTGCCGAGGACACCCGCGCCAACAATCAGCAGGTCGGAATGTCGATTGCCGGCGCGGTCAATGTTCATTGGGTCGTATGGTGTGCGAAGGGACGGTCATGTTTCCATTCGCCAGAACGGCGTCATGGTGGAGACGCGGGATTTTGGTTGTGTAATGAACGCAGAGGAAGAGGGTGATGGCGCTGGCCGACCCGGCAACGATCAGGGAGGTGTGATTCATCAAGGAAAGGAAGTTTTGGTCGGAGGTGATTGAATTGCGATAGAGCATCACGCCGATGTACCCGAGATAACCGAGGGCATCAGCCAAGTACATGAGATAACCAATGTTGCCGGTCTCTTTGAGGGCCGCGATCATGCGTTCAAACACGGTGGTGTGAAAGGCCACATACGGGATGTACATGCCAAACCCCAGCGTCACCATGAATGCCATCGGCGAAAGCTTCCCCAGAGCTTGCCCGGCCACCGAAGCCACCACGATCACAAATCCGGTCGCCAGGAGTCCGATCGAAGCAAGGAAGGCGGTGCGATTGTCGCGGATCAGACTGGTCAGTCCCGAGATGGCGATCACTCCGATCATCACCCAGAATTCGGAGCGTGCGAAAACGGTGGGTTCGTTCTGGACACCAAGTTCACTCCAGATTTCGATTGCGAAGTCATCTCGCAAACTACGAATGACTGTTAGCAGCACATAAATCGTCAGCAGACCGGTCAACCCCAAGGCATGACGTCGCCAAAAGGCACGTCGCTGTTGACCGTTCATCGGGGAACGTTTGGAACGCAATTGTTCATCGGCCAGCGACGGGGCCGGGATCTGCGAGAGCATCCAAACAAACAGAAACAGCGGCAACAGGAAGATCAGACCGGTGACGGCGGGCATCCAAAACGTGTCGACGTGATAGCTTTCGATCAAAGTGCGGCCGACGGATTTCACAAAACCCGATGACAGGATGAAGCTCGCACACAATCCGGCGGAGAGTGCTTCGGTGACGGCGCGTCCTTCTAAGAATCCAAGCACCAGTCCAAAGACCATTCCCAGCGGCAAGCCGTTGACGAACAGCCAGACAAAGTTCCAGGGAACCGGTGTGACTGCGAACAGGAACAGCGCGAGTTCTGCGACTGCAATCAAGGCAACGATTGAGATGGCCCGATAGCGTGGTGGCATTTCGGAGACCACCTTGATGCCAATGAATTTTGACAGGGTGTACCCGGCGACTTGCGCTGTGATCAGGATTGTTTTGAAACCCACACCGAACGCAAGCATGCCATCATAAGTGGCCGCAGTGAAGGGCTTGCGAAACGCATACATGCAGAAGTAGGTGCCAAAGGCCGCGATGATGCAGTAGATCGAAAAGGTGGTCGGGTTGGCTTGCGACAACCAGTGTGTGAGCGGGCCTGTCTTGAGAAAGCCTGCCTGAGACGCCAGGTCATCTTGTGTGATTGTTGCTTGCCCATTCAGGGAAGCATCCGTGGTCATGGCCATGAAGTCACACAAGGGAATGTGAAGATTGAAAGAAGCCGATGGGGGGCGACGGTCCAAAGCTGGACGCGACTTCGGGATGGTGCAACAATGTTTCAACACCGTCAACACGCAACGAGGATTCTTCATCTGATCCTCATCTTGTCGCGATTAGGGGACCAAGCTGACCTTGGTTGTGGCGGCACAACCATGCGATCAAACCGAATGTCGGTTTTCGAGAGTGGAGAAGTTTCGGATGACGCCCTGGTTGCCAACGTTCACTGATTTCGCGTTCGGCCTTGGGATGTCGGCCACCAGTCGATCGAAGGTTCGAATGACCGGACGCTGACTGTTTTTCGAGGGTGATCCGACGTTCGTTCGATCGAAAGGCGATCGCCTGTCTTTCGAACTTGAAAACGAACCTCGTTTGTTAATCCATCTGCCAAGGAAGCGGCAGTGTCATGACTAGTTCGTCTGGGACGACCATGAGTGAAATGAATTCAGAAGCCGACGTGCGACACGACGTGCAAAACATTGCGATGGAGTTTGACACCACGCAACGTCAGTTCGTGCGAGCCAAGAAGTCCCTCGAACCACTGGGTGAAGGACAGGTGCTTGTTCGTGTCCTCTGCTGCACTCTATGTGGCAGTGACCTGCACACCGTTTCAGGGCGGCGTTCAGGGCATCCGGGAGGAGTCCTGGGCCATGAAATCGTGGGGGAGGTGGTGGGATGGTGCAGTGAGATCACGCCGGAGGATTATCACGGGGTTCCGCTGCAGGTCGGGCAACGCGTCACTTGGGCCATGTCAGTGGGATGTGAACAATGTTTTTATTGCGACAATGAACTGAATCAGAAGTGCGATTCGCTCTTCAAGTACGGCCATGAAGCGAACGGCGGGCATCCCACCGGTGGGCTGAGCGAACACTGCGTGCTGGTCGCGGGAACACCGATTTTTTCGGTGCCTGCGGTTTTGAGCAACGAGGTGGTCGCACCGGTGAATTGTGCGACAGCGACGGTTTCGGCGGCGCTTCGGTTGGTGAGGCAGACCCATCCGGTCAACGGTGCAACCGTGCTGATTGTGGGCGCGGGCATGCTTGGGTTGACCGCGGCGGCACAATGCAGCGAAGCGGGAGCGGCGCGAATTGTGGTGGCGGATCCCAACGAAGAAAGAGCCAAGTTGGCTCTGGCGTTTGGGGCAACCGATGTGGTTGCTGGTGATTCCACTGAGGAGCGTCAGACAAGGTTGCTGGAAATCACCGCTGGTCGTGGAGTCGATCTGGCGATTGACTTTGCCGGGGTCACGACTGCCGTGGAGACTTGTCTGGAATCCGTGCGTCTGGGTGGATGCGTGATGTTGGTGGGGTCTGTGTTCCCGTCTGACCCTGTGGCTCTGTATCCCGAGCAAGTGGTTCGCCGGATGTTGACCCTCCGCGGGTTGCACAACTATTTGCCACGCGATCTCGACAGTGGTCTGCGGTTTTTAGAACGCAACCACAAACGGTTCCCCTTTGAGACCTTGGTGGGGAAGCGTTTTTCACTCGCCGATGTGGATCAAGCGTTCGAATTTGCAATGCAGCAGCGACCCGTGCGAGTCGCTGTGTATCCCTCCCCGAGCGATTGAGTGTCTGACGCAGTCGGCGTTCGTTTGCCGGGCAAACGGGTGCCCGTCAGACGAGCTCATTCCACGATTTCCGCGTCGACGGGTTCCGGCGGCGTGATCTTGCTCGGTTTGGTCGAGCGGTTGCGTGCGACGGACAATAGCGTCAAGCCTTCTTTCACGCAGATGACTGCGATCAAGAGCGCGGCCACTGCGGCGACAATCTTCAGCATGCCTTGGGCGACAAAGGCCACCGCGGCGATGCCGCAGATGATGGCCACAGCCGCTTGCATGAACTTGACCATCGCTTGCACACGAGAACTGTGCGTTTGTGACTTGGCACTTCGTTCGACAGCACTGCGAGCCGATTCGTTTGCCAGTTCTCGCATGGCGGAGAGATTGCTGTTGCGTTCGGGGGCCTGTGATCGAGGGATCAAGGGAGCATCCGGGTCGACCGGGGTGGTGGTCTCCGGTTCCGATTCGATGATTTCGGCAACGGGAAGCTGCGACACAACTGGTTTCGCGACTGTCTTCGCTGGTTTGGGCGTCTCCGGTTCGGAGTCGGTGCCGGACTGTTTCTGAACGCGTTGTAGGAGACGGTTCATGTAGGCTTCGATCGAGTCGTCATCAGGTTCATCGGAGTCCGATGCGACGACCGTTTCCGTTGTCGGCTCTTCGGTGCTTGGGAGCTCGATTCCGGCGGGTTCGATCTCAACTTCGGCGAGCGTCGATTCAAATTCTTCGGCGACGTCAAAGGACTCGTCCGACTCTGGTTGATCCCAGGAGTAGGCTTGTGTGCTGGGGGCTTCGAGTTCGGGTTGGTGCGGTTCCGCGACTTCACCCGTTTCTTCGAGGTTGGCGGGTTCGAGTTGGGCAACGTCCGAATCCAGTTTCGCTGCGTAATCGGTTTGGCCGTCCCACATTTGGGTGCCTGTATCCGCCATGTCGTCTTCGCGGCGAATCGGCTCTTCACTCTCGGGGGCACTCTTTTCCGCGTTCAGGTCGCGAATCAGTTGGTCAGCCAAACTGAGTGGTGACTGGTCGTCAGCGTCATCCACTTCGTCGGCTGAGTTGATCGAGGTGAACTCCGTCGTCGATGGTTCTTGGTCGGCGAAGGAGCGGTCCAGATCAACGGTTGCCCAAGGGTTCTCGGGTTGCGATTCCGCATCGAGATCGAAGCCCATGGTGGCCGCATTTAATTCGGCTTCCACTTCTTGAACCATCGAGTTTGATTCGGCGTCCGTCTCAAATGCGTTCTCGGAGGCCGGTTCTTCCTCCGTCCATTCCTGTGAAAGGCGAGCTTCGCGAATTTGATCGGCTTCAGCCTGGGCGGCAGCCGTGAATTCAGCAGCGAATTGTTGGACGCCGGCATCTTCGCTGGAATCTTCCACTTCGGTCCAAGGATCCGCGGAAGCGTCGGCGTCCAATTCTGGATCAGTGGCTACGGTTGCGTTTTCGTTGCGGATCTCATTGTCGTGACTTGCGTCCACCAAGTCGCTGGTTTCGTTGGTCGAACGAAACGCTTCTTGAATTGGTTCGTTGGCGAGCCTGTCTTCGGGCAACAACAGTGATTCGGATGCTTCGGGCCACCCGGGCGACGAGGAAACGTCGGACATCGGTTCTGGCGTTTCAAGCCCGAGGGGATCTGCGATCGAAACGCTTGACTCGACGTCGTCCAGGCCCTTGGCTTGAGCGCTGTCGTAGGTCGGCCATGCATCCTCGTCGGATTCTTGTTCGACGGTCTCTTCGGCGATCGGGGTGCTCCAGCTGGCGGCCTTTTCTTCGGCCTCTTGCAGCAGTCGATCTGTTTCGGAGTCGTGGACCACGCTCAGGGCTTCGTCGATCAGTTCGTCGGACCCCGTGGCGTCAGCGGTCGACAATGATCCTGCGAATTCCTGGTCCGGTTCACTGGCGATGTGAAGTCCCACGGCGTCCGCGGTTGGCGCGGACGCATCAAGTTTCGCAGCAACGTCGCTCGTTTCGGGCAGCGTCGGTTCGTCGTCCTGAGCGATGGAAGATGCAGGAACCTCTTCCAACGATTCGACATCTTCGGTCGAAGTTGCTGTGGCAGACAGCAGCCCCAGGCGGAAGTTGGAGCTTGCTTCCTGCGGTTCGTCAGCGGATTTTCCACTGATCAGTTGGCGAGTTTCCTCTTCGAGTCGTTCGATTTGGTCGAGCGTGTCGTCATGGTCCCGATTGGACCGGTCGAACAACTGACGAGTCTCTGAAACTTCACGTTCGGCACGCAGACGTTGTTTTTCAGACGACTTGTACTTGGCTTTGAACTCGTCGCGTTGCTCTTCCGTGACCAGCAACGTTTCGCGAAGTTTATCGTTGTCTTCGCGGAGTTGAGCGAGTTGTTGTTCGGCCTGTGCAAGGCTGATCGTCAACTCATCCACGCCGTTGCGCAGCGCGTCCATCTCGTCGCTCCACGACGTCCGGTCGGTGTCGTGGCGATCCTCGGATTCACGAACCCGTGCCTCGAGTTCACCGATGGTCGTGCGAGCGTGCTGGCAATCACGACGCAATGCCTCGGCTTCCTTGCGAGCGTCGGAGATTTCGATCTGAAGACTTTCGATCTCTTGTCGAAGGGATTCCTCGGTCTTCAGCAGGTCATCGCAACGTTTCTGGCTTTCATTGACCTTGGCATCGCTGCTGGCCTTTTGATCGAGTGCCTCGTCGCGTTCTTGGTTGGCTCGTTCACGTTGGGCAATGGCTTCATCACGTGCGGCTGACAGCTCTTTGCATTGGCGAGCGTGTTCTTCGACGCGTTCCAATCCCATCGACTGCAACGATTCTTGTTGTTCCCCGAGGGCGAGCAACTGCTCATTGAGGGAAGCAAACTTCGTGCGCATTTGGGTGACCGCTTCCGCGGCGGCATCGGCTTGGCTTTGCGATGCTTTCAATTGCTGACGAGTTTCAGCGAGTCGTCGTTCGCTGTCGCGTTCCCGCTCGAAAAGGGATTCTTTTTCCTGCAGCAGTTCTTCGATTTGGGTTCGGTATTGCTCGTCGCGACCCTGCAAACGCTGCTGTTGCGTGTGCCATTCTTCGCGTTGCGTTTCCAGCTGTTGTTGTTGCGTGGCAAGCTGGTTTTGACGTTCGGTCAGTTCGCGATGGCGAACTTGGAATTCAGCGTGCAGTTCAACGGCGGCGGTTTCTTGAGAACGAATTTCGTCCTCGCGTTCCCGCAACGCTCGGAATTGGGAATCGAGCTGGTCGGATTGCCGTTGCAATTCTTCTTGTCGTTCACGCACCCATTGGTCGTGTTGTTCCGCTTCTTCTTTGAGTTTGTGCCAACGCGCGGCTTCCTTTTGGAATTCAACGTTGGAATCAAACATCGAGGCTGGTGTGCCGGATGCCAGACGCGGCACCGATTCTGCGAATCGGTGCGCCGTGGGTTTGCTGGCCTCAGCCAACTTGGCTTGCACCAGTTCAAATTCATAGTTGCCAAGGCCGAGCACGTCGCCTTGTTGCAAAATCCCTTCGGTGACCCGAACGTTGTTGATCAGCAAGGGGATCGAGTAGGCGCGAATGAGGATGCGCTGCGCATCTCGAATCAGGACCGCATGAAGCGGACGCAGAGTTGGATCATCCAAGCGGATTGAGCAGCCGACTCCGTTGCCGAGCGTGTAGCGGGCTCCGGCGAGTCGCAATCGTCGCGTGGGATGATCTTTGCATCGCACTCGAAACTCGATTGCGCCTTCTTGATTCCACATCGTGCCGTGGTCGCCCAGCGATTTGCGGTGCGTTGGATCGGGTGCAGGTCTGCCAGTGGATTGGGTGTCGGAAGACAACGCCTGACGTGGCTGGTTCATCCAACTCGTCGCGGTTCCTTCGCCAGTGGCGCGATTCGACACCTCCGAACGAGCGGGAGCCGCAAAGGCTGTGACGGAGTCGGATTCGGTGTGTGTTGGTGTGTTCGAGGAGTCAGTTGCCACCACGGAGTTCCTTCTCACGGGAATGCTTTCTTGAGAACGGCAAAGTGTCACGAAAACGATTGCTGCGGACCTGTATGGGGAGGGTCCGGTCGAGCTTCGGTTGACTTTGTGTCCGTTCAAGCGGTTCGGAGTAACCACTTGTTCCTGTTAATTCGGTTGAACCGACCAGGGGCATGAAGGCATTTGGTCCGTTTTGGCAAACTTTACGGCTTCCGGGTGACTTTGCAGGGGGGAAAGTAGGCTCTTCCGACGGAAGGGTGCGCCCGAGGTTTTCAAGGCATGCACCGATGTCCGAATGTTCAATGATGGACGGCGTCCGTGTTGAAAACACCCCACTGGCATGGCGAGCATGCCGGTGGGCCGCGAAGCACCTTCGGCGCATCGGAGACCAAGCGATTCCTTGGCAAGTTGCTCCTCAGCAGAGCTTGCTTCCGCTTCACTTGGCAACTCAATTCGAACGCCTCGAAATGGTCCGTTCAAACTTCGGGCATCGGAGAAATCCCTCCAAAAACCTGAAGTCAGGGGACCGCGCACGCTTCCGTCGGATGAGCCGGAAAGTATTGGCCCAGGACACATTTGAAAGCGGGGGGGTCCCCGCTTACGAGGGGTTTGGCAGCCAGGGTTTCCTTGCAACCGGAAATTCTTCTCTGTTGGCGCCCTGAAAACCCGGAAAAGGTCCCTTTGAGGGGAGGGAAGGCTTTTCCTCGATCTACCCTAATGAAACCGGGGTTTGACTCGGTGTGCAGCCAGGAACGCTCCATTTGAGTGAACTTGAATGGCTCGGCGTGCGTCACAGTCAGTGCCGTTGTTGGGTCGGTTCCGGTCACTTTGCCAGCCAAAGAGGTGAATGAATGTCTCGCGATGAAACACTGAAAAAGCTTCGGGTCACGTTGCTCCGGCGTCGGGACGCGCTTCGACGGGCTTTGGAGGGCGATCTCAGCCTGTTGCAGGAGCTTCACAACCAGAAGACCGGCGACGCTCTCGATGCCGCTGCTGATACGGTCCAGGACGAACTGAACAGTCAGTTGGTGGAGGTCGAAAGTCGTGAATTGCTAGCAATCGAAGAAGCGATTGCGCGGTTTGAGGAAGGTCGATTTGGTGAATGTGAAGATTGCGGGAAACCCATTCCGTTGAATCGTCTCCGCGCCATTCCGTACGCGATGGATTGCATCAACTGCCGTCGTGCAGCGGAGCGAGAGGGGAATTCCGGTGTGGTTGCGCCGACGGAATGGAATCGCATTTTTGACACACCGGAAGTCGATCCCGCGGTCTGATCCGATTCAGTCTGGCCCCAGCAAGCTCAGCGGAGGCCGATTCGGTGAAACTTGCTTTTGAACCGGGCGGCGATTGGTTGCCCGGTGTGAGACGTGCGTGTTGATTCGTTAGGATGCGGCAAACAGGTTGATCAATATTGTGTGATCAGCTGGACTTTGTTTCTCAACGAAAATCGTATCAGCACATGGATCTGCGTCATCACGTTCGTGACATCCCGGATTATCCCAAACCCGGCATTCTTTTTCGGGACATCACTCCCCTGCTCGCCCATCCGGACGCGCTCACTGCGGCGGTCGATGAGATGGCGAAGCCATTTCTTGACCAAAAGATCGACGTGGTCGCGGCTGCCGAAGCGCGAGGATTCATCTTCGGAACGCCGTTGGCAATGCGGCTCAATGCGGGTTTTGTGCCGATCCGAAAACCGGGCAAGCTGCCGTTCGATTTGCACTCGTTTGCGTACGAACTGGAGTACGGCACCGACGAGTTGCAAATTCACGTGGATGGAATCAAGCCCGGTCAACGGGTGTTGATTGTGGATGACTTGTTGGCCACCGGTGGAACGGTGGAAGCCTGTTTGCGTCTGCTGGAAAAGTGCGACGCAGAGATTGTCGGTTGCTCGTTCTTGATCCATCTGGTCGCCTTGGGAGGCGAAGCACGTTTGTCGCCGTACCACATTCACAGTGTGTTGGAATACGGTGGCGATGATGCGGAGGATGAACTCAGCATCCAAAACCGCCCCCCGGGACCGAGTGTTTGAGGGGAAGTGGAAAGGGCCACAGGGCCACAGGCCTCAGGCTCAGGGACGCCGCAGCGGTTCATTTGCCGTTGCGGTGAGCGATCAAGCTGCGCAGAGTGGTCATCGCGGTTCGAGCGTTCCGGGAGTATTCAGGGGCTCTTAGATCAGCGTTGTAATGCGTGGGCACTTCCATGATCGTCAACGCTGACTTGGCAACTTTGGCGGTGATCTCGGCGTCGATTCCCGGTCCGGTTTCTGTCAACGGCAAGGAACGAATCAAATCGCCCAAGAAGACTTTGTGGCCGGTTTCGAGATCCGAAAGATGCAGTCCGGTGGTCAGGTTGCTGCAGGAGGTCAGGCAGCGGTTGACGATCCGGCACATGCGGTTGCCCAGTCCACCACGCAAGTTGTTTTGGTGCGATCCGCCGCGGCGCATGGAACGTGAGCCATAAACGACATCGGCCTGTTCTTCGAGAATGGGCCAGATCGCGCCGAGCAGATCGGCTGGGTCGTAGGCCATGTCCGCGTCTTGAATGGCAACGACGTGACCACGGGTGTGACGCAGAGCCATGCGGATGGTGGAACCACGGCCATGATGCCGCAGTCGTCGTAGGATTGTGCGGTTGGGCCGTTGGGGCAGTCCTCGCAGGTAATGCCAACTTCCGTCCACGCTGCCGTCGTCGACCAGGATGGTTTCCGTTGCCGGAGGCATGACTTCCGCGATGCGGTCAATCACTTCAGGAATGAATTCCCGGCAATTGTGAATGGGAACGATGACCGAGACATCGATTTGTTTGACCGGCGAAGCGCCGCTGGCAATTTGGTTCGCTTCCGCGATGAGTCCGAGTGTGTCATCGATCCGCTGAAGGATCTCATCCGGGTTGATCGCATCATCCCGGGTGGTCAGCGCTTGATCGAGATCTTCCGGTGCCGCCAGGTACTTCTCGACACTTGGTTGGAAAGTGGTCGTCATAGGTTGTCGCTTTGAAGTTGCCGTGTGAATCGCTGTGGAATAGCGATCGGGGCACATCGCCACGGAAACTATGGGCAACGAATCTTCGTCGAGCGGACTCGACTGAGATTTTCGATTGAGAGGACCTTCCCTTTGGCACATCCTGTTTCGGATTGCAACGATTGCAGCAATCGAGGACAGCGGGCCACATCGAAGACGTGGCCCGCGTCACAACTTTTCAGCAAATCAAGGAGCGATGAACTTGGAGTTGGGCCCCAGCGTTCCCATTCCTGCGGCAGGACTGTGATCGAGCACATAGGGTCCCAGGGTTCGGTCCAGGTGCAGCAGCAATCGAGTTTCGGCGGTGGGTTGCAGACGGCGAGATGGTTCGAAGTCGTCCGTGTAAACGGCACCGGTCGTGATTCGAACTTCGTCGATCTTGCCCAGGAACGGTCGTGTCGGTTGTCCGGCATTGTCCGTGTCGGCTCCCACAAACAATGGGTAAGTGTTGGTCTTGCGTGTGCCTTTGGCAGCGACCGACGCGATTTGTTTGCCGCCCACATAGATCCGTACATTTTCGCCATCGAACACGCCAGCCACGTGAGTCCACTCGTTCACGGCAAGTTTGTCTTGGGCTTCGGCGGAGTAGTACTTGCCGTCCAGGTTGACGTCGAATTGGGGCACACCCTCATCCGAAAAAATCGCGAATTCGCTTCTTTCTGTTTTCGCGACCGCGCCTCGGATGCCCTCATTTTGGCTGGGGTTCAGCCAAGCTTCCAGCGTGAAGGGGCCATCGGGCAACGCGAGTGCGTCGGATTCGACGCGAATCGCGGAACGTTCGCCGGTCACTTCCAGGCATTGGTTGTTCTGGCCACTGAAGTAGTCCGCGGGCACGGCAGCCAACTGCAATCGGACAGGCGTTGAAACGCTGGGCAGTTCAATGCGAGTGGTTTCGCCGATGAAGACGCGATCCAGTTCGATGCGAGGGATCGTCCAAGTCGCGGTGTTGTCAGCGATTCGTCGAAGCTTGATCGTGAACGTTTCGCTGGTACCCGCAGCCAATGTCAGGTGGTCATGATCCAGTGTGCTGAGCCAATCTCGAGAGGCGGACCCGATCGATGCGGTCACCTCCATGTCGCGTGGCGAAGGGTTCTTGATCGTCACCGTGACTTGGCCGGCCGCTGATCCATCGGTGTTCAAGAGCAAATCGCTTTCGGTGATCACCGGACGAACTTTGCGAGCTTGATTGATCTCCTCGAGAAATTCAGGTGTGAATTCCTTGGGATCCATCACCGCGCCAACTGGCAACGAAGCAACTGAGATGTCATCGGGGCGAACGGTGACCACGTTCAAGTGATGCAGGAAACCAGCACCGGGAATATCGGCGGAGAGGTTGCCGCCGGTCGTCGCCAGCGTGTAGTACTCGATGCCATCTTTGAGGCCGTCGTATCGCATGTGGTGGATGTGGCCAGCGAACACGGCGGAAACGTTGCCGGCACCCTTCATCATGTCGTGGACGGTGTCCCAGTTCGAACCGGTGTAGCCACCACCGATCCAACGAGGGTGGTGCAGGAAGACAAACACGTGGTCCAGATCCTGATGCTGTTTCAAGGCGGCGGAGAGAAACTCGAGCTGCTCGTCACTCATGCGTTGAAGCTTGCCAACATTGAATGCCTTTTTGTTGGTGACGGGATCTCCTTCGTCGCTGTAGAGAACGACAAAGCCCGCGTTCTTATGACGGAAGGTGTACCAAAGCGGGCCGAAGTGTTCTTCGTAATTCGAATCGTGCTGCCCCTGGGGTGCAGGGCCATTGCCACGCCAGTACACGTCGTGGTTGCCCGCCACTGGGAACCACCGCACATCGAGTTGGTTCATGATCTCCTTGTACTCGGCCATCTGCCGCATCCATTCGGGTTTCTCGTTGTACCCTTGGATCAAGTCGCCCACCGTCATCACCAAGTCGGGCGACAACAGGTTGGTGTCTTGGACGGCTTGTTCGAGCACCTTCAGTCCGGCGGGCACGCCACCGGTGCGGTCGCCGTAGACGACGAACTGAAACGCGTCTTCTTCGATGGCGAGCGGCAGGACCTGCGCACTCTCTCGAGTCGTGTAGAAGCTGTCGTTGGTTGGAGGGGCGTGCGTGTGGCCTTCGTCGCCATCATGAGCGGACGACGTGGCTGGCAGGCCAGCGGCGGAAACGAGGCACAAAAGCCCCGCCGCGAGCGACTGGTTCAGGCGGGATGTGAAGTGGGTGGGCATGATTCAATTCATGGAAGGAGGGACGCGGTAGCCAAGGCGTAAACCTACGCAATCCAGAGTTTAGCCCAAGTGGCCCTACCGTGAATTTTGAGCGAAGAACTGGAGGGTGACACTACTTGAGTTCCCCACCCTGGGGAGGGCGAGTTGCTTCGTGCTTTCGACTCCCCTCGGAGATCAAAAACAGAGCCCAGGGTGCCACCTGGATTCGAAACGGCGGGAATAGTGGGGGCATGCTGAATCACGAGGTGCAACAACTGTCGTCGCTCCGCCACTGGTTGTGTGGGGCCGGGGGATCGAACAACCGCGGAGCGGTGACATCGGTCAGTCTCGGGGCTTTGATCCGAGGTTTTGGTTGCATACCCATGCCGGGAAAGCCGCGGAGCGGCGACAGATGGCGAGCGATGAGTGGTGGATTGCAAATTGCAAAATGCAAATCTCAAAATCGGAGCTGGCGTGGGGATGTGGTGCGGTGCCTCGCTCACGCGTCGGGCTTTCCATTCGACGGGCTTGGAAGCCCATCGTACGGCGAGCACGAGCACGAGCACGAGCACGAGCACGAGCACGAGAAGCTAGAAGCTAGAAGCTAGAAGCTAGAAGCTAGAAGCTAGAAGCTAGAAGCTAGAAGCTAGAAGCCGCAGGCCACGTCACGCTTCGGGATAGGAAGCGCGCGAAACGAGGGTCAGCCGTTGGCGAGATGTTCATCCGATTGGATGGGTGGGAAGAAGCGTTCGACCGTCAGGTGAGACACCCGCAGGTTGCCACTTTCCAGGTTGAAGCCAACGGCACCTTGGGTGAACGTTTGGTCGGCCAGGGAGAGCAGCACGTGGCCGCCGACGGACACCTCGATGTAGCTGCCGTAGGCAATCAGTTGCAGTTCGACTTCGCCTCGGACTTCTCGCTCCCAGTAACCGGCTTGCAGGCTTTGGAACTGCATCGTTTCTTCGCCCGAGCCGTCTGGGCCACTGCCCCAGGCACGCAGTTGAGCGACCCCTTTGAACAGGTCCAGCGACAGGTAGTACCCATCATGCGTTTCGCGATCGAGTCGAAAGGCAACGCCGCACTTGCCTTCGTCCAGCATCTTCAGCTGGCAGCGCAATCGAAAGCAGCTGAGGTTCTCGTCCAAGACAAAGCACTGAAATCCAGACTCGCAATCCAAGTCAAACGAATTGTCTTTGGAAGTTCGTGCGGACTGGCAAGCGACCGCTTTGATGGGGGAGAGTTGCTCGACCTGGATTGAACGATCGACCAGGGAGTCAAAGCCTTCGAAGGTGTGGACTTCCAATTGGCCGTTTGGCAATCTTGAGATGCGTTTGGGCGGTGGCATCAAATTGCCTGTTTGCCGATCATCGCCGCCGGGGGTGAAGAAGCTCCAGAGCAAAACGCCATGGTCATCCATTGTGATTCGGCCGGCGTAGTTGCCGGTGGCCAGCAGCACGTTGTCGGCGTAGGTCCGCCATGGCTTGCCAATTTTTTCCGTGTGCCAATACCGAATTTTTGCATCTTCTCGCATGCTGCCGACGAGGTAGTAGTCGCCGTTGATCTTGAACAGGTTGGGCACCTCGATGTCGTCATAGAGACCGGGATGATGAAGCGGAGGTCGTTGTTGGAAGTGATTTGGTTCCACTTCTTCCATGACCGCCACACAGCCGCGGCGAACGATTGGGCCGTGGTTGACCCGGCCTGCCGCCAGCAACCAACCGCGTCCGTTTTCGTGGTAGTAGAACGGGTCTCGCCAGGAAACCCAGTTGCGAGCTTCATCGACCTCCGATTCATAGTGCTGGCGATCGGGGCTGAGCGGGAAGCAACTCTGCATGTCTTGCTTGAACGGAGGCTGGGGCGGCCGACCGGGCAGATCGTAGGGCAAGGCGGATCGCCGGTCTTTCCAAGCGACAGGGGCCTTGGTCCAGCAATACAGGTCATCGCTTTCTGCCATCCCGAGTCGCTGTTTCGCGCCGTGGTCACGACGTGAAAGTCCGGTGTAGAACATTCGCCACGATCCCGGCCGATGCGGGTTGGGGCTGACATGCATTGTCCACAGCATCGAATCGTCCCAGCCGCCGGGATCGCCGATGAACAAGGCGTTCTCGACACGTCGCCACGAGAAGCAGTTGTCGCTGACGGCGTGTGCGATGAAGTCGTGGTTGGGAAGGACGAGATGAAAGAGATGGTAGATGCCATCGTGGTAAAGGACATCGACGTCACCGAGCGTCTTGCGGGTGCCGGCTGTTTCTGAATACATGCAGATCGAAGGTGAGAAGGACGGGGCGGTCAGGGGGAGCGGTGAAACTTGCGAGCCAGATTGTGGGTGATTGCAGGATTGAGATCGACCTGAAATTTGCAACTGATTCTGCTTGGAACGAATTCTGCTTGAAACGGGGGACAACTTGAAGCCCGCCCCAGGGGGCAATTCGACGCTCGCAGTGGATTGGTCGGAAACGATGCAGAGCGGCGGAGAGGAATCATGTGAAACGAGCAGATCCGATCGTGTTTCACGTTTCGGAGGAGGCGATTTGCGAGCGATTTCTGGAGGGACGAAGCTGATCCGTGGGGGTTGAGAGGCGGATGGGGAGGGGATGGAGGATGGTCAGAGCTGATCTGTCAGCGGCGGCGTCGTTTTGCTACTTCTGACGTTTGAAAGAGTACGCTTCCGCCGACTTGATTCAGAACCAGTGATTCCAACCCGTCTGACTCGCACGATTCTCTTCGAGATCCTCCGGATCTTTATCGTTGCGCTGTTCGTGTTGACGACCCTGATTCTGCTGATTGCGGTGGGACGCGAATTGATTCGGAAAGGTTTGGGACCGATGGCGGTCCTGCAACTGCTGCCTTTCGCGATCCCGATTTCACTGCAGCACGCGGTCCCGGCAACGGCATTGTTTTCGGTTTGCTGCGTTTATGGACGGATGGCCGCAGATGGAGAGATCTCGACGGTCAAAGCGTCGGGGATCTCACCACTGAGATTGCTGCAGCCGGCGATTGTGTTCGCCGCGTTGCTCAGCCCGGTCGCGGTTTACTGCAGTGACATGGCGGTTTCCTGGGGAAAGCCCGGCGTCAAGCGAGTCGTGCTGCTCTCGATCGAAGACATCGCCTATCGGTTGTTGGAATCGGACCACTCTTACACCTCGGATCATGGTTTCTCGATCCATGTCCGCGAGATTGTGGATCGCCGGATGATTTCGCCGCGTGTCACCGTGCGTGGCAAAGGGGACGATGCGTTCACCGTGACCGCCAGTGAAGGTCAGTTGATGATGGACGAAGAGACACAGTCACTCGTTCTGAAGCTGGTCGACAGTGAAATGATTCGTGGCAAGGCTCTGCAGGGATTCATTCCTGGGGAGCATCGTTTCGAAATTCCTTTGGGCAACGCGTTGGAAGAAGATGACATTTCAACGCGAAGTCCCAGTGAGTTGCCGTTGCGGTTGATACGAAATGAACGCCTTCGGCAACGAGAACGCACGCACGCGAAAATTGGGGAGTTGGCTGCGTTCACCGGTTTTTCTTTGCTGACCTCACGACCCTCTGAAATAGGTGGTGAAAAATCGGCGTCGATTCAGTCGAGCCTGCACGCCAGTCGCCATCGTTTGACTCGTTTGCAGACGGAGCCCTGGCGACGGTGGGCGGAAGGGTTCACCTGTTTCTTCTTTGTGCTGGTGGGAGCCCCGCTCGCTATCCTTGCCAAGACCAGTGACTACTGGACGACGTTCGGGATGTGTTTCCTGCCAACGATTCTGGTTTATTACCCGCTCTATTTGCTGGGGTTGGACCAGGCCAAGGCGGGTGACATGCCGCCGTATGGGGTTTGGATCGGCAACGTGGTGTTGTCCGGTGTCGGCATGATCTTGGTCGCTCGTGTGCGGCGGTATTGAAAGTCGTCTCAACCTGGAACGGTTCGTCGCATGTTCTGTTCGTTGGGGTGGGTTTGGATTTACAATCGCAGGTGTTGTTTGATGTTCAGACCCACTGCACCTGTTGAGGAATTTCCATGCTGTTCCGACGTTGTGAAGCCCGTCCCCCTCGTGTCTCGTGTTCGGCGTTGTTGTTCGCTGGAGTTCTGATTGCCGGTTCGACTTGGTCGGCGTCGGTCGCCAACGCGGAAGTGCAGACACAAACGATTGTTTACAACGACGGCGATGTGGTGCTGGAAGGATTCCTGGCGTTCGACACCAAGGTGCGTCCCGCGGGAACGCAGCCTGACGCGGGCAAACCCGGTGTGTTGGTGGTCCATCAGTGGATGGGGCTGACGGATTACGAACGTCGGCGTTGCCGTCAGTTGGCCGAGCTGGGCTACATCGCCTTTGCACTGGACATCTATGGTCGTGGCGATCGGCCGAAAGACACGACCGAGGCGGCTGAGTTCGCGGGCAAGTACAAAAGCGATCGAGAGCTTTACCGCCGTCGCCTGAATCTGGGGTTGGACCAACTTCGCCAAGCGGACAACGTTGCCACGGATCAGTTGGCTGCGATTGGGTACTGCTTTGGTGGAACGGGCGCGATCGAGCTGGCTCGCAGCGGCGCGGACGTCCAGGGCATCGTCAGTTTCCATGGAGGGTTGGATTCACCGACCCCGGAAGACGGCGGCAACATCCGAGCGAAAATTTTGGTCTGCCACGGCGCGGACGACCCGTTTGTTCCGGAGGCGGAGATCGAAGCCATGATCGCCGAGTTCAACGAACATGACGTCGATTGGCAGATGAACGTCTATGCCCACGCGGTCCACTCGTTCACCCAGCCGATGGCTGGCAACGACAACAGCAAAGGCGCGGCCTACAACGAGAAGGCTGACTTGCGATCGTGGGACGCCATGCGGGTGTTCTTCCATGAACTGTTTGCCGCCAACCCGGCTGAGTGAAATGTGCCGTCGCCGAGTCAAGCAGGTCGGCAGGAGTCGTTTGTTTGGCAAACGTCAGTGCTCCCGCGTACAACTGGGGCTAACGCGGGCTGTCAAAAGGTTGGTATTGACACGGAAAATGCGACGTTGATTTTTATTCTGTTCTACGCCCCAACGGGGCAGCTCTAAGATAGCCCCAGGCATCGCCTGGGGTTTCGTTACGGAGATTCCGACACCAGCCCCAACGGGGCGGCCCTAAGAAAGACTCCCCAAAACCCGCTAGGACCGCCCCCGTTGGGGCTTTGTAATCTTGGTCCCGCCACAACCCAGGGCGTTGCCCTGGGCTGGCATAGGGCTGCCCCGTTGGGGCGAAGTCGAGGAACGAAACCTGCGCAGGCCAAAGCGGTGTCAATACCAACCTTTTGACAGCCCAGGCTAACGCTGGGCTGCGAAATCTTTGCTATTGACGCTACTGTCGCCGTTCTCGCCGTGAGGCGTCCATTTCGCGTGACTTGCGTTGAGCCTTTTGCTTGGCCTTGAATCGCTTCTTGCGTTTTTCGTCTTTCAAGCGAGCGGCTTCTTCCGCTTCGGCCACCAGCTTTTCCGTGAGGATGCGTTCTCGCTGCATCGTCGCAGGGGTCTCCAGCGTGAGCTGGCCCAAGCCGCCCGTTCGATACTCTTGGATCAAGATGCGTGAGGCACGCTCCAGATCGACTCGGTTGCTCCGGCCGAGGCAACCTCGCCGGCGCCCGATGTCTTCGATCACTTCCATTTCGGTCGCCGCGATCGATTCCAGGTCAAAACGTTTGGCCAGGCGATCCGGGTATTGGTCCATCAGGTATCGGACCGCGAAAAAGCCCACGTCGGTGTAGTCCATCGCAGTGTCTTTGATCGAACCGATCAGCGCCAACCGATAGCCACTGCTGACGTTGTGGACTTTCGGCCAGAGCATGCCGGGGGTGTCCCACAAAATCACACCGTCGCCGATGTCGACTTTTTGTTGGTGCTGCGTGACGGCAGGTGTGTTGCCAGTTTTGGCAACTTTTCGACCCGCCAAAAAGTTGATGATCGTTGATTTGCCAACGTTGGGAATGCCCATCACCATCGCATTGATCAGGCGTCCTTTGCGGTGGGGGCACATCCCGATCAAGGCGGATTTCAATCGCCGAATGGTGGGCACATCGTCGGTGGTGACCGCGCGAGCTTTGGTGGAGCTGGAACTGTTCAGTGCGTCCAGCCACTCCTCGGTGAGACGTGGGTCGGCCAGGTCCGATTTGGTGAGCACCTTCAAACTGGCTTTGTCGCCGCGAAATTCGGCCAGCATTGGGTTTTCGCTCGAATAGGGAATCCGAGCGTCGATGATCTCCATCACCACGTCGACCTTGGGCAAAGCGGCTTGGATTTCCAGCCGAGCCTTGTGCATGTGGCCGGGGAACCATTGGATCGACATGATCAGCGTGTTTGGTGAGCGGGTTGGAGGAACGGCTGGCCAGGCGTGTCGAACGAGTCGAATCAGCCCTGCAGCTCATTTCCGAGAAGGATGCCCCTCCAGTGTCACACACTGGGGGGAATTTTTCTAACCCTGTTTGGCTGGTTCAAGCGGGCGAAATTGCCGAAGGGGCCTTGGCCTTGGTGGTGAACAAACCGTAAATCGCAATCACACCGAAGCAGAGGAGGGGCAGAACAAACGACCAATTGAGCGACCAGGTGTCGATCAAGTAGCCTTGCAGCGGCGGCATGATGGATCCGCCGGCGATCGCCATCACCAATCCGGCGGCACCCAATTTGGCATCATCGCCGACGCGGTCCAGGGCGATGCCGTAAATCGTTGGGAACATCAAGGACATGCAGCCCGAAACGCCGACCAAGGCCCAGAGTCCGGTTTGTCCCCCAACCAGCATCACGGGAACCAGCAGCCCGATCGCACCGGAAGCCAAAACCATCAGCAAGGCACCCGGCTGAACGTATTTCAACAAGAACGTGCAGACGAATCGAGCCACGGCGAACAGGACCATGGAGTAGAGCGTGAAGGACGAAGCGGACGCGGCGGCGTCGCCGGCCGACAACCCCTCGGCCATGTAGACCGCTTTGCCGTACTGTGCCGTGAAGGTCCAGCACATGATTTGGGCGCCCACGTAAAAGGCTTGCGCGATCACTCCACCGACATAGCGTGAGTTCGCGGACAGGCGGCGAAGCGTTCCGGCGATGTCCAGCGACGTGTCGGAATCTTGATTGTGCGGCATCTTTTTGACCAGGATCAACACGAACATGGTCACGATGACCAAGCCAATCGCCACGTAGGGACCACGGACGATTGCCAAGTCCGAGAACTTCATCACATCGAACTCTTCGATGGGCAACTTCGCTCGTTCGGGACCGTCCAACGAATTGATATTGGAAAGGATTGCGTACTTGGCGGTCAGGATTCCGACGATGGATCCGAGTGGGTTGAATGATTGAGCCAGATTCAAACGCTGGGTCGCCGTTGAGGCAGGACCCATTGAAAGAATGTATGGGTTCGCGCTGGTTTCAAGGAAACTCAAGCCACATGTCATCACGAAGAATGCGATCAGGAACGGCATGAATTCACCCACGCTGGCCGCAGGAATGAACGCCAGTCCGCCCAGCGCGTACAGTGCCAGTCCAACCAACAAGCCGGTTTTGTAGGAGAACTTTTTGATGAACAAGGCGGCCGGCAACGCCATGAAACAGTAGCCGCCGTAAAATGCGAACTGCACGAAGGAGCTGGCAAAGTTGCTCTGATTGAAAATCCGCCCAAACGCTTCCACCAGCGGATTCGTGATGTCGTTTGCGAATCCCCACAGGGCAAAGCAAAACGTCGTCAGAACAAACGCGACCAAGTAACTCTTGGGAACCACTTCAACAGAATTTTGCGATTCGGCGACGGTTGGTTCGGGCATGAGTTTCTTGAGCAGAAGTTGGAGGGACGAAGAAAAGCAACAGCCACGCATGATCCAGAGGCGTGGACGAAGAAACCGTTCGGCAATGAGTTCGTCTTGGCGGAGTGCACCAGTTGCCCAGCGCGTCATCGAAGGGCTCACGCCCATCCGCCGACATTTGGTAGACCGAAGTTGTTTCCTAGCGGGCGAGTGTCAAGCAAATGATAGCGGCTTGATTCAGACAAAGGGGTAGGAGGCGTCGATCAAACCGTCTTGTTTCATTGATGCCCAAAATTCGGCAGGCGGGTGTGCTGAAACCAGTTGAACGTTCTGAGCGATCCGGCTGGGCCGGCTGCTGTTCAGAGCCGTTGCGACCACGCCAGGAGGTGACATGCCGAAGGCCACGCAGGCTTCGGCCGGGCGAACGTTGAATTGCTCGCAGTGACTTTGGAATTGCCTTCGCCATTCGAGCAGCTCGCGGTCTTCGGCGGTTTCTCCCGTGACCTTTCGGTAATCGTAGTGGTCGCCACCGGTCAGGAATCCAGCATGGAAAACGGCTGAGTTGATCACGCTGATGCTCTGTCGTCGCAGCGTTTCAACGAAGTCCAGCAGGGGTTGCGGATGAGTCCGGACGGTGAGGCTGGTCGCGAGCATGACCCAGTCCAACGGGAATGCACGAGTCAAGGCTTGGGAGACCTGCCAGTCTTTTGAGCCCACCCCGATCGCCAGGACCTCACCGCGGTCACGCAGTTCGCTCAACGCTTGGTAGGCACCCAGAATGTCGTCCCAACGTCGTTTTCGATCGTCGTTGCTGGACGCCGCCGCCAAGTATTCATCCGGATCATGGACCGACACCAACTGCGGGCGGTAGGGGGCCATCAGCTCGCAGCCTTGTTCCCAGCATCGCAGGATCCCGTCGTAGCTGATGTCTTGGACCGCATCATGTTCCAGCCCGACCCAGGCCCCGGGTTCAAAGGTTGGCTCTGGGGTTCTCAGTGGCACTCGGCGCCAGCCAAGTTTATTGCTGATCAGGATTTGATCCGGTGTGATTTGCAGTGACCGCAAAGCGTCCGCCATGCATTCCAATGCGAGTCCCGCACCGTACTTGCCGGCAGAGTCGGCCGCGACGACGCCGTCGCCATTTTCAAACCACTCCGAAACGATCGACCGCTTGGTGTCGCGGTCGACTGCTTGGTAGAGGTTGCCGAGCGCACTGGTGCCAAAGACGATTGGCGGAAGCAGGTTGCCAATCGAGGCAGCATCAGCATCTTCGATTGGTTGCGACGCGGTCGACTCGGGCATCAGTGGGTGACCTTCAAGACGTAAGCAAACTTGGACGCCTTTTCCTTGGGAAGTGAAACGGTGACGCCGGATGCGTTGCGTTCCCATTGCAGTGGTTCGTCGGACCCGAGCAAGACAATTGACGCAATCTCTTCTGGGTAGAGGTCGCTGCCTGCGGCCAGTGTCTTGATCGTGATCTGGTTGCTTTCAGGCCACTTCAGACCATGCACGTACAACGCGTTGTTGTTTGTGGTGAATCGCAAGTCTTCCGAAGTGAACGGTTTGTCTTTGGATTCAGACACGTGGCCTTCGGAGACCGAGGTTGGACCTTCGCCAAACGTTTTCCAGTAAGTGGTTTCGTAAATGGCTTCGCCGTTGACCTTCAGCCAATCGCCGATCGCTTTCAGAATGGCTTGATCCTCTTCTGGGATCGTGCCGTCGGGGCGGGGGCCAACATTCAACAACAAGCAACCGTTTTTGCTGACGATGTCGACGAGGTCGTTCACCAAACGCTCAGGAGTCTTGTAACGTTGGTTTTGGGTGTAGCCCCAGGAACTGGAGCTGACGGCGGTGTCCGTTTGCCAAAATGGTTTGCGGATCTCGGCCATTTTCGAACGTTCTTTGTCCAGCACAGCGGCTGATTCGGGGAACGCATTGAATTTGTAATTGATGATTCCAAGATCGGAATCATCGCCCGAGGTTTTGTTGTAGTAGTAAGCCGCAAATTTCTGCAGGTGTTCGGCGTACGAATTGTTTTCGTGGGTTGAGTCACCATGCTTGGGAGTGATGCCGAAGTCGAACCAGAACACATCGGGTTGATACTTGTCCACCAATTCGCAAGATCGAGCGAGCCAGTCGTCTTTGAATTGTTTGTCTTGTGGCGTGAAGTTGTGCTGGTAATCCCAGGCGTTGTCTTCGAACAAGAACGGCATCGGGCGACCGTAGAGGTCCGCGTACTGTGGATCCGCGTTGTCGAACGATTTGTCACGGACGTAGAACATCCAGTTGAACGCACGGTGGCTGCTGACGCCAAACTTCATGCCCTCCGCCCGAACGGCTTCGGAGAGTTCCTGGATCACGTCGCGTTTGGGGCCCATTTCGGAGGCGTCCCAGCGAGTGAACGCACAGTCGTACATCGGGAACCCATCGTGATGTTCGGCAACCGGAATGACGTAGCGGGCTCCGGTGTCTTTGAAGAGTTGCGCCCATTCGTGCGCGTCAAACTTTTCCGCTTTGAATTGCGGGATGAAGTCCTTGTACCCAAACGTCTTTTGGGGACCGTACGTGTCGATGTGGTGCTGGAAGAAGTTGTCGCCACGGCGGTCGCGATTGATGTACATCTGGCGCGGGTACCATTCGCTGCCGTATGCCGGAACGCTGTAGGCACCCCAGTGGATGAAGATGCCGAATTTTGCATCCTTGTACCACTGTGGGATTTCATACTTCTCCAGCGAATTCCAGTCAGCTTGGTAGGGGCCATCCGAGATCGTGGCGTGGATGGTTTCGAGTGCTGGCTCAACCTGGGGGTGAGGCAAGGTCGCCGGGTGGGGCTTGGTTTGGTCTTGCGCCAAGGCGGGTTGGAGCGTGATACACGCCAACATCGCGATCAAAACAATCCGGGATTTCATGCTGCTGCTCATCGGAGGGCGGGGGCAACGCGGTGGTTCGCATCGAGTGAACCACCAGTGAAGTCGCGGGAGGGCACGAGCCCTGCGGTTCCTCACTGGGCGGCTTTTGCCGCACCGCTGAATTCGTCACTTGGTTCCCGAGATGCTTAGGGGGGGCGAAAGCGTCTTCAGGAGGCGTTTCTGTCCACTCAGTTTCCACTGAGCCGGCCGGAATCCCATAGCCGAGTTTGTTTTTTAAATAGCTATTTTTAAACAGGTGCGGGTGCGCAAAGCGACAGGAACTCCGAACCCGTGTGGGGCGCCCGGTGCGCCTGCTCAGGGGCGAGCTTCGTAGAGTCGTTTGCCTTCGTCGTTGTAGAATTCGATCAACAGGTTCTCGCCCGCGGTGACCGAAAGAAAACCGCCGCTGGGTTCCGGGGAGAGGAATGGCTGCACCACCAAGGCTTCTGGATCGGTGCCTTTGGGCGATCCAGGTGGGACTCCCTTTCGCGAGTTTTCGTCATTCAAGGCGCCGCAAGCAAACTCGTGGACACCGGAAGGATGGATGCTGTGGTACTGCCAATGGCGATCGCCACAGATCGTCATGAAGCGTTCAATTTGGTTGGATTGCAACCACGCAAAGAACTCGTCCGCTTCGTGCCGGAAGCCTTTCAGGTTCGCGTGGTTGTCTTTTTTATAGGCATCGTCGGGGCCAACCAAGGGAGTCGGCGAAATCAACAGCTTCCATTTTGCATCACTGGCTTTCAGTGTGTCCTGAAGCCATTGCTTTTGTTCTTTGCCCCACAGCGTTTTCTGGGGGCCGTCCTTCATGCGATTGAGCGACCGATAATCGCGGCCTTCTGTCAGCCAGATTTGAAGGTGCTGATTGACACGAAACGTTCGATAGGTGGGCGATTCGTGATCACCGGCGGGGACAATTGGCAACTGCTCTCGAAAAGCATCGATGCCGGTTTGGGGCAGTGGCAGTCGGTCTTTGCCATGGTCGGAATCGTTGAAGCGGAAGTCGTGATCGTCTTTGGACCAATAGCCGGGAACATTCTTTAGGAAGTCAATCAACCGCGGGAAGCGAAACTGTTCGTGCCAGCATTGGCGAAGTTGCGTCAACGTCTCTGCATTGCGATACGGATTGTCGTAATAGACGATGTCGCCGGTGCCAACGAAGAAAGCCGGGGAAAGATCTCGCATCGGAACGAGCGCTGGGTAGCCGAGTCGCTTGTCTTCGTCGGTGGCGGTCAGCGGACCGGAGGCGTTGGCTTGGTTTCCATGCAGGAACTTGTTGTAGTTCATGCAACTGAAGACCAGGAACCGAAGGGGGGCTTCGGAGACTTCGGAAGGAAGCGTTTGGAACTGACCTGTCGGTTCCAGGGGCTGTTCGCCGTCCGGCGAGGACGCAAGCACTCGGTAGTAGTAACGCGTTCCCGGCCGGAGCGAGGACACCTTGTGGCGAGCGATGAAGTCGTTGTCGCGATTGGCTGAGAGGGGTTCGCTTGATTGCGACGACTCAAAGTTGGGGGCGGTGGACCATTCAAAACGAACCGTTCCCGTTTGACCGGGAAGGTCGCCGTTTTCGTCCAAGCCTTCCTGAGTTGTCAGGCGGGTTTGCAGCAACACGCTGGTCGATGTGACCTCGCCGGACATCACGCCTTGGCCTAAGAAGCGTTGTTGTGCTTGCACCGACAAAGAGCCGATGCCAAACGCGAGAAAGGTCAAGGTGAGACGTAGCAGCATCGTGTTGGCCCCTCAAAGGAACGTCGAATGATCAAACTCAGCCGTCAGGGAAGTCACTTCGCTGAGGCGCTGGTTTCTTCTTCGAGTTGACCGGCTGCCCAGAGGACGCCTCGCGAGACGAGGTCCATGTAGCGGGCATCAGCGACGGTTTCGTTTTGGTGGCCGAGCGATGTGCTGAAGATTCGAGTTTTGTTTGGACCGTATTCATTGGTCCAAGCGACCACGGCGGTGGCTTCCTGCGGTTTCGCGTTGGGGTTTTTCTTCAGTTGTTTCTTGTTCGGCTGTGTTTCTTGCACGCCTTGGATCAGTGCCGACGCACCGTCAAAAACGCGGATGTTGTTGTAGAGTTCTTCGTCGATCGTGGTCCAGTCCTCCATGCCGGCGGTGATGGGGTGTTGATCGAGGTGTTTGATATCGATGGGGAATCGAGGGCCGTGGCCGGTCGATTGAAGTCCGAGCATTTCGTACCAGCCGGCGTTGTCGGCGCCGTCCTGAACTGGTTGGCGGAAGTCGTCCCAGCGATAGCTGTGCATCGCGCAGTGAAGGTTCACGGCGGGCACGCCGTCGAGGTGTTGTTTCAGGATGCGGCCGACGTAAGGTTTTTCAGTGACATCGGCGGAGCACTCGTCGTGAATCACGACGTCGTATCCATCTGCCCAGTCATCCGATTCGTAGATGTCGAATCGTGCACGAGTGGTCGTGTTGTCACTGAGGACCACCGTGACCTTGGCATTGATTCGCTCTTCAATCCCTTCTTGGAGGATCTTGGTTTGGGTGGTGTAGTCGTGGCAGCAACCGCCCGCGACGAGCAGCACCTGAAGCGGTTTCTTCTCGGACGAACCGGCGGCTTCGTCTCCTTGAGAAACGCCCGCGGCGAAGAGAGGCGACAAAAGAGCGGTCAAGGCGACAAGGATGAACTTTGGCATCGTGATCTGAGCTTGAGGTAGGGCGAGAGACTGGAAGGTTTCTCATTGTAAACGACCATGCCGTGATTTGGTTGGGGTATGGTGTTTTCTGCTGGAATCCGCCCCTTTGACTGTTCAGTGCCATGAACCTTTGTTGTCGCCGAAGAATCGAGCCTTGCGCCCCAGTTCGAGAGTGGGGGAGATTTCGAGCGGCCGTGGGGGGCGTGTTGTTGAGTGGTCTTTTTGCGGGAACCCAACCAGCAATCGGGGATCAGTTGGATCCGGCCTCGACCTCTCCTCATGCTGTCCCTGTGGGCGCCATTGAGCCAGCGACTCCGAAGGAGGTGTACGGTGAAGGGGTGAGGTCGACGGAGTATCGCACGCCACAGGAGGAATTGGCGGGGTTTCATTTGCCGCCCGATTTTGAGATTCGGCTGTTTGCGTCGGAGCCCCAGATTGCCAAGCCGTTGAACATGGCGGTTGGCTCTGACGGACGCCTCTTGGTGACAGACAGCGTCGCGTATCCCTACCCGGTCGCAGCAGACCAGCAGGGGCCTGACTCCGTCAAGATTTTGGAAGACACCGATCACGATGGAACCGCTGATTCAATCACGACATTCGCGGACGGTTTGAATATTCCGATGGGGATCTTGCCCTACGGGGAGGGGTGTTTGTGTTTCAGCATTCCAAACATCTGGTACCTCCGCGACACGGATGGCGACGGCAAGTGCGACCAACGGCAAGTCATCCTGGGACCGTTTGATACATCACGCGACACGCACGGGATGGTCAATGCCATGCGGGAGGGAGGCGATGGATGGATCTATGCCTGTCATGGTTTCAACAATCAAAGCCGAGTCGCGGGTGCGGACGGGCACGTTGTCACGATGCACTCGGGGAACACCTTTCGATTTCGGCCGGATGGGAGTCGTGTGGAATTGCACACGCGGGGACAGGTCAATCCGTTTGGGATGACTCGCGACGAATGGGGCAACTGGTATTCGGCAGATTGTCATAGCAAACCCATCAGTCAATTGGTCGCCGGTGCGTGCTACCCAAGCTTTGGGAGGCCGGATGATGGGCTCGGGTTCTTGCCGCCAATGATGGATCACTTGCATGGCAGCACCGCGATTTCAGGCCTCCAGTTCTTTCCCCCGGATTCGCCGGTCGTGCCACTGCGAGGTCGCTTTCTGAGCGGCAACGTCATGACCTCGCGATTGAATTGGAACGAACGCGAGTTCGTGGGCGCGACCGCGAAAGGCCGTGCTCTGCCCGATTTTTTAACCAGCGATGACCCTTGGTTTCGACCGGTCGACATTCAAGTCGACGAGCAAGCAAACATCTACGTGGCTGATTTTTACAACAAGATCATCGGGCACTATGAGGTGCCGCTGGAGCATCCAGGACGCGATCGAACCAGCGGGCGGATCTGGCAAATTCGCTACACAGGCCCGCGAACCAAAGGACATGACTCGGCCAGTGATGAGCGGCAATTGGTCTCGCAAATTCGGATGAGTTTGGAGCCCCGTCGCGAGCGTGTTTCGTTGGAACAGGTTCGTGGGTACCTGTCCCACAGCAATGCACACGTGGTGCGGATGGCGGCGGAGTGCATCGGTCGACGTGGGGACGCTTCGGACGTCGCTCGTTTGATCGAAGCGTTGGCTGAAGTCCATCAAGAGGATCCTGTTGGACGGCAAACGATTCGCATCGCTGTTCGAGATTTAATGCTGCGAACACCGGACGACGATTCGTTTTGGAAATCGGTGCCCGATGACGAAACCGCTTCCGTGATGCTGGGGATCAAGCGAAGCCAAGTGGTGGAGCCCATCTTGGCCTCTCTGCAGGCGGCATCGCAGGAGGATGACAAGCGGGCAGCCCATGAAGCCTTGTTGAGTCATGCCGTGTCATTGGCCGAGTCGACCCAGATGGAAGCATGTGTCGAATTGGCGAAGCGAGTCGCCGGTGACAACACGGACCGGGCGTTTGAGTGGTTGCGACTGATTCACGACGCAGGAGGATTTCAATCGGCGCGCGTGCCGCCGTCAATTCGAGCTTGGGCGTTGGGGCTGATCGAGTCCGAGTGGAGCGATTTGACGGCAACCGGCGAGGTTTCAGTGGCTTGGTTTGGGACAGGGGATCAAAGCTGGTCTTCTGAGTCGCGGTTGATTTCGGTGGCAAGTTCGAACGGGGAGCAAGATGAGTTGGCGGAGTTGATGAGCAGCTTTCCGCTGGGGGAGTCTTACACGGGCGTTTTCGCGAGCGATTGGTTTGCGGCACCGGAGCAGATTGAATTCTGGTTGGCGGGCCACAATGCTCCTCCGGGCCAGCCCAACCCCGAGCAGAATTTGGTTCGGCTTCGTTCCGCCCAGGCCGGTGAAGTGTGGAAGCAGGTTTCGCCGCCTCGGTCGGATGTTGCTCAGCGAGTCGTTTGGGACACCCGTGAGTTGGCTGGGCAAACGGTTCGCATCGAGGTGGTCGATGGTGACTCGGGGGCCGCTTATGCCTGGTTGGCGATTGGGGGATTCAATCCCGAGCGGATTGGTCCTTCGAAATCGGCCACACAGTGGATGCGAATTCTCGGATGGGTGGAGCGTCTGAAGCTGAGCGAGCTCGAAGGGGACCTGAAGCAAGTCTTGTTGGACAAACGCCACGGTGTGCTGACGAGATTGCGAGTTGCCAACACGCTCGCGAAATTGAACGGGGTGGCGGGTGTCGGAACACTGGCTGAATTTGTGGCGACCGAGATGGTGCAGGTGGAGATGGCCGAGTCGCTCGTGGACACCATTCTGAAGGAGCAATGGGATGCGACGGGACCGCTGGAGAAGTTGGGGCCGCATTTGAACGCCTCGCAGCAACGTCAGTTGGTTCTGGATTGGGTTGGAAACGGGGGCCAGATGGAGCCGCTGTTTTCCGCGATTGAATCGGGAGCTTTCGCCGCAGTGGTCTTGGTCGACCCCGATGTTCAGCAAGCGATTGGGCCGCGGCTGAATGAAAGCTTGCAAGGCAAACTGAAAGAACTGACGGAAGGGATTGTGTTTGATGCGGGGAGAACCGAGAAGCTGAACGTGTTGTTGGCGTCCTTGCGTGAGCTGGAAGGCGATGTGGCGAGAGGGAAAGCGGTGTTCACGAAGCAGTGCCAGGCGTGTCATCAACTGCACGGTGAAGGGATGTTGGTCGGGCCTCAGTTGGATGGGGCGATCACCCGAAGTGTGGAGCGTTTGATGGAAGACGTGCTGCTGCCGGATCGAAACATTGACCAAGCGTTCCGAACGCAGAGTTTGCTGCTGGATGACGGCCGTGTGTTGGTTGGGCTGGTGGCCAGTGAAGATGACGAGCAGATCAGGCTGACCACGTCGGATGGGAAGACTCAGGAGGTGCCAGTCGACAGGATTGAGATCCAGCAGGTGTCGCAGCGATCGTTGATGCCCAACAATTTTTCAGAGCTGATGACTGAGCGTGAGTTGGTGGATTTGATGGCGTACTTGAAGTCATCGCCCGGGCATTGAGAGGTTCCTTCCGCAAGGGGCTAGGCATGGGCTGTCAAAAGGTTGGTATTGACACCGCTTTGGACTGCGCAGGTTTCGTTCCTCGACTTCGCCCCAACGGGGCAGCCCTATGCCAGCCCAGGGCAACGCCCTGGGTTGTGGCGGGACCAAGATTACAAAGCCCCAACGGGGGCGGTCCTAGCGGGTTTTGGGGAGTCTTTCTTAGGGCCGCCCCGTTGGGGCTGGTGTCGGAATCTCCGTAACGAAACCCCAGGCGATGCCTGGGGCTATCTTAGAGCTGCCCCGTTGGGGCGTAGGACAGAATAAAAATCAACGTCGCATTTTCCGTGTCAATACCAACCTTTCGACAGCCCAGGCGAACGCCCAAACGGCTCACATGATTGTGCCCGATCAATCCTGCCGACCTGCTTAGCATCGCGGAGCGCGAGCTCGGCCATTTCGGAAGGAGAGGTGGCTTGGATTTTTGACACCGTTTTTCGGTTGATTTCCACCTGTCGCACCTCTCCCGAAACGAAGTTTGGGGAGAGCGATATACCAGGTCGAGCGACGCCGTTCAGGCGTACGCGCAGGTGAAGGACGGGCATGGGACGCGGCGTGAATTGCCCTCCCCCGGAAAGCTCGCTGAACGCTCGCTTTCCGACCCCTCCCGTTTTCAACGGGCGTGCAGTTTTCTGGTGCTGGGTTTTGGCGGGTTTCTGCAGCGACCACCAATCACAACCCGACGCGTGATTTTTGAAGTTGCGCTTTTGCAATCGGTATTGTTGGCCAACGGCCTTCGTCATCGTAGCCTGGGGCATCGCCCCAGGGATCGAGATGGAGGGAAATTGGTTGGCCAACGGCCAACATCAACCCACACGTTTTGAATTGAATTTGGCCGTTGGCCAAAATGGGGCCGTGCTTTACTGCTCCAGGGGCGATGCCCCTGGCTATGTTGAAAAAGGCCGTTGGCCATTGACGGATAAAGCGCAACTTCAAAAAGCGTGAGCGAGGGACGCCCCCAACTCCCAGGACGGCCCCATCCGGGGCGACCGTTTGTTTTCCGGCATCGGTCTCTCGGGGCTTCCGCCCCGAGCTAAGCATGACGGCCCCATCCGGGGCGATACCCAGACGCCCGCCACCATTTATTTTTCGAACGTCCCAAGGGAGGGTGATAATAAACGCTTGGCAACACGGTACTTCAAAACTGCACGACCTCTGCAAGTGGGAAGGCGTGGTTTGGGGTGGCGGCAACCCGTTGGGGTGCGGACGATCTGGTGGAACGCGTGGGCGGCCTGCGCATGAAAAACCCCGGCAACGAATTCGATGCCGGGGTTTGAAATCAATTGAGTGAGACTTCGCAAGCGAAGTGATCAGTCGCGTCCGCCGCCGCTTCGACGTGGGCCGCGTCCGCGACCTCCGCCTCCACCGCTTCCGCCACTTCCACTGCTGCTGCCGCGTCGACGACGTGGGCGATCTTCTCCGTCGCCACCACCTTCGCTGTCGCCGCTGCCTCCGCCTTCACCTTCCGTGGCCAAGGGATCTTCTTCGCCCAGCTCTTCGAGCGCTTTGCGACGGCTGAGCTTCACGCGATCGTGCTCGTCAACATCGATGACCAGGACCTTCATGGCGTCGCCAACGGCGATCACTTGATCCAGGCTGCTGATGTATCCGCCACTCATTTCGCTGATGTGAACGAGTCCATCGCGACCGGGAAGGATTTCAACGAACGCACCGAACTCTTTGATGCTGCTGACGGTTCCGTCGTAGATCTTGCCGATCTGAACGGTGGCCGTGCAGGCTTCGACTTGACGCATGGCTTCTTGAGCCGATTCTTTGTTGCTGCTGGCGACCAAGACGGTACCTTCGTCATCGACTTCGATGACCGCACCGGTGGACTCTTGGATTCCACGAATGTTTTTGCCGCCAGGGCCGATCAGGGCACCGATCTTGTCGGGCGAGATCTTGGTGCGAAGCAAGCGTGGTGCGGTTGGCGAGATTTCGCGACGAGGACGCGGAATGGTCGTCAACATTTTCTTCAGGATTTCGATCCGAGCTTCACGCGATTGTTTCAGCGTGGCGCGGATGATTTCGTTGGTGACTCCCGTGACTTTCAGGTCCAACTGAATGCCGGTGATCCCGTTTTGGGTACCAGCGATCTTGAAGTCCATGTCGCCGAAGTGATCTTCGGTTCCGAGGATGTCGGTGATCAAGCACCAGTTGTCAGGGCCGTCTTGGACCAAGCCAACTGAGATACCAGCGACGGGGTTGCTGATGGGAACGCCCGAGGCCATCAGGCCGAGTGTTGCACCACAAACGGAAGCCATCGAGGAGCTGCCGTTGGATTCGGTGATGTCACTGATCACGCGAATCGTGTAGGGGAAGTCGTCGGCGGAAGGAAGCACTGGCGACACGCTTCGTTCGGCCAAGCAACCGTGTCCGATTTCACGACGTCCAGGACCACGGATCGGACGGCATTCGCCAACCGAGTACGAGGGGAAGTTGTAGTCCAGCATGAACTTCTTGCTGAACTCGTCTTGCAGGCCATCGACGCGTTGTTCGTCGCGGCTGGTTCCCAAGGCGATCGTGATCAGGGCTTGGGTTTCGCCACGTTGGAACAGAGCCGAACCGTGAACGCGTGGCAACAAGTCCGTTTCGCAGTGGATAGCGCGAAGCGAGTTGTGGTCGCGACCGTCGGGGCGGGTGCCAGCGAGGATCAGGTCGCGAACGACCTTTTCTTCGAGGTCGTGCCAGACTGATTTGAAGCGGTTGCTGCAAACGGCGTCCGACGCGTTGGGGTCAGGAATGACGTCAGCCATCGCACGATCACGAACGGCACGAACGGCTTCGGCGCGAGCCTGTTTGCCCGATGTTTGCTGGGCAGCTTTGAAGTCGTTGTAGTAAGTGTCGGTCAGACGTTGGAGCAACCCGTCGTCTTCGGGAGCTTGGTAAGGAGTCTTTTCTGGGTTGACCTTTTGGTACAGCTCTTCCTGCAGGTCGATGACTTCGCGGATGACGTCGTGAGCGAATCCAATCGCTTCCATCATCTCGTCTTCGGGCATTTCGTTGGCGAAGCCTTCGATCATGGCAACCATGTCACGGCTGCCGCTGACGATCATGTCCAACTCGCTTTGTTCGAGTTGATCCGCGGTTGGGAAGGCGACCAATTTGCCGTCCACTTTGCCAACACGAACGCTGCCCAGAGGGCCTTTGAATGGCAGGGGGCTGATGTGCAGAGCGGTGGCTCCACCGATCATGGCCAGCACGTCGCCATCGTTTTGCAAGTCGCTGGCGATCACGCAAGCTTGGACTTGAACTTCATCTTTGTAGCCTTCGGGCCACAGGGGGCGGATCGGGCGATCCATCAAACGCGAGCTGAGGATTTCTTTGGTGCTTGGACGGCCTTCGCGTTTCAGGAAGCCACCCGGGAATTTACCAGCCGCAGCCAAACGCTCGCGGTAGTCACACATCAAAGGGAAGAAATCGATTCCCGGACGCGGCGTGCCCGATGCGGCTGCAACCAGCACAACGGTTTCGCCATATTGAACCAGCACACTGCCGGCGGCTTGTTTGGCGATGTGCCCTGTCTCGAACGACAGCACCGAATCACCAATTTTTCGCTCCACGCGAACTTTTTGAATACTCACAACAACAACCTCTTTTCCTGCACTTACACAACAAACAACAATTGGAACGGCTTTTCTGCAGCCGGCCCGTTTTGCATCCCTGGCCAACAAGGCCTCGTCAGCCACAACGGCTGATGGGAAAGTGTGGTGACTCGGTCACCACAGAACAAAATGAAGAACCACCAATTGATCGAACGACCTTTGGGGCTCGTGACAATCAAACATGGGCTTGGCTTGATTGAATCGCAATGACGACCCGGGGGTGCCACAGGGGAACTGCTTTGACGAGGCGACAAGATGCAGCCGGACCGGCTGCCAATTCAGGGACGCGTCAAAGTAGAGCCAGCGAAACGGCGATCGCGTTCGCTGATTTGGAAGGGGGGATTGGAATCCGGAGAAGGATCCTCCCGAATGCGTTGTTGAGTCGCAGACCAGCTACGACTCCACCCCGCCCCGGGACCAAAGAGCCCGGGGGGACGCACGCCACGTGGCCGCGGCCACGCCGTCGACCACCCGGTCACACAATTATTTGCGGATACCAAGTTTTCCGATGATATCCAAGTAACGTTGCGGGTCTTGCCCACGAACGTAATCCAACAGACGGCGACGTCGGCTCACCAAACCAAGCAAACCACGACGCGAGGCATAATCCTTGCGGTGAGTTCGCATGTGTTCGGTCAATCCGTTGATTCGTTCCGTCAAAATCGCGATCTGCACTTCAGGAGAACCTGTGTCTCCAGCCGCGGCGCCGTGCTCGCTGATTACTTCGTCTTTCCGTTCTTTCGAAATCGTCATACCGACTGATGCTTTCCTGATCGTTTGTGATCGCGGTGGACCAATGTTTCTGAATCGCAGGAGTTTAGCGTGCCCCCCTGCGAACGCAACGTCAAATTCGCTGCCACGGGAAAATCGGCTCAGTAGCCGATTCCAGCTCGTAGGATAAACGCTTCATCCAGGCCTGTGTTGCCCAAGACGGATTGTTCGTAGAGCAATTCTCGATCAAACGAGATGCCCGCCTCGATGAAACCGGAGCGTTGGCCGGTTCGCAACAATTGCGAGTTCCCCCACTCAAACCCGAACATCGCGTTGATCTGGTTGATATCGACCCGTTCGCCATCGGGAGCGAGCAAAGTATCGCTGAGCGTCCAAGAATCGCCGCCGTATTCGCCGGCCAAGTACCACCAAACGTCACGGGTTCCGATCGTTCGCCAGTATTTCGCGAGTTTGGGTTCAGGAAAGTAGATGTCAAATCGAGTGTACGGGTTGGGTTGCCACAGCAGTCCCCCCGCGGGAAGGAGCTTCGTGTCGAGGCGATCCAGGTAATACACGCCACCTTTGAGTGTCGAAGTTGGGGTCAAGCGAAACGAGGCCAAGGCCTTTCCCAAAACACGGATGCTGTCGCTGTTGAAGGTGTCGAAATCGGTGTAGGCCCCCACTCGCACGCCCAGTTCGGCACCGACGATCTGATTGGGATCGGTTTGCCAGCCAAAATCGAGGGAGGCGGCGTAGGCACTGCTCGGCAACATTCGGGTCGGGACCGTTGCGGGCGTGGCGGGGCCGTCGAACAAATACAGCGAAAACGAGGGGACGACGAAGAGCGGCCGAGTGCTGAACAGAAAATTGGGCCAGGCGAATCCAATCGAGGCGTCGGTTTGGTTGTAACCCACTTCGGTGGGGCCGTCGCCACCGCCAATGTATGTGTGGCGGAGGCGGGGACCATTGAGCATTCGATAGGCGCTGATGGCCTCCGGTGAACTGAAGCCGCCCGGGAACAGACTCGAGGGCGAGCCTGAGAAACCACCGGGAAACAGCGTCGAGGGAGATCCGGAGGGGTAAGCGGCCGATGGATAAGGATTGAGGCTTGGCGGCGCGAGGGCAGAGTTTGGGGCGACGGCTCCGCCCGCGTAGGGCATGCCGGTTCCTGGATACGTTGGCGCAGCACCGGAGTAAATCGATCCGGCGTCGTAAGGAACCCCGGTCCCGCCACCATATCCGGTTGCGAATCCACTGCCTTGGTAGGCGGCGCCCTGGTAGGGAGCCGTGGTGGAGCCCCCGCTGAACATGCTGCCGGAGAACAGTCCGTTGAGCAGGCCACCGTTGGGATACGCGGCGTTTCCGGTCGTTGAGTTCAGGGGGACAGGGGATCCCAGCGGCGTGGTGCCCGGAGGAGTCGATGGCGTGTACTGAGGCACCGCGAAAGCATTGGGGGCGGAGGCCGCCGACGCGTAGGGATCGAACAGCGAGTCGGAAACCGGCGCCGTGTTGGGAGGCGGTGGGGTGGCGAAATTGGGGCTGGCGTAGATCGAGCTGCCGTAGCCGCCACTGGCCGCTGGAGGGGTGGTGCCGGGTGGACCGTAAGGTGAGCCACCGATGGCGGGCGATTGGATCGGAGCGAGATTGGTTTGTGGGGTTTCGCCGTAGTTGGTTTGTGCGACCGAGGTTGCCGAATCCACCACGACCACGACGCATCCCAACGAAGCCGCCATCAAGGTGAGGACGATTCGAGAGAATCCTCCTATGATGACGCCCGACTGCGGAGCGACGAAGTGATGAAAATGGTTCGCCAAAGGGATGCACTTTGAATTCGGCGGGCGCGGTCGAAACAACAACTTGAGTCGATTTAGCGATTTCCACGAACTTTCGTCAAGATAAATCTGGGAGGCAGTTGGCTCGTTTGATCAACAATTCATTGGAAACAGGGAAGCAACAGCGATGGAAGATTTAGACATTTCACAATTGGCGAGGTACCTGCACATCACTCCGGACCAAGTTCTCAAGATGGTTTCGCGAGGAACCTTGCCGGGCCGGCGCATCGGAGGGGAGTGGAAATTCAACGAAGCCGAGATTCATCATTGGCTGGAAGAACGCATCGGATTGAGCGACCAGGGAGAGTTGGATCAGGTCCGAGCGGTGTTGCATCGGCAGTCGGAGGCCCCTCCTCACTCGTTGGCGGAGATCTGCCCGGTTGAGTTGGTTGCCAACCCGTTCGCGGCCAGGACTCGCGGCAGTGTGATTCGCAACATGTGCGAACTTGCCAGCCGGACGGGGATGCTGTGGGATGCGCCGGCGATGGCCGAAGCGGTCGCGACACGCGAAAAATTGCATCCGACGGCGCTGGATTGCGGTGTGGCTTTGCTGCACCCACGCCGCCCGCAAACGTCGATTTTGGCCGAGTCTGTGTTGGCGATGGGGATCTGTCCAACGCCGGTCGCGTTCTCTGACACCGGTCAGCTGACGGACATTTTCTTTTTGATCTGCTCTTATGACGACAGTTCTCACCTGCGTATTTTGGCCAAGTTGAGCCGAATTGTCTCCGATGAATCCTTCTTGGAAGGCGTGCGTGCAAGTGACACGCCTGCGGACGCTTGGGCAATCTTGAACGAAGCTGAGATGTCACTGGATGAGAATCACACCTTCTGAGTTGGGCGAATCTGTCCCAGGACCAGGTCAACGACTTGCTTCGGCGGCGATGGCTGCGCCCTGCATCGTCGCTTGGGTGGGCAGCTCATCCGATCCGTTGGCTCAGCGCACCAAGGCTTTGTGCGAGCAGAACGCGGACGCCGTCGCCACTTGTCCCGACGTTGCGTCGCTGGTCGAAGCGCCTCCACGACTTCCGCTGACACACGTTTTGTTGGCTCAAACCGACCGCTCGCATCCGATCGAAGCGGACCAACTTCTCGAGTTGAAGCGAGTCGCTCCGAATGCGAGCGTGGTGCGGTGGTTGGGGCCGCTGGTGGCTCCTTCCGTGGGGCTGCCCGGGCAACAGGGGTGGATTGAAACCATCAGTTGGCGAGACAGTTTGCAAACACTTCCGGTGTGGTTGAACCGTTCGCGTGCGTCACGTGCAGTTCAGACGGCGTCCAATTCAGCGGTGACACGACCGACTCAAGGCTTGGTCATTGTTTCCAGGTCTTGGGCGACCGCAGACGCGATCTTTGACGCCTTGGAATTGATCGCGGGCGAGCACGATCAGCCGGTCCCGGTGATGACGTGGCGTCGTGACCGACTGACGCGAGCCGATCGGCTTGCGTCTGCGCATGTGGTTTGGGATGACTCGGTTTGGCGGCCTGCCGATCCAAAGCCCTTTCAGGTGCCAGATGATTTGTCTGGTCGAAGTTACCGGCACATTTGGATGACCGGGATGGCGACGCCCGCCCAGATCCAGGCCGCACAGCGGTGCGGTGTGTCGGCGGTTTGGAACAAGCCGATTCGTCGTGAGTCGCTTGAGTCTTTGTTGGGTTGAGCCGTCCTCCGGGCCTAAGGTTCGGAGTTTTGGCAGCGCTGATTCCGGGATGACGCAGGCAGCTTGGCAAGCGGAAGAGGCGGCGGCGCATGAAAAAACCCGCCCACGGAAATCGCGGGCGGGCTCTGTGTGCCAAGTGGAGTGGCTTTGCGAATTAGCAGCCGGTGCAAGGCGATGCGCTGACCGTTGCGCCACAGCTTCCGCAACCGCTGCCAATCGACGGTGCCGATTGATAGTGGATGGGGGTGCTGCATCCGCTTGCTCCGTTGCCACCCATGATGACCGATGGTCCCACGTTGATGGTGGATCCGGAATGATAACCACCGACGGTGGCGGATTCGGCACAAGGCGTGAAGGATTCTTCGACCAAGGTCGGAACCATCTTGCAGACTTGGACCTTCTTTTCTTGGGTCACAGTGACAGGAACACTGACGGTGTATTCTTCGATCACTTGTTCCGCGACTTGGTCGTAACGAGTGGTCGAGTAAGGTTCGACGGTGTATTCCGGCACGTTGTAAGTGAAGCTGACTTCCTTGGTACGTTCTTCGGTTTTGTAGGTGACGTAAGGAATCGTTTCGGTTTTGGTGACCGAGGTGTAGGTCAACTGCTTGCGAATGCGAGTCCGGGTTTCGTCGTTGTACTGGACTTCTTTGCGAGTGCGAGTGCGAGCTTCGTCGACGTACTGCACAACTTGTTTGGTACCAGTCCGAGTTTCAGGTTGGTAGACAATCGTCGTGCACTCGTAAGGCACTTCGGTCGCTTGTTGTTCGTAAACGGTGTAGTTGACGATTTGCGATTCGGTGGTGCTGGTCGTGACAGGAACTTCTTCGGTCACAACGTTGGGAACCCAAACACGTTTGGTGATGGTGCTGGTCGTCGATCCACAGGCGGTGGATGCAGGCGACGAGTAGGAAACCCCGCCACCGCAACCGGCGAGGACTTGGCCGCAGCCGTTGCCGCATCCGTTACATTTGGAAACGCAACCGCCGCACGAACGGCATCCGCTGCAACGGCGTCCGCACGATCCGCCGCAAGCTGAGGAGACCGACGAAGTCGACCCGCAACCGCCGACGTAAGTGACGTTGGTCGCAACCGGTGCTGCGGCGACTTCAACGACTTGTTGTTCCCAGTGACCGTAGTCCTTGGTGACGGTTTGCATGGTGGTCTTGGGAACCGCCACTTCGATGGTGCGGCTCTTCGTGACTGGCACAGCGTTGACAACGGTGCGAGTCTTTTGAGTCGTCACGGCTTGAGGCACGTTGACCGTGTAGGTGAAGGTTTCGTCGACCAACTTCGGAACCTTGACGGTGTACGTTTCAGGAACGTCGACCAGGGTTGGAACGCGAACGGTGTACTCTTCAGGGATTTCGGACCACTGAGGAACCGATTCGGTGACTTCGACTTGTTTCTCTTCTTTGACGGGAACCAAGACGGAGTACGTGATCGTCTTGGTGTCCGTCTTGGGAACGTTGACGACTTTGGTGCGGTACTTTTCTTCCGTCACGGGAACCGTCTTGTAAACGGTCTTGGTGCGGAAGCGAGTCTCGGGTTGGTTTTCGGTCACGTTGACCATGCGTGATTCGGTCACGTAGGTCGGTTTCATGACCACGCGGTAACCGACCACTGGTTCGCAGATGGTTTCGCGAAGAGGGGCCGCTGAGGTGACGACTGAACCGCCCATCACCGATGCGCCGCTGCTGTAAACAACACCGGTCGAATACGTTTGGCTAGGAACGACATAGCCTTGGCCGCAACCAATCGCGCCGCCGCAACCGCTGCTGACAACGGGAGCCGATGCACCGCACGGATCGGAGCAACCGCCGCATGGCACACATTGAGCCATGGTGGTGGCAACCATGGAAGCGAAACAGGTCGCGACGATGGCTGCAAAAGTGGATCCAAACTTCACTGGAGAATTCCTCAAAGAGTCTTAAACAACGATGGATACGAATGCCATCGAGGTCCGACGGCACACGGGAAGGGGTGATTCGATGCTCTGAAGCGAGCCCGGGGTGTGTTCGTTTGTCCATCTCCTGCGGGTGGTTGTCGCCGCGTCGATGGGGGCATGTCCTGGTTCCGAGGCAACAGATTAGATCAGTCCCGAAAGGTTACAATCGTTCAGGTCCTAAAAAAGCACCTAATTGTTGCAATGGGCACAACCCTTGCAACCGCCGCAGTCATCCTACAGCACGTAGGTTTCGCGTGGTCAACCAGCTGAGGCTCCGAAATCGGGGGGGCAAACGCTTGCAGGTGGGAAATCCGGGGAACATTCGCTTTTCCTCGGCGGCGTCCCTCGTGAGCGGAGTTGGTGGTTGATAAATTTCTTCTTTCGCACACTCAGTCCTCCAGCGATTGGATCGTCCGGGGGACTCCGTTGTGAGACCGGCAGCCGCTGACGGCTTGGTCTCGACCGAACTTTGCACCTTCCGAAGAAATCTATGAACGCCCTGTTAGACACCCTCCGTTGGGCCGCCCGCACCGGATCGTCCGCCATCGCCATCGCGGCGGCGTGCGGGATCACTCCTGCCCTCTGCTTTGCTGCCAAACCGGGGCAACCGGTGGTCGCTCGCGTGGAAATGCAATTTGCGAAGGATGACAAGGTCGTTGATGTCATCGCCAAAGGTGACTTGTTGACGGTCGTGGAAGATCGCGGCGAGGACTACGTGATCGTCACTCACGATGGGACGCGGGGGGCGGTCGACAAGGTCAACGCCCTGGAGTTGGCGGAATCGACTGGGATTTACACCGATTTGATCGAAGAATTTCCCGAGGAAGGCCGCTACCACACGCTTCGGGCATCGGCTTGGTGGGCGTTGGGAGAACAGGACAAGGCGTTGGAGGACTTCAACAAAGCCATCGAAAAGGGCTACGAAGAAGCCCACGCTTACAGCAGTCGCGGGCTGTTTTACGCCGCTCGCGGTGAGCATGACGAAGCCATCAAGGATTACGAGCGTGCCTTGCAGCTGGATCCCGAGGACATCACGCCGATCATCAATCGTGCCGCTGTCCGGATGGCTCAGCGTGAATTCGAAGCGGCGATTGGGGATTACACCGAGGCTCTGGAGGTTCGGGAGGGCAACGCCGGCCTGCTTCGCCAGCGAGCTTTGGCGTACAAGTCTGCCGGCCAGATGGAAAAGGCAATCCAGGACTACGATGCGATCGTGGACGACAACCCGGAGGATGTCGCTGCGGTCATGGGACGCGGCTACATCCGATTTCAACAGCATGAATACGCGGCCGCGGCGGCTGACTTTTCAGCGGCGATCGAGCTGAACAAAAAGGATCCCGTGGCTTGGAACAACCGTGGCTACAACCGCTACCAGCTCGGCAAAGCCCAAGAAGCTCTCTCGGATTACGAGCGGGCGATTGAGTTGGCACCGGAGTACGGATTGGCTCACCAGAACCGGGCTTGGTTGCTGGCAACGACCGAGGATGAGTCCTTGCGTGACGCGGACGCTGCCGTGGAAGCCGCGAAAAAGGCATGCGAGCTGAACGGTTATGGCAACGTCAGCGATCTGTCCGCACTCGCGGCCGCCTTGGCAGCTCAAGGTGAATTCAAGGAGGCCGTGGGCTGGCAAGAAAAGGTGGTGGAAGCGGCTCCGGAGGATGCGAAGGAGTTTGCGGGCAAAATCTTGGAACGATACCGAGCCGAAAAGCCTTACATCGCGGATCCGATTGCGGCTGAAAAAGCGGAACTTGCCGCCGCCGAAAAGGAAGCCAAGAAGAAAGCTGAAAAAGAAAACGCGGAAGCGAAAAAGGCCGCCGCGAAACGGTTGGCGGAGCAGGCTGAAAAAGAAGCAGAGGCAACGGGGCTGGAAAAGGCTGAGTCGCGCTGAGAGCGTCGTGGCAGGCGAAATCCGGTGCGGTTTGAGAACGCTGGGGCTGGCGTTTGGATGGGACCACCTCGGTCACAATCTCGGTGTGGATGCCCCCCGCACGAATTCCATTCGCTCCACTTTTTTGGGAATTCTCTGCAGAAAGACTCAAGAATCGGCGGGCCGCCGATTCAATTGGGGTTGCCGTGGTTCCCGCTGATGTCCGACCATCGCGCGGCGGACACAAGGTCGTTCTCTTCGTCTCCAAGGATGGTGAGGAAGAGAACCACGATGCCTTGTGCTGATTGAACTTTTCCATCGTCCAAGGAGGGACGAGAGTGCAAACGACTCATCAACTGGCTGGCGTTCTCGATCGATCACGGCAAATTCGTTGGTTTGCTCAGCACCTCATGATTCAGTTCATGACTGCGTGCTTTGCTCTTTCGGCTTTGGCATCGTCCGCTTCGGGCAACGACGCTGTTTTGCTGGAGTTCTCTTCAGCTCAGTGCGGCCCGTGTTTGGCGATGAAGCCGGTCGTCTCCGAACTGATCGCTCGCGGTGTTCCTGTCCGCCAAGTGGACGTCAACAAAGAAGCCCATTTGACCCGCCGCTTCGGAATCCGCAGCACGCCAACCTACGTGGTGCTTCGGGAAGGCAAAGAAGTCACACGATTGCTGGGAGTTCAATCGGTGAGCGAACTTTCCGCCGCATTGAACCAAACCGCTGCTGGGCCGCTGATTCCGACACGCAGCACTTCGACGGAGCCGGCCTGGAACGAACCTCAAACCCGCTTGGCTCCCCTGACCTCCGGCCAAAACGCAGTCGATCGCAGTCCACGACGCGCGATTCGCAAAGAACGAGCCGACAGCGATTCAAACCCTGCGAACGATTGGCAGGCAATGAACAATGCTGCTGCACCGTCCGCTCAATTGGTGAGTTCACAAGACGCGGCGATGGAGCCCATGCCCAGCATGTCTCTGGCCGATGCGATCGAAAAGGCAAAGGCTGCGACGGTACGCCTGCGAGTGTTCGACGGTCGTGGATACGGTGCTGGTACAGGAACGATCATCGATACCAACGGGGATGAAGCCTTGGTGCTGACTTGCGGTCACCTTTTCCGTGACGGCGAAGGCAAGGACCGAATTGAAGTCGATTTGTTTGTCGCGGGCGAAGTTCGGACCGTCCCCGGACAAGTCGTCGACTACGACGCGGGCGACCGTGACATCGGCTTGGTCGCCATTCGACCCGGGTTCGCAGTGGAACCTGTGAAAGTGATTCAAGAAGGCGAGACGGTCAAAGTGGGACAAACCGCATTCAGCTTTGGGTGCGATCGCGGTGATGATCCCAGTCGCCGTGACACGCGCATCACGGGGGTCGACAAATACAATCAAAATCTTGGTGCATCCAACCTTGAGATCGATGGTGCTCCGATCGATGGCCGCAGTGGAGGTGGGTTGTTCGATGACCGTGGCGTGTTGATCGGTGTTTGCAACGCCGCTGACTACAAGTCCGATCTAGGGATCTACACAGGACCAGGTTCGGTTCACTGGCAGTTGGAGCGAATTCAGCTGGGACGTTTGTATCAAGGCAGTCCGGCGGCTCCTGTCAACAACCAATTGGCAGCGACGCAGTCTGCCCCAGCCTCACCCGCGAACCAATTCGTCAGCGAACCAGCACTCAATGCTCCCAGTCAGATCGGTGCCAACGTCGCAGCGGGAGCAGCCTCTTCGCCAGCCATGGGATCCGCCGGAACTGCGACCGAGATGATCGTGATTTTGCGGAATCCTGACGGTCAGCAACGCGAACAGGTGATGACGCTGAGCAGTCCCGATGCCGATCTGGTTCGGCAGATTCGACAAGCTGCGATGAGCCGATAGTGATGGCAGGTCGCGGCCTGCGATACACGCTTGGTATCCTATTTTGCCGCGTCATTCCGGCGTCGATCTTCCGGTATCGTTGCATGGAAATCGTGTGGCTCGACGATGTGTCAAAGATCGATGTGCCAAAGAACCAAGGGGCGAATCAGCGATCGGAAGAGGCTCCTCACCGAGTTCAGGTGGCTGAGTCATCCGATGAGCTTGCGAAGATCGAAGGTGTGACGCGATTTGATCGAGGCTCGTATCAGCGAAGTGCGGGCTCAGGCATTGCTTCCGATTCAGACGAGCCATCCCTTTCCGCGTACGGATTGGCTCGTGACACCGTTTCGGGATCCAGAGTCGGGGCAACCGAGTCGGCTCAATCCTTGAGTGAAATCGTTGGTGGCGTTTGGATCGCAACCGACCGATTCATCGAATCGGACCTGCATTTGCAAATCGACTTGGCCAAGCATCAACGCTGGCTTTTCGCGGCGAGGTTGTTGCCCGAGGTTCGCGGTCGCGGCGCCTACTCAATGCTGCTTCACGAAGTGCTGTCAGCAGAATCCCTGACCGGATCCGAAGCGGCCAGTGAAGTGCCTGCACGCGTTGAGGTGACGGAAGTGTGGGCGGCGATCAATCCAGTGAATCACCGCAGCGTGAGGGCCCATGCTCGATTCCGAATCGCGACCGCCGGTCGGATCCATGTGATTCGGATCGGACCACTGGCCATGGGTTGGCGAGGCGCAACGCCCGCTGGATTCCAATTGTCGTTGAATCCAAGCTGGACGATTCGTGGAACCGAGTTTCCGATTTTGATGCGGGTCACCAAGGTTTGAAGCGGATCGCGATCGCCCGGCCTGTCCACCGCGGCTAGACGCCCATCGTGCCGGATCGTGCCGGGCTGTGATTGCCTGCGGCGGCGGACACGGCGGCCTGTTGCAGGTGGATCATCAATTTCTTGTGGTCGCGAACGACTCGCAGGAACTCGTCTTCGCTGACTGGTTTTTGAATGTAGTCGCAGACTCCCAGTTCATCGCATCGAGTTCGATACGAAGCGTCCTCGCAGGCGGTCAACACCACGGTCGTGACACGCGCCGCGTCAGACTGCAGTTCACGCATTTCTTCCAGCACGTCGATTCCGGTGCCATCGGGCAGGATCATGTCCAGGAGCAGCAAGTCCAGGCGCGGAGCGCGAGCGAAGATGCCGGTTCGTTTCATGAACAAGATCGCTTCATGAACGCTGCGAACCAGCGTCAACCGGTGGTGCAGACCGCTTCGTCGCAGTGCATGGATCGTCACTCGCGCGTCGACCAAACCATCTTCGACCAACAGAATTTCCATTGGTTTGGTGCGTGAATCGCCTAGCATTCTACAACTCCCTTTCGATCAGTTCGGCTTCGAGACGTTCGTGACGGGTCATCTGACGTGTGAAGTGGGCAACTTGTTCGGCAAAGGTGACCACCGCCGATCGATCACAACCTCGATATTGTAATTCCTCGGACTGCTCCACGAGATCACAAAGGTCCAGGTACAGCCTTTGGTGCTGTTCGAGGGCCAATTGAAGCTGCTGCTGCACCTCTTCAAAGTCAGGTGAAGCATGGGCCAGTTGGGGGGTTGGCCCGACGGTTCTTAGGTAGCCGTAGGATTCCTCCAGGCCAAATTGAAAGGCAATCAGGTCTCTCAATTCACCGAGGGCTCGCACGAATTGCTTGATAAGAGCCTGGCTGGTCGTGTCGGCGTCCCAGTGTTCCGTTTCGCAGAGAGCTCTCAATTCACTGGCCGCCAGCCAGAGATTGGGATTGCTGTCCTTGATCTCTTGCAGGAAAGCCGCGTTGATCAGGATGGTTTGGGAGGTGTTGTCACCGTCCCGGACCGTCGCAGACGGGGCGATCATTGGTATCACCCTCCGAAGATCGGGTTTTGCGCTCGTCATGCCAGTGTCATTCCTCCGTGCTTTGGTGGCCCGTGCTCTGGAAGATCGTGCCCAGCAATCGAGTCCAGGGCAGAGACAGTGAGAGTACGACTGTGGGATCGCGTCGTCAAGGAATTTTGACAGGGGGGTGGCGTGGAATGTCACCTCATCACGGTTTGTCGAGGAGCAGAGTTCCCCTAATCGTTGCGGTTTGACTGAACTGGGACGTCCACTGGGGGAGACGCCACGATCATCTCTCAGGCAGCGATCGAATTCTGAGGACACTTCTGTACCGGTTCTTATTACGATCTTTGCCATCGCCCGGTTTGACGAGTGGACTTTTGAAGACATGATGTCACTTCGTCTGTTGCCCTGCCTCCCACGCCCTCCTTCAAAAGTTCCGTGAATCAATGATTTCGACGCGTTTGCTGCTCGTTGCTTGCTTGCTTTTTTCCTCGTTTGCAGGGCTGGCAGTCAGGCCCGTGGTTGCGGAGGAAACCGTTGGGACGATTCTTGAGAAGGCCAAGAGTTTGGTCGACGTCGATGATTCGAGAGCACCTGGCATGACGGCTTCAGGGGAGCCGATCGTCGATCCGATGCGAGACATGCAGTCCAACGCAATCAAGAAACAATCGGCACCTTGGGGGCATTGGGGCAGCAATCCCAAGAAGTACAGCACCTGGACCAACCACAGCAATCGGTTGGTTCCGCTCTACACGTTCGGCTTCACGCTGAATGAACTGCGAGAAAAAGGAAGCCTGTACAGCAACCCGGATCGCATGCGAGCGCACTTCGGACGCGTGGACGAAAAGTCTTTGAACCCCCACGCCAACTACCACGATCAGATCGACGTGCACGATTTGCAGATGGCGGCGGCGAAGGCGGGCAAACGGCATGTGATCCTGATGGTCTATGACGGAATGGATTGGCCAACGACGCGTGCGGCGGCTTTGTATCGCAATCAAAGCAATCGCTATGACACCGGCCGTGGGACGGGGTTGTTGTTCCAAGACTATCGCGGCGTGAAGACGGACTTTGCCTTCATCGTCACGACACCGTTTTCGTCGGGCACGAAGTTTGACGTCAACTCACAAAGCATCACGGCACCCCATTCGGTGTCCACCGGTGGCTTCTCCGCCGAGCATGGGGGAGCGAAGCCGTGGCATGAGCAATCCCGTCGTGAATATGTGATTGGACAAGACCGCTTGGTCCCGCACACGGTCGCTGATTCCGCTGCGACGGCAACCAGTTTGATGGCCGGCGTGAAGACTTACAACGGTTCGATCAACGTGATGCCCGATGGATCTCACGCGGTGCCAGTCGCTCAGAAATTACAAGCCGATGGCTTCAAGGTGGGGGCGGTGACCAGCGTTCCCGTCAGCCATGCCACCCCAGCAGCTTCGTATGCAAACAATGTCATTCGCCAGGACTATCAAGACATCAGCCGAGACTTGGTGGGGTTGCCATCCGCCTCCCATCGCAACGATCCGCTGCCTGGATTGGACTTGTTGATTGGCGGCGGATGGGGCGAAGGCACCGGGGCAGACAAATCCCAAGGCGAAAACTTCATGGAAGGCAACAAGTACTTTCATGAGTCGGATCGTGACACCTTGAAGAAGAACTACGCAGAAGGCAAACCTCATTCGTACGTGTTGGTCGAACGGACCGAAGGTCGTCCCGGCGCGGACGTGTTGCAAGACGCCACCGAAAAAGCAATCGCGGAAGACGCTCGCTTGATGGGCTTCTTCGGTACCAAAGGCGGACACCTGCCGTTCCAAACTGCCGATGGCAATTTCAATCCAACCTTTGATGTCAAAGGAACGGAACGTTACACCCAAGCCGATGTGATTGAAAATCCAACGCTGTCAGACATGACTCAGTCCGCCTTGCAGTTCTTGTCGGCTCCGGAAAAGGGCACCGACGAACGCTCCAAGTTCTGGTTGTTGGTCGAAGCTGGCGATGTTGACTGGGCCAACCACGCGAATAATTTGGATAGCAGCATCGGAGCGGTGCTCAGTGGCGACAAGGCCTTTGGAACCATCGTGAACTGGGTCGAGGAAAATGAGGCCTGGGACGATACCGCTGTGTTTGTCACCAGTGACCACGGTCACTTCTTGGTGCTCGAAAACGTCGACGCGATCAGCAACGCGGCCCAAAAAGCTGCCGCTGCGAACCGTTGATTCCGTGAGCTGTTTCGGGGCAGGATTGGTTGCATTGCAGTTGCATTCACTCAGCCTTCCCTCCCTCATCAAAGTTTCTTGCCCTGTTGCCGAGTCCGTCGGATCAAAAGGAAGTGAATCTCAATGACAATCCGCTGGGGACTGATCGGCACGGGTGACATTGCCCACAAACGCGTTGCCGCGGCGATCAAGGACGACCCGCGTTCCGAATTGGTCGCCGTTTGCCGGCGCAGCGAACAGGAACTGAACCGGTTTGCGGATCAGCACGGCGTTCCGCATCGATTCACCGACGCGGAGCAATTGATCGCATCGCCGGAAGTGGATGCGGTTTACATTGCCACGCCGGTCGATTGCCACTGCCCACAAACAATCGCGGCGGCGAATGCGGGCAAGCATGTGTTGGTTGAAAAGCCGATGGCGATCGATCCGGAACAATGCCAACGCATGATCACCGCCTGTGAAAACGCGGGGGTGACTCTGGGCGTCGCCTACTACCGGCGTTTCTATCCCGCAGTTGAACGGATCAAACAACTGATCGAGTCAGGGGCTTTGGGGCATGTGCTGTCGATTGCTTGCGTGACCGGCAACCCCAACCGGTTTCCTGCGGATGATTGGCGGGTGGTGCTTGCCCGAGGTGGCGGAGGGCCGTTGATGGACATTGGCAGTCACCGTTTGGATTTGTTCCTGTACTTGATGGGCAATGTCCAATCCGTTCAATCCAGTCGGGTCGATTCGCCTGACTATGAAGCCGAGCAAGTGGCGACGTTGTTGGTGCAATTCACCAGCGGAGTTCATGGCGTGTTGCAGTGTTACTTCGGCACCGTCAACGCTCCCGATCGCTTGGAGGTCATCGGAACCAACGGTCGGGTCACCATCGAAGAACTCAACGGCGACGAACTGATGTTGTTCACCGCGGACGGCGTCACGCGAGAATCTCATCCACCGGCGGAGAACCTGCACGCGCCCCTGATCGAAGACTTCACATTGTCGCTGGAGGAAAATCGCGAGCCGCAGGTCAGTGGTTTCCGGGGAAAACAAACCAACGACATCATCGAAATGGCTTACGCAAACGCCGACGATTCGGAAAGTGCCGCCGGCATTCGGGTTTGAGTCAATCGTCGGCGGGGGCACCGTCTTTGAGCACGAACTTTGAGGCGCCCTCGGTGGCAACTTGGAATCCAAGTGGGCCGTCGACACTACGACTTTTGGGAACATGTCGTTGACCACGACCTGCGCCGGTGGGAACTCGTTTCGCAATCGCTTGGATCAGGCGGCGGCGAATTTTCCAATCCGCGATTTCTTCTTCGGGCAAATCCGTTTGCAGCAAGCTCATGCTGCACTTGATATCGACCCCCACGGGACCGGGATAAACGTGGGTCGGAGAAACCATCACACAACCCACCGGCGCACCGTAGCCGACGTGGGCGTCCGGGTTCAGCACGACTTGCGAAACGCCAGGAGCCAGGCGACTGTTGATCGCTTGTTGAAAGGTTTGGCTTCCAAATGATTGCCGGATGGGATCGGTCCCGATCACGGTGATCGGCGAGCATTCTTCGCCGACAGGCAAGGTGGCCGTCGCGGGGCCGCTGATTTGCAGCATTTGGTGCGTGGTGTCCATTGCACTGGTCCTGTTGAGTTCTTTCATACGTTTGATTGAACAACAAGAGGACACGGGTTGCCAAAGGTTCGCAGCGAATCGATCGAACCCAAAGCAGGACCCAAAAGCAGGACCCAAAAGCAGGACCCAAAAGCAGGACCCAAAAGCAGGACCCAAAAGCAGGACCCAAAAGCAACCCGCTCAATCAGCTCGCGTGGGAAGCGTTCCCCGGAACAATTCGATCAGTTCTGTTTGGCGATTGAACAGATCTTTGGAGAGAGGTTGTTCGACTTTCGGCAAACGTCGGGGACGATCCCGTGCTTCGCTTTCAGTGGTGGCGATGGTTGGTTTCTCGCCCGGTGAGAGCTTGACATCAGCGTTTTCAAGTGGCGACCAGGATGGGGACGAATCAAATTCTTTGTTCGCCGCATCGGTCCCTGCTGACTCTGCCACAAACGACGCCGCTGCGACTGGGTGGGTGGACGCTTTGATTGGCGATCGGGGGGCGTTGGGCTCGGGAAGAGATGCTTTCAATTCGCTGAGTCGTGGCAGCTGATCAACAAAGCTTTCCAATGTTTTCAGGAGCGCCGAATCGCTGGGCAAGAACGTTGCGTTTTGACGCTGGGAAGGCTTCTGGCCATGCTCTTGTTGGGCCATTCTCACCAGTGGGCTTGCTGCGGGATCTCCCGGCACACAGTGCTTCAAGATTTCTCGTAGGTTGGCCTCGGTGATTCGACGGGTTGGACGACTGGAGTGAATCGGACGCATCAGCCGCAGATCACCGGCATCGGCACTCAGGCTCTGATCGTGACATTGCGCGCATCGGGCCAAGAGGATGGGTTGAATTCGTGCTGTGAAGGCATGCAGCAACCAAGAGTCCATGACCTCTTCGTGCAGTCGGTCGGTCGGCGTGGACTTCGGGGGAGCAATGGGCAAAGGTTGGTCCTCGTCGGTGCCCGTGGAAGACACTGCCGAAACTTGCGTTTCGGACATCTCGACGTAGCTGGCGTGCTGAACATCACTGGACGGAGAATCGGGTGAGTCCGGGCGGGCGATGTTCCGAAGTCGCGATTCGAGGTGTCGAGCTTCGGTGTTGTTGGGATCGATTTGATAGACGTCCATCAACTGCTGAACGGCTTGAGGATGCAGGCCTTGGTCGACGCACCAACGGGCAGCTGACAAGGCTCGCGGCAGCGGTCGTGGCGATGTTCTGGCGGTCAGCCATTCCTGGCGAAGTTCAAAGAGTGCCTCCAGGCTGTCTCTGGCACCAATCACTTCTTTGGCAGGGAGTCGGATTTCCGAACCGCCCTGACGGACGATGACGGATTCACCAGCGATCTGCACGTCGCCCCGGAGGACGCGGTCATTGCGAAGCAGGATGAAACCGGAGTGCTCAGCGGATGGGGCCGATGACTTGGAGTGCCCCAGCGAGTGGTTCCCTGCCGCGTTGTTCCCTGCCGCGGTGGATTGTGCCATGACGTTCTGGGATGGGGGGAACCAGCCGGTTACGAACCCGACCAGGGCGAGCCAACTGACGCACCACACGAGTAAATGTGCAGTGGCAAAACGCTCGGACGCAATGCGCCGAGGCACCCATCGACCTGCCGCGAAAAATTTTCGCGTTGGAACGGGGAGGAGTTCAGCGTGCGGGGAAAACTGGTTCATATTCGACGCAGCTACCAAATTTGGGGGCTCGGAGTCAACGCACGACCTTGGATTTTCAGTGCTCGGGCTGAAATGGCACATGATTTGACGGGCTCTGACACTGGCGTGTATTCCGCGATTGAGAACCTGCTCGGGAAAGAGGGGCTTTGAAACACGAGGACGCCTGAGTTTGGGCTTTCGGTCGTGGGCTGCTTTTCGTGACACTCGCTGGGCTTGTTTCAACGCAATTTTCAGTGCTCACCGACCCCTTGTTTCGACGATCCACCATGCTCCTTGACGGACCATTCATTCGCTCCGGTCGTTCTCGAACTGCTCGTCAGTCTGCGATTTCAAGGTCGCTTGGCTGGGGACTGGCGATTTGCTTCTGCGCAGGAGTTGCTGGCAGTGCAAATGGTCAGGGGGCTGCGCCGGACTTCCATTCATCGACCGTTCAAACGCCAGTCGCGCCGGAGCAGTCCATTCTGCAGGTCGCGGCTTACGCACCCTTTCAGGCCGATGACTCGTCGGGCACGGCCGCGACAGGCGGCGGAGCCACCGAAGCCCCCCCCAAGCCGAAGAGCGACCTCAGCAGCGTGGAAGCGGTTGCTGCGGAAATGGAATCCGTGAACAACGACGCGATCTTGGATCCGATGTTGAAGAATCGGTTGTTGGAGTCTTTGAAGAGTCTTCAGGCCGTCCTGACCGCGCGGCAGGAAGCCGGCAATCGCGTGGCCTCGTATGAAAAGTCGCTGCTGTCGATCGCAGAAGAAAAGAAACGTTACAAAACGCTGGCCGCGCAAGATGTCGTGGTCAAGCCGATCGAAGCGGATCGCTACATGGCGATTGAGCAAATTCAGCAGAAACAAGCGGAAGCCAGTCTCAGCTTGGATGCTGCTCGCAGCAAGTTGCAGAAAGTCGAGTCGGACATCACGGCTCGGAAAGAGACCTTGGAGAAGCTGCCTGAGCAAATTGTTCAGACTCGGAAGGAAATCGAAAAACTAGCTGGCGAAACGATCGGCGAAATCAACGATGATCCGGACGGACGTTTACGCCATGTTCGGGAGATCGAGCTGAAGGCAAAGCTGGACGAAGCACGCCAACGTTTAGCGGCCTATCAGCAACAGCAGACGCTCTTCGAATCGCAAGGCGACTTGTTGCCGTTGATGAAGACGGCGGCGGAAAAGGAATTGGCCGAAGCGGAAGCAAAGGCGCAAGCCTGGTCGGCAACCTTGGCGAAGAAACGACAAAGCGAAATCGGCAAGGATCTGAAAGATTTCAAACGGCAATTGGAAGCCAAGGGCGATGACCCCGAAGACTCCTTGATCTTATCGCTCCAAGAACGCTGGATACGGATCGCCGGCGAGAAAGATCGCATCAGCCGAACGCTCAATGATGAAAGTGCTGAACTCGACAAGCTGTCCGAACGCCGCACGAAAATTTCCAAGGACATCGAAGAGAACATTGCAACATCGGGAGGGTTGACCAGCACTTTGGGGGTCGAGTTGCTGTTGCTCAAGAACAAGCTCCCCTCCCTCACGCCAATCAATGCTCGCATTACCGAGCTGAGGCAGGATATCGAGAGCAACCGTGCACTCCAAACACAATTGGAACTGACTCTCGAGGGGATTCTGGACAACTCATCGATCGGGCTCTCGCTGGAGAACATCGAAGGCGTTTCGATGCCTCAAGGAAAACTGTCCGAAGATGAGATCCGGTTGGTCAACAAGTTCATCTCGGACTTGAGCGATTACATCGTTCAGATGGTCAGTCTGCAAAGCCAACTGGAACAAAAACAGAGGGTGGTACTGCATCTGACGTCGATCATCGATACAAAAATCGTCTGGATCAAAAGTCAGCCAGCATTTCGGTTGAACGACTTGGTGGTTTCTTGGCAGGTATTTCGCGCGATCGTTCATCCCGATAACTTGCTTCTCTTGGGACGCTGCGTGCTCAAGGGGCTGCTCAATCGTCCGGAGCTGATCGCGATCGCATTGATTGCGATCTTCACCATTCTTTACGCTGGGGCACGCTTGCGTCGACGAATCGCGACCCACGGGGAACGTGCCCGCAGTCGTCAAAGCGTCTCTTTGAAACCCACTTTGGCGGCGACATTGTTGTCGTGGGCGTTGGTGCTGCCATTGGTTGGATTGCTATGGATCCTCGGGGACGCGTTGCTGGCGTCGGGTGCCAGTGAAGCGATTGTCCGGGCAACAGCCAAGGCGTTTCATTTGGCGGCTGTGGCGGTGACTCCGATTGAGTTGTTGCGTCAATGTCTGCGTCGGGAAGGCTTGGCGGTGGCGCACTTTGGGGCCGATGAGACGTCGATCGGCCCCTTGCGGAAATGGTTGCGATTGATGATCGACATCGGCGTGCCACTTTTGATTTTTTACGGCATCGCGGAGAACCTTGGTCGCTGGCAAGCGGCTGCGGCGCTGAGTCGCGTGATGTTGGTGCTGGGGATGATTCTGGTCAGCGTGGTTTTGTGGCGATCGTTTTCACCCGCCACCGGAGTCTTTTCCAAACACATTCAGCTCAATCCAAACGGATGGATGTCTCGGCTGAGGTACATCTGGTTCGGATTCATTCTGGTCGTGCCACTGGCCCTCGCGTTCATCGCTTTGATCGGCCTGAGCAGTGGGGCGCGTGTTTTGGTTGAACAACTCTATCTGACGCTGTGGCTTTGTTTGCTGACTTACTACATCAGCGGATTTGTTAACCGTTGGTTGCTGACCAATCGCCGTCGATTGACGATGGCCGTTCACCGAGAACGCTTGGAAGAATCGGAACGGTTGGGTGCGGGCGGAGTCGAGATCGAACCGAGCACTTCGATGGAAGCCTCGGAAATCAATGCTCAGACAACTCGATTGTTGCAGACCATCCTGTTCATCGTGGCTTTGGTCGGTGTCGCGTTGGTGTGGTCGCCGGTGTTGCCCGCGGTCGAGTATTTGGACCAAGTCAAATTGGGGTGGACCACCACCGACGCTGACGGCAACGTTTCGCCGGTCACGCTGAAGAACATTGTGTTTGCGATCCCGATCATCGTGTTGACTTGGGTGTCGGTGCGAAACTTGCCCGGTTTGATTGAAGGCGTGTTGCTGGAACGGTTGCCGTTGGACAAACCGGCTCGGTACGCGATCACGACGCTGGGAACCTACGCGTTGATCACGTTTGGCATTCTGATGACAGCCAAGGCGCTCGGGTTGCATTGGCAGAACATTCAGTGGCTGGTTGCGGCGCTGGGCGTCGGACTCGGGTTCGGATTGCAAGAGATTTTTGCGAACTTTGTCAGCGGTTTGATTTTGTTGTTCGAGCAGCCCATCCGCGTTGGCGACGTGGTCACGCTCGGCGACACCACCGGTGTGGTGGCACGGATTCGAATTCGGGCGACCACAGTGACCAACTGGGATCGCCAGGAATTGGTGATCCCCAACAAAGATTTGATCACCGGGCGGCTGGTGAACTGGACTCTGACCGACAGCACCAACCGGATTGTCGTCAACGTGGGAGTTGCCTACGGAAGCGACACCGAAGTCGCTTGTGAATTGCTGCGAACCATTTGCGATGAGCACCCCAAGATCTCGAAGGATCCCGGACCGGTGGTGACATTCGAGGGCTTTGGGGATTCGACCCTGAACTTGGTTCTCCGGTGCTATCTGGCGACGCTGGATGATCGTTTGAAGACCATTCACGAGCTTCACACGGAAATCAACAAACGCTTCCATGCGGCGGGTTTGGAAATCGCTTTCCCACAACGCGACTTGCATCTGCGTTCCTTGCCACCCGAATTGATGGAACGGCTGGGTGCGTCCCAAAGGAGCTGATCAGTCTGGCCCAGAAATTCTTCCCTCTCCTTGGCCAGCGGATTGGGCGGGCGATGCCAGGGAGTGGCCGCTTTGAACTACAATGACGGGGAAAAGTGGCGTTCTTCTTCTGGAGTGATTGTTTGATGCGGTTTCGTACCTTGTTTGCTGGTTGTTGTTTGCTCGGATCATTGTCGGCTCCCGTCGCTGATTTATCAGCGGAAGAGGCGTTGTCGTTTGAGATTCGTTTGTTGACCCTGGATGCCAATGAAGGCATCGCCGCCGGGGATGTCGATGGCGATGGCAAGACCGACTTGGTCGCCGGACGGAATTGGTTTCGCAACGGCGATTGGGCTCCCCGCCCCTTGCGAGCGATCGAAGACTGGAACGGATACGTTCAGAGCAATGGCGATTATCTGTTTGACGTCGACTCCGACGGGAAGTTGGATGTCATTGCAGGATCGTTTCTGCCCACCGAGGTGAAGTGGTATCGCAATCCAGGCGAAGAAGAGTTGCGGTTGGGCAAGATGTGGCCTGAGTCCACTTTGGTTGACACGGGAGCCACTGCTAACGAAGGCCAATTGTTCGAGGACATCGATGGCGATGGCCGTCCCGAATGGATTGTGAACAGTTGGAAGAATGAAGTCCCGACGGTGATTTGGAGACTCGAACCGACTGATTCAAAGGAAACTGGGAAGCCAGCCTACGAAATGAAGCGTCAAGTATTAGGCGAGCAATTCAATGGCCATGGGATTGGCGTTGGTGACATCAATGGCGACGGTCGAAACGACATCCTGGTCGGTTGGGGATGGTACGAACAACCCGCCGACGATCCATGGGGACAACCTTGGATCGCCCACCAGGATTGGAAACTGCATGCCAGTTTGCCAATGTTGATCAAAGACATCGATCAAGATGGCGACAACGACCTGATCTATGGCGAAGGTCACGACTACGGATTGCAGTGGTGGGAGAACACCGGGGTGGATGCATCCGGTTCCATTGAGTGGAAAACGCACGAGATCGATCGACGATTCAGTCAGCCGCACTCCATGATTTGGGTGGATCTGGATGGCGATGGCAACCAGGATCTTGTGACCGGCAAACGCTACTACGCACACAACGGAGGTGATCCGGGCGGAAAAGAAGTTCCGTGTCTGTACTGGTACTCGTTCGATGTTGCGTCAAAATCCTTTCAGCGGCACGTGATTGACGAAGGCCGTGTGGGAACCGGGTTGCAAATCATTGCCGAAGATCTGAACGACGACGGCAAAATGGACCTGGCAGTGGCCGGAAAAAGCGGCACTTACCTCTTGTTAGCCAAACCCTGACGCTCGCTCGAAACCATTGATGTCGCAATCTTCCACGGACTCCGTTGAACCCCCTTCTCCGGCCATCACGATTGCGGACGCGCAGGAACAGGTCGACCAATGGATTCAAACCATTGGCGTGCGGTACTTTGATGAAATGACCAACTTGGCTCAGTTGGTCGAGGAAGTCGGCGAGGTCGCTCGCATCCTTTCACGCACCAAGGGCGAGCAGTCCACCAAGCCGGGGGTGGCTTTGGGGGATTTGTCCGATGAGCTTGCCGATGTGATGTTTGTCGTGATCTGCTTGGCCAATCAATCGGGCATCGATTTGACGGACGCCCTGCGACGAAACCTCGAAAAGAAAACCAACCGAGATGAGTCTCGGCATCGCAACAATGCGAAGCTGGTGGGAGACGGGGAAGCAGCAAGGTCTGAGTCGCCGGAATCCGCGTGAGCTTTCTTGAAATCCTGGCTCAGCCAGAAACGTGGCGATTGGTTGGCATCCTGTGCTTGGGCATCTTCGTGCAAGCCGCCGCGGGATTCGCAGGTGGGTTGGTGATCGTGCCCTTGCTGTTGTGGGCGGGGTATTCCATTCCAGAAGCCCAGACGTCGTTGTTGGTCGCGACGATCCCCCAGAATCTTTGGGGAGTGATTTCGTTTCGCGATTCGTTGGATCCCAAACGCCTGGTGTGGCCCGGCGCCGCTCGTTTGCTGTTCTTGCCATTGGGCGTGTTGACGCTGCAGTGGATGGAATCGTTTTCGATGATGACGCTGCGACAAGTCGTCGGCGCGGCGGTGTTGACGGCCACCCTGACAACCATGTTGTTTCGACCTCGCCCGCGTGATCAAGTCGATCCGATGTGGAGCTACCTTGTGTTTCCACTCTCCGGCTTTTTGCAGGGTTTGGTCGGGATGGGCGGGCCGCCGATGGTGCTTTGGGTTCAGGCCCACGACTGGGACACGCGGCGAATGCGTGGGTTTTTGTTCTCGATGTACCTGATCAGTTTGGCACCCGGGATCGCCGTGCTGGCTTGGTTTTTCGGTTCACGCGTGATTCCACCGGCGTTGATTGCTGCCGCTGCGATTCCTATTTTGCTGGTCGTCACCTTGGTCGGGCTGAAAGTCGGGACGGCCTTGGGGACGCAGCGACTGCGGCGGATCACGATGGCATTGTTATTGCTCATGGGATTGGCTGGTTTGGCCGCGCCTTGGTTGTCACCGACCTGATGGTTGATCGGGAGTGAAGTTGACCCGGGTGATCCGCCGAATGGGTGCGTCTTGAATTTGTGTTGCGGTTTGAAAGTCCTTGGTAGGAGTTCCATGATGGATCTGATTGTGTCGTCGGTTGAGGTCGCTGCGGACGCGCCGCTGTGGTCGGTTCCATCGTTGATTGCGTTGTTCGCGTTGACCCTGATGGAAATCGTGTTGGGCATCGACAACATTGTTTTCATCGCCATCCTGACGGGAAAACTGCCGGCTGAGAAACGCTCCTTCGCGCGACGGTTTGGATTGTTTCTGGCGATGGGGATGCGAATCCTCTTGCTGTTGATGATCGGTTGGTTGATGAGCCTGCAGTCGCCGATCTTTGAACTGTCATCGCTGGTTCCGGTGGAGGCGCTGCAAGAGCACTTGTTGGCCGATGCCGAGATCAACGAGGTGAGTGGTCGCGATTTGATCTTGTTGTTCGGCGGCATGTTTTTGATGTTCACCGCGGTTCGAGAGATTCACCACAAAGTGGAGGGGGAGCACGACGATGATCCACAGATGGACATGGATTTGCCCGAGGCCGATGCGGCGGTGAAATCGCGAAAACCGGTGACCGTGAGTTCGGTGTTGGTTCAGATCGCGGTGATGGATGTGATCTTTTCACTCGACAGCGTGATCACTGCGGTCGGGATGGCATCGCACCTGCCAATCATGATCGCGGCGGTGGTGATCAGTGTGGGGGTGATGATCACGTTTGCCAACCAAATCAGTGACTTCGTTCAAGAGCACCCCACGGTCAAGATGTTGGCGCTGTCGTTTCTGATTCTGATTTCGGTGGTGCTGCTCAGCGAAGCCGTTGGGACGCCGATCAACAAGGGCTACGTTTACTTCGCGATGGCGTTCTCAATGATGGTCGAGTTTTTGAACCTTCGGACAACGAAAAAGGTCGCTGCCCAGCCCGCTCAGTGAGCCGGTGCTTGGCTTGGTCGTTCCCGCGTCATCTCGCCACGCGACCAGAATTGCCGGAACGGTTGTTCCCGCGAAAGATGGTTGGCGTTGGTCTGACGAGACTTGATCGCTTCGTCGAGCTGTGATGTGGTGGGCGGGTACTCGTGCATGGATTGGAATGGCAACGGCAACGTCGATTGACCAGCCAACGTGTTCAGATCCGCGTCTTTGTCCCAACCCACCCCATGCAAGACGAAGTCGCGTTGCTTGGAAGCGGCGAGCGGTTCCTTTGGAACTGCGAAACGCAAGCGGATCTCATCGCCGCCGCTGATGACAACCATGGAATCGTCCCAGTCGGCGATCAATTCCTCGACGGGGCCGTACTGGGTGAGTGGACCGTCCAGAGGTGGCCAGCGGGGAGCATCCTGGGCCGTTTGGTAGTCGTAGGTTTCAGGTTGTTTGGAACCGGGGTGGATGCGGCGGGAGAAACCGTGCCAAGCCACGTCCGCGGACTGCAGTTGCAGCGGTTGCACGTCAACCAGCCCACTGAGTCGCTCGATCTCGGCTGCTGAGCGAACGGACACGGCGGCCGAGTCCCAGTAGATCTGGTTGGTGGTTCGGATTCGCACGCGAGGGTCATCTCGGTTCATGAAATCGGTCACATCGACCACGATGGTTTTGTTCTTGCCGCCAGGGAACCCAATGTAGGGAGAGGCCATTTTCCAGCCGGATTCAGAGGCTTCATCGGGAACCCATAGCGACGGTGGTTCGGGAGATGCCAATTCTGGGTTCTGGTCAATTTGGATGTTCAGCGAGGTGTCCGTCGGAAGGATCCAACCATTGAGAACCAAGTGGATTTTTGCTTCCTCGGAAGTCTCGTTGGAGACACGGTCGCTGAGGTCCAGGTCGATCCAGTGTGGCGGGCAGAGGCCTTGCCGGTAACGGTGCTCGAACCCTTGCACATGCTCGCCATCCGTTTCGCGAAGCAGCGACGTGACGTCGGTTCCCGCGGTGTCGGTGGCTGTCGAAACCGGTCGAAGCTCCGCTCGATCGAAGGCGTGGATCGTTGGTTCTGCGATGGAGGGTGGCCCTACTTTTTCATTGGTGAACACCACGATGTCTTGAGGGTGATCGATGGCGGACAAACCCAATTGATCGAAGTAGGCGACTTCCCAAAGCTCTTCCGTGATTCGAAGTTCGTAGGCTCCGTCGTTGGGGGCCAAGAACTTTCCTTCGACCAGCAAGTGTTCCCAAGGTCGGTCAGGCACGACCACACCGGGGGACGTTTGCAGTCCCAGTGGTGCTGCCCACAAACAATCGGTGACAAATTCAAATCGCTCGCCGTTGAAGGCATACAAGTAAGGGCAAGATCCTTTGAGCGTTTGCTCTTCTTCGATCATGATGCCCGGTTCGATCTCAGGAACCGATTGGGTCAGGCCGTTGGGAAAGATGACTCGTAGGTTTCCGGGGCCTGGCAAACCATCCAGTCCGAAGTGAGTGGTGGGGGCCGTGACAATGCGAGATCGATAGTGCGGGCCAAACCGAAGTTCGAGGACCGAGCCGACGGCATAGTGATTGACGCGGCCGCTGTTCGCGTTGTTGTCGTCGATGCCTTTGAAGCGAACCGAGACGGCTTTGCCTTCCAGTTCCGTCGAGTTGGAGGCGATGGAGATGGTGGACGCTTGGGAATCACTCGCTTCAGACCAGCCCGCTAAATCGAGACGCAGGTCACCATCGAAGTCGACGGCCGAGCGAATGTGAACCGCTGGATGGTCGGTCGCGCTCTTCCATTGCAATTCTTGTTGCGGGCCAAAGGCGGAGGGGGAATCTTGGGAATTCGAGCTGGGCGAAAGTTCCATCGCGGAGGAGGCGATTCCGCCGCGAAGGCATTCGAAGAAACTGTCGTTGTCCAAGTCCGCGACAATCAGCGAGCCAGGTTGGGCAGTCGAAGGTTGGGGGGGCGTTGCTGTTGTTGGCCAGGTGAAAGGTGTGACGGCATCCACTCGCCAGACACCGATGTCGCCGGTGTGTGACAACACGAGTTGGCCTTTTTCAGGCGACCCCAGCACGATGTCCCAGGACACATTGCCGTCGATGTCTTCGATCGCCAGCGAATCGACTCCTGGCAGAACTGGAATGTCGTCGAAGTAGGCGAAACGAAATTGCAAGTGAAGCAAGTTTTCGATCCAGCCAACGCGACCTGATTGAGGGTGGACGGTCACGATGTCCAGGTCCAAGTCGCGATCCAAGTCCGCAATTGCGAAAGCGACGGGGGGATCATTGGTGTCCCACGAGCTCGCTTGTTGGTCATTCGTCGGCAAGGGGAAGAACGTTCGGTTGCCGCGGTTGACCAGCAGTTCCCAACCTCTCTGAGTTGCCACCATGAGGTCCAGGTCACCGTCGCCTTCGAAGTCGCCGCTGAGCATGGTGTGGACGTTCTCGAGTGTCTCCAGCCCATCGGCGGTGTCCGTTTTCAGAGCGCGTTCAGCCGTCGCGTCGGGGGTGCCGAAGTCTCTTCCGTCGACAACGACCAATTGAGCGCCCGAGTCGCCGTACAGGATCAAACTTCGAATCGTGTTGTGGCTGCGTGAGGTGGTGTTTTGTCGAAGTCGCCCAGACGAACTGGAGTCAACCATGAACAAATCCGCGACCATCATGCCGGTCCACTGGCCGTCCACGTTCAAGGTTCCGTGGTTCTTCCAGCCCTCGTCACCTTGCATCCAAAGAAGCAACTGCGCGGAGTCCTCGCCGGGGTGCATCGAGACCAAATCCATTCGGAAATCGAGGTTGGCATCAATGGGAACCATTTCCGTCGGCACGGGGAGCTTGCGATCGACGGAATCTGCCGCTGCCTCAACGCTCAACGATTCGAGTTCAAATGACAGCGCACCCGAGGCCGATGGGATGCGAGATTGCTTGGAAACTTGAGCAGACAGGCGACGCAGGGATTCAAACTGAATCAGATCCAAGGGGTGCGGTGAAGCTCGGCGACGATCGGTTTTGATCAGCTCGGTTGAATTCAGCAGGTTGAACCAGAGCATCATTTGGTTGTCGGCTGCTTCGAACTCACCTGCTTCCACTGACGCCACAATTCCATCGACCAGTTCACCCGGCGTCTTCCCGATCGGAGCGGTTTGTTGGCGAAGGGTGGGTTCGATCGACGCGGCCAGTGTTTGTGTTCGCCGGATCGCATCGACTGCCGCTTTGGATTGGTTCGCAATTCCGAGGCGGGCGGCCCGGACCGCCAGATAAAGGTTGTTGGGTTGTTGATTGGAAAGCTGTGTCAGCGTGGTTGCGGCAGGAGCCAGGATCGTGGGCGGAATCCCCCGGATCGGGTCTTCCAACACATCGATGACTTGGGTCAGGGTGCCCGCCAGTAGGATCGAGTTGTTCTTGCTGCCTTCGCTATCAGCGGTGCTTTGGATGGATTCGATCAGCCTTGCGAAAACTTCCTTGCGGATGGACTGCATCACCGAACGCGGTAGCAGTTTGGCTTCGTTCAAATCGACGCGGGCGTTCATCCAGGTGGCAAGATTGGAATCGCCGCCGAGCTCAACATACTTTTGGATCAGTCCGCGAGTTTCGGACAGCAGGGCTGCCAGACGCTGGCGGGCGGCCTGTTTTTCTTCTGGTTTGGCGGAGGCGTCCGTGGCGACGGCTGACAATTCGTCGATGGTTAGCGCTCGGTTCAGGGCCCGGTTGAGGGCGATCGAGAGGTCCTCGGGGCGAGCTTTGGAGAGCGAGGACCATGCCGTTTCGGCATCGTCGGTTTCCAAATTCTCCATCGAGGCCAACGCAACGCGATTCAGGTCGAGGTTTTGCGAGGCGAGGTGCGTCGCTTCTTCTTCGGCCCCGGTGACGGTGTCGTCGTTGGCAATGTCGGCGGGGCCACGACTGAACCAATAACCTGCCCCAGCGAGAACACCGAGAGCGACCAACGCGATCACCCACACGCCGGAGGCGGGCTGTTTCTTGGCCGGAGGTTGCTCGTTGGCGGGGGATTGAGAAGAAGTCACCGATAGCATCCTTGAAGAACAAACTGACACGAGCTCGAAAGCGGATGCAGTCTAGCAAATGCGAGGAATTCGAGGCGGGATGCAAACGAATCTGTTTACCCTCTCAGTTCGATTCCGAGCGGCAGCGTGTCGCCGAAGACGGCCTGTTGTTCTTCGTGGTCGAGTTGCCCGCCATTCTTGACCAGTTCGGTCCAGTGATCCGGGGCACCAAGTCGGTCCAGCAGACTCAGGGCGCGGTCACGCGTCGGGTGGTCGACATCACGAAAACGATCGTCGCAGCGTCGGGTCATCTGTGTGATTGCGAATGCTGCTGGCCGTCTGGTTGCGTCGTCCTTGGTTTCAAGTGATCGAGAATGTGCAAGCTTTTGAATCCAGTGCGATACGTCCGTGGCGGGGACGATCAAATTCAGCGGACCATAGGCCAACACGCGCGAGGCCAGGCGGCCAAGCGTCCAATACAGACTGGGATACAGCGGCGACGCCTTCTTGCGATCCAGCGATTCCATGACGGCGGTTGCAAAGCTTCGTTTTTGATCGATGGGAAGCAATTCCAGGGATCCGATGGTACGCCACGCTTCGTTGGCTTCGGCCATGTCCTGGTTGCTGGTTCCGGCGAGCAGCCATTTACCCAGCGATGTCGCCAGTTGGCTTTGCTGGCCTGCGGTCATCCCGCCCGCGATGCGTCGCCACATCACATAGGATTCGGCGCGAACTTGATGATCCGGGTGAGAGATCTTGCCGTAGATCATTCGCCAGGTTTGAGAGGTTCGCCAGTCATCGACCGCGACGCCATATCCCGGACGCAAGGCGAAACCGGCCAGGTTCAACCAGCGTGATTCGTGAGCGGGGGAGCGTCGGCGATGGTCTTGAACCTCCATCAACGTTTCCCACAACTGACGCAGGAGCGCCGGGGGCCATTGATCACGCGAGTTGCCCAGTGTGGTTTGCAGGCGTTTGATCAGCAGAGACGGCTTGAGCGAGCCTTCCACAAAGACACGTGCAATCAATTGTCGGCATTCGTCCAGCGTTTCTTCATCGACGATCCCGGCCGATTCTCCGGCGTAGTCATGCGATTCTCGATCGGTTTCCAGCGTGCCCCGAATGTCAAATTCCAGACGCCAGCGTTTGTCATTGGAGACGCAGTACAGCCCGACGGTGCCAATCTCGGAGAGTTCCGATTCGATCACGATTTGCATCGTGGATTGGTCGCGGCGTTTGCGATCCTTGAGTGCCGTTTGGATCGGCGGCAAGGCGGTCATGGTGTTGGGATCGATGTCGACGATGTCACCCGGTCGGTCGGCCAGGCGGGTGCTGCTGACCCAGAGTGGAAAGCTGACTGGCACGCCAACTCGCAAATCCATCGGGACTTGGTCGATGCGATAGGACTGTCCGGCTTGCGCGTCCGCGGGGATCACACACACGGCTCGCGGTGGGTTCTGCTCGATCTGCATGAAATAGGTTCGCGCCAGGTTCGCGGCGATCCGAACCCCGTGCCCCCGAAGAACCATTGCATAGTGGGCGGCACCTTGCGCGACGGCCAGATCCAAGCGAGCGGATTCTAAGACGTTGGGTTTTGAAAACCACTTGGTCAGGGAACCGACCACGCGTTTGCGAATCGCCGGCGCGGTCAGCACGCCCCCGTTGAAGAGCACCAGGTTGACTTGATCGCTGTCCACGCAATCCACCGCATCTGCCGGTTGGTCATCCAGACCGGTGCGACGATGCTCGCGAAGAAATTCAGCGAGGTGTTTGGTGACGGCGGGGTCGGCTGCATAAGGCAGCCCGACCTCTTGGAATCCGCTCTGTTGCGAGTCGACTTCGGAGGTCATTTCAACGTCGGGGAAGAATCCGTCGAGCAACAGGGTGTCGACTTCTTCCGCGGTCATTTCGACGCGGAGTCCGCCACCGATCAGCGAGGAACCCTCGCCGGGCAAGTGGATTGTCGTGCGTTCCGGTCGCGGTTCCGACAGGAACGTTTCTTTGGTCTGGCGTGCGGCGGCAAGCAATTGCTGCCATTGCCGTGGTGACAACGTGCGTCCAAGTTTGGCTTCCGCTGCTTTCGCAACGGCCAGGTCCAGATTGTCTCCGCCGAGAATCAGGTGTTTGCCCACGGCAACACGATGGAACTGGACCACATTGGATTGATCATCTTTGTCCGCAGGACGCACTCGAATGAGCGTCAGGTCGGTGGTGCCTCCGCCGATGTCGCAGACCAAGATGAGCTGGCCAACCTGGACCAATTCTTGCCATTCGTCGCGGTGGCGATCCAGCCAAGCGTAAAAGGCGGCCTGGGGTTCTTCGATCAACTGAATGCGAGGCAACCCCGCCATTTTCGCGGCGCGAATGGTGAGTTCCCGCGCGACTTCGTCGAAGGAGGCTGGCAGCGTGATGACGATGTCTTGCTGGGACATCGGATGATCGGGGTGTTCCGCGTCCCAAGCCTCGACCAGGTGTTTCAGGTAGCTGGCTGAGGCGTCGGCTGGTGAACGGCGTGGGACATCGTGATCGCCGTGCCAGGGCAACAAGTCCGCGGTGCGATCCACGCCTTCATGAGACAGCCAGCTCTTGGCCGAAGCAATTTGACGTCCCGGATGCAGCAGGCCAGCCACGCGTGCGTATTCACCGACGCAGGATGCCAGGTCATCGTCCGTTGGGTTCAGCCATGGATACGCGCCACTGTGGGTGAGATTTTCCGAAGGGTGAAGCGTGTAATGAAACGAAGGCAGCGTGGGCCTGGATTCCGCGACGCCAAGATCGACCCATTGAGGCACCAAAAACGTGCGGACGGCGAAGTCCGTGTTGGCACCTTCCCTGCCCTCGTTTCGCTGGGCGATCTCAGGGGGAGAGTGAAGTTTCGGATCGGATTCCGTTCCCACGGCTTCGGTATCGACGTATGCCAGCACGCAATTGGTCGTGCCGAGGTCAATGCCGATGCAAAAGCGGGGGGGAAGCTGGTCGTCAGGTTCGGACGATCGGTCACGTGAATTCATACCGGCTTCCTAGGACTCATCGTCTTGGCGAGCGTTGAATTCGAGTTTCCAACGCCGGTCACCCCGTTTATCGTGGCACCAAAGTTCAAACATCCCCAGTTCGGTCACGCGAGATTCGAATTGCACGGGGACGAAGCTTTGGGCCGCTTCGCTTTCCGCGGCAGGTGAATTGGAATCATCCCCTTCGGGGCGATGGTGATCCAACGTCAATTCGATTGGTTCGCTCTCTTGCAATTCCGTGGGACTCCAGCGGTCCAATCGATCGCCGGGTTTGTCGCTGGCGCGGGTCGTGGACGAGAAGAACCGGAACCGAGCGGGGGTGCCAACGACGACCCCCACTTCTTGCCCAGGAACTTCCGCTTGAGTTCCTTCTTCCATGCCTTGAGCCGCGACGCAGACAGCACGCAGGGGACGGGGGGCCCCTGGAATCGCCATGCCGGCGGTTTCAATGCCTATGTAAAATGCTTTGGCCGTGCCGCCGCGAATTCGGATGCCGCCGTTGGATTTGGTCCAGCCATAGTAGGCTGCGCCAATCGCAACGGCGTCGTTCAGGTCGTCGGTGGAGGACAAGGTTTGGACGTCTTTGTCGGTCCAGGACGAAAGGGTCGACTCCAGTCGCTCACGCATCACTGGACTTCGGAACACGCCGCCGTTGAGCAGCAGGTGTGTGACCGGGCCGTGATTCTCGTCGTCGGCCGCTTCGCCTTTGTGGTTTCGTACTGATTGATCCGATAGAAACGCCGCGATGTGTTTGGTGATCGCCGGATCCGATTCATACGGCAACCCAACGTCTTGGAAGCCGCTGACCACGTTGGCTTGGGGGCGTTCCTGTGGCGAGCACTGAGGGAAGAACCCGTCGAGCAACAGCGTTGCCGCATCGCTGCGTTTCATTTCAGTGGTGATCGTGCCACCGATCAGGGAACTGCCACGCCCCAGAACGGAAATCGATTGGGAATCGGGACCGTCCTGGCTGAGCAATCGTTCTTTGGCATCGCGACAGGCGTGCCAAAGAGAAGTGCTTTGCCAAGGGTCCAAGTCATGACCGGATTGCCGAAATTGCTCGGCGGCTTGATAGGCCAGGGCGAGGTCCATGTTGTCGCCACCGACCAACAAGTGATTGCCGACGGCGACGCGTTGCAGTGCCAATTCGCCGTCTTCTTCGTGCACGCCGACGAGTGTCAGGTCGGTGGTTCCACCGCCAACGTCAACGACCAACAGGGTGTCTCCGCCGGAGAGCGATTTTCGCCAACTGCCGTCGGTGGATGCGAGGTAGCGATAGACGGCGGCTTGAGGTTCTTCCAGCAGGACAAAGTTTTCGTTCAGTCCTGCGCGGATGGCCGCACGCCGCGTCAATTCGCGAGCGGCGGGGTCAAAGGAGGCTGGAACGGTCAGCACGACCTGCTGTTGATCGATGGGGGCGTCCGGGAACTGGGACTGCCAGGCTGCCACCAGGTGACGCAGGAAAATGCCGGTGCATTCGACCGCTGAAACTCGGGGGATCTCGTCGGGCGATTGCCATGGAAGCACGGGCGAATCGGGATCGACCTTGCGTTGGCACAACCAACTTTTCGCGGCCACGATGACCCGTTGTGGATTGTCCGCGGCTTGTTGCCGTGCGTAAACGCCAGCGACGCCTTCGGTGGACGAGGGGAACCGAGCGTGATCGCTGGTGACTTCCAGCGAATCGACTTCTTGATCCCGGGGCAGGTACAGAAACGACGGCAACGAGGCGCGCGATTCGACCTGGCCGGACGCCACGACCTGAGGGATTGGCAGCAGTTGGATCTCGGGAGCTTGGTCTGCCCCTGGGGTTTCCACATCGGATTGGGGGGCGTAGGCGACCACACTGTTGGTCGTGCCCAAGTCGATCCCGATGCAATATTTTTGCTCGCTCATGATGTTTTAGTTTTGCTCTGAGAGTGCAGCGAGGGCGTCGAGGACCTGTTGGTCGTGTCCGTCGACGCGAACACGCTTCCAAACCTTGACCACCTTGCCGTCGGCGTCGATCAGATAAGTCGAGCGTTGGATCCCCATCGATTTCTTGCCGTAGAGGTTCTTCTCTCGATAGGCACCGTATTTTTCGCTCATGGCATGGTCTTCATCGACCAGCAACGGAAACGGCAGCTCAAATTTTTCGCGAAACTTGACATGGCTTTCGGCGGAGTCGGTGCTGATCCCGAACAGTTGTGCTCCGGCCGCCTGCAATTCACCGTATCGATCTCGGAAGGCGCAGGCCTCTTTGGTGCAGCCAGGCGTGTTGTCCTTCGGGTAGAAGAACAAAACGACCGGGGAACCAGCCAGATCCTTCAGTTTGACGGTCTGGCCGGCTTGGTCTTTGAGCGTGAAGGCGGGGGCCTTTTTGCCAGGATCGATGAAATCAGCCATGATGAGACGCCCCATTTGGGGGCAGATGGTTTGAAAGGAGGCGGATGGATCAACGCATTGTTTTCGATCGGTCAACTTGTCGCCAGCGGGGGCGGTTGAGCCAAAGCCTTGGATTGCATCCGAAGCGGGAAATCAGGCCAGATTCAGCCGTTGGAAAGGCAATTGCCGGGTGCCCCCCACAAATAAACGCGTTACACTACGGGGCAATTCCAAGACGTGGGATTGCACCACCCTCTTCCTTCACCACTCGCATGAAAGTTGTTTGAACTTGTCTGATCAACCGACCTCTTCCTCCCATGACACCCCATCAGTTGATCCCATGGCTCATCCCAGTCGGGCGATTCGGCCGCACGGATTGGAAGAAGCGCGCAAACTGGCGACGGAAGCCGCTCGAGTCGCGTTGGACAACAATGGTCAAGACGTGACGGTCTTGGACGTGAGTGGGCAATCCGCCGAGTTTGATTTCTTTGTCATCGCCACGGGAACCAGTCGCCGTCAATTGCACGCCATCAGCGAGCAGACCGACGACGCGCTAGAAAAAGGCTTGGGTGACCATCGGCAAGGAATCGAGGGCTATCAGGAAAGCAGCTGGATCGTGCTGGACTATGGCAGCGTTGTGGTTCATCTGTTTGATGAAGAGACTCGTGAGTACTACGACCTGGAGTCTTTGTGGGCAGATGCCACGCCCGTTCCGTTGGCGGATCTTGGTTTGACCCAACGCTGAATAGCGTTTGGATGTCCCATTTCTTTTTCTTCCCCACCTCCTCTCCAGGTGTGTAGGTTCGATGCATCTACCCAATGTTCTTCAGGCTCGTTTTGTCCAAGCCCTCGAGTCGTTGACGGACTCCCCGGGCGATTTCGCAGGCATGATACGCGCCGCTGCGGATCCCAAGTTTGGCGACTACCAATCCAATGCCGCGATGCCCTTGGCCAAACAGGTGGGCAAATCGTCTCGAGACGTTGCTGCGGAATTGGTCCAAAATCTCAATGTGACGGACCTCTTTGAAGAACCCGAGGTCGCCGGACCTGGATTCATCAACCTGCGTTTGAAGGACTCGGTCCTGTTTGATTCGATTCAACAGATGTTGTTGGACGAACGAGTGGGCGTGTCGAAAACCTCAGCCCCCAAGAAAGTCGTCGTTGACTTCTCCTCGCCCAACGTGGCGAAACCCATGCATGTGGGGCACATTCGCAGCACCGTGATCGGGGATTGCTTGGCCCGAACGCTGCGTTTTTATGGTGAAGAGGTCATCACCGACAACCATTTGGGGGATTGGGGCACTCAGTTTGGCATCATCATTTATGGTTACCGTCACTTCGGTGATCCCGAAAAAGTAGCGGCCAACCCCGTGCCGGAACTGTCCTCGCTCTATCGCCTTACCAATCAACTGATTGAATATCAAAAGGCCAAGCGATCTTTGGTGACGATCGCGGACAAGTTGAGCGCCGCGAAGCAGGATGCTGCGGACGCGAAATTGGCCGCGGATCAGGCTGAGTCCGATGAAAGTCTGAAGCCCAAAGACAAGAAGAAGTTGCGGAAAAACGCAGACGCCGCGAGTCGGCGAATTGCCTCCACGGAAGCGGAAATGAAGTCGTTGCAGGACAAAGTTGCTGCGGTCGACAACGACCCTGCCTTGTCCAAGTTGGCGGCGGAGCACTCCGAGGTGGATGCGGCTGTCCTTCGAGAAACGGCCAAACTGCATGAAGGCGACGCCGAAAACTTGGCGTTGTGGAAGGAGTTCTTGCCGCACTGCCAAGACGAGATCAACCGCATCTACGACCGGTTGAATGTTCAGTTTGATCATACGCTCGGTGAGAGTTTCTATCACGACCGTTTGGCAGGGGTGGTGGAAGAGCTGACAAAGCTTGGGTTAACAACCAAGAGCGACGGGGCGATCTGTGTCTTCCTGGAAGGGTTTGACAGCCCCATGATCATCCAGAAACGCGATGGTGCATTTTTATACGCCACGACGGACTTGGCGACGCTCCAATACCGTCGTGACGAGTTTCAGCCGGACGAGATTCTCTATGTCGTGGATTCACGACAGGGGGAACACTTCCGCAAGTTCTTTGCCATGGCTGAGCCCCTGGGCATGGAAGGCGTTCAATTGGTCCATGTCAATTTCGGAACGGTATTGGGGCCGGATGGTCGTCCGATGAAGACTCGCAGTGGATCTTTGATTGGCTTGGAAAGCTTATTGAATGACGCTGTGAATCGGGCGAAAGAAGTGGTTTGCAATCCGGACCGATTGGCGACGATGGATCCCCCAATGGGCGGAGAAGAACAGCAGCAAATCGCCGAAATCGTTGGTATTGGTGCGATCAAGTACGCCGATCTCTCACATCACCGGACCAGTGATTACAAATTTGACGTCGACAAAATGGTTGCCCTGGAAGGCAACACAGCGACCTATGTGCAGTATTCTTACGCCCGAACTCAAAGCATTTTAAGGCGGGCCTCGGATGGCCAAGCCCTGCCTGCATTTGAACAAACGATTGAGGAAGCCAGCGCGACTCAAACGATGAACTTCACGCATCCTCATGAGCGTTCTTTGGCCTTGATGTTGATGCGGTTTGAAGAAGCGGTTGAACTCGTGCGACTGAATTATGCCCCCAACGCACTTTGTGATTACTTGTTTGAAACCGCAAAGACCTACTCTTCTTTCAATGAAAGTTGCCGTGTTCTTGGGAACGATGACCCCGCTGTGATGCAGACTCGATTGGCCCTGGTGGTGTTGACTGGCCGGGTGCTTAAGAAGGGATTGTCGCTGTTGGGAATTGACGTTGCCGAACGTATGTAAGCGTTCTTCTATGACTATGTCATCTAATTTATGTCAGTTATTGCCTTTGAAGCATTGACAGTAACAGCGTTTTTTATAACGTGTGGCGAAATAGAGTTTTCGAAACACACTTATGGAGTTAAACGTGGCCAAAAAATCTGGTGGACCCAACAAGTCGCAATCGATTCGTGATTACTACGCAGCCAACCCCGACGCCAAGCCAATGGAAGTTGCAGCGGAACTGAGCAAGAAGGGAATCGTTGTCACGCCTGCTTTCGTTAGCACAGTGAAGTCCACCACGATGGGCAAATCCGCGAAAAAGTCCGCTCGCAAGTCGGCGAAGAAGCCGGCCGTCAGCGCGAAGAAGAGCACCGGTGCAAAACGCGGCCGACCAGTCGGTAGCACCAACAAAGCGACCAGCAATGAAGTTTCGCTGGATTCCTTGATCCAAGTGAAGAAGATTGTGGAAGAAATGGGCAGCGTGCAGGATGCCAAGAACGCCCTGACCGCACTTGAAAAATTGATGGGCTGAGACTCGCTGAATTGAGTCCCCCGATTGCACGGTCCGAATACACGGATTGCATTGGCAGCGAACCAGTTTGATTGGTTCGCTGTTTTTTTATGCGCGATCGCTGGCACCTCCCGGAGTCTTTCCAGGACCGATTGCAACTGTGGGAATCCAAGAGCAACTGTGGGAGTCCAAGACGATTCCGGCGGACTCACTATTTCGGGAAGTCGAGGATGCCTTCCCAGCCTGCTGGGGCGATCCGGTGGTGTTGGAGAATCAAGCGAAGTAGAACGTCTTTGGGCCGGTCCCAAGCGGGAAGTTCCAGGAGGCGTTGGTAGGCCGAGTCCCAGTCCCCGCTGGCAAATTCGTCCCAGCCCTTTTCATAAGCTTCGATCTGGGAGTCGGTTAAATTTTGATGCTGGCCGCTGGGGACGACCAACTGATAGACGTCGACCGGAGTCTTCATTCCTGCGACTCGGACCCGTCCTAATTTGCGTCGTCGGAACCTCTGGCTGTCTTCGGAAGTGGAGGTCATGTCGAGCCATGCCTGCAGCGCGTTGGCGGACACATCGTCCATCAGGACTTCGACCCCGAAGTGTTTCGTCAGGCCTTCCAACCGACTGGCCAGGTTCACGACCGGTCCAAAGGCGGTGACTTTGACTTGGTCGACCGTTCCGATTCGCCCCGCGACGGCTGACCCCGAGGCGATGCCAATGCCGCACCGAAATTCGGTCTGCCCGGTGGCGTAGTCCATCCGGATCCCTGCTGCGGCACGTGCGGCAGCAAGCACACTGGCAACCAGATGGGCGGAGACGGTGAGGTCTTGATGCGGTTCGGGCAACTGCAACTCAAGCGGCCAGCCCCAGAATCCCATCGCGGCATCACCATGGAAGTCACCGATCACACCCCCGGTGTCGAGGATGTGCCGGGTCATCACACCGAGCGCCGCGCTGACCTGCTCGAGCAACAAGAGCAATTGATCGCTCTGCATTTCCGAGGTTCGTGAAAAACCTCGAAGGTCACAGAACATCACGGAGAGTTCGCATTGTCGGGGTTGCAGCCAGCTCTGTGGGTCCTGTCCTGAGAGCGCGTCCAACACCACGGGGGCAAAGAAGCGACGCATCGCCAAGTGGCGTTGTTGGAAGTGGGAGGTTTGCCGAATTCCTGAGATCAACGATCCAACGACTTCGGCAAACTTGACGTCATCGCCCAATCGATCCGCCAGGGTTGCCGAGTCGTCCGCGAGTTCTTTCCAGTTGGATCCGAGTGCACGCGACCCCGCCACATAGATGGCCCATCCGGCACAAGCTTCACTGCTCAGTGGCACGCAGAAAGCCCAGTCCACATTTTCGGCGGCGGTGAATTCCACGCCGCCGCTGCGTTCGGTTTCCCAAAGATGCAGGACACTTTCTCGGCGCTGCAGCGCGGTGGTGACCAAGCGAGAGCTGACCGCATGTTGTTGCAGATCATTCTCTCGGCAATCGTAATGCAACACCTTCATGTCGGACGGTTTCGCCGCCGAGGTTCCCGTGGGGTTGGCAAGCGGTTCGTCGGTTCCACTTCGATCAGGCACCTGGGCACGGACGATCGCGACTGCCGAAGCAGAGGGAGTCGCTCGCAACAAAGTGTCCGAAACTCGCACCAGGAGTTCCTCGTCATCGACGCTGCCGGCAACGATGTCGGGAAGGCGAGCTAACAATTGAATGCGTCGCCGGGTGTCGCGGAAGTCTCGTTCACGCAGAGCGGATGCGGCGAAGGCCATTTCGGTGACACCTTCTGCCCTGCTGTTCATGTCCGCGCGCTGTGCCTGCGGGAGGGGCCCTGGGCGCGGCGTGGACGAATCAACCGCCCGCTCTTGGATGGATTGGTCGCGGGGGGCTTGGTCGACTTGATCGGTGAATCCAGGGCGACGAGCAAGTGTGAAGGTGGTTTCGCCGATCACGAAGTGCTCCCCCGGAACGACCACGAACCGGTCTCGTGGACGCCCTCGAAAAAAGACGGGGTTGCGCGCCCGCGCGTCCCGGTGAACTTGGACGCGATCGTTGCTCAGCACGGTCAAGATCGCGTGACAGCGCGAGATCGATGGGTCCCAGGGGACTTGCCAGTGGATGGTTCGGGTTCGACGTCGATCACGCTGGGGAAGGTGTTCGCGTTCGGACGAATCGGGATTCGCCGTGTCGGTGTCCGATGCACCGCCAGCGGAAGGCTGGATCACCATTGGTTCCGGAGTGCCGGATGATTGTCGCCCCAGCAGGACTTCGGCGCCGGCAATCAGATCGGGAAGGCCTTTCCGCCATCGGAATCCATCCCCGGGACCTTGAGCGATCAAATCAGGCATGTTTCGAAGGCTTCCGTGAATGAACCATGAGGCGGGTTGGTAACGCGACCGATCGTTTCAATGCTCCGCAGAGTACCCGGCCCCGCAGGGTACCCGATTGAAGCGTGTTTGGCGGAACTTGGATCGAATCGGTCTTGTACGCCGCTTTGCATTGAGCGGACGCGAATTGTCGTTGTTGGCGATGTGAAAGGGGACTCGTCGTGTTCGGCACGGTGTTTGATTCTGGGCATGCGACGTTCGCGTCGATGGGGCGGGTGCAACAGGAATGAAAGGGTGGCGTTAGGCGTCGTCCCATTGTGCGGCGGCCCTTCCCGCGGCGCGGCCGGTGCTGAACGCTGCTTGGAAGTTGTAGCCACCGATCCACCCATCGACGTCCAGGATTTCTCCGGCGATGTACAGTCCCTTCGCCAGTCGGCTTTGCATCGTCCGCGGATCGACTTCACTGAGTTGAACGCCGCCGGCGGTGACTTCCGCTTTGGCAAACCCGCGCGTTCCATTGACGGGAAGGTGCCAGCGTTTGAGTTTTTCGACCATGAGGTTGCATTCTTTGCTGGGCAGTTCCGCCAGTTTGCACTGGGCGTTCGTCGGATGGCTCTGTTCGCAAATGGCAACCGCCAATCGAGATGGCACCCATTGCTGGAGGATGGTCGCAACGGTTCGCTTTCCCGCATCGCCTGATCGCTTGCTCAGGATCTCGCGAATTTCGGCTTCGCTGGTTTGAGGCGTGAGGTCCAAACGCATCGTGGAGTCTTGAATGCGGTCGTAGGCGGTCATGACTCCACTGACATCCATCGCGGCGGGGCCTGAGAATCCAAAGTGGGTGAACAGCCAGGAGGATCGGCGTTCCAGTTTGGGTTTCTTGCCCGATCGGTGGTCAGGGGTGAAGACCGAGACGTTGACGTCTGGCAGGGTGAGGCCGGAGAGTGCGTGCGTCGCGTCGTTGCCGCCAACAAGAGGAACCAATGCCGGGCGTGGAGACACGATGGTGTGCCCCAGGGCTCGCAACCAGTCGTAACCATCGCCTGTGGTACCGCAGCCGGGCCAGCTCTTGCCCCCGGAAGTCACGATGACACGGTCGGCCAGCAATTCTTGAGCGTTCCCATCCGATTCGGTGGCAACGCACCATTGGTTTTGGTCTCCCGAAGGCGGCTGGATTCTTTGAACGGAGCAGCGGAGTTCCAATCGGACGCCTGCGTCCAGCATGGAGCGATGCAGCGCGTCCCGAACGTCCACGGCTCGGTTGCTGACCGGAAAGATTTTGCCGGTCTCTTCGCGTTTGGTGGCCACACCGAGAGCGTGAAACATCTCGATCACATCGGCGGGGGAAAACTTGCCTATGCTCGGTTGCAAAAAACGCTTCGCGTGCCCGAAGGCTTGGGTGATTCCTTTGGCGTCTGTGTCGTGCGTGATGTTGCAGCGAGTGCCGCCTGACATCAGGATTTTGACGCCTGTTTTGGTGTTCTTTTCCAGGACGGTGACGCGAGCACCCGAGCGGGCTGCTTCCGCTGCCGCCATCATCCCCGCGGCTCCGGCACCCACAACGACAACGTGGGGCTCGGTCGATTGGTTGGCCGCTGGTGTCAAAGTTCTCGGGTCCTGTAGGTTCCGGCGAGGCCGAAGCGATCCGGCGGAGAGGATGGGGGCGGGTCCAGGCGGTCTGATTCAGTCCTCACCGCGTCTGCGTGAGAGACATTGTGTCGCGGCCCCTGCCATTCGGTGGGGTCGAACAGCAAATCTGAATTGCATTCTGTCGCTTGATTAACTAATTCTGATCTTACCTTACAAGCGATGACTCGTTCACACCCTCAATTTCCCAAAGTGAAATGAGCAGTTCCAGCCCAGACGCCTCTTGCAACGCATTCCGTTTTTCAGAGGCTCGCGCTCTCATCGGAGATTTGCAGCGCCCCAATCAAGCCATCTACTGGGTGGACTTTTTATGCTCGATTTTGGTGGGCCACGTGTTCTTGCACGGCATCTTTTTGTTGCCGTGGTTTTATGGATTCACGCCGCAGGTCTGGGCGGGGATGGGTGTCTGTTATGTGCTGACTCTGATTCTTTACATGCGGGCACTGATGTTCATTCACGAACTGGTGCACTTGCCAGAGAAAGGCTTCACCGCGTTTCGGGTCGCCTGGAATGCTCTGTGTGGGATCTTTTTCTTTGTGCCTTCGTTTCTCTATTATCCGCACGTCGACCACCACCGGCGGAAGCACTACGGGACGGAGCATGATGGGGAGTACTTGCCATTGAGCAACCGTGGGCCCTGGCTGATTGCTGTTTTCATTGGGCAAGCTCTGATTTTGCCGCTGTTGGCGATCTTTCGTTTCGCGGTGATCAGCCCGTTGTGTTGGGTCGTGCCTCGCTTGCGGCCGATCGTTCACAGGCATCTTTCGACGATGGTCGTCGATCCATTCTATGAGCGGCCCGATGCTTCGCCCAAAGTGATGCGAATCGTGTTGCTGCAGGAAGCTCTGTGCTTTGCCTGGTGCGTTTGGTTTTTGATTCGTGGTGGCATTCTTCGCGATCAATGGCTGGATCCGTTCTGGTTGATTGCCTATGCCGTGGGAGTTGGCATCTTGGTGCTCAACGAAGTCCGCACGCTCGGTGCTCATCGGTGGACCAATGATGGCGGCGAAATGAGTTTTTCAGAGCAGTTGCTGGATTCGGTGAACTACCCCAAGCACGCCTGGGCCAGCGAATTGTGGGGGCCGATCGGCACCCGCTATCACGCTCTGCATCACTTGTTCCCAAGACTTCCGTATCACAACCTCGGCAAGGCGCACCGCCGGCTCACGGAAGGTTTGCCAGCGGATTCGATCTATCACCAAACTTCCGCAGAATCGCTGGTCTCTGAAATTGCGGCACTTTGGGCGCGGGCGAGAGAAGCCCGAGGACGCAAGGCGGTTTCGGCGGACGCGTCCGAGTCCACCAATGTGGTTGCGTCGACTTGAACGCGGGGCCAAGTGTCGCTGGGACGCAGGAGCTGTTTTCGGGGCACCAAGCCTACTTTTGCTGTCCAGCCCGAGATGTCTGCGGTTGGCGGTCGTTCCATGAGATCTCGTTGCCCATCGACGATCTCGGCTTTCGTCAGGGAGTGACGGCGGTTGAACGATTGCGGACTTATAGCGGAGTGGTTTTCTGTCCTGAGTTGCATCTGGAACGTCTGGCCGAGACGCTCCGTCTGATCAAGATCGCAGGGGGACCGTCCACGGAACGACTCCGGGAACTGATCGCGGAATGTCTGCGGCACAATGCAGGCCTGGTTCAGCAGATGGATGTGGGAATGACCATCTGGGTGACCGGTGGATCTCCCCCGTCGGGACCCACTTGGGCGGTCCATCTCAATCCGATCGATCACCGTGCGGTCGTGGATCGCCAACGTCATGGCCAGCCCGTGGTCATCACGGATGTGGTTCAGCCGCCCCACGAGTCCTGGCCTCGGCAGGCAAAAGTACGGAATCGTCTGCACTACTACTTGGCTGACATGCAAGCAAAGCAGCAGAATCCGGCGGCAACTGGGCTGCTGTTGGACGCCGATGGCAGTGTGACTGAGTCGAATGTGGCGAATGTAGCGATTGTGAAAGACGGACAGTTGGTCTTCCCACCACAAAAATCTGTGCTCAAAGGGGTGACAATGCATTTTCTCCGGCAGCAGGTGGCTGGGCTAGGGATCACCTGCAGGGAGGCTCCTTTGATGCCTTGGGACCTCAACCAGGCGGACGAAGTGCTCCTGCTGGGGACCGATACCGGCGTCTGGTTTGCCAGTACTGTCAATTACGGGGGGGCTGTCTTTCAAAGAGGGTGTGTGTGTTCGCAATTGCAGGCCTGCTTTCCAACCCCCTCGAGCGGTAAGGGGCAGCCTGGCTGATCGTTTGTTTAGGTGCCCTGGGGGGAATATCGGGCTTGTCATTTGTTCCTTCATTGCGCATATTCACATATCCGATGCACGTAATGTTCGCATATGCGAATCAAAGTTTGGCTTGGCACCGCTTGCCCCGCGATGTCGAGTCTCTTTGAAAGGTGGTTCTGTGGGGACTGCATTGTGCCCCATTGGCAGTCTCCACAGGCCACCACTCTTTTTGTCGGTTCAAAACGACGACACGAGAGCTCATTGATTCGACGGGTGTCTTCAAACTGAATGTCTTGAAACTCTGACCGCATCAGCCCAGCCGCCGCACGGCCTTTCAGAGGTGTTCTGAGCTAGCTATCTTGGGGAGTCACCAGATGGTGACCGGCTTGAGTGAATCTGAACTGATTGGATTCTGCCGCGGTGTTTTTATCCCCGCAGGGGGGTGAGGCTTGGCATGGTCCAGCAACTAGTCACCGCTATGCATCGCATCGCATACCGTCGCCCGATTGCCGAGGATCGGCTGGGGGTGGATCGATGGTTGAGCACTCAGTTCAGTACATGTTCGAGTGTGGGATTGTTGGGCGGCGACTCGGCTCACTCCGCAGCTGACTGGGCGGAGGTTCCACTGCAGTCATTTCGTGTTTCGCTCACGGAATTGCGCTTTGAGTCCGGGGTTTTGATACTTGATCAAGCGAGCCGGTTGATCGTCTGGAATCAGACGCTCGAAGATTTGTTTGTCGAGGGTGAGTTCCGTGCCATGGAGTTCTTGCCTGACAGTCTTCCCGTGGCGATCGTTCAGATGTTGGGGCTTGGAAGTGAGCTGATTTCGTCGGGAGCGACCGACTTGGACTACTCCTTCCAAGCAGAAGATGATCGCGACCGCATTTGCCTTTGGGATGTGTCCGGCATTCGCCACGACGTCCATTTGGGGGCCGGTGCGATCAGTGCGATGTTGATCCGGCCCGTGGCGTTGTTGAAGACCGACGCAGCGGAGGAGGGGCCCTCATTGAGTGAATCGCTGTTGGTGTTTCAACAATTTGACTCCGTCGATCGGCAGATTTGCGAGGCCATCGCGATGGGGGACACAACCAGCGAAATTGCCACCGTGGTCGGTTTGACACGTCGCTCCGTCGAGGTCAGGCGAGCCAAGATTCTGGAGCGTCTTCAGTTCACCCGTCCGGTTGAGATTGTTCGTTTGGTGGTCCGGTTGGAAGAAAACGGTTTGCTATAGGGACCGAGTTCTTTTGCGGGCATGCCAATCTGGTGCGGCAGAGGTTCTGAGTCCGAACCCGAGTCGAAGCTTCACTCGATCTTGGCGGTCTCAGCAACCTTGAGATTGAACCCCTCGCAGTCGGATGCGATTCCGCAAATTGCCAAGCGATCCTGAATCGAACGCCCACGTTGGATCACCGAAGACATTTCATGGTCTTCCAGCAAAACTTGGAATTGGTCGGCGGCGATGTGCCCGATCAAATGGTCGGAGCCGAACTCGTCCTTGAGGGCCGCGACCACCTGAGACAAATCTGTCTCAGCGGTGAGTTGGATGTCCACGTGCAGAACATTGGATGGGCGTCCCAGGCGATTGGCACGTTCGCGTTCTCTTTGGATCAGGCGACTCCAGCCTTCTCGATTGAAATAGGTGGTGGTTGGATCCACCATTTGATGCAGGGATGTGCGATCACTTTTGCGTTGCAACGCTTGCAGCTGCAATTCCATCGAAAGGAAGCCGCCGAGCAGGCGGGCGAGCAACTGAATCAGCGGCAGATGGGCTTCAAATTCCTCGGGCTGAATTTCCGGGTCGATGCCACACAGGGTGCCAAAGAGTTCACCGTCGCGATCCAGGATCGGAACGCCGGCATAGGATCCAATGCGAAGTTTCTTTGAGATCGTGGATCCAGCAAATTGCGGGATCTGCTGGGCTTGTCGAGCGATCTGAGGTGCGGTTCCCTCGATCATGTGCTGGCAAAAAGAATCGGACCACTGAATCATGTCGCCGGAATCCACGGCATACACGTGATTCGGATCCGCGCGATCAAGCACGATCCAGGCCTCGTCTTCGGTGCGAGTGATCATCCACAAGGCCAACCCCGTGGTTGACTGCAGATGTTCTAAAACCACGCGACTGGCTTCGCGAAAGTCCAGCGTCGGGGACAGCATTTCAAGGATCATGGCAAATCATTTGCAACATGGATGACGGGTGGAGACGGACAACCGCAACCAACCCAGGTTCTTCACCACCACGCAATTGTGGCAGAGAGCCCGGTCATGATACTCCCTGAACGATCGTGGGAAGGATCCCAATGTAGTGAGAAAAATGCACTCTCCTGCCAGGGGTGCAAAAGGGGCCAGAAAATCCAGCAATCAACAAAATGGGGATTTCTGAGGGGCCCTGATTCTGTAAAGTCGCCAGGTTCGTTATCTTACCACCATGCCTGCGGACCCCAAGCTCGATACGAACGAATGCCGAACTGCCATTGAGCAGCGTGATGCTGCGTCTTTGGCGGATTGCCTGATGGCTCACTCCTACGTGTTGATTCATCTTCGCGAAGAAGATCCGTCCGACGAGTTGGGGGCTCTGACGGCTGATTTAGAGGGGACGCCGTATCTGGTGGCGTTCACGGGGCAATCGCAAGCAGCGGAATTCGTGGAGCTGCGGGCCGATCTGTTCGGGGATGACGAAGTCGGCGGTTTCATCGTCGATGGCGAGACATTGTTGGATTACGTGGCGGATGGGCATGGCTTGCTGCTCAACGCGGACCTGAAATCCATGTGCCGGGTCGATGCCGAATTGATCTCCGATGTTCTGGACGAATTGAACCTGGACTAACGATTTTCGTTGCCAGGTATTTTCATCGCCAGCAAGCGATCGCTGGGAACCGCTTTGAAGCAGGTCGGCAGGAGTCTTTCGGCATTTGGACTGTTTCGGTAAGCGTGGTTGCTCCCACGGGCAACCGGGGATAACACCCAAACGGCTCACATGATGATGCCCGATCATTCCTGCCTACCTGCTTAGACGGGGCGACGAGGGCTGGGGCCGTCGATCACGGCGGGTTCATCGAGCCCCAATTCCAAACGCTCGGACAATGGGACGAGCGCCCGGAAGGTTTCCAGTGCTGCGGATTGATCGTTCTTCAATTCGTCGACCAGATTGCGAAGGTTGGTTTTGGTCAGATTGGCTTCGCGTCGCGCGCCAATTTCCATTTGGATTTGATATCGCATGACCAATGCCAGGGCACGGTACAGGCGGGACGTGTTGCCCGATTGTTCGACGCTCGCAAGTGTGTCGGAAGCTTCCCGCCAACGGTTCTCGTCCATCAGCAGGCGAGTCAGCTGAAGTGCTGCTTTGAGGTGATAGATTTCTTCTTTGGAATCAATGTCATCCTTGGGGAAGTACTCTGCCACCGCCTTCCAAGCGGGCACACTGTCCAGTGATATCGCTTGCCAGTACTGGTCCTGGATGGTGGACGCACGGGCGACCAAGGGGGCCCCAATGGATTGAGCGACCGAGGGAGCCTTGGTGAGATTGGAGATTCCCCATCCGGCCAGCGCGGCGAGGAGTGCCAATCCGATCACGCCGACCCAGCGGATGAAATCGTGGCGTCGGTCATCGGCAATCGCGTCGGTGACACGTTGCAGTTGAATGGTGGCGGAGGTGGATCCGAGGTAGTTGACCGCCGCGGAGGAGCGCCCGGATTCCAGGGATGAGGTGGACCCGGAACCGTTGCCTGCGGGGATCGCCTTGAGACTGGATTCGGACGGTGCCACGTTGGCCCGAATCACGTCCAACAATTCCATCGCGGAGGCAAAGCGTTCGTCCGGGGTTTTGCGAAGCAAACGCATGATCGTCGCGACCAACCACGGTGGAAGGTCAGCGGAGCCACGAGTGTGATCAAGCGGTTGAGGCATCTCATGGAGATGCTTGACGGCGAGCGCCAGCGGTTCTTCGGCATCAAATGGTGGTTGCCCGGCCAACAGGTGATACAACGTCACGCCGAGCGAATACAGATCGCTTCTGCCGTCGACTTTGTGCCCTTGGATTTGTTCGGGGCTCATGTAGCGAGGTGTCCCGAGTGTCAATCCAGCCCGGGTCAGATCCACCGCGCTGGCATCTGTGTTGGACAACACGCGGGCCAATCCAAAGTCAGTGACTTTGATCGCACCTTCGCCCGATCGCATGATGTTTTCGGGTTTGATATCGCGATGGGTGACTCCAGCCGAGTGAGCCACCACCAGGGCTTCCGTCACGCAGCGGAGAATCTCAATCCCTTCTTTCGCTGTGAACTGACCGGATTGTTGCAAGCACTGTTTCAGGTTGGAGCCATCGATCAGTTCTTGAGCGATGAAGTGCGTGCCTTGGTGATCGCCGATCTCATAGACCTGCACGATGCTGGGGTGATTCAAAGAAGCCGCGGCTTGTGCCTCGCGTTCAAAGCGTCTCAGGTCTTCTTGACTCGTTTGGGGTGTGCGACGCAGCACTTTCAAGGCCGCATCGCGGCGCAATTTCAAATGCTTGGCTGCATACACATCCGCCATGCCTCCGCTGCCCAAGCGGCGCAAGACTTGGTAGTCACCCACGCGACAGCCAACTAAATCGCTCACGAACGTGCCTTTGTGCTGTTTGAGAATGACTCGTCACTCACGGTGGAACGAGGCAAGGGGGAATCGGACGGGCGAAGGATTTGAGCGGGGGAAAGTTGCACCAAATCCGGTTCGGACAACCCACGGTTTTGGCTCCCGCTGGACAGGCCACCCAACTCCAAGGTGACGTATCGAAACCCCATTGTAATGAAAGATTCAACCAATTCTTGAGTTTGCGTCCAGTCAAGCACCTGGGGCAACTCTTGGCGGGGGACTTCAATTCGCGCCAATTCATCGGCGTGCAAACGCACACGGCAATCCGAAACACCGCGTTTGCGGAGCCATGCTTCGGCGGTTTCGATGCGTTTCAAACGCTCGGGCGTCACCTCCACTTGGTAGGCAATCCGGCTGGCCAGGCACGGCGAGGCGGGAAGAGCGGCGTTTTCGAGCCCGAAATGAACGGCCAGTTGCCGGACCTCAGCCTTGCCAAGCTTCAGATCTGCCAGCGGGGTTTGGACACGTGCTTGGGTTCCAGCGATGATGCCGGGCCGATGGTCGCCGAGGTCGTCGGCGTTGGTTCCTGACACGACGGTCGCGCCGCGATGATCCGCGATCGGAGTCAGGAATTCATACAGTGTTTGTTTGCAATAGAAGCACCGATCGGAATGATTGCGTCGGTAGTCCGCGCGGTCCGATTCATCGGTGGAAACCAGTTGATGCGGGATTCCAATCTGCGCGGCGATGCGGCGTGCCCAGTCGAGCTGCCACTCCGCCACGGCAGGGGATTCAGCCGTGACGGCGACGACCGCGTGATCCGTTTGATTCGCAGCGGCAGCCACGACGCTGCTGTCGACTCCCCCGGAAAACGCCACCACCAAATCGCCGATCGCGTTCAGATGAGCGATGAGTTGGTCGGCCAATCGTTGGACATCGCTCATCGACGAGGACTCGTCATTTGCATCTCGCAAATCGCCAACGCATCGGTCGCCAGTTGCGCGTCCAGTACCGGATGCATGGGACCGCCGGCAACCACCTGGGCGACCGCATCGATCTCACTGACGAAACCATCGATTGGATCTTGTTCACCCAGATCGGGCCGTTCCAAACGCCCGTCGTTGTGCATCACCGTCAAGGCAATCGTGTCGGTGGAATCATCGTTGTAGGCTGCGAATTCAAATCGGACGGTGGCCTGTTCGAATGACACCTCGTACCCGTGCGTGAATCCGCGAGCTGGCGAATCAATGACGCCACCGGCCAGGCTCACCACGGGGACCATGTCATCAGGACTGGCTGGTGATCCGTAATCCAGAACGGTTTCATATCGCTTTGGCACGCCTTGTTGTTTGTGGCTGACACAGTGGGCTGCGGTGGGCATGCCGAACAGCACGCGAGCCAAGTGGGCGTCGTGCACCTGCAGGTCAATCAGCGGCCCGCCGACACGCTCGGGATCGTAGAAGTCAGGGATCCAATCCGGCGGACTGATTGTTCGCGAGAATCGGCCGGTGATGGGGCGACCGTAACGGCCGTCGGATTGGGCTTCGACCAGGAAACGATAGGCTGGCATGAATGGCAGGATGTGCGCCACCATCAGTTGGCCGGGGGCCGCCGTGTCCAGCAAGGAGCGGGCGGCCTCCGCACTGAGTGCCAGTGGCTTTTCACACAGAACTTTTTTGCCCGACGCCAGGATTTGTTGGATCGCATCGACGTGCAAATGAGGTGGCAAGCACACATCGATCAGGTCGATCGAATCGTCCGCCAACAACCCGTCCAAGTTCTCGCTGACGTTCATCCCGGAGACATCGATTTGTTCGCCGGGGGGACCAAAGTTGCCCTGGATCCCTCGCCAATCGCCGCTGCGTTTCTTGGCATCGCGGCTGGCGAAGCCGACTAGTTCAGAGGTTTGGCTTCGTTGGTAAGCGAGCGTGTGAATCCAGCCCATGAATCCGACGCCCAAAATGGCGGCTCGCATGGGTTTGTTAGCGTTAGAAGACATTCACTGTCCTGGCAAAAGGAAGGATGATGGCACGCGATTGGATTGCCTTCGGCTGCAAGTGAATGGCGATCCTCTCGCTCACACCGCCGGTGATCAAAAGTCTCGGTGGCTGTGTTTCGGGGGGGATAGTGGTTTCGAGGTGAAAAGTGGTTTCGAGGTGAAGAAGGGGGCTCGAGTTGGACAACCGTTGCAAGTTGGGCAGCGGTTTTGAGTCGGACAACGGTTCTGAGTCAGACAAGGCAGCCGTCGCCCGGACGGAACGGCTGGATCCCATGATGACAGATGGCTCGTGTCCCTGCGTCGCAATCAGACGCTGCGAAGTTGAGCCGCCTGCAATTGGGTCAATTCGGCGATGCCAATTTTGCCCAACCGCAACAGTTCGGCCAGCTGAGCGTCATCAAATGTGGCTTCTTCGCCGGTGCCCTGCAACTCAATGAAACGGCCCGAACCGGTCATGATCACATTCATGTCCACATCGGCCGCGGAGTCCAGTTTGTAATCCAGGTCCAGGACCACGTCCTGGCCAATCACGCCCACACTGATTGCCGCAACGGAATCTCGAAGGACGGCGGCGGGATCCACGGCAGGGTCGAGTTCTGGATTGGATGCCAATTGAGACACCGCCAATGACAAGGCAATGTAACCGCCCGTGATCGACGCGGTGCGAGTGCCGCCATCGGCTTGCAACACATCGCAGTCAACGGTGATCGATCGTTCGCCCAACGCCTGGAGATCCACAATGGCTCGGAGGCTGCGGCCAATCAGACGCTGGATTTCGGTGGTCCGACCGTCCACTTTGCCGCTGCGGTCGCGACGTTTTCGCGGGCTCGTGCTGCCGGGCAGCATGTTGTATTCCGCCGTGACCCAACCTTTCCCTCGGCCTTCCATCCATGGTGGAACGTTCGTTTCAACCGAAGCGGTGCACAGCACGATCGTTTTGCCGCTTTTGTAGAGGACGCTGGCGGGGTTGGATTCCAAGTAGCCGCATTCGATTTCGACGGGGCGGATTTGATCATGAGGGCGAGCAAGATCGGCAGCAGAGTTCATGCGATGGGTGATGACGCGAGCAAACGGGTGGGGAAACGGGGAAGCCTATCTGACTTTCGCGCGAAGATGGATGGGCGTCTGTGAAAAGAAAACGCTGGCACACCAATTGCCAATGAATGCCGCTGGTTGGTGTGGGATGGATGGAGGCTCTCACCACGGGTTTTGAGGGCGTGCAGTTTTTAAGTGCCGTGCTCGTACTGTTTTGGGAACCCCGCCTGCTCCGAGGTCGTGCAGTTTTACTTCACCCTCCTTTTGGGAGGGTCGGACCGTTTCGGGCCGGGGAGGGTTACGCGCTGGATCCAATGCTGAACCCTCCCCTCGCTTCGCTCGACCCTCCCGGAGGGAGGGTGATGATAAACGCTTGGCAACACAGCACTTAAAAACGGCACGACCTCTTTTCCTGGGGGCAAGGGGCGTGAATGGAGGCGGTGTCAAACGTTCGAAACGCATTGGAAAGGGAAGGATTGATGAAGCTATCATGAAATTAGCGTTTGTATCGAATGCCATGGATTGCTAACGTTAATCCTGCCGAAAGTTGATTGAGTCCCCCTTGTCTGTTCACGGAGGTTCCTGCATGGACCTTGAATTCGCTCGCCCTGATCTCGAACTGGCCTTGGCGGTGGTCGTGGTGACGCTGATGACCTGGGGAGCTTACCGCTTGGGATGTCGCTCTCAATCTTCGTCCGAACGCTCGAATCGGTGGGTGTTTGTGGGGCTGATCGGAATTTCGCTTCTGTTCGCTTGGAGTTTCTTTGGCCGTCTGATTTGGGCCGAAGCCATCACGTCTTCGGCGGCCCTGTACTGGTCCAACGTGACTCCCGTTTTGCTGGCCTTTTCGGCGGGGCTGGCGGGACATGCGGTCGATTTGCGTCGTCAGTTTCGGCCGGCGGTCGCGGGAATCCTGATGACGTTGGCGGTTGCTTTTGTGATCACGCCGCTCGCTCGCCCGGTGCTGTTCCCGTTGGACTGGGATCAGCCTCGTGAGCCGCAATGGATGGCTCAGTGGCACGATGGGGTTTACATGCAGTCCAACTCAGCCAGCTGCGCGCCCGCCGCTGCGGTCACCTTGTTGGGAACATCGGGGATCTCGGCCAGTGAACGAGACCTCGCCTCGGCTTGTTTGAGCAGTTCGCTGGGAACCGCCCCGTTGGGACTTTACCGCGGGTTGTCGACGGTGGCTCGCGAGCACAATCTCAAGGCCAAGGTTGCAGCGCGAGATCCCGGCAAGTGGCATCAACGAGGCCAGTTGCCCAATGTGGCGTTGGTTCGGTTTGGATTGCGTGGTGACGACCCCCAGGACACCGGGTTTGTCGGCAACGTCACCGTCGGACATGTCGTGACGGTGCTTGGTCAAACCGATGGCGGACGCTGGCTGATCGGCGATCCCGCGGTGGGCAAGGTTTCCTGGAGTGATGAAGACCTTCGGAAACGGTTCACTGGCGAAGCCATTTACTTGTCTCGACCTTAGACACCACTGATGAGTGGTTGGTTTCACTGGCTGGGCGTGTTTCAACAGCTAGTTGGGAGGCGTGACAATCGGATCTGCCAGCCGCGAATACATTTCGGGACGACGATCGGCGAAGCGGTCGATGACATGTTTTCCAGGGGTTCGCTCGATTCGCTTGTTGCGGGCTTGTTCCAGGTCGACATCGACGATCAGTTCGGTTTCCTCGGCGCCCTTTGCCCGAGCCAATTCGACCCCATCGGGCCCACAGATGGAACTCATCCCGCAGTATTCAAATCCTCGCTCGGTTCCAATGCGATTGGCGGCGACGAAGAACAGGTGATTTTCCATGCTGCGAGCCGGCGGAACGATTTCGGCCGTTCGTGACGCCGCCACGGGCCAGTTGGTGCCGAGGGCGATGATGTCTGCACCAGCCAATCCCAGCGCCCGCATGGGTTCGGGAAACGAACTGTCGTAGCAGATCCCCAGCCCGACTTTGCAACCTGATTGGGTTGTCAAGATTTGGTCGCAGGCTTGGCCGCGATCGACGAACCGGTCCACCCCCAAGTGCGGCAGGTGAACTTTGTTGTAACGACCGAGCAGCCCTGATCCATCGATCATCAGCGCCGAGTTGTGCAGTTCGTCGCGATCTTTCCGAATCAACGTCCCGATTGTGATCGTTAATTGGTTGACTTGGCAGGCTTCGACAAGAGTCGTGACAGCGGCGGAGTCGATCGTGGGAGCGGCGTCCAGCGCTTCTTCACGACTTTCGTAGCCGTAACCGGTCAGCGTGCACTCGGGGAAAACCGCGAGTTGGACGCCTTGTTTGCCAAGGCGATCAATCTTTTGACAGACGTCGTCCACGTTTTGATCGACGGAAGCAAAATGGACACCGGTCTGGACGCAAGCAATCAACATCGTACAAACAAGACTTATTCGACGGGGTGACGGAATCTTTCGAACCATGATTCGAACAGAATTCGACGGTCCGTGGTACCCAATCACGTCGAGACACGAAGCGTTCGGTGAGGCGGCCGTCGCTCAATTGACTCGCAATTCATTGCATTTTCAGGGAACGAGGCATGTCATCAGCGACCGAATCCTCCTCGGCAAACGGGGCGGCGTCGCCCCCCGAAACGCCGAACGTCAATCTGCCCGCCCAAGAGACAAAGCCGGCCGCCAAGCCAGCTCGCGACAAATTTGATTTCGATTTATTCGTGATCGGCACCGGTCCGGGGGGGGAAGGTGCCGCGATGCAAGCCTCCAAGGGTGGTTTGCGGGTAGGCGTTGCCGAGCGATACCGGCAAATCGGCGGTGGTTGCACGCACTGGGGCACGATCCCCAGCAAAGCGTTGCGATACGCGGTGACGAGTACGATGAAGTCGTTGAAGAATCCCGTGATGCGAGAAATGGGATTCGCTGCCAGCCCCAGCATGGAACAGCTCAACCGCGGCACCCAGGCGATCATTGGCCGGCAAGTTTCCATGCGGCAATCGTTTTATGATCGCAATGCGGTCCCGATTTATCGTGGCCAAGCACGCTTTGTCGATGAGCACACCATCACCATCGACAATGGCGAGGTGATCACAGCCGGAGCGTTTGTGATCTCAACTGGATCACGGCCTTACCGCCCCAAAGGTGTCGATTTTTCGCATCCCAGAATCTTTGACAGCGACACGATTTTGGAAATGAAGGACAAGCCCGGTTCGATCACCGTTTATGGCGCTGGCGTGATCGGGACGGAATACGCCTCGATGTTTCGTAACTTGGGGATCAAGGTCAACTTGATCAACACCCGCGAAAAACTGCTGGAGTTTTTGGACGACGAGATCATCGATGCGTTGTCGTATCACCTGCGCGACCAGGGAGTCATCATTCGTCACAACGAAACGATGGAGAACATCGAGGGACTGGATGACGGCGTGATTTTGCGACTCAAAAGTGGCAAGGTTCTCAAAACCGACGTTTTCCTGTGGGCCAATGGTCGGCAGGGAAACACCGATGACCTGGGATTGAACAGCCTTCCGATTGAGGCCAACAGCCGCGGTCAAATTGTGGTCGACGAGCATTTCCAAACTTGTTTGCCGCACGTGTATGCGGTGGGGGATGTGATCGGAATTCCGTCGCTTGCCAGTGCGGCTTACACGCAGGGGCGGGCTGCGGGAATGCATCTGCTGGGTCGGGCTGACGGCAACCTGCGGCTCAATGACATTCCCACGGGAATTTACACGAGCCCTGAAATCAGCTCGGTTGGTGCGACCGAACGTGAGCTGACCGATCAGTGTGTGCCCTATGAAGTCGGCCAGGCTCAGTTCCGTTCCTTGGCTCGGGCTCAGATCACCGGGGAGACCACCGGGATGCTGAAGTTGTTGTTCCATCGGGAAACCAAAGAGATCCTGGGGGTGCATTGCTTTGGCGCCAACGCATCGGAGATCGTGCACATTGGTCAAGCGATCATGAATCAACCGGGGCGTCAGAACACGATCGATTACTTCATCGAGACCACGTTCAATTACCCGACCATGGCGGAGGCCTATCGGGTCGCGGCTCTGAACGGGATCAACCGGCTTTTTTGAGCATGAGCGAATCGGACATGGATCCCAACCCCGAACCGGTGGGCGACACGCTGGCCCGCAAACGCAATGACTTGGCGGTGATTCGCACGGATCTTGCCAACGAACGGACGTTGCTGGCGTACCTGCGAACGTCGTTGATGATGGTGGGAACGGGAGGAACGCTGATCAAGTTCTTCGGCGAATCGCCAGAGTTGTTGGTCGCCGGTTATGCCGCGATCGGGATCGGCGCGGTCGTGCTGTTGGCGGGGTGCATTCGGTTTTTGCAAACGATGCGGCGTGTGCGATTGGACCTGCAATGAGCCGACCCGTCTGAATCAGGGCCTCCGCTGGTTCCCGCGCTGCCGCGAGTGGGGTCAGACGCCGGCGTACAGCAAAGCGTCTTCGATCACGGCTTCGAATTCCGTGTCGGTTAGCTCCAGCAAATCCTTCATTCGGCCGAGTTGTCGAACCTTGGCGTCGGAGATGTTTTTTTCTCCGGAGGAGGCGGCCAAGAACATGGCTTGAATCGCCAGCAAACGTTGTTGCATGGTCCAGCGTTTGGAAACCGTCATGACGTAGTTCTGCGTTTCGATTCCCGAATGCATGGCGACGGAACACAGACGCCCTAATTCTTCTCGCTCGATCGGGTTGTTGAGGATCACGCGACTGATCCGCAGCAACGATTGAATTTCCGGTTCCGTGATCTCTTCGTCTTCGAGCGCCATCAACACGCAGGACCGGATCGCTTCATTGCGGAACTGATTTTCGCGGACCTTCTTGTGAGTGCGCTCATCGATGTGCAGCACGCTCAGGTCCCAAGGCGATTTGCAGTGGTCGCATTGAATGAACGGTTCGGGGGCACTGAGCGGAATGGTGGGGATGAAGTACAGCGTCAAAAAGGTTCGTTTGGATCGCAGGCGGTATCCCTGAATGGATTCGCAAGTCGGGCAGAAAAAATCGCCCCGTTCGAGGGTCCGAGTCAGTTGCATGGTGCTGATGAAAATCATGTTCTATCTCGCTGCGGAGTCCTCCTGGACCGTGCCTCGGTCAGGCTGGAACCAATCCCCAAGGGATTGATCTTCAGTCACGATGTCAATTGTGCCGATTACAACGATACCGAAAATGCTTGCATCGTGTTCTCGGACGGTGTTTTCGAACCATTTCGCATCGTTGAATCATGTCACTACTTCCCGTCGCAACGAACCGAACGAGCACTCCGCTGCAAAATCAGCGGTTGATGTACCAGCTCAACAGCGACCAATTGGCGATTCAGCGTCAGTATGACCAGTTGAGCACCGGGCGTCGTGTGCTGACGATCAGTGATGACCCTGCGGCGGCGGCCCGCTCGATCGGGCTGCAGCGTGAAGTTTCACGAACGGACCAGATGGTTCGGAACGCAGATGCCGCGGAGGCGTTTTACCAATCCGCCGATGTGACGTTGGACAAAGTCGATTCGGCCATCATTGAAGCGCGGGGGGCCGCTGTCGAAGCCGCCCAAAGCGTGCTGTCGGATGCCCAGCGAGAAGCTCTGGCGATGACGATCCGCCAGCAAATGGAGTCGGTCGTCAGCGCGGGCAATGGCATGTTCGCCGATCACCAACTGCTAGGCGGTGTGCTGCAAACCGATCTGGCGCTGGAGCACATCAGCGGAACGGTTCGGTTCAATGGCAATCAAGCGATCGGATTGACCAAGCTCGGCGATGGCACTCAGGCCGAATTCACTGTCAGCGCTGCGACCGCGATCGGAGTCGGCGAACCATTCATCGAGGGCGAATCGCTGGGGGCGGCACTGAATGCAGACACCCGGTTGATCGACATGAAACAAGGGGAAGGTGTCCAAGCGGGCGTCCTGACCGTTTCGGATGGCGACCATTTCGTGGAACTGGACCTGCGGCAGGCGGCGACGATTGGCGATGTGGCGGATGTCTTGCGAACCGTTGATTTGGACGGTCGATCGTTGTCCGTCACGCTGGGAGCCGATTCAATCACGGTCCAGTACGCCGACGGTTTGCCAGGAACGCTGGCGATCAAGGACGCGCCGGGCAGTCGGTTGGCGTCGGATCTGTTGATCTCCAATCCAGACGGATTTCGGCCTCCACCGTTGGTCGGAGACCGCTTGGCACCTCAGGTCACTTTGGCGACCTCGATTTCGGATTTGAACAACGGTGCGGGGTTGGATCTGACTGACGGGTTGGTCATTGATCGTGGCAACCAACGCTACGAAATTGATTTTTCGAATGCCGAGACCGTTGGCGACGTGATCATCGCGATCAATCGAAGCGATGCGGAAGTCAAAGCGGTTCTCAATGAAACGGCAGGCCGGATTGAACTGCACGCCTTGCGGTCTGGCGTGGACTACAGCGTTGGCGAAAACGGTGGTTCTGCGGCGACGGAACTGGGCATTCGCACAGCAGATGAAGACACTTTGGTCAGTGAATTGGCCCGAGAACGGGGATTGAACTACAACCCCGAAGGCCCCGATTTGGTGATCACTCGGCCGGATGGTGTGGAGCTGGAATTCGAGCTCGAAGATGCCGAAACCGTGGGCGAGATCATCGATCTGATTCGGAACCATCCCGACAATCAAGACCCCCAGCGAGTCTTGGTGTCGCTGAATGAAGTCGGCAATGGGTTGAGATTGACAGCGCCTCCGGGAGCCGATCCGATCCGGGTGACACAGCCTGGTTTGAGCGATGCCGGGACGTACCTGGGCTGGATTCCTGAGGACGCCACGGAAGGCGTTGGGGAATTGGACGGAAGTTTCGCGGTTTTGAACGGCAGCGATTACCAACCACGCGATGCCGGTGGCGCGATCGACACACTGTTGCGTCTCGAATCCGCCATCCGCGACGGGGATATCTCCGAAATCGGCCGTTTGCAGGCTCGTTTGGACGATGACCTGGACGCCAGCACGCGGACTCGTGGGCGGGTGGGAGTGTGGCACTCTTCCTTGCAGGACTCCCGAACGGCGGTGGAGAACGAAAACGTTCTCCTGCAGTCGCAGTTGTCCGACGCGATGGACGCTGACTTGGCATCGGTGATCAGTGAATTGCAGGCCCGTCAGGTTGCGTTGGAAGCCTCCATGCGTTTCGTCGGACAAACCTCGGGCATCACGGTCCTGAACTACCTTTGATCCACGGGGCCATTGGTCCGCTGGATCAACGGCGTCATCGTGTCAGGAGATTCCGATTGTGATGGCTGCAGCGAATTTTCGTCCTTTTTCGATTGTTCGGTGGACTGGCGGGATTCAATGGCCGATGAAAAGTAGCGACGGAGAACCCGAAGGAACCGTTTGGGACAGGACCGGTCCCGAACACAAAAACATTCGACGAGTGGAATCAAGTCATGCGGATCGACAGTCATCGCTTCGGCACGTTGGAACTCAACGCCGACCAGTTGTTTTTGTTCCCGCAGGGTCTGATTGGAATGGAATCGCTTCATCAGTGGGCGTTGATTCCTGACACGGACAACGCTTCGGTGGCCTGGCTGCAAAGTGCGGCCCGAGGTGATCGAGCACTGGCTGTGATCAGTCCACGAGCGTTCTTCCCGGACTATCGAGTCCACATCGGGCGGCGTGATCTGTCGAGCTTGCACCTGACGTCAGGCTCGGAAGTCTATGTGATGACCACCGTCGCCGGGCACGTTGGCAAGTTGACGACGAACCTGCGAGCACCTCTGATGCTGAACCTGGATCGTCGCTTGGGTTGCCAGGTGATCACCAACGACGATCGTCCCATGCGTCAGCCATTGCCGACCGTGGCATCCGAATCGGCCAAGCCATTGCCGACCTCACAGGTGCGTGCTGCCTGATTCGAGTCGACGAACCCAGACAAAACAAACGGAATGGCGAGCATTGGATGACAATGCTCGCCATTTTTCGTTGATGCGCGTGGGGAGGTGGGGTAGCGGCACCGGGTGGCTGGCAGCGATCCCCTGCCAGAAGAAGTGGTGGCGGGACCGTTCCTTCGCGAACCCGATCCAGTCAATCGGTGTCCGGCTTGCGGGATGGAGATGGGTGGGCGTTGCAAACGGGGTACCAAGTCGAATCGGCACGACCGGCACGTGCCGACCTTCTGACCGATGCGTGAACTATTCCATCCGGTGGGTCGATGAGTGGTGTACGCGAGGCGAAGCAACGGGTGTTGTTTCATCAGGTGAACCTCGTCCGAACATTGCGATGGAATGCAACAACTCTCGGCAATGGAATGCCGCCGTGAACACATTGAAATTCCTGACGAATTGATTCGAAAGCTCTCCCACTCCGACAACTTAAGCCGAGGACACCATGCTCGTCCTTTCCCGACACCGCGACGAAAGCATCATGATTGGTGACGATGTGGTCGTAACCATCGTTGATATTCGAGGCGACAAAGTGCGTCTGGGTATCGAAGCTCCCCAAGCGATACCGGTGCACCGCCAAGAGGTCTATGACGCGATTCAGCGAGAAAATCGCCGCGCGTCACAGACAGGTGCAGGAGCGACAAAAGACGTTCGTCCACCTCGTGACTGAACGCCGTCAGAAGTGATGTTTCGCGAAAGTGTCCGGTGGGCATTCTCGTGAAGCATCAATGAGTCCTTGGATCGTCCGTCGTGGGTGACGGATGGATCCAGTGGCACTCGCCAGATTCAAAGTGTTCTTGTTTCCAAATCGGAACGTCTTGTTTCAGCCGGTCCATGATGGCGGCAACCGCATCGAGTGAGGCGACTCGGTGAGCACTGCTGCATCCCACGATCACGCTGGCTTGTCCAATCGGGACAGTGCCCAGGCGATGCCAAATCACAACGCGATGCAAACCGAATTCTTGCACAGCGTTGGACGCCAATTCATTCAATTGCTTGACTGCCATTTCACGATGGGCCGTGTACGAAAGTTCTTTCGTGATGGTCTCGTGATCGCCCTGCTTCGTCTTGCGGCGCGTCACGCCATGAAACCAGAGGATCGCACCCGCGTCGGGGTGCGACAGCCAAGGTTCCTCGCCTGAAGTCGCTTGCACCATTGGTTCCAATGGTTCGTTCGTCAAGCGAATGTTGACGGCACCGAAACTCTCGTCAGTGATTGGCGTTTTCGACATCGATCAACCACCACTGACCGGCGGGATCAACGCGACCTCGGCGTCCGTTTCGATCACATGATCGGGCGAGACGTACGTTTGGTCGACGGCCAATCGAGACCGCTGAACCATCGCTGCCAATTCGGTGTGTTGTGCGGCCAGTTGCGTCATCAGTTCGTTGGCGGTGGGGCGTGCGTGCGTCTGCACCGTGACTCGATCGGCACCACCGGCCGATTCGCTGGCACCAGCAAAGAGCAACACGTCGATGGAACAGGGTGGGGTCATGCTGGGCTGTCTTCATTGAGGGGAGCTTTTCCACGCAGATTCAGTGCGGGCAGACGGCCATAGGAATGTGCCAGCAACTTCAGGGGGTGAATCGCTTCGTAGTCACCGCCATGTTCCATTTGCAATTTGCACGCACTGCATTCGGTGGTCGGGGCACTGGACGTTGCTTTGCGAACGGCGGAAACCATCGGCCAACCGATTCGTAAACTGTTGCGGTAATTCTTGCGCTGCAATCCCCACGTGCCGGCCATCCCGCTGCATCCCTTGGCGACGATGTCGACTTCCAATTGCGGAATCAGTTGCATCAGGTTGGCCGCTGCGGTGTCACTGTGCAGAACGCGGCTGTGACAGGGTTGGTGATACAGCATCCGGTGTTGAATGGGTTCAAACTCCAGCGTCAATCGGTTTTCTTGATGCAAGGACCACAAATAGTGACACGCCTCGAAGCTGTGCTCGGCAACCAAGTGAGCGTCTTCTGTATCGAGCAGGTTCGGGTACTCGTGTTTCAAGCAAAGTGCGGCGGCGGGTTCGGTTGCGAGCACGGTGTAGCCTTGCCGGACCGCGTCCGCCAACAAGCGAACATTGCGTTTGGCAACTCGGCGGGCACCCTTCAGATCGCCCGCCGTGATGCGTCCCATTCCGCTCAGACTTTGCCCGGTCGGCACATAGAACCCAATCCGATTGTGTTGCAGGATTTCCGCCAGAGCGCGACCGATCTCAGGATCGTGGTAATTGGCGAAATGATCGACGAAGTAAACCACTTTCAATCCGCCGGCGGGGGAGGCTCGGTGCCAACGTCGTCGCACTGCGTACCGGACGAAGGACTCACTGGCCAACAACGGGATTTCCCGAGAGGCGGACAGTCCCAGGGTGCGTTCTGCCAACCAGCGCAGGGAACGTCGCCGGAGCATCCAGTTCGAGAGCCAGGCCACGCGTGAACCGAGTGCGGCCAGCATGTCAATTCGGCCAATCAGCCAATCCGACAAAGTCAGCCCGTTGGTCGCAACGTACTGGGCTTTGATTTCACCGACCACCTTGGGAATGTTGACCGAAGCGGGGCATTCGACTCGGCAGGAGTGGCAATTGAAGCACAGGTCGGCGACGGCTTTGGCGCGTTCCCCGGTGAGTTCCGAAACCGGCAATTGACCACTCAAAACCCCACGCAACAGATTGGCTTTGGCGCGGGGGGACGCTTCTTCGATGGAGGTGATGCGGAACATCGGGCACTGACGTTCGTCCGAAGCGTCGGCGCGGCATCGCGCGCACCCGTTGCAGGCTCGTGTGGTGGTGGTGATCGGTGCTCCGCCCGGCCAATGCTGAAGCACTTCCAGTTGCGGGGCGGGTTGGTGCGGCATCAACGAAGAGACCCATTTGGCGGGCTCGGGTTCCGTCGAAGTCTCGTCCTCCGCGAATTCGTTTTCTGGCGTTGGTTGATCGGGATCAGCGACCTCTGTCGAAGGCGCCGACGCATCGTTTTCGCTGGCGGGATTCTCGGATGTCATCGTCAGCGACGACGGGATCACACTGCGACCCGAGGCGACGATTTCAATGGTTTGGTCGAGCGGGCGGAGGTTCTCATCGGGCTTTTGCAGCACCGCACCGAACAGCTTGCCTGGATTGAAACGGTGGTAGGGATCGAACAAGCGTTTGACTTGGCCCATCGCTTGCCAGAGTTCACCGGCTTGCTTGGGCATCAAGTAAGAACGACTCAGACCGGCGGCGTGTTCAACGCCGATCTGCCCGCCGCGATCCCAAACGACGCTTGCGATTTCTTCACTGAGTGGACGGATTTTTCGGCGGTCTTCGTCCTTCTGCAGATCCAACATCGGTCGCACGTGCAATTGACCGTGGCCGGCATGAGCGAAGATTGTGGCGGTGGTTTGATGGCGTTTGAGAACGTTTTGCACGGCCACGACCATTTCAGGCAGTTGTTCCGGTGGTGAGTGAATGTCCTCCACAAATGGTTGCGGCATCTGTGTGCCACGAACCCGGTATTGCCGTGGGATCACTCTTCGAAACAGCATCCAGTAAAGATCGCGAATCTCATCTCGGATGGTGTCCACCGATTCGAAGGCCGCGTCGTGGCCACTGGAAATGGACTGACGCAAAATGGCGAGTCGGTCGTAGAGGTCGCCCAAAGACTCGCCTTGGATTTCGACCAACATTGCCGCTTCGGCTTCACGCGGCACCACGTCGGTGAATCGTTTTTCGCCCTCGCGAGCAATTTGCAGCAACCGTCGGTCCATCACGTCGCAGGCGATGGGGCCGTGTTGCAGAGCGGCGACGGCGGCCCGGGTGGCGGAGTCGAGCCGATGGAAAAAGAACAGCACCACCCCACGATGCGCGGGGATCGCTTCGGTGCGCAGCGTGGCGTCGATCATCACGCCCAGTGTGCCTTGCGAGCCGCTGAAGAACTTTGCCAAGTCGACTCGATGATTGGCGTCGTAAAGATCGTCCAAGCGATAACCACCGCTGGCAGGCGACTGGATCACGTTGGCTTCGAGTTGGGAATGAAAGCGATTCCGGATCTCAACCAATCCTCGCGAAACGCGGTTCACGAACCCTGCTTCGCCAGCTTGATCCAAGAGCGAGACGTTGAGATCTTGGGGGGGATCGAGGTTGCCATTCTCGGGCTTCGCTTCGTCATCATCGATTGGCAAGGGGTCGTGTTGCGACAGTTCCACCAGACGACCATCCGCCGCAATCATGCGGAGTGATAGCACGGTGTTCCGGGCCGAACCGCTGCGCAGGTAGTGGCTGCCGGAGGCGTTGGTGGCAATCACGCCGCCCATGGTCGTGACCGAACGTGTGGCCGGATCCGGGCCAAACCAACGTCGATGCCCTTTCAGGAACCGGTTGACGCTCGCCAGTGTGGCACCGCTTTGGACGGTCACCTGCATCCCATCATCCGACGGAGAAATCCGCTTCATGTGGGCGGACATATCCACCACGATCCCCGGCCCGACTGATTCTCCAGAGACGCCGCTGCCGCTGCCCCGAGCGTGGATGGGCAAATCGTTTTCGCAGGCGTACTGGACCGTTGTGGAGACGTCGGCGGCGGACCGGGGCCGCACCACGGCCAGCGGGCGGATTTGATAAATGCTGGCGTCCGAGGCGTACAACTGAGTCGACACGGGATCGCACAAGACGTCTCCGGAAACCAATCCGCGGAGGTCATCGTGAAGTCGCTGGCTATCAATGTCTCTTTGCATTGTCCCATTACGACGCCCAGTGACCGGTTCCGTCAAGACGACCGAATCAGGCTCGTCGCAATTCAGTCCCAATCCCGTGGATTCCGACGGCCAGCAGACTGCCCATTCCCGCCAAACAGAGGTCTTTTTGAGCGTCCCAGAGATCGCCTTGCTGGCCGTTGTAGGATTCCGCTTGAGCAGGCGAAAAGAACATGGCGATTTGCCATTCCAGCACTTCGTACGCGGCTCCCACCGCCATCACGATGCAAATCGACAGGAACCATCCCCAGCATCGGGGGAGCGGAGACTGAGAGTGAGCGGGGCCCCAGATTTGCTTGAGCCAATCGAAGGCGACCGGGACGCCCAGGCATCCCGAGGCAAAATGGACCAGCCGATCGTAATCGTAATGGTTGCGTTGCCAGCCAAACTGGTCCGATAAATTCCGCCCGAAAAGAGATTCGCACCAAGCGTCGTAGGGGACGTTGGAATAAGTCCAGCGTGCCCCGATGATGTGCAGCACGATGAACGAGATCGCGCAGGCGAAGCCAAGCGATGACAGCCTCGCATTGCCGGTCGACCAAAGCAGCCCCAGCAACATGGCAACGGTCGGGATGTGTTGCAGCCATTGCTCCGCCGGAAACGGAGCTTTGTAAAGCGAAACAACCATCAACAGGAATGTCGCCAGGACAACGAGTTTCTGTCGATCGATCCGCGTCACGGCTGGGGAACGCTGGTTTCTGTCTCGGCTGCGTCTGCTTTCTCGGGCGACGTGACGACGGTGCCCGTCAGTTCGCTCAGGTATTCCTGAAGTCGTTCCTGCTCATCTTCCGGAGCGGATTCAATCGCACGCCTTTGCCACTCCACCGCCGACTGCTTGTCGCCGGCAATGGATTTCAGGTGAGCCATGGTGTCGTAGGCCGGCCACATGTCATCGTTCGCTTCGAATTCGTCGCTGGACAAGGCTGATTGGAGAGCGTCGATGGTGGTGCTCAAGATTTTGTCGTTGTTCTGGAGCCCCGATTCCACGGCTTCGTAAATTTCCCAAGCCCAGCGGTTGATGGAAACAGCGTCGTCAGGGCCCGCAGCAATTCTCTCTTGGATGATTTCTAAGACGATGTCACTTTGCTGTGTGGCCAGGGCGGTCGGAAACCAGATGGATTTCAAAGCGGATTCGTATCGAGTTCCAGCAAACAGGTCGGCGTGTTCCTGCAAGAGCTTCAACGTGGTTTCGTGGTGCCCCGTGCGGTGAGCCATGATGATTTCGCGAACGGCCAGAGCAATCTTTTGTTCGCGTTCAAATTTCTCTTTTGCCGGTTCACGATCCCATTTGTTGTGGATGACTGCTTCCAAAGGTTCATCCATCGACATGGGGTGGCCGATCCATTCGATGTGTCCATCGGTGCCCACGATGAACGCGGTCGGGATGCCGTTTTGATTGGCGGCTTTCATGTAGTCGGCGTTGACCGATTCGTCTGGATCCGTGGTCAAGCTGTAGGCCGATGTCAGCTCGGCAAACGTGATGGGCTTGGTCTCTTCGGTGGCTTCGCCTGCTTCCGCCTCGTCTTCGTTGGCAGCTGGTTCTTTGATTCCGAGGATGCTTGGGCTGACCTTACGCTTCAAGAATTCTGTGACCGTTTCGAGGTCTTCGGTGCTGACGCTGACAACTCGCAGGCCATCGTCCGCGTACTTGCTCTGCAATTCGGCCAGGTGAGGCATGCTGTAAAGACATGGGCCGCACCACGTGGCCCAAAATTCGACCACATACACCTTGCCGGGTTCAAATTCCGACACGGGCGAGGGAGATTCACCCACCCAGTGTTCAATGTCCAGAGAAGGTGCGGGCGACCCGATGGTCAACCCCTTGGGCGATTCTGGGGCCGTTTCTTTCGGAGCCTGTTTCGTCGTTTTTTCATCGTCGGCACTCGCTTTGGCAGCGACCAGTTTCTTGGCCTCCACGGGCGAGGGCGTTGTGCGGTCGTCCCCCTTGGCAATCCCGCTGGTACCAATCACAAAGCAACAAACAAACACACGAGCGGTCGAAGAGATTTTCACGACGAAATCCTCGTTGGGCAAATCGGATGAAGAGTCAGTGGGATGACTCCCTCACAATAACAGACTGCCACCACCTCCAATTGCCGAATGAGACGCAAAAATGTCCGAGAATGACCTGAGGCGGGCTGACCTGCTCGAGACAGCGGTCCAGGCTGCAAAAGTCGGCGGTGAGATTCTCCGTCGCTACTTTGAAAATGGCGTGATGATCCGCGACAAATCCGTGGATGGGGGCAAGACGTACGACTTGGTCAGCGACGCGGATTTGGAGAGCGAGCAGGCCGTGGCGACGCTGATCCGAGAGGCCTACCCCGATCATGAATTGCTGGGGGAAGAGGACCTCCAGGGCGGCGATTCCAGTGCGGAGCATTTGTGGGTGATCGACCCACTCGATGGAACCAATAACTTCGCCCACCATCTGCCCCACTTTGCTGTTTCAATCGCGTACTACGAATCCGGCGTTCCGATCGTTGGAGCCGTTTACAATCCGATTCGCAATGATTTGTTCACGACCGTGCAAGGGCAAGGTGCGTTTCAAAACGGCACGCGAGTGCAGGTCAGTGAGTCCGGTTCGCTGAACCAATCCATGATCGGTTGTGGGTTTTACTACGACCGTGGTGAGATGATGCGTGCCACGTTGGATGCGATCGCGGAATGTTTCCAAAACGAAATTCATGGCATCCGCCGGTTCGGTGCCGCGTCGTTGGATCTGTGCGAAGTCGGCTGCGGCGGTTTCGATGCATTCTTCGAATACAAGCTGTCCCCGTGGGACTTCGCCGCAGGTGCCCTCTTCATCACCGAAGCGGGAGGCCAAATCACCACCGCAACCGGTGACGCTTTGCCGCTGGAAACAACCAGCGTTCTGGCCAGCAACGGCAAGGTTCACGCGGCAATGCTCGAGATCACCAAGCGACATGCCTTGCCGGACAACCAGCAACAAATGTAGCGTTGCGGCGCAAGCCATCCGGTTTTCCGGTGGTGGAGTTTCCTGCGATTCACCGGGCGGCTCGCGCCGCTCCGCTAACAACGCGAAATTCGATTGAGTGGGAATTGTCGTGCGCCCTTCCGCTATGTCACTTGTGCTTCCCGCGATGCATCACGTTGATTGACTCAATCGCTCAGTCGATCCACCGTTTGGTGAGATCACCGTAAGCATCGATGCGGCGATCACGAAGGAATGGCCAGTGGGTTCGGACGACGTCGATGTCGGCAAGCTGGCAGTCCGCGGAAACGATTTGGTCGCTGGCACAATCGCCTTGTGAGAGGATCTCTCCCCGGGGCGACGCGATGAAGGACGAGCCCCAGAATTCGACTCGCCCTTCTATCCCGACACGATTGGGGGCTCCCAGGTAGATCCCGTTGGCGATCGCGTGGGCTCGCATCGCCGTCATCCAGGCATCGCGTTGGCCTTCGCCAAATTCTTCTTTCTCTTCATCGATCCAGCCGATCGCCGTCGGGTAAAGTAGGATCTCGGCGCCGGCCAGAGCAAACAATCGCGCGGCTTCTGGGAACCATTGATCCCAGCAGATTCCCACGCCCAGTTTGGCGAAGCGGGTGGGGATGACTTTGAATCCCAGGTCGCCGGGTATGAAATAGAACTTCTCGTAGTACAACGGGTCATCGGGGATGTGCATCTTTCGATACACGCCCGCGACGCTGCCGTCGGCATCGATCACAACGGCACTGTTGTGGTAAACGCCCGGTGCGCGACGTTCAAAGAGGGGAGCCACAATCACGACGCCCAGTCGTTCGGCCACGGGTTGCAGGGCTTGGGTCGTTGGCCCCGGAATTGACTCTGCCAAATCAAAGTTGCCGTGGTCTTCACTTTGACACGGGTAACATGTGGCAAACAACTCTTGCAAACAGATCACCTGAGCACCGTCTGCGGCAGCCTTCTCAATCCATTCAATCGATGCTTCGATCGACTTGTCTTTCGACCCCGCATCACGCATCTGAATCAACGACAATTTGACCGAAGAACTCATGGCAAGTCTCTACTTTGTTACAGGAACCGGTACCGAGGTTGGCAAAACTTACTGCACTGCGAGGGCGGTGCAGCGCATGCGGGAATGCGGTCAGCGAGTGGGGATCTACAAGCCGGTGGCCAGTGGGTGCGAAGTGCGGGCTGACGGTGAACGGTATAGTGTCGATGCGGAAACACTCTGGCAAGCGGCAGGGTGTCCCAAATCTTTGCACGCGGTTTGCCCGCAGCGGTTCGTTGCTCCGTTGTCGCCGCCTCGCTCGGCAGCTCAAGAAGGGTCCCGGGTCGACTCGCAGCAATTGCAGGACGGTTTGGCGATCTGGTGCCAAGGTGATTTCGATGTTGTCATGATTGAGGGCGCCGGTGGCCTGTTCAGCCCGATCTGTGACGATTGGCTGAACATCGATTTGGCGATCGAGATCAAACGTTGGGGGCAACGAGAGGGCCACTCATTTCATCTGTTGTTGGTTGCTCCGGATCAGCTCGGTGTGTTGCATCAAGTGATCTCCACTTCGCGGGCGGCTGAATCCGCAGGGTTGCCGATCGGGGGCCTGATTTTGAATCGTTTGGACGACACGGCGGATGCTTCGGCCCAAACCAACACGAAAGATCTGCTTCACTGGTGCGCGGTACCGCTGGTGGCGTCGGTGGAGCGATCTGGCGGTCCTTTGTGCGTGTTTTCCGGTGTCAAAACGACGGACGGCGGCGATGAAACGTCCCGTGAAACCGAAGCGAGTGTGGAATTTTTGGCTCAAACGTCGTTTCGGCGTTGACTTCCATTTGGTGCCACTGGTAACCCACTCTCACCGGCATGGGGATTCCTCACGCCCTCCCACCTTTTACCCATCCAAACTTAGGTTTCGTTGACAAGAAATCGTTTGCGGGAATGATTTCTTCGCGGGTTCCAGCCTGCGGAAGCTCTGCACTCGTTGCGACGGTTACTGGGTCAATCGTCTCAGCGTTTTGCTTCTCAACGAAACTTAACTGCGCACCGGAGCGTCGTTTGTCGGCGCTCCGGTGCCAGGATACAACTCTTCTTCATGTCATCGATCAAACCATCGGACGACGACCGAGAGGATAAAAGCGACTCGATCGCTGACTCGCCGCACAACGGCGAGGAAGACGAACTGGGCGATGTCGTTGGAGCCGACGACGAGGAACAGTCGGTCAAGCGAACCAGCCTGAAAGAGCGGCTGGCAGTGATCCTCACGCCCGTCAAACTCGGCATTGGAATCGCGGTGCTGGCGATGATCGTGCTCGGATGGTGGGCCACTCGTCCGATCGAGGCCCCCCAACCGCCGCCGAAGCCACCGGAGCCGGAAGAGCTTTTTGCTCAGCAGATCGAGCAGATTCTCAACGGGGTCTCCACCCAATTGCACACGCCCTCGTACCCGATTGACGATTCCAGTTTGCTGCTCATTCCTTTCGAGGAATTGGAGACTGCCGCTGAGCAACGTCGCTCGGATCTGGTTGTGGATGAGAGCAGTCCGGCGACGGGCGATGTGAGTTCGCCGGAGTTCGCGCCTCTGCCACCTAGCAATCGGTTCGTTGGGGGAGGAGAGGCAGTCGGCGAACCACTGGTGACCGAACTTCCTAAGCTGGACACGGTCTTGATCGATGAGGGAGTGATCACGGACGAGGGCCTGAAGACGATCGCCAAGCTTCCCGAGCTTCGGCATTTGCGATTGCGGCTTTCGCCCATCACGGACGAGGGGCTGAAGCCGTTGCTTGAATGCGAAACGCTTTGGTTTCTCAATTTGCCGCACAGCAGGTTGACCGAAAAGGGAATTCGATCGTTGGCTGCCCTGCCCAAGCTGCGCCAGCTGAGGGTGGGATCCACGTTGCTAGGAAACGACTTGGGCCGAGCGTTGTTGGAAGTGGAGTCGCTGCGGGGGCTTCATCTGATCGGTGTTCCGCTCGGGGATGAAGGTTTGAAAGTGATTGTTGAGTTGCCGCATCTGGAATCGTTGTACCTGGACGATTCCGCGGTCACCGAGTCGGGGTGGGAGTGGTTGTTTCTAAACCACCCTCAACTACACGTGCACATCAACCAGCGGCATCACGACCGAGATCCACACCATCACAAGCATGAGTGATGGTGCCGGGGCGGCGTTGTGATTTGCCTGCTGCTTCCATTCAGGCGTTGCCCGAATCGGACTCGCTGGCTTCCGGCTGAGGTGACCCTTCGCACTCGACGAATTCAAGCGGTTGTTGTTCGCTTGTGTCCGCGACTCGGATGGCGAGTTCGCCCCGCAGAATTTTGCGAAAGGCGGTTCCGACGATGTCACCGCGCCAGCCTTTGAGCAGCGACGGGGTGGGCGTGCCACGCCGCGGGTCCAGTTCGTAGGAGAGCAGTTCTTTGACATCATCGGAATTCCCGACGATGGCGGGCGCCAATTTTTGTTGTCGACTGATGCAAGCAATCGACGTGGAAAGGAATTGGCTCAACATCGGCGAAGCGCTTCGCGAACGGCCGCGATTGCGACGCGGCAGTTGCTCGTCTGGAACTTCCAGGGCAGCAGCAATGGCGTCACCGATTTCTTCGTACTGGTCGTTGTAACCGCGGCGTTCCATCCCGCGAATGTTGCGGATTTTCTTGACGTCTGGTGAGCCGCGTTTCGCGAGTTCCACCATCAGGTCGTCTCGCATCACCCGCCGGGGCAATCGATCTTTGCTGCGGGCGATCTCTTCACGCCAGCGCCAAAGGTGACGGATGATCTCGAGCTGGCGAGGTTTCAGGCCTGAACTTCCGCTGACGCGTTGCCAGTTCTCGCTTTCTTCCGCGTCGATGACTTTGTTTTGAAGGCGTTCCGTTTCTTCGTCCAGCCAGGCGACTCGATCCAGAGCTTTGACATCCGCGATCAATTTGGTGTGCATTTCTGCCAGTGTGGTCACGTCGTGCAACGCGTAGGTCAGCTGGTCTTTTGTCAGCGGACGGTGCCGCCAATTGGTTCGTGTTTCGCCCTTGGGGAGGGTTTGCCCCACCAGCTTCTGAACCAGCGTTGCGAGCGAAGCGGGGTACTCAATGCCGACAAACCCAGCGGCCAGTTGAGTGTCAAACAATCCCGCGATTGGACGGCCGGCGAATCGATAAGCAAACCGAATCTCTTCGCGAGCGGCGTGAGCAATCACGACTCGTTTGCCTGGTTCGACGGTGTCGTCGGTCAGGATGTCCCAGAATGGCTTGGTGTCGCCAACGGTGTAGGGATCGATCACCGCCAGGTGTTTGCCTGCCGCAACCTGGAGCAAGCAAAGCTCGGGGCGATAGCAGTCTTCAGAGACAAATTCGGTGTCGAAGCCGATCACGGGTTCGTCCGCAATGGCCTCGCAAAAGTCACTGAACTGCGAAGGCGTTTCGATGGAGTCGTAGTTCACCGCGGCAGATCCGGTGTCTTGTTGGGTGACATTGATTTCACGTAAGTTGCATCCCTGCAACGCTGATTGGATGAAGACTGTAACTTGCCGACCGCTTCGGGTCGATCCGATGGAACGGCAACCTGGATCAGAATGCCCCGGAGAAAATCAAATGGAGCCGTTGTCACCCCGCCAGCGATTGGTGTCCGATTGCTGCGAAGCCCTGCTTCCCGAGTCCAGCGAAGCTGAATTGCTGGTCAGTGTGCGGGATTTGCACGAGGCTCAGCTGGTCATCTCCAGTGGGGTTCGGATTGTGGACTTCAAGGAACCCTCGCGGGGTGCCCTGGCGGCTTGCGATCCCAGCGTTTGGCGAGCCGCTGCCACGCACTTGGCTGCGTCTCTTCGGGTTGGCGGGGGCGGCGTTCAGCTGTCGGCGGCATTGGGGGAATCCGACACCGGGCAGGAATTGGCAAGGCAAGTTCCCAGTGAGTTCTCTTTCGCGAAAGTCGGCCCCAGCGGGTGCCAGACCGCCCAAAAACTGGCTTCGGTTTGGGAGGCGATTGGTTTGCCACAATCGGTGGAATTGGTGCCGGTTGCCTACGCGGATCATGTCGCGGCGGAAACGATCTGTCCGGAACAGGTCTTGGGTTTGGTGATCGACTCGGGCCGGCGGCGGATGCTGGTGGACACGTTCGTGAAGGATGGTCGAACGTTGACGGATCATCTTTCCGCGGGAGAGTTGCGATCGTTGCTGGAGACGGCCGCGAACGCGGGCGTTTGGATGGCGCTCGCAGGGTCGATTCGGCTTCCTGAAAAACGGTCGCTGGTTGCAGAGGGCGTGCGTCCCGATTGCTGGGGTGTTCGCGGCGACGTTTGCGATCATCGTGATCGGGCCGCTCGGTTGGATGCCAACAGAGTCACCGCTTGGCGGGATTCATGCGGCCTGCCCTGCGTTTCGGGGGTTCAGGTTGGTCACCCCGGGAATGCGTGAGCTTTCGGCTCCGCCCGTTTTCTGGATTTCCCTGCTCGCAAGCTTCGCTGCCTCGAAGACCTCCGCAGCGCAAAAAAAACGCCCGGCCGCTGTTGGCGACCGGGCGTTGATTCGATTGGGAATCAGACTCAGGATCAGTCCTTGTCTTTTTCCTGCTTGTCTTCGGCTTCCGCACCCTTGGGGGTGTTGTCGTCGTACTTGGCTGCTGGGATCGCTTCGTGATCCTTGGTCGGCAGCACTTCGTGGTCGACGGCGAACTCTTCGTTCTTTTCTTCGGCTTCTTTTTCGACAGGTTCCTCAACAACCGTTGCCGCTTCGGTGATCATTTCGATGACCTTGCGTTCGACGATTTGGTTGCGAAGGGCATCCATTTGACCGGTTTTTTCCAATCGAGCACGCACGCGACGTGGTGAGGAATCGCTTTGTTCGGCGATCAACTGGATTTCGGTTTCGTACTCTTGAGGCTCGGCGTCGACTTTTTCTTCGTCGGCGATTTGCTCCAGGATGAAGTGTTCACGCAACGAGGCTTCGGTGCCTTGTTGCATGTTTTGCTTGCTGGCGTTGACGAAGCGACGGATCATGTCGTCGTCGAAACCGCTGCGACGGAACTCGAGCACTTTGCGATCAAGTTCGCGCTTCATTTGGCGACGGACCAAGGTGGGTGGCAATTCGAAGTCAGCTGAATCCAGCAGTTTTTCGATGATGCTGCCACGCATCGCTTGTTCGGTGCGGAAGTTGGCTTGTCGTTCGAGCGACGAGCGAACGAAATCGCGAAGTTCGGATTCAGTTTCGAATTCGCCCAATTCGTCCAAGAACTCAGCGGTCAATTCGGGCAGTTGTTCTTTCAAGACTTCGACGACCGTGAAGGTGGCGTCGATTTCTTTGCCCTGCATTTCTTCGTTGGGGTGCCCTTCGCCGAGTTTGACCTTGGTGGTCAGGGAGTCGCCTTCTTTGCAGTCCTTCATCAGTTCGCCGAAGTTTTCGCAAACTGCATCGGAGAGGCTGAGGCGATTGGCCAAGGTGACGCGTTCTTCCTCCATTTCAGAGATGACTTTGTCGCCGTCTTTGAATTTCGCCGTGATCAGCAAGCGGTCGCCCAATTCGGCGGGCGCGTCGCTGGCTTCCAGGGAAGCGTAACGAGAGAGAACGCGTTGGAGAGCAGCGTCGACGTCTTCTTCGGAGATCGTTTCGACGGGCTTTTTCAGTTCCAGTTTCTTCCAATCCGGCGTGCCGAATTCGGGACGAACTTCGATACTGAATTGGTACTTGAATTCACCTTTTTCTGGCAATTCAATCGACTCGTAATCGAAATCGGGTTCACCGATCGCCGAAAATTCGGCTTCTTCGGTGACTTTGGCCAAGCTGTCCATCAACAGCGAGCCTTTGACGCGATCTTCGATTCGGTCCTTGAATTGCTTTTCAACCAATTTGCGTGGCGCGCGGCCGGCACGGAACCCGGGAACCTGAGCTTCAGGAACGAGTTCGTCGTACGCGTCCTTCATGTAGCGATCCACTTCGCCACGAGGGATGGTGACAATGACCTCCCGCAAACAGGCATGAGGTTTGGTAACCTCCATGTTCAACTGCAGCGGGTCTTTGACGGGAGCAGCCGCGTCTTCGGCGGGCGTGGAATCGGTGTCGAAAGACGTGGACATCCTGATTTTGAACCTTGTGTTAGAAGAATGAATCGATCGAACCGGAGTTGGCTACCGAACATTCAGAAAGCGAAATCGAAAAGGCCGGGGTGATCGGACGCTTCGACCGGGGGGCACCTGCTTCAGGGGCCGTTTCATGCAGCGGCAAAGTGTAGTGTTTTCCGGCGATGATCGACAAGCGGTTAAAAAACCTTTCAAGTCGACTTGCGACAAATCCGATGGTTCTTATACTGTGGCCCACACAACTGAAACGCGGCTGTAGCTCAGTTGGCAGAGCATCACGTTGCCAACGTGATTGTCGTCGGTTCGAATCCGATCAGCCGCTCTTCAAACCACGCCTGGATCAAAACAGGCGTGGTTTTTTTTTGTCCCTTGGGTGTGGTTTTTTTGCCCCGCAAAAGGGCGATTTTTTCATCCCCACCGGGTCGGAGCCTTGTTTGCGAGTTGCCGTTGATGCGGAATCGCTGGTACGCTTCTGCCTTCTTTGAATGATCCACGTCAGTTTTCATTAGCCTCTTCGCCGAGTCGAACGTGCCCCACGCCCAGATTGGTCCCATCTCGGTGCATCTTCCGGAACATGTGGAAGACAATGCGACGCTGAAGGAACAGTTCCCCTCCTGGGATCTCGATTTGATCGCGGAGAAAACGGGGATCCATCAGCGGCACATCGCCCAGCCAGGCGAAACTTCTGCCGACCTCGCGGTGCAGGCCTGCGAGCAATTGTTCGAACGTGAAAATTTGGATCGCTCGACGATTGATTTTGTGCTGCTCTGCACGCAAACCCCCGATTACCCGCTGCCGACCACTGCTTGTTTGTTGCAGGACCGCCTGGGACTGCGAACACAGTGCGGGGCAATCGATTTCAACCTTGGTTGCAGCGGTTTCGTTTACGGCACGGCGATGGCCGATGGGTTGATCCGCACCGGCGTCGCCAAAAAAATCTTGCTGGTGACGGCGGAAACGTACAGCAAATACATCGATGCCAATGACCGCAGTCTGCGAACCATTTTCGGGGACGCGGCCGCTGCGACCCTGATCACCGCCGAAGAGGAGCCCTCTTTGTGGGGGTATCAGTTCGGCAGTGATGGCAGCGGTGCTGACATGCTGATTGTCGGCAACGGCGGTGGCCGGCCCGCGGAAGACGCGATTCCGCCTCGGCACCGCAAACGCTGGAAAAGTCGCCTCTACATGGATGGCCCCAGCCTGATCAATTTCACCGTGGATGCGATCCCGCGTTTGGTGGATGAAATCCTGGAAGAAAACAATTTGTCCGATGACCAAATCGGTCACTATTTGTTTCACCAGGCCACCTGGAAGATGCTGGATCAACTCCGGAAGCGGATGGACATCGCTCCCGAGCGATTGCCGATCGATTTGGCGGATGTGGGGAATACAGTCTCCTGCACCCTGCCGATTCTGATCGACCGCATGCGAGGGCGTGACGAGTTGGGTCAGGGCTCCACCAACGTCTTGGTTGGCTTCGGCGTGGGGTTGTCGTGGGGCGGATGTCTGTGGCGTGATCAGTTCCGAGACCAATCCTAAATTTACGCACGCCGTTGCCGGTTCACGAACCCGGGGTTGAGATGAACACGTCCACGAATTGCACCGGTCGCTTCTTGATCGCGTCGCCGTATTTGCACGATGGCAATTTCTTTCGTTCTGTGGTGCTGATCGTTCGGCACACCGAGGAAGGCGCCTTTGGTGTGGTGATCAATCGCGTGGGACCGCAGCGGTTTGGCGACATCATCGAAATGAGTGATCCGACTTGGCAGGCGGGGGCTCAACCTGAAATCGATTTGAGCTCCACTTTGTCGAGTGAGTCCCCCGGCGATTCAGCCGACAACCCCGCCCAGTTGGATCCGCAGATTCATCCGGACCAGATTTATTTGGGGGGGCCGGTGAACGGCCCCATGTTGGCGCTGCATAACATCGCCGGCATCGGCGATCCCTGCGGTGTGGATGGAACCGAGGCGGGCGAGAACGATCCGGCTGGATCAACCACCCAACTGCATGATCATCCTGCCGAACCTTGGGGATCCATGTCGATCCAATGGGCGGATGTTCCCGCGTGGGTCACCGCCGATGAGGATCACTTGCGGTTGCTCGCCCGGCGTGACGACGCGAAGTTGCGATTCATCGTGGGTTATGCAGGTTGGGGCCCGATGCAATTGGAAAACGAACTGGAAGAAGGCGGTTGGTTGGTCACGCCAGCCGACACGGAATCCATCTTCGCTCCTTGCGAAGAGATTTGGGAAAAGTTGGTGCATCGCTGCGGCCAGGCCATCTTGAAGGATCTGACGCCCGATGTTTCTTTTCCCAGTGAGCAGCAGGGTTTCGACCCAGGCGTGAATTGAATGGCCCGGTATGTGATCGGCGACATCCACGGATGCGCAAAAGCACTGAGGTCGATGATTCAAGAATTGGCGCCGGCGGAAAATGACGAGCTGATCTTTTTGGGCGACTACGTCGATCGCGGCCCAGACTCTCGCGACGTCGTGGAGCAGTTGCTTGACCTGCAGTCCGTTTGCAAGGTGATCCCACTGCGTGGGAATCATGAATGGATGTTGCAAAGCGTGGTGGCACGAGGGATGGACGATTCGATGTGGCTGCGCAGTGGTGGTCGGGCGACGGTGGCCAGCTACGGTGGCTCGATCCGCAAAATCCCGGAGCAGCATTTGGCTTTCTTTGAGAACTTGCTGGCGTGCTATCAAACCGAAAGCGAGATTTTCGTGCATGCGATGTACGACCCCAGTGGTGAGATCGCAACGCAGGACGATGAGTTGACCTACTGGACTCATTTGCCGTCCAGCCTGCCGGCACCGCATCACAGCGGGAAGCGTGTTTTTGTGGGGCACACTCCCCAGCCCGATGGTGAGGTGCTTCGTCAAAGCCATCTGGTTTGCATGGACACGTATTGTTTTGGCGGCGGCTATTTGTCCGCGATGGATCTGGAAACGGAAACGGTGCTTCAAGTGGATCGCCATGGCCACGTGCGGCGTGTCCCGGTGGAGCGATTCGCGATGTTGCTGAAGGGCTGTGTTCACTGGTTTCAGTCCCGGAATTCGTGAACCTCAGCGTAATTTTCTCCCCTTGGTATACTGTTCGATGAGTTCATGCCGTTTCAGTACGGGGTGTTTGGGAGCACGGTTGGTGGCGTGAACAGGCTGTCGGTTGGTTGTCTTTCGCCGGTGCAGCTTGCTGCTCTGGTTTTTGTTGTTGTGTCCTTGGATTGGTGAGCCCCACGCGTTTTGAATGCTTCGAACGAACTGACGTTTCCAACCCAGCGACGACAGCACGGGTTTTACCGGGTTTCAGCCGTCTCGCCAAAAGTTTTGGTGGCCGATCCCGCAGCAAACGCGGCCGAAACAATTGCCTGCATCGATGCGACCGAACGAGAATCGGGCTCGGATCTGATTCTGTTTCCGGAACTCGGGCTGTCGGCTTACACCTGCGGCGATCTGTTCGCGACCCACACCTTGCTGGACGCAAGCCTGGACGCACTGGAATCCATCGTGACTCACAGCCGCGCTTGCTGGGCCACGGTGATCGTTGGGTTGCCACTTCGAGTGGGCACCAGTGTGATGAACGTTTCCGCGGTGGTCCGAGGGGGCCAGCTCCACGGTTTGGTTCCCAAGACGTTTCTGCCGAACTATCGCGAATTTTATGAGGCTCGGCACTTCCGTGCCGCCTCTCAAGCGGATCCGCCCACCGTCCGGATCGGTTCCAGCGACGTTCCCTTTGGCACGGATCTGCTGTTTCGAGATGGCGCGGCGACCCTCGCCGTTGAGATCTGTGAAGACCTTTGGGTGCCGGTTCCGCCGAGCAGTCACGCGGCGTTGGCGGGTGCCAATGTGGTGGTGAATTTGTCGGCCAGCAATGAGCTGATTGGCAAAGCCCAGTGGCGACGCGATTTGGTGGTCAGTCAATCCGGGCGTTTGATGGCAGCGTACGCGTATGCATCGGCGGGAGGTGGGGAATCGACCAGCGATTTGGTTTTCGGCGGCCACTGTTTGATCGCCGAGAATGGGGCGTTGATAGGGGAGTCTCGCAGGATCGGTGACACCGATGACGAAGACTTGCCTGTGCAAACAGCAGTGACACGCGATGTGGATCTGCAGCGGCTTGACCATGACCGCCGCGTGGTTGGTTCGTTCGATGACTTTCAGGCCTCGTTGCCTCGGCCCTATCGAACGATCGATTTAGGGGGCCGTGAATCGGAGCAAACCGAAGCGGCGGCGGAGCGGTTGGGGACTGGTTCAGCAACCATTGGTGGTGCTGGCACGGAGCGGTTGTTGCGCCGCGTGGACCCGCATCCGTTCGTTCCGGATGAGGTGTCCCAACGCGAGGAACGTTGTGCCGAGATTCTGGCAATCCAAACGGCGGGATTGGTCAAACGGTTGCAGCAGTTGCCCGCTGATTTGCCGCTGACAATTGGCATTTCGGGCGGGTTGGATAGCACCTTGGCGCTGTTGGTGGCGGTCTCGGCAGTCGACCAATTGAAGCGGGACCGCAAGCTCATCGATGCGATCATCATGCCCGGTTTTGGGACCACGCAGCACACCAACGACAGTGCGAATCAGCTTGTCCAGGGATTGGGAGTGGCGTCCGAAAGCATCGATATCCGGCCGCTCGCATTGCGAACGTTTTTGGACATCGGGCATTCGCCGTTGGGGCTGGCCATTGATTCCTCCACCCAGGTGGACGCGCTGCAGCAGCGGCTTCAAAAGGTGGATGCCAGCGGCGGCGATTTGCGATTCGAAAATGTGCAGGCTCGGATCCGCACAATGCTGTTGATGAGTCGCGGGTTTGTGCTCGGTACCGGCGACTTGTCCGAGCAAGCGTTGGGGTGGAGCACTTACAATGGCGATCACATGTCAATGTACAACGTCAATGCATCCGTGCCCAAGACGTTGGTTCGCTACCTGGTGCAATACGCCGCCGATCACCGCTATCGCGAGTCGCTGCATGAGACGTTGCACCGGATCGCTGACACACCGATTTCACCGGAGCTGTTGCCACCCACCGAAGACGGCGAGATTCGCCAGAACACAGAGGCCGCGATCGGCCCCTATGAACTGCATGATTTCTTTCTCTATCACTTTGTGCGAGGTGGTTGCGATGTCGCGAAAATGTGTTTCTTGGCGAAGCAAGCCAAGTTCCGCGAGCCGCATTCGGAGGACGTGATCGAAGCGACTGCCAAGACATTTGTGCGGCGATTCTTTCAGAATCAGTTCAAACGCAATTGTGTTCCAGATGGTCCCAAGATTGGTTCGGTCAGTTTGTCGCCGCGTGGCGATTGGCGGATGCCAGCGGATGCCTCCAGTGCCGCCTTTCGGGATTGAGTCCCGGCCCACCCATTCGCTTTGGCGCGGTGGCGTGCACAATAGGCATTCGCGGTTTGTTTTGGATGCCGCCTTTCTGACGAGTGCTTTGTTCCCTGGGACCCTGATTGATGTCAAACGATTCCACCCTTCCCATCGAAATCACGGTGGCCGATTTGGACGCGATGCGTGCTCGCGGCGACAACTTTGTGTTGCTGGATGTCCGTGAAGCGAGCGAGTATGAAACCGCTCGCATCGAGGGTTCCAAGCTGTTGCCGATGAGCGAAATCCAGCAGCGATTGTCTGAATTGGACGAGCATCAGCAGGACCACATCGTGGTGCAGTGTCATCACGGTGGTCGAAGCATGCAGGTGACCGAGTTCTTGCGTTCCAAGGGGTTCGGCAAGGTGCAGAACTTGGCGGGCGGAATTGACCAGTGGTCGTTGCAGATCGACTCTTCCGTTCCCCGGTATTGAGCTGGTGGTTTCGGGGCGGGTGGGAGGCTTTGACGTCTTGGCAAGATGCGCAGCCTGAGGGGGCTTTGCATGTCGTTCGGATTGTTTTGGTCCTGACGATCATGCTTCGTCGATAAGCGATGTCAGTCATCCAAAATTCGACGGAGAAAGAAGCTGATGTCTTGGACCCTTTCAAAGAATCGACCCGTGTCTGATTTGTGCCTTGCACCCCATTCCCAGCAGGGGCGATGGAGTGTCGTCATCCGTGTCGTGGCAGCGTGGGCCATGATCGCTGGTATCGTTTGCGTCGGTTTGAATCACGCGTCGGCCCAGTCCTGTGGATGCGGTGAACCCGCCTGCGGAATGGAACCCGCCTGTGGCTGCGAAGCCCCGTTGGCGTTTCCCGCTCTTCGGGCTCAGATGGGCGTGTCCTGCGGTTGCGAAACCCAGTGTTCGTCTGCTGTGGAGCCGGTGTGTGGCGCGGAACCGGTGTGCGGTGTCGAGCCCTTCTTCGCCAGCGAACCGAGCTGCGGCTCGGGTGTGACCTGCGGATGCGAGACCGCTGGGTGTTCGAGTTGTCGAAAAGCCGACAGCGGAGGATTCCTGGGGCGTCACCAAGTCCAAAAGTGCAACCCGATCTATCAAACGTTGGATCTCGCGGCGTGCAGCGTGGAACGAGTTTTGGAGGTCGGGGCGAATCTGGTGTGCGGTCCTCATCGCCATCGTGGTTGTGAATCAGGATGCCAAACGTGCAGTCACTGTGAATCTTCCATGGGAGGAATCGGGGCTCACGAAATGCATTCCTATGGGCACCACACCGTGATCGAAGCACCCGTGGTGATCGATTCACATTCGCGGCCCTACGCCTCGAATTCGACGGTGACGGAGGTGACGCCATACGTGCAGCACCAACCCAGCGTGCAAGCGATTCCAACGCCCGCACCGCAACTGCAACGCACCCCTCTGACAGATGGGCCGAAAACAACCATCCGTAAGTCAGCCAATGGTTTGCCAGCGATTCCGAAGCCTGTGCCAACGCAGTCGTCGCCCACTCGCGGGTCCAAGGAACGCGCCGGATCGCTGTTTGATGAGATGCGGAATCCATTTGAGGACGATTCGGCCCGCGTCAGCCGGCGTCGTGTCAACGTTCGGCAGACTTCCTTCGAAGGTGGCGAGCCTGAATCGGTGCGTCGGATTTCCCGTCCGATCCGCAAAGCAGCAACGCAGCCATCGGAAGCCGATGACTTTGCTGATTACTTCCGGAAATAGCCCGCAGCCTGCCGGGGTGGCTCGAAAACCAAGATCGGCAATCCCGGTTGACTGACGGGCAGCTTCTCAAGCTGACAGCGTCTCGGACTGCGAATTGCGAGGCGACGAATTCGTTGACATGATTTGGATGGTCTACAATGGTGACGAGCGACCAGCTCGTCGCCAATTTTTGGGGGCGGATTCGCAGGCGAGGTTTCCTCGTTGCAAGTTCGCTTCCGATCATCGTCCCCCTTGGATTTGTTTGTTGTGGCAAGACGCACCGTTTCAATCTTCTTAGCCGTGCTGGTTGCTTGGGCCGTGCTATTTGTTTGGGGAGGTACCGTCGGTTCGCTCGCGTTCGCGGATGTCATTACCTTTGAAGATGGGGCGGACGAGTCGACCAAGGTCGAGCGAACGATTGACGCTGAAATTTTGGTGGAGGCTGCTGACGGTGGGGTTCTGGCTCGCTGCGATGCCGGTCGGTTGTGGACGATCCAACCGGATAAGATTGTCAAGCGAACCGAGCAACCCGCTGGTCCACCTGTCAATCAGGAAGCCATGGCCCGGCGGATGCTGAAGGAATTGCCCGCGGGGTTTCAGGTTTACCGAACGGTGAACTACTTGATTCTTCATCAGGGCAACGAAGCCTACGCCCGAGATTGCGGCGTTCTGTTTGAGCAACTGCACCGAGGCTTCTTCACTTACTGGAAAAACCAGCACGTTGATCTGGAAGAGCCTCGGTATCCCCTGGTGGCTTTGGTGTTGGCCAACCACGACGAATTTCTGAAGTACGCCGGTCAGGAAATTGGTGACACGGCGAAAAGCGTCATCGGTTACTACCACTTGGAAAGCAACCGGATGACAACGTTTCGGGTGCCCAATCTTGAACGCAACATCGCGACCATCATTCATGAGGCGACTCATCAGTTGGCTTACAACTGTGGTCTGCAAACTCGGTTCGCCGACAATCCGATGTGGGTCAGCGAAGGGATGGCGATGTTCTTCGAGTCGCCCGACTTCAGCAACCCTCGGGGATGGCGAGGGATTGGCCGAGTCAACGTGGTCAACTTGGGGCGCTTTCGACGCTACCTCCCGTTGCGACCCGAGGATTCCCTGGTGACGCTGTTGTCCGACGATTCGCGTTTCCGTTCCGCGTCGACTGCGGAAGACGCCTATGGAGAGTCGTGGGCGCTGACCTATTTTCTGTTGAAGACGCAGCGCAAAGAGTTTGTGGCTTACCTGCAAAAGCTCAGCGAGTGCAAGCCGCTCGACGAACGTACGCCACGGGAACGAATCGAGGACTTTGAGAGTTCCATGGGCATGGGGTTGGACGAACTCGATCGCAAATTCCTGACTTACATGCGGCGTGTTCGTTAAGCAGGCAGGCAGAAGTTTTCGGGGGCGTGGGCCTTCTGTCATCGCGGCACCGGGCGGCTTGCGCCGCGCCGCTAAGCAGGTACGCAAAAATGATTGGGTCTAAATTAGTGAGCCGTTTGGGCGTTCGCCCCGGTTGCGCGTGAAAACCGTGGCTAACGCCAACGGCTCACATACCCGATGACACCTGCCTACCTGCTTAACAGAGGAGGTTCTTCCCGGACGGTTCCTTTTCCTTAGAAATCGCCGTTGATGGTCTCGCGAGACGCACGTGTGCCCAGTGCTCCCCACAATCCGTAAGGGCTTTCTGATCCCGCCGGCGTGACGCTGTTGGTTTGCCCTGAAAGGGCTTTGCAGTACACGCAAGCGACACGTGAGTTGCCCGCCTCGATCGAGTCCGTGATGAACTTGACCGCACCATCGGACATCGCAACATGCACCCCGCCGACGTGATAGCTGCTCGGCGGAGCAATGCCATAGGTATCGGAGTGGCCCACCAGGCAGAGTTCTGAATTGGGGCCCAAGATGGTGTTGAATTGAGATTGAAGCGTGTGAAAGTCGGCCCATCGCAATCCACGCTGGGAGATGGGGGCATAGACGTTTGCGGCGTCGGTCCAGAAATTGGGGCGCTCAGGATCAACGAATCCAAGGTCGAAGCATCGTTTGGGATTGTTCGCAATTTGAAAGAACCCGCCTTTCGCGTTGGTGAACCCAATCGTTCGGTTGTCTCGGTCGCCGAGCCCCGTCGCGATTTCGCCAACCGCAATTGTGTTGCTCAGTCCATCGGTGAAATCGCGAAACCGCATTGCCTTGCGAGGCACGAAGGCGCCGCGAAGTCCACAGCGGGCTCGTTGCATCGCCAGCGATTCGTTGTGCTCCCAGCGGTTCGCACTGGAGTTCCAAACGGTCACACCATGTTCGGCTTCGTAAAATCCATCCCCCGAGCAAGCCGCGTAGTTGGTGCGGCCGAGTCCAGGCAGTCCGTAACCAGGGTCACTTGGGCAGCGGAAGGTAGGGATCTCAGTCGCCCATGGCGGGTACTGGATCGTCCAAGGTCGCGGGCCAAAGGGAGGCCAGATGTCGCCATCCGCTTCGTGCAAGGGGTTGCTGACCATGGACCAAATGGATTGCTGTTCCACAAAAGGCAGCAGGCCGACCAAGAAGGTCAGTTCCATGCGTGTGAAGCCTGATCCATCATTGGCGCTGCCGCGGGCCGCGGTGTTGTCGTTTTCATCCGTGGGACCGACACCATGGATGGGCAACTGGCTGAACGCGGCGTGGTAGTTGTGCAGCCCCAACCCAATCTGTTTCATGTTGTTGCCACAACTCATTCGCCGCGCCGCTTCACGAGCGGATTGGACGGCTGGCAATAGCAGGGCGACCAAGATGCCAATGATGGCGATCACCACCAGCAACTCCACCAGGGTGAACGCGTGCGGCTGGTGTGGGCTGCGAAGCGAACGAATGAGACGCATGACGAATCCACCGTGAGACGTGGGATGTGATGTCAATGCTTCCGTGCAAATGCCGAACTCGTTGTACGCCTTACCCATGTTGGGGGCAAGTAAAAATTTGCAACCGACGGGTGGATCCGCAGCGAAGCACCGGTGCCTGAGCCGGTCGCGGCGGTTCACGGCTCGACTCGGGGCGCGTTTTTTCAGGGTCCATCTGGTTCTCGGGACCAATCTGGTTTCTCAGGGGCAATCTGGTTTCTCAGGGGCAATCTGGCTCGGGTTGTCGTCGTTTGGATGGTCATCTAGCTGACCGACCTCGAAGACGCGACAATGGGGTTTTCGCCCGTTACCGCCTCCACCGAGAGATTGTCATGCGTTTGTTGTCAGGTTTAGGACTTTGTTTGGCTGTCGCCGCGATCATGCAGTTGTCAGCCACGGGAGCTGAAAAGGAAGCGCCCAAGAAACTGCTGCGGCATGTCGTGATGTTTGGATTCAAAGAAACCAGCTCGGCAGCGGAGGTGCAGGTTGTCGTGGACGCCTTCCGAAACTTGCCAAACGAAATTCCCGAGATCTCGGGCTTCGAGTTCGGGACGAACAACTCGCCCGAAGGACTCAACGATGGCCTGACGCATTGCTTCCTGGTGACTTTCGAAAGCGAAGCCGACCGCGAAGCCTATCTGCCTCACCCAGCCCACAAGGCATTTGTGGAAGTCCTCAAGCCACACCTCGAAAAAGTGGTCGTGATCGACTACTGGGCCGATAAGTAGTCCGGGTGATGGCGCTCCGGATTGGTCACTTCTGACTGGTCAAGGAGCGGCCGCCGGGTCAAAACGGCGGGACGGAAGCTTCCCTCAGGCCATCCAGCTCGGCTGGGTCCTTGTTCACAAAAAGCCCGGCATTTGCGGTCTCAAACCGCGGCTGGGTTTTTTCGTCGACGCTGAGAAAGCGGCGGCAGCAGCGGAACGCTTGACCTAATTTGCTTCCGTGGCTATTCTCCGTCATCAATCCGGCTGAAAGTGGCCGGGGTCATCATAAGGAAATTTAATACAGCAGGTTGTCGTTGCAGTTTCGTACGCTTGAATTGTTCTGTCGTGTCGCCGATCTCCGCAGTTTTTCAAAAGCTGCGGCCGATTGCGGTTTGACACAAAGCGCGGTCAGTCAAGCCATCAGCGGGTTGGAAGAATCCGTTGGGGCCAGTCTGATCGATCGTTCCAGTCGGCCGTTGGGTTTGACGGAAGCTGGCGAGATTTACCTGTGTGGCGTTCGCGACGTGATTCGCCAGTACAACGAACTGGAACAACGCGTTCGCTTCCGCGGCGAACGACTGACTGGCAGCGTGAACGTCGGCGCGATTTATTCGGTCGGGCTGAGCTACATGCCCGAGGCCACCAAGGTCTTCGAAACTCAGCACCCCGACGTCAAAGTCCGAACGGAATTTGGCAGCAGCCAACGCGTTGTGCAGATGGTGCTCGATGGCGGTGTTGAATTCGGGCTGGTGAGTTTCCCCCGGACCACCAAGGCGTTGGGAACGATCCCTTGGCAATCCGAACCGATGCGTCTGGTTTGTTCCGCAGACCACCCTTTTGCCAAGCGAACGGAAGTCTCGGCTTCGGAACTCAGCGGCATGGAAATGGTGGGGTTCGAACGCGGGTTGGTGCTGCGTCAGGCGATTGACCAATGTCTGAAACGCGCCGGCATCTCGGTGGTCACTCAGATGGAATTTGACAATGCCGATTCGATGGTTCGTGCGATCCAGGCGAACCGTGGGTTAGGGATTGTCCCCGAGGCGGCGGTCCGCCGCGAAACGGCCAACGGAACCCTGCGAGTGGTCGCTTGTCCCGAAATTCAGATGGTCCGTCCGCTCGGAATCATCTTTCGTCGCAGCGGCAAACTCAGCCGTGCCGCGATTGAACTGGGATCACTTCTCTTGGGCCGGGAGATGGAACCTGAACTGAGAACAAAATCCGAAGCCGCCAAGGCGGACCGGAAGAAAAACCAAACCAAAGATCGGGCGGTCTCAGTCGTCGCATGATGCACGACCCAGACTCCAACGCCCTTTGACTGTCCACACATCCCCTCATCCCCAAGTTGTTTCATTTATGACCAAGCAACCTTTGTATCACCTGCCGCCGGCCCAAGGACTGTACGACCCTGAGCACGAAAAGGACGCGTGTGGCGTTGGTTTCGTTGCCCATATCAAAGGGGCTCCCAGTCATCAAATCGTGATCGATGCCGACACGATTCTGCAAAACATGGATCACCGCGGAGCATGCGGTTGCGAGCCGAACACCGGTGACGGGTCGGGGATCATGTGTGGCTTGCCGCATAAGTTTCTGCAAAAGGTTGCCAAGGCTGATCTCGGTGTGGAACTGCCCGAAGAAGGCAAATTCGCTGCTGGCTTGATCTTCTTGCCAACCGATGATGCCGAGCGGGAAACCTGCAAGGAAACCATCGCACGTCTCATCGAAGAGACTGGGCAAAAGTTGATCGGTTGGCGGGATGTGCCGCAAGAAACCGATGCCGCTGATGTCGGTCCAACGGCTCGTCAAAGCGAACCTCGCATTGAACAGTTGTTCGTCGGCGCGGCCGATGGGCTGAGCAACGAAGAGTTTGAACGTCAGCTCTACTTGATCCGCAAGCAAGCCAGTCACGAACTGCGCGGCGGCACCAAGATCGAACAAGCGTTGATGTTCTATGTCTGTTCGTTGTCGACCAAGGTCATCATCTACAAGGGGATGCTCACGCCTGCCCAGGTGATGCCGTATTTCCCCGATCTGCGTGACGAAGATTTCGAAACGCACTTGGCGATGGTCCACAGCCGTTTCTCGACCAACACGTTCCCCAGTTGGGACCGTGCTCAGCCACTGCGGTTCATGAGCCACAACGGCGAAATCAACACGCTTCGCGGCAACGCGAACTGGATGCGTGCTCGCGAAGGCACGGCGGCCAGTGAAGTTTACGGCGACGATCTGAAGAAGTTGTTCCCCGTGGTGGAGCCGCACTTGAGCGACTCGGGAACCTTTGACAATGTGCTTGAGTTCTTGTTGATGAACGGCCGCACGTTGCAGGAAGCCATCATGATGATGGTTCCCGAAGCGTGGCAAAAACACGAAACCATGCCCGAAGAAAAGCGTGCGTTTTATGAGTACTTCAGTTGCATGATGGAGCCTTGGGACGGACCCGCTTCGATTGCCTTCACCGACGGGAAGTGCATCGGTGCGACCCTGGACCGAAACGGTTTGCGTCCCAGTCGTTACTACATCACGCACGACGACCGCGTGATCATGGCCAGCGAAGTGGGCGTGTTGCCGGTCGACCCCTCGATCGTTCGTGAAAAAGGTCGCTTGCAACCGGGCAAGATGTTCTTGATTGACTTCGAAGCGGGACGTTTGATCCCGGATGAAGAACTCAAGGCCGACTTCGCTCGCAAAAAGCCTTATGGCAAATGGCTGAAGCAACAACGAATTCGGTTGGCTGACTTGCACCCCGAAGCCGAGGGCCACGGGTTCGACGGCGAAACCTTGCTGCCACGCATGCAAGCGTTCGGTTACACCGCCGAAACGATGAACTTCATGCTGCGTCCGTTGGTGGAGCAATTGCGTGACCCCGTCGGTTCGATGGGCAATGACTCCGCACTGGCCTGTTTGTCCGACAAACCGCGGATGATCTATGACTACTTCAAGCAACTGTTCGCTCAGGTGACCAACCCCGCGATCGATTCGATTCGCGAAGAAGTCATCATGTCGCTGGAGTGCTACATCGGCCCCGAGCAGAACTTGCTGGCTGCGACGCCGGAACACTGTCACCGGTTGTTGATCGATCATCCGATTTTGACCAACGAAGAAGTCGCGGCTCTCAAGCACGTGGACCACGAGCGTTGGCATAGCCGCGTGATTGACACCACCTTTGATCGCGCCGACGGCAAGGCTGGTCTGACGAAGACGCTCGACCGAATTTGCGCGGAAGCCGAAGCCGCTGTCGACGAAGGGTTGCAAATCGTGGTCCTGAGCGATCGCAACGTGTCGCACGATCGTGTGCCAGTCAGCATGCTGTTGGCAACTGGTGCGGTCCACCACCACTTGGTCGCCAAGGCCAAGCGAACTCGTGTGGGCATCGCCGTTGAAACCGGTGAAGCTCGCGAAGTGCACCACCACTGCTTGCTGATTGGTTACGGTGCCGATGCGATCAACCCGTACCTGGCATTCGAAGCGTTGTGGCAAGCCCACCGCGACGGACTGATGTCGCCCACATTGGATGACGACAAGATCGTCGCTGCGTACCGCAAGGCTGTTGCCAAGGGCATGCTCAAGGTCATGGCCAAGATGGGCATCAGCACCCTGCAAAGTTACAAGGGGGCTCAGATCTTCGAAGCCTTGGGGCTCCGCGATGAAGTCATCAAACGCTGCTTCGTCGGCACCGCCAGCCGCATTCAAGGGGTGACATTTGACGTCATCGCAGAAGAAACGCTGCGTCGTCACAAGCTGGGCTTCCCGGACAAAGAATCCGATCGTCTGACTCAGTTGCCAAACCTGGGTGAATTCCACTGGCGTGCCGAAGGCGAAAAGCACGCTTGGAGTCCTCAAGCAATCAGCACGTTGCAAATCGCCGCTCGCAACAACAACGAAGACGCGTACTGGAAGTTCTCGCACGAAATCAACGAGGACAACCGAACCCGTTGCACGCTGCGTGGTTTGTTGGACTTCAAAGAAGGCGTCGGCGGTCCCGCGTTGCCACTGGACGAAGTTCAATCCGCTCAGGACATCGTCAAACGGTTCTGCACCGGTGCCATGAGCCTCGGCAGCATCAGTGCGGAATCACACGAAACGCTGGCCATCGCGATGAATCGTTTGGGTGGCAAGAGCAACACGGGTGAAGGGGGCGAAGACCCCACGCGGTTCCAACCACTTCCCAACGGCGACTCGAAACGATCCGCGATCAAGCAAATTGCATCGGGACGCTTTGGTGTCACGATTGAATACTTGACCAACGCAGACGAGTTGCAGATCAAGGTTTCGCAAGGTGCCAAGCCCGGCGAAGGTGGCGAGTTGCCCGGCAAAAAAGTCGACAACTACATCGCCAACATTCGCTACAGCACACCCGGCGTGGGATTGATCAGTCCGCCGCCTCACCACGACATTTATTCGATCGAGGATTTGGCGCAGCTGATCCACGATTTGAAAAACAGCAACCCAGCCGCGCGTGTCAGCGTGAAGTTGGTCAGCGAAGTTGGCGTGGGTGTGATTGCATCCGGCGTCGCCAAGGCTCATGCCGATCACATCCTGATCTCCGGTGACACCGGCGGAACGGGGGCATCGCCACTGACCAGCATCAAGCACGCTGGATTGCCATGGGAACTCGGGATTGCTGAAACGCATCAAGTCTTGGTGCTCAACGACCTGCGTAGCCGTGTGGTCTTGCAAACCGATGGTGGCTTGAAAACGGGACGCGACGTCGTCATCGCCGCGTTGTTGGGTGCCGAAGAGTTCGGCTTCTCAACCGCACCGCTGATCACGCTCGGTTGCATCATGATGCGGAAGTGTCACTTGAACACTTGCCCCGTGGGGATCGCGACTCAGGATCCGGAGCTCCGCAAAATGTTCTCGGGCAAACCCGAGCATGTTGTGAACTACTTATTCTTGGTTGCCGAGGAAGCTCGCCGCATCATGGCTCGACTCGGTTTCCGCACGATCGATGAAATGGTTGGCCGCAGCGATGTGTTGTCGACCGATGACGCGATCAAACACTGGAAGAGCGATGGGTTGGATCTGACCTCCGTGCTCCGTCCCGCGCAGCGTCCTCACGACAAGGTCGAAGTGATCTGCACGCGTGGCCAGGATCACGGTTTGGAAAAATCGCTGGACATGACCAAGTTGGTCGCCGAAGCGATGCCAGCGATTGAAAACGGCGAATCCGTTCGGATCACGTCGCCGATCATCAACATCAACCGGACCGTCGGAACGATCTTGTCTCACGAGATCGCCAAGCGGCACGGACAAGCCGGCTTGCCCGACGACACCATCCACATCGATCTGACCGGTTCGGCAGGGCAAAGCCTCGGCGCGTTCCTCGCTCACGGTGTCACGATTGAGCTGGAAGGTGACGCAAACGATTACGTCGGCAAGGGATTGTCGGGCGGACGCATCCTGGTCTACCCGCCTCGCGAAAGCACGTTTGAAGCTGCCAACGAAATCATCGTTGGCAACGTTTGCTTGTACGGTGCGACCAGCGGCGAAGCCTACTTCAGCGGCCGTGCGGCAGAGCGATTCTGCGTTCGAAACAGTGGTGCACGCACCGTTGTCGAAGGCGTGGGGGACCACGGTTGCGAATACATGACCGGTGGGCGTGTCGTGTGCCTCGGCGAGACCGGACGCAACTTTGCGGCTGGGATGTCGGGCGGCATCGCTTACATCTGGGACCGCAAGGGTGACTTCAATCTTCATTGCAACCTGGCCACCGTCGAGTTGGAAAAGATCGAAGGGGAAGCGGAGCTGGCGGACGTCAAGGGAATGATCCAAAAGCACCACGACTACACCAAGAGTGCGTTGGCAGCCGAAGCTTTGGCGGACTTTGACACGTTTGTGTCGCAGTGCATCAAGGTCATGCCCACGGACTACAAACGCGTGCTGGCCGAAATGGCTGCCGAGAAAGACGCGGTCGGCGTCTGAGAGTGACGGCAAACATCGCTTGATTGAGAAGCGATTGAAAACGATCGGGCGAAGCAAATCGCTTCGCCCGGCACGCGTGGCCATCGCCGCGGAAACCCCATCCCACATCCACCGAACACATCACCCCATATTGAGGACGCTGCCATGGGCAAGCCCACTGGATTCAAGGAATACGATCGCGAAAAAGTGGCTTGGCGTTTGCCAGTCATCCGGATCAACGATTACGACGAAATCTACACCGAACCCAAAAACGAGCACCTGCAACGTCAGGGCGCTCGCTGCATGGACTGTGGCGTTCCTTTTTGTCAGTCAGCCACTGGCTGCCCGATCGACAACTTGATCCCCGAGTGGAACGACCTGGTCTACAACAATCGCTGGAAAGAAGCGATCGAGCGTCTGCACAAGACCAACAACTTCCCCGAGTTCACCGGTCGGGTTTGCCCGGCTCCTTGCGAAGGCTCCTGCGTGTTGGGAATCACCAACCCGCCCGTGACGATCAAGAACATCGAAAACGCGATTGTCGATCGTGCTTGGGAAGAAGGTTGGATCGTTGCGGAACCGCCCGAAGAACGAACGGGCAAAAAGGTCGCTGTCATCGGCAGTGGTCCCGCTGGTTTGACCGCCGCGGACCAACTGAACAAAGCCGGCCACTTGGTCACCGTCTACGAACGAGCCGATCGCATCGGCGGGTTGTTGCAGTACGGCATTCCCAACATGAAATTGTCGAAGAAGGCGATCCAGCGCCGCGTCGACAAAATGTCGGAGGAAGGCGTGACCTTCAAAACCGGCGTGAATGTTGGCAAAGACATCTCGCCCAAGGACTTGCAGAGCGAGTTCGACGCCGTGCTGTTGGCGTGTGGGGCCACCAAACCACGTGACCTGCCAATCTCCGGTCGCGAAGCCAAGGGCGTTCATTTTGCGATGGACTTCCTGACCTCCAACACCAAGCAACGGGTGCATGGTGACAACCTGGGTGCTGAGTTCATCAGCGCTGAAGGCAAGGACGTGATTGTCATCGGTGGCGGTGACACCGGGACCGACTGCATCGGAACCAGCCTCCGTCACGGTTGCCGCAGCATGGTCAACTTCGAGTTGCTGCCCCAGCCACCCGCCGAACGTGCGGACGACAACCCGTGGCCAGAATGGCCTCGTATCTTCCGTGTCGATTACGGTCACGAAGAAGCTGAAGCGAAGTTCGGCAAGGACCCTCGCGAATATCAGATCCTCAGCAAAGAGTACCTGGTCGACGACGAAGGCAAGCTGAAAGGCATCAAGACTGTCAACGTCGAATGGACGAAGAACGACGAAGGCGGCTGGCAAATGGCCGAAGTCGAAGGCAGTGAGAAAGAATGGCCGGCCCAGTTGATCCTGCTGGCGATGGGCTTCCTGGGACCAGAGCAAACCGTTGCCGAAGCGATCGGTCTCGAAACCGATGCTCGCAGCAACTTCCAGGCGGAACATGGCAACTACGCGACGAACATCGACGGTGTCTTCGCCGCAGGTGACTGCCGCCGCGGCCAAAGCTTGGTTGTCTGGGCAATCAATGAAGGGCGTGGCGCCGCCCGTGCCATCGACATCTTCTTGGAAGGTTCCAGTAACCTGCCCGCACCCGGCCAAACGATGGGCACCTCGATGTCCGCCGTCTGAGCCCCTCGGCTTTTCAACACGAATCCGCACAGGCGACCTTCACTCCGTGAGGGTCGCTTTTTTTGTGTCTGCGCTCAATCGCCTCGTCGCGCATCCCGGTCACCTCACCATCGCCCCGGAAGGGGCCGCCGTCCTTCGCTCGGGGCGGAAGCCCCGAGATGGATCGAACAGAACAACAGGTCGCCCCGGACGGGGCCGTCGTGGGCCTTCTTGCGTTGTTGAACAGCCTGACGCCAACGTTTGGAAGTGGACTTGGTTTCGATGCGGCTTGGCCGTTGAGAGCGGCCCGGCGGAACAGTTGAGGACAACGGTTCGACTCTGATGCTCGGACTCCTCTCGCCTCGCGCAACACGGACCAAGCTCAGGTCCACCGCCAAACCGTCCACAGGTGCACGGCGATCGCAATGACGAAGCAGACAATCGAAATCGCGGTGGGGATCTCGTAGTAGTACTGCAGTCGTTTGTGGTTGCCCCAGTACCATCGGAAATGAATGAACAGGCCCACGCAGATCAGCAGCACTCCAAACGTGACCGCGGGCGTGCCGTTGTATTCCTTCCAAAACATGGGGGACATTTGCCCTCGGTGGGCAAGGTTGATCGTGGTTGCTCGCTGAACGAGGCAGCATCGCAGTCCGTGGAGACAAACCACTGCTGCGATGCCCACTCCCACGACCCGCCGTGTGATCGGCCCACCGTCGGGGCCGTCTGACAAGCGGTCAGCCAAATCGAGGATCCAATCGTGTTGATACATGGTCGTGGCGTGGTCGTGAGGAAGGCTCGGTGAACGTCCTTCCTTTCCCAGGTTCCATCTCGGGGCGATCGGGGCGCAACAATCGGCGTGCGGAGCTCGATTCCACGACGAGGCTCCGTTCTCGCTTGCCGTGCGAGCGCATTTTGGGTGACGGGATTGCCAGGTTGTGGTCGGCGTCATCCAGCGACGGGGGGCGCCTGCGAAGGAACTCTGTGCACCTGGAATCCCGGAAGGATGCTACGGGACCCCCTGGCGGGGTGTGCGCGGTATGATGAGCGCCGGACGACCACTCATTTGGAAACTCAAAGGTGCGAACATGTCACGGATCGCGATCATCAACCCTGCCTTTGAAGTCTCCTATTGGGGGCTGGAGTATTCGCAGCCACTGTTTGGCAAAAAGGCCAACATGCCAGTTGCCAGTCTGCCATTGTTGGCCGCTCTGACACCGCCTGAACATGAAGTCGTCTTGTTCGATGAGAATGTCGAAACGCTGGATTTTGAAGAATTGGAAACCTTCGACATCGTCGCGCTCACGGGCATGAGCGTGCAGCGATTTCGGATGGATTCGATCGTCTCTGAATTGAAGGACCGGGGGTGTTTCGTTGTCATCGGTGGACCCTGGGTGACGGTCGAAGAAGACTACTTCGGCGATCGCGCCGATGTCATTTTCATAGGCGAAGCCGAAGACACTTGGCCTCGGTTCCTGAAGGAATGGCAAGATGACGAGCATCAGCACCGGTACGAGCAAACTGAGAAGACGGAGATGGCGACCGTCCCCACGCCGCGTCACGATCTTCTGAAAAACAAACACTACCTGGTCGGCAGCCTGCAGATTTCGCGGGGCTGTCCGTTTCAGTGCGAGTTCTGCGACATCATTGTCACCTTTGGTCGTCGCCCCCGCATCAAACAGGCGTCGCAAGTGACCGCCGAGCTGGACAGCTTGCTTGGACAGGGGATGCACATCGTTTTCATCGTTGATGACAACCTGATTGGCAACAAAGCTGCGATCAAACCCGTCCTTCGCGAAGTCGCAGCGTGGCAGCAAAAACACGGCTACCCCATCGTGTTCAGCACCGAAGCGTCCTTGGATTTGTGCGAAGACGATGAACTGATGGAGCTGATGGCCGAGGCCAACATTCAGTCCGTGTTCATCGGACTGGAAAGCCCTGACGAGGAGTCACTCAAAGAAACCAAGAAGTACCAAAACGTCCGCAGTCGCGGAGGCACGATGCTGGACAAGGTCCACCGGATCCAGGACTTTGGGTTGGAGGTGTGGTGTGGATTGATCGTTGGTTTTGACAATGACACGTCCGCGATCTTTGCCACTCAGCAAAAGTTTCTGAAGGATTCCCGGATCGCGCATGCCATGGTCGGTCTCCTGCATGCCATCCCCAAAACCCCCTTGCACGCCCGGTTGTTGGAAGAGGGAAGGTTGGACTTGGCCGACGAACATCACTTTGGCACCAACGTCATCCCCAAAGGCATGACACGTGACGAATTGCTGCAGGGGTACTTGGAGACGATGCGAAACGCCTATGAGCCAGACGTCTACTTCGATCGCTTGGATCAGCTGTTTGTGCGAGACCGATTTGAGTTTCGTGCTCTGAACACGGACTACTTCCAGCAGCATCCATGGCAGCGTCGCAAGCAGTTCGCCATCTTCACGGCGGGATTTGTGGCCATGTTCATCCGGTTGATGTGGAAGATCCCCGATGCTGACCTGCGTCGAACCTACCGACGTCAGATCTGGGGGGCGGTCCGGAAGAGGTTCACGTCCCCGGATATCTATTTCTTCTATGTGCTGAAATGCGCGATGCACTACCACCACCACCGAATGACGACGGAGATGATTGACGATCCCTCCAAGTTTGTCTCCAGCTATGGCAAGGCGATGCGTTCCGACCAACCTGTCGCAGAGAAGACAAGCTGCCAAACCGTTCCGAGCCTCCAACCAGCGGAGCACACGGGGCCCCTCGCGTCACCTGGTCTGCCCGTGGTCGAGGCCGGTTCACCCAGCTGAGCAACTTTTCGCCGTCAGAAGTAGGCCGGATCAAGCCGCTTCGGCGCCGCTCCGGCAGATGAGCCGACCTTTTCAGGTGAGTCATTGCCGGATGTGCGTCGCAAAGCCTCCTTCATCCGGCCTACGGAAGTCGTGCCGTCTTTCGCTCCGGACGTGGCCGTTGTGGGGATGCTGCGTCATCGCTCGCTCCCGCGTCCGCCCCAACCATGGTCAATACGATCTGACGTCAGTAGGTTGTTGGCTTGGCCCGCTTCTGACCTTCGCTGCGAAAAAACTGATGCGCCTGACCTGGATCGTTCTTTGTGTGTTGCTGGCATTGCCAATTCTCGCGAAACCGCTGTCAGCCGATGAACCGACCCGACTCGATCCGCGATCTCCACGTTGGTCTCCGTTGGTGGATGTCATCGCCAAGGTGGAACCTGCGGTGGTCGGGTTGTTCTTGGAGGCGGAAGAGCCCGGCCGCTTCAACACGGGCAGTGGAACCATCATTCATTCCTCCGGTTACGTTTTGACCAACGATCATGTCTTGTCGAGCGACAAGGGCTATGTCGTGCTGGGCAAAATGGCGGGCCGCTTCGAAGTGGTGGGTCGGTTGCCTGAAAAGGACATGGCCATCGTCCGCTTGCTTCATGTCAAAGGACGCTTGCCGATCGTTCCGTTGGGACGCAGCAACGACGTGCACAACGGCGAGGCGGTGGTGGTGGCCGGCAATCCCGGTGGCCGCGGCATCACGATCACATCCGGCATCATCAGTTCCAAGAAGACTTACTTGGACATGCCCAATGCCTTGATTGCGACCAAGTACAACCTGCTCGCACGAGACGACTACTTGCGATTTGATGCGGCCAGCAATCGGGGCAATTCGGGCGGTCCGTTGGTCAACATGGAAGGCCAAATCATCGGGATCGTTTCGCGGGTGAACCCCGACGAACAGAACGCAAGTTTTGCGATCCCGATTGATCGAGTTCGCAAGTTGATCGGACGCGTCGTCGAGCCCGAGCTCAGGCATGATCGTTGGGTCGGCATGACGCTCAATCCGCTTGCCGATGTCGCGGTTGTTGCATCGGTCGAGGAAGGTTCGCCGGCCGAAGCGGCCGGGGCGCTGGTGGGCGACGTCATCGAAACGGTTGACGGGAATCGAGTCCGCAATGCAGCTCAGTGGACATTGGCTTTGGATCAGGTGTTGAGAGAATCGGAGGAAATTGAATTGCTGGTGAGCAGACGGGGCTCGGCACTGCCGCTTTCGATTCAAACCGTTCCGGTGCCACCCCTGGAAGGTATCCAGCGGGACGATCATCCACCTGGGCTGGATTACCGCATGTACCTCGGGGAATTCAAAAAATTGCCCGAGTTTGAAACGATGGAAGTCGCAAGGACTGGGCAAGTGGATGCCTTGGATCTGGAAGCGATCCAAGGTGACCAACGAGACGATTTCGCGTTGATCATCGATGCGATGTTCCAGGTGCCCGAGGACGGCTTGTATCGCTTCGAAATCACTTCGGATGATGGCAGCCGCGTCTTTCTGCACGACAAACTGTTTTTGGATCACGATGGCAATCATCCGCCGATGACGGTCAGTCGCTTGGTTCGCATGAACGCGGGGCTGCATCCCATTCGAATCGAATACTTCGAAGGGGGCGGAGCCCAGACCTTGACGGCTGGATTGACCCGCGTGGATGCCTCCGAAGAGAAGGAGGCAGGCGGTTCAGACGCCGGGAACGAAAAAACTCCCCGTGAATTGCAATTCTTCCGCACGCCTGTCGCCGAGGCTGCATCCGAGTCCACATCGGTGGCTCCGAGCGAGTAAAATCAGAGCGAGCTGCTTGATTTGAGCAGCCAATAGGTTGTTTCTGTTTGTGTCTGTCTCTCCACTTTCTTACCCTCCATCTGCCGATGAAAACGTTCTTCTTTGCTGCCGCGGTCCTTGCCCTTTCGAATCTTTCTCTCCTGCCGCAAACTGCCATGGCGGAGGATGTCACAGCTCAAGCTGGGAAGTGGGAGACGCTCTTTGATGGCAGCAACTTGGATGCCTGGCGCGAATACAATCGCGATTCGGTGACGACCGGCTGGAAGGTCGACGGCGACGCGCTGACTTGCATTTCTCGCAAGGATCAAGGCAAAGAGGCTCGTGGTGAAAACATCATCACCAAAGAAAAGTTCGCTGCCTTTGAGTTGGAACTTGACTTCAAGGTCACCCCTGCTGCGAACAGCGGCGTGATGTTTCATGTCGTCGAAACAAAGAAGCCGCCCTACTACACCGGACCTGAGATTCAGATCCAAGACCACAAGGGCGGCCACGATCCACAGAAGTGCGGTTGGTTGTACCAATTGTATTCTTCCGACACGGATGCCACGAAACCGGTCGGCGAATGGAATCACCTGCGTGTGTTGATCACCCCTGAGAAATGCGAGATTGCAGTCAACGGAGTCCTCTACTGCGAGTTCGTCAAAGGCAGCGATGACTGGAACGAACGCGTTGCCAAGTCCAAGTTCGGCCAGTGGGAAGGCTTTGGTGAACCCACTGAAGGTCACATTTGTTTGCAGGATCACAACGACGAAGTTTCGTATCGGAACATCCGCATTCGCCGACTGTAGGCCAACCCCGCTCTGCATTGGTGTCATGGCGGTGCCCTGCGACGATCATCCCGCCAGGGTTCACAACAGCAGCCGTCGGTAACCGCACGAGTTACCGACGGCTGTTTCTTGCGTCTCTCTCCCCCCCTTCCTCTTCCTTCCTCCTGCTTCGAAAACCGCCGCGTTGGCAAGGCCGCACGCACCTTCTCCCCGCCGCCCAGCACTCCTCACCGCTGACTCAACACCCTTCGCAGCGAGAGCGATCAGCCGATGGGCGATAGCCCACGGCTCCCACAAACGAGAGCCTTCTCGCTCATTGGGCAACGGCCAAACTCAATCCAAAACACATGGCTTGATAACAGCCATTCCCAACCGCTTCCCCCACCGTACAAACGCGTTCTCCGTCGCCAGGGAGCAATGCAGGACGCGAAAGTCGCCCCAACCTCCATGAAGGACGCGAAAATCGCTGGACCGTCTCGCGATTCACGGGCAGTTCCTTCGTCAGCCCCTTGGGATGCGTGAGTGCGTACCGCCGAAGCCATTTCGGAAACCGTATTCGGTCACTTTTGCTGACATCGTCCGTCGATGCCACGTCCACCTCAAAGCCCGCTGGTGTCGTCCGAACGACTTCCAGGAGTGGCAACATTGCCGCAGCAACACGCAGCAAGTAAGATTTTGAGCACGGGAGTGAGTTGAGTGATATTGGTCAAACACCCCAACTCACTTACCCCGTATCATGCAATTTCCCGAATACGACCCTACTGAGTAGGGTTGAATCTATTGTTATTCGACTGAGGACCGTAGATGGGCGTGACTTACGAACTGGCGAACGCTGACCGGCGAGTAAAACTTTCGTTCTATCGCTTACCTGCTTGGAAGCAGTCGGAACTGACATGTTGCCCCGTGACGGCCGCGATGACGACCGCATTTGTATTCAACTATCCAGGCGATCGAATTGCATTTGTTCCAGACATCGGGCCTTCGCCGTTTCATGACGTGGCGACTGACGATATCGATGGCTTTGAAGACTTGACTGATGCCTATATCGTCAAGCTCGTCAAAGATGGGATTCTATCCGACCACGGATTTATCGACGATACAGAGATCGATCCACCCAAACATCTAAGAGATATTCGCACGACTTGGCCGTCTGGAGCCCAACGCGACGAATAACCATCGCGTGAACCGGAGAACGCGAGCTGAGCGATTTGGCCGTTAGAAGCTTTTCCGCGCGTTCCCGGTTACGCGTACCGTTATCCGACTGAAGTTCATGCGTGCGCTCGCTCTCCCAATCGCCTTCATCTCTGTTGCACTCGGCTGCACACCCGAAGGCGAGCTGCGCGAGTCGTTGGCTACGCCGTCGCGAAACCGCGAAGACAAACCGGCAATCACGATCAAAAACGAGTCTGACAGGAGCGTGATGATCAATCTTGAGCAAACATCCGCCTTGGATGTACTAGTTGCGGCGTCAAGTTCACGTACCGTCAAACTGCTAGACTTGAAACACGGGACAATAGTCAATGTTGAGGATGTAGAGACCGGTGACGTTGCTGAGGGCTGGATCGAATTCAGTTCCGACGAAGCAGATTCGCTGGGGACCCTCCGGGTTTTCCGAGATTCCCATGACCACATAGACTTCCGCTGGCCAGATTGACCCGAACTACAGATGTGAGAGCCAGTAAGACGCGGATAACCATCGCGTGCAACGGAGGACGGGTGGCAGGCGTTTTGGTATGCTTGCAAGTCTTTCGCCCGTCCCCGCTGACGCGTGCCGTTATTCGACTGACTCATGCTCGTATCGGCGGACGAAACACTGCGACATGTGGGACTCGATCCAATGCTCGTTCAGCATTCGATTCAGGTCGCGAGCAGCGTAGATTCCGTGCTCGCTTGCCGGTTCGAATTGTGCCCCAGGTTGCGGCTCGATCATCCGCGCAACTTGCCGCGCCAACGTCGCAAACCTGATACGATGAATTCCGAACCACGCAATTGTTTCGACGTCTTCCAGGATCGTGGTGCGCTCGCTCCTGCACCGGTCACGCGTGAACGAATAACCATTGCGTGCACACTGAGCGGTGGTGGAGACCAACCTCACTTTCCAATCACACTGACCGCCACCGCCAGGTGACGCTCACCGTTCTGCCATTAAGAGACAAACGAAAGCAATATGGCCGTTTGCCGCTACTGTCATTCATTAATCAGCGATGCCGCTGAACAGTGCTTCACTTGCGGCTGGGACTGGCATGACCCGGCTCAGCCCATACAGCGAGGTTCTGTCTCATGGGACCGACTAGGAATCACTGCTGGTGTTGAATATGTAGTTGAGCTTTGTGAGAGTTTTGAGGGTGACCGGTACACTCAATTCCGGTCAGCGGACACAGAGCCCAGTGACCCGCATTACATGACAGAAACAGAAGCGGTTGATGGAACACGCTTGATCGAACTTGGGCTGAATGACTACGTCAATCATTTGCTGCTTCGGAATGGCGACATCTTCTCGTTTGACAAGGACGGGCACTGGACGACCAACGCTTCATACGCACGACTCTCTGATCAAGAGACACCTGAGTGGTCTGGCAGCACGTACAACCTTTTGTCACGCCAAGCGGCGTACGACGCCGCTTCTAGCCACGGTAAATCCATTGGCCTCGCCGCGTTCACTGTGATCGACGGGGTTCTACTTGACGAGAAGGGTTCACCTGTTTGGCACGTGATACTGGAATTCGACGAAACCGGCGAAGAAGATTGGATTGCGTTTAGTCCCGTTAAATCAGTGCAGGTTGACGCCCTGACGGGCGATGCGTCGTCTATTATGAGCCTGTAGACGAAGAAGGCAGAACCATGAAATGCACGGGAGGACGGGTGGTCCGTTTTCTCGTCTGCTTGCAAGTCTTTTCCCCGTCCCCCGTGATTTCTACCGTTATTTGGATTTGAATTTTGAGCATTGACGCTTTTATCGACTGGCTAATCGGGGAGGCGGGTGCAGGATGGGTATTCGGTACGGTTTCCCTAATCGCATTGATTGCTTCGTACTTCCGTCGAAAGCGTCCTGCACACGTCGTCGTTGACGTGAGAAGGGGCCACCCACTTTCTGTCTTGCCTATTGCGGTGTCGTGCGTAGGATTGCGGTATCGCTTCCCCTCGTTGGAGACACCTCATGGCTCGCAAACCTCGTTACGAAGTTGCTGATCCCGCAGAAATCCAAGTCTTCCATGCTGTTCAGCGGTGCGTCCGGCGAGCATTCTTGTGCGGCGATGACCCGTTCTCGGGGCAATCGTTTGAACATCGGCGGCAGTGGATTCGTGATCGACTGGAGTTCCTCGCAAGTGTCTTTGGAATCGATTGCTTGACCTACACGGTGCTCAGCAATCATTTGCACATCGTGCTGCGTAGCCGTCCGGACGTGGTGGCGGCTTGGACGGACGAAGAAGTTGCCCGTCGTTGGTTGCGTTTGTTTCCCCATCGTCGCAAGCCTGACGGTTCACCGGAGATTCCGTCCAAGCCAGAGATTGACATGATCGTCAATCAACCTGAGGTGCTAGCCGAACGGCGTCAGCGGCTATCCGATGTGAGTTGGTGGATGCGGTGTACGGCGGAGAATATTGCTCGGCGAGCCAACCGGGAGGATGAGTGCACCGGCCGATTTTGGGAGGGCAGATACAAGCTGCAAAATCTTCTTGATGAGGCGAGTTTGCTGGCTTGTGCGGCGTACGTGGACCTCAATCCGATCCGCGCCGCCATCGCTAAAACGCCGGAAACCAGTGATTACACCGGAGCGAAGGATCGGATCGACGACTTGGCGGAGCGGGAAGATCGCACTCGGCCCAACACTCACGACTGGGAACGCAGTCGGCGGCGTCGTAAGAGTGGTTGGATGAGCCCGATTGAGATCAACGAACAGGATGATCCGGTGGGGCCGTGCTTAGAGAGCTCTGGACGCAGGGCGAGCTCCAAGGGATTCTTAAGCGTTTCAATGGCTCAGTATTTGGAATTGCTCGACTGGACCGGGCGGCAGTTGCGAGACGGGAAGGTGGGGGTGATCCCCGAACACTTGTCTCCGATCTTGAGCCGCATGGGCTTGGATGCGACCGGCTGGTGCGATGTCGTGTGCAAGTTTGGGCGAGTCTTCAAGCGAGCAGCGGGAACTCCTGAGAGCCTCGCGAAAGAGGCGATACGGTGTGGCCAGCATTGGCTTTGCGCCCACGAAAACCCGCTTGGATTGTCATCGGACTGATCCAGCCGTTTTCCAAGCCGACGATTGCCCCTGAATTCCGTCTGAGTTGACGGCTGCGCGCTGCCGGCCAATATCGAGGTTCTTTCGTGTGCAAGCTCGCAATTCGTTGCTCATGAGCATCCGAGGTGTCCTCCTGTGGCAACAGCGGGTCACTGCCGCTGCTAAAGTTTGTGGGTGGCCCCAGGTTTGCACCTGACTTCATTCTCAACAATGCCACTGCATCGACGTCCACTGCTGACACGGGCAATCGCGATTTCTGTTTGCATCTTGATCTCCCTTGATTTTTATTTGCTAAGATGGAGGGTTGCTCTCGAACATCCCGCTCGCGCAATGACTTTTGCTGCTTTCATGCCGACGTTGATCGTTTTCGGCTGCGGCATCCCGCGTACGGCAAGCAATGTCCTTCGATATTTTCGCAATCCGGACACTGCTCAAACCGGCGAGTAACCCTCGCGTGAACCGGAGAACGCGAGCTAAGCGATTTGGCCGTTAGAAACTTTCCCGCGCGTTCCCGGTTACGCATTACGTTATGCCGCAACTCGTGTCACAGTGAAAGCAATGGGACAGCTAATACTCCCACATCGAATCACCATAAACGTCGTGACGTGGTCACTTGATCCGAAAGAGACCGGCGATTCGCAATACACCGGCGCTCCCGTCGCAATGGAGATTCGAACGTTTGCCCGCAGGAAGAACGATTATCACCTTGGCCCACTGTTTACGGATGGCAAAGGCGTCATCGACATTACTCGCGAAATAGGGGCTGAGAAGGGGCCACCCACTTTCTGTCTTGCCTATTGCGGTGTCGTGCGTAGGATTGCGGTATCGCTTCCCCTCGTTGGAGACATCTCATGGCTCGCAAACCTCGTTACGAAGTTGCTGATCCCGCAGAAATCCAAGTCTTCCATGCTGTTCAGCGGTGCGTCCGGCGAGCATTCTTGTGCGGCGATGACCCGTTCACGGGCCAATCGTTTGAACATCGGCGGCAGTGGATTCGTGATCGACTGGAGTTCCTCGCAAGTGTCTTTGGAATCGATTGCCTGACCTACACGGTGCTCAGCAATCATTTGCACATCGTGCTGCGTAGCCGTCCGGACGTGGTGGCGGCTTGGACGGACGAAGAAGTTGCCCGTCGTTGGTTGCGTTTGTTTCCCCATCGTCGCAAGCCTGACGGTTCACCGGAGATTCCGTCCAAGCCAGAGATTGACATGATCGTCAATCAACCTGAGGTGCTAGCCGAACGGCGTCAGCGGCTATCCGATGTGAGTTGGTGGATGCGGTGTACGGCGGAGAATATTGCTCGGCGAGCCAACCGGGAGGATGAGTGCACCGGCCGATTTTGGGAGGGCAGATACAAGCTGCAAAATCTTCTTGACGTGAGAAGGGGCCACCCACTTTCTGTCTTGCCTATTGCGGTGTCGTGCGTAGGATTGCGGTATCGCTTCCTCTCGCCGGAGACATCTCATGGCTCGCAAACCTCGTTACGAAGTTGCTGACCCCTCAGAAATCCAAGTCTTCCATGCTGTTCAGCGGTGCGTCCGGCGAGCATTCTTGTGCGGCGATGACCCGTTCTCGGGGCAATCGTTTGAACATCGGCGGCAGTGGATTCGTGATCGACTGGAGTTCCTCGCAAGTGTCTTTGGAATCGATTGCTTGACCTACACGGTGCTCAGCAATCATTTGCACATCGTGCTGCGTAGCCGTCCGGACGTGGTGGCGGCTTGGACGGACGAAGAAGTTGCCCGTCGTTGGTTGCGTTTGTTTCCCCATCGTCGCAAGCCTGACGGTTCACCGGAGATTCCGTCCAAGCCAGAGATTGACATGATCGTCAATCAACCTGAGGTGCTAGCCGAACGGCGTCAGCGGCTATCCGATGTGAGTTGGTGGATGCGGTGTACGGCGGAGAATATTGCTCGGCGAGCCAACCGGGAGGATGAGTGCACCGGCCGATTTTGGGAGGGCAGATACAAGCTGCAAAATCTTCTTGATGAGGCGAGTTTGCTGGCTTGTGCGGCGTACGTGGACCTCAATCCGATCCGCGCCGCCATCGCTAAAACGCCGGAAACCAGTGATTACACCGGAGCGAAGGATCGGATCGACGACTTGGCGGAGCGGGAAGATCGCACTCGGCCCAACACTCACGACTGGGAACGCAGTCGGCGGCGTCGTAAGAGTGGTTGGATGAGCCCGATTGAGATCAACGAACAGGATGATCCGGTGGGGCCGTGCTTAGAGAGCTCTGGACGCAGGGCGAGCTCCAAGGGATTCTTAAGCGTTTCAATGGCTCAGTATTTGGAATTGCTCGACTGGACCGGGCGGCAGTTGCGAGACGGGAAGGTGGGAGTGATCCCGGAACACTTGTCCCCGATCTTGAGCCGAATCGGGTTGGATGCGACCGGCTGGTGCGATGTCGTGTGCAAGTTTGGGCGAGTCTTCAAGCGAGCAGCGGGAACTCCTGAGAGCCTCGCGAAAGAGGCGATACGGTGTGGCCAGCACTGGCTTTGCGCCCACGAAAACCCGCTTGGATTGTCATCGGACTGATCCAGCCGTTTTCCAAGCCGACGATTGCCCCTGAATTCCGTCTGAGTTGACGGCTGCGCGCTGCCGGCCAATACCGAGGTTCTTTCGTGTGCAAGCTCGCAATTCGTTGCTCATGAGCATCCGAGGTGTCCTCCTGTGGCAACAGCGGGTCACTGCCGCTGCTAAAGTTTGTGGGTGGCCCCAGGTTTGTGTTCAGGTCCCTGGTAAAATGCTTGCAAACGGGGGGCGGCTTCCTGAGAATGATAGGGGATTTGCATGACGCCGGTCAAAGAAGGGAAATGTTTTGAAACGATCGACATTGCTGGTGTTCGTCTTGCTGGTGCTTGCTTGTTGCCAGCCTTTTTCCTTGATGGGGCAAGACGCGATTGGTGCGAATGAGGACGCCGAACCAGGGCCGGATTCCTTCACGCTGGTCGTTCTGCCTGACACTCAGGGTTACGCCGACGTCAGGCATCGCGAAACTCAAAAGCACTGGCCTGGCATCGGTGATCAACGATTCTGCTTCTTTGAACAGACGGAGTGGATCAAGCAGAATCAGAAGAGATTGAACATCGTCATGGCGGTGCATGTGGGTGATATCACTCAGACGGATCACGATGAAGAGTGGAAGATCGCGAATGACGCTTTCAAAGTGATTGACAATCACGTTCCGTATGTCCTGTGTTCGGGGAATCATGACATGGGATATTCACCTCAGCACCGGCGCACCAGTTATTCGCGTGACAGTTTGGTCAACGCCTATTTCTCGCCCTCGCGATTCACCGAAAATCCGTTGTATCGGTCACAGTTCGGCGGTGAAAAGAGCCTGCATTTTCAGGAAGAGGGGAAGATCGAGAATTACTACGTCTTTCTAAACGCAGGTGGGATGAAGTTTCTCATTCTTGCTCTCGAATTCAAACCTCGCGACAAGGTCCTTGCATGGGCCAACGAGGTTGTTTCCGAGCATGCGGATTGCCGAACCATCGTTGTCACGCATGCTTACCTGACCAGCAAAAACGGGCAGCGATCGAGTGCTGACCAATACGCGGTGCAGGGGAATTCAGGAGAGGCCATTTGGCAAGACTTTGTCAGTCGCCATGAAAACATCTTTCTGGTTCTGTCGGGGCATGCGATGGAAAACCGACTGACCAGCAAGGGCAAGCATGGGAACGCTGTCCATCAGGTTCAGGCCGACTACTGGTACTGGGACGTTCCAAGGATCCAGGCGGGGAGCGGTTTCTTGCGCATCATGACGTTCCGCCCTGGCGAAAACAGGATTGACGTTCAGACCTATTCGCCTGTGCTGGATGAATTCCTTGAACGTCCCCAGAGTGAGTTCTCGCTGGATTACCCCATGGGAGACACCGGCAAATGATTCGATCGATTCCCCTCTCGACGAGGTTGAAACCAGAATGCCAGAGCCAACCGAACATCAGCTTGAATTGCGAAACGAATTGATACGCGAACTCGAGCGTCTGATCGTGGGGACGAACCTGGGGACAATGCCGATTGTTAATGCCTCGTTGTTTTTCAATGGAAACGATGACGATGCTTCTATTGCGGCAAATGCTGGGACGAAGCGGCGTGGCAAGAGTCATTCGGGCATGTGAGCCATTTGCCATTCGCGGCGGTTCTGGTACGCAACCGGAACGACCGCGGCGTTGGCTTGGATGTGAGTTTTCGCCTTGTTCCCTTTCTGCCCCGGGGCAGGATTGCACCGAAAGGGTTCCTCAAGCCATTCGAGCTAACAACGCATGCTGCCGGAACGGCGCTTCGCTTGGTCCGGCCTACGAACTACGAACGAGACGGCCCCACCAATCACGCACGCCACAGTCCCAACGGGCCGAGCCACGGAGTTGGACTTTTGGAAGTGAACGATCAACCGTCCAGCGCTGAACGCGTGTCACGCGGAATCTCTTTTCACCCATCGCATTGGAAGACATCGAAATTGAACGAAGAATCTGCTCTGTCTCAGTCGTCTCTGTCTCGCCGCCGCCGAGTCATTCACTTGCTGATTGGCTTGGGATTGATTTGGGGCATTTTGGCGTACCTGGTCGCCCCGCTCGTCTGGCAGAGTATCGCGCGGGTGGATCCTGCGTTGGATGATGTGCCGCGGATCACGGAGACAGGGGATCATCACCCCGGTGACCCGCTGAACGTGGCGTTGATCGGAACGGAGTTCGAACTCGAATCGATCATGCATGCTGCGGGCTGGTATGCGGCGTCTGCATTGGGACTCAAGAGTGACCTGGAGATTGCTGCTGACACGGTTCTCTCCAGGCCCGATGACGCTGCGCCGGTCAGCAGTTTGTATCTGGATGGACGCAAGGAAGATTTTGCTTTTGAGCAACCGGTCGGCGATAACCCGCGGCATCGACATCACGTGCGTTTTTGGAAGAGCAATGAGTTGAGCGACGATGGACGCCCCCAATGGATCGGGTCGGCTGTCTATGACGAGCGCGTCGGCCTCAGCCGAACGACGGGACAAATCACTCACGTCACCGCGGCGGATGTTGATACCGAGCGGGACTACCTGTTCGAGTGCTTGGAGAAAACGGGGCAGCTTCGTTCGAAGTTCATTGTGCGTGGATTTCATCTGCGCCGCTCCGGGCGAAATGGAGGCGGGGATCCCTGGCAAACGGATGGTGATCTTTACCGCGGGGTGATTCGAGCGACAATGGAACCCGTCGCGCCCGCTCAAGATTGAGGAAGGACGTCGGAACGGTCGGGACAGATGTGTCAGGTCGTCCTGTGTTTGATCCCTCTTAAAAAAGAGAACGTCGATGCGTTTTGTTTTGGTGCTAGTCGCCTGTCTGATTGGCACCGCGGCTTTCGGGCAAGCCGATGCTGCGAAGGAAAGATGCAACCTGGGGGTGGAATTCTACAATCAAGGTGAGCTGGACAAGGCGATTGCTGAGTTCACCGCTGCCATTGCTCTGAGTCCCAACAACGCGTTTGCGTTCAAGTGCCGAAGCTTTGTGTTGACCGCTCGGGGAGATCACGACCGAGCCTTGGCGGATCTCAACGAAGCCATTGCCCTCGAGCCGAAGGATGGGGACGCACACTTCAGCAGGGGGAATCTGTGGCGACTCAAGGGCGAGCTCGAGGAGGCCTTGGCTGACTACGACAAAGCGATCGCGATCGATCCCGGAAGTGCGTCGGCCTATGTCAACCGAGGCACGCTGTTAGTGGAACAGGGCGACAACGAGAGAGCCTTGGCGGACTACAACGAAGCGATTTTGATCGCTCCAGAACTTGCAGCAGCGTACAGTGGTCGGGCATGGATCCTGGCGACCTCCCCCGTTGGCGCATTCCGGGATGGACCGAAAGCGATCGAGGACGCAAAGAGAGCCAATCTGCTGAGCCACTGGAAGCAGGCAGACCAACTCGACACACTTGCAGCTGCCTACGCCGAGGTGGGGAAGTTTGATGAGGCTGTCAAATATCAAGAGAAGGCAATCGGGCTTTCCACCGATGAAGAGTTGACCAAAGAGTTTCGTTCTCGACTTGACCTCTACCGAGCTGGGAAGCCTTTTCGATCAGAGGCACCCAAGCAAACGACCTGACGTTCCGCGTCTGGGCCGTGCGAATTGGCTGACGCCCAATGCCATCTACTTTGTAGCGGAACGACGCGAGCCGTCCGGTGACGCGCCGGAAAACACCCACGTTCTACCGGACGGCTCGCGCCGTTCCGCTAACAAAATCCCCTTGGTTGGTTCTAAAGTAGATGGCATTGGGCTGACGCCCTGGGGCAGCCGTTCCCGCGGGGAGGTCTCTCAAGTTGGCCCTCGTCGGGCTGTCTTCTTGAGATTGGAGAGGCGGCCGATTGAAGGTGCCGATCCGAACAGGCCAAGCGATCTCGCGAACCATGTTTGGACGATCGCAGCGGGAGCTGTCTGCGCAAGGGAAGGGCCATGGTGAAGCCCTCCCTGCCTCACCATGGCCCTATCATTGCTGGAACGATATGGCACCGATCGTTCCACCCTCCCAATCCATGGTACAAGGAGTATCGGATCGGACCGGTCAAATGCTTCAATCGAATTGGTGAGGGGAACCGGTTTTTTCTGACGGGGCAGCAGTGTCCCGGGGCAATGCAACCGTTTGGGATCAAGTCAAATCGGTTGGCGGCGAAGGATGGCTCGGTGTCCGAGGAGCCTGTTTGCAGCGAGAGCACGAAGCGTTAGGTCACGTACTCTTCTTCGGCTTCGCCGGTCGGACGTGAGATTTCGCCGGTGTCCTCGAGATGGCGGACGATGTCGACGATCTTTTGTTGCACGGATTCGACTTCGCTGATCCGCACGCTGCCCAGGTACCCCATTTCTTCTTGCAGGTTCTCGGCGGCTCGCGAGCTCATGTTTCGCAGGACTTTTTGCTGAAGCGTCTCGCTGGCACCCTTGAGTGCCATCGCCCACTGCGCGGTCTCGACATTCTTGAGCAACGCTTGGATGTCCCGGTCGCCCAGTTTGGAAATGTCTTCGAAGACAAACATCAGACGCCGAATGTCTTCTGACAATTCTGGATCTTCGCGTCCCAGTGATTCCATGATCGTCCGCTCGATGGCGCGTTCGACCACGTTGAGTATTTCGGCAACGCTTTCCACACCACCAGTGTTGCTGTGTTGCTGGTTGACCATGTTGCTGAGTCGAAGTTCGAGGCCTCGTTCCAGTTCGGAGACCGCCGTGGGGCTGGTTCTTCCGATGGCGGCGATTCGGCGGATCACCTCAAGCTGTTTCACGCTGTCGAGTCCACCCAAAACTTCGGCGGCGTAGGAAGAGGGAACATGCGAGAGCAGCAAGGCGATCGTTTGGGGGTGTTCCTCTCCGATGAACTGGAGCAGCGTTTGCGTGTCGACCTTTTTGACGAAGCCGAAAGGCATCGCCTCGATCGTTTGTTGCAAATTGCCGATCAGTTCGCCGGCATCGCGGCCCAGTGCTTCTTTGATCAGTTCTTTGGCGCGTTCCAGTCCACCGGGGCTGGCGTAGATCGAACTCGCTTTGCTGGTCAAGAACTCGGCGATCACGACTTCTTGTTCGTCGCCACCGACCGAATCGATTTGAGCGATTTTGATACTGATCGTTTCGATCAATCGCGGCGGCAGTTGCCCCAGGACCTTGGCGGCAACCTTCGTGGGAAGGCTCATCAGCAAGATGGCTGCTTTGGTCAGTCCGCGATCTTCCGCAGGATTCATGGTCACAGAGCTTTGCATTTCGATTGGAAACCTGCCACGCAAACTGATTGGTGTGACGAACTACCGGGGACTTCACTCCTCTTTCATCGGCAATTCAGGATGGCAGCTCAATCGAAGGAAGCCCTGGAAGGCTTCGACTTGATTTTGAATCGGAACATCTGTCAGAACCCGCAAACTCGGCTAGCTGGATGCCGGTTGGGGGTGTTTGCCGAGCACTCGAACGATCACCCAAAGCACAGCGGCGGAGATCAGCAAGCTGATCCAGGGGGAGACGCCCCAGGATGCGGGAAGGGTTCCGAAGAGGATGCAGGTGACGCCCACGACCAAGGCGTATGGCATTTGTGTGCGAACATGAAGCACGTGATTGCAGTCACAGGCACGACTGGACAACACCGTTGTGTCCGACAAAGGGGAGCAATGGTCGCCGAAGATTGCACCTGCCAGAACACTGCTGAAGGTTGCCAGGCAAATGGGTGACATCGCCAATGAGGCAGCCGTGTCGGACGCGGCCAGCAGCGTCTCCGGCACCAACAGTGCCTGTTGAAGATTGATTGACAAGGCAACGGCGAGAGGTGTCAGGATGGCCATCGTTCCCCAACTGGTTCCCGTTGAGAACGCGATGAATGCCGCCAGCAGAAAAACACAGGTTGGCAACCATTCGACGGGAAGACGTTCGTTCAGGATCGAGGCGAGGTACCCGCCGGTATTGAGTTGGTCTTCGCCGGTTAAGGAAGACAACGCCCAGGCCAGCCAGAGCACTGCCATGGCAGGCAGCATCTGCAGCATGCCTTTTGCCGAGCCCATGACGACCAATTCCCAGGAGACGCCACTGAGAGCGATCGCGAGGGTGCCCGCTGCGATCAATCCCGCGGCTCCTCCAGCGACCAGTGCGAGGTAGGAATTGCCGGAACCGATCACATGACCGAAGTACTGCCACAGAGACATTTCGGATGCGGCGGGTTCCTGCAGTCCGGTGGTGACGAGCACAACACTGATCACGATCAGGCAGATCCCGACGGGCATGACTGCCGCGAAAATGTCGGGCCAGGATCCGGCGGACGATTGTCGGTGGTGTGACCTAGGCTTTTGAACGGCCGCATTTTCTTCGGCCCACATGGGCCCAAAGTCTCGGCCCGACGTGGCGATGACGAACACAAACCAGAGTGCCAACAACGGGTAAAAGCGATACGGAAGGCTCTGCAGAAACACGGAGAACGTCATGTTGGTGGCTTCGATGCCGGCGTCGGCGAGTCCTTCTTGCAGGTAGCTCAGTTCGGTTGCGACCCAGGTGCTCACGAGCGTTAGGCCAGCGACGGGCGCGGCGGTGGAATCAACCAAGTAGGCCAGCTTGGCCCGGGAGATTCCATAGCGATCGGCCGTGGTTCTCATCGTTCCGCCCACCAGCAACGTGTTGGCATAGTCATCGAAGAAAATCAGCAGCCCTGTGAACCCAATCAGGGATTGTCCACCGCGACGGGTGGAGACGCGGCGAGTCCAACCGGAGATCATCCGAGCCATGCTGCCCGAGGATTCCAGCACGCCAACCATGGCTCCCAGTAACAGCGTGAAGGCCAGAACGTGCAGGTGATCCCAGTCACGGACCGATTGGTCAATCGTTTGAATGAAGCGTGAAGCGGTCCCCGTGAGAACGCTGAGCGGGCCGCTGGATTCACGCGAGGCCAATGTTGCGGTGCCGACCAGGATGCCGATCGTCAACGGCACCAAGACACGGCGAGTGATCAGGGCCAGGATGATCGCGACGGCAGGCGGCAACAGGGATTCGATGCCGTCGGTCATAGCGGTCTCCGTCGATGGGCTGCGAGGTGGCTGAGTCGGCTATCGCAACCGCGACAAGCGAACCGGAGCGGACAGGCTTTGAGTGGCAGACGCTTTTGACAGGCTGGCGGTCATGTAACGCGGCAGCAAGTCAAGGATCTCAGCGCGTTGGTCTGCGTACTCTTCCAGTCCTTCAAGCAGTTCCAAAGCATGCAATCGGATGGAGGCGGCGTCTCGACCACCGTAGTGGCTGGCAATCTTTGACCATCGGACCCCCAGTTCGCCACGTGTTCGATCGACGTCTTCTGCTGCGGGCGGATGTTGTGCTTCTCGCCACTGCATTTCGGCTTTCGAAACCGATGCCAGACGCGAATCGGACGCGTTGCACATCAACGGCACGCCCTCGTCCCAGCGGCGAAGATGCAGGCACAGTGTTCGACCCAGAACGCCTGCCGATGCGTCGGACTGCTTCATGCGTTCCAGTTCGGCGCCCGTCGGTAGCGTTTTGGCGGATGCCAGCAGATCCTCGAGTTCAATGCGGGACTGTTCGTCGGTCGTGAACGCGATCAACCGTTCCGCGTCGAACCCGAACGAAGAGCACCACTGATTTTGATTGTTCAGAATCAATTGGTCCAACAACTCATTGGAGCGCAAGAGCAAATGATTGAGGTGGTCGGTGGTGGAAATGGTCAAGCGACAGACACGCCAGCTCTCAATCAACTGGCGGACCATTGGGTCGGACCAAGTGAATGGGGTCTCCGTCACCGAGGCGGATGGTTCTGGTGTTGCGGATCCCGTCACCGCGGCGGTCAACGCGGCCAAGTCCTGGGCACGTTGGCAGGTCGTTTCAAACGGCTCGGCCAGCCAACTGGCTCGCAAGCTGAGATGCATCGCGGCGACGTGTTCCAGTGATCCATTGCCGGCCAGTTCCGCGATCAGTTCCCACTGGTCGATCAGTCCGGCAGCTTCCGTCAACTGGAAACGCCGGGAGGCCCGTTCGGTCTCGTCCCACAATTCCTGGGTCGCTTCGCTGATCTGGGCGTCTGTCCATCGCGGTTCGCGACGCTCGGGAGCAACTTCACTCGGGGGCCGTGTTTCAGCGGGCGACGGTGATTTGATCGCAGGGGAATTGTCGGCGGTTGAGCTGGCGGAAGGAGCGTCCGAGGCCGGGGCATCCGACACGGGAGACATTTCCATGGCAGCGGCTGGCGATTCACCGCCGGGGGAGGCAGGTTCCGTCTCGGCGATGGCCGCCACATCGACACGGGTCACGATGTCGGATTGCTCCATGGCCGGTCGGGGATCCGGCTGGGGGATGTTGGATTGGGGCGTGGATGATTCGTTCCCTAACTCCGCGGCGAGTTCTGCCACGGCTGGACCGCTGGGAGTCACCGCCTTGGAGGTTGGAACGGGAGCAAGTTCCGGGGGGAGCGGCTCGTTGTTGGGGGCCGATTCCGTCGCGGGCAACTCAGGCGTCTGGGGTGCGGGGGCGTCCGCCTGGACACTCGCAATCGGATCCGTGGGATGGATGGCGGTGGACGATTGGTTCGCCTGGCGAGCGCCGAGCCAGTAGGCCAAGTAGAACGTCGCAGCAAGACAGAGGACGGAGAGCCCGATCAGTGTGCGGACCTCTGACATCCAGCGTTTCAAGCGTCCTCGATGAGCACGCATCTCTTCGAGAACCTGTTCGCCTTCGTTTCGAGGCGGCAGGTCGTCCAGCAACGAACTTTCGACGGTTCGAACCCAATTGGTCGGTGGTGTGTCCGCTTCGGCAATCTTCCCTGGGTCGCTGGCCTCAATGGCCAGGTCAATCAATTGGCCGCGAGGGGTGGTGGGAGCGGTGGCCGGGGGATGGGGGATCAGAACATTGTTTGGAAGCGATGAGTCTTGGGCGGTCGTCGCGAAGAAGGTTTCTTGCGAAAACGACTTGCAAGAAACACTTTCCAGTTCGAACGGAAGGATCCGCCCCAGTTGGACTTGTTGATGCCGGTCGATCCGGTACCGCGGATCCATCACTCGATAGGCGGACGTGATCACACGGGCCAGGTGACATTCGTTGATGGTCGAAGGCTTGCTGACCTGAACCGACGCGAGCGCACCAGCGCTGCGTTTGGTGGCGGTTCGGATGATGTGCAGGCGGCTTTCGTTGGTGCGCAAACCCAAGGTGGCGAAATGCAGGTCATCCAGCAGTTCCGTGGCCGCTTGGGGATTCGGATGGCAGTGACGAATTTGGTCAAAGATCGAATCGCCGGATTCGCCTGCCCGTTCGTCGCTGGAATCATCGGATTCGGCGGTTGGCAATCCCGGCCGGGTCAACGCATTCCCCTCCGCCGCATCACGATCCGAATTCGGATTCGCGTCGTCGATCGAAGCGTCGATCGGTCGGTGATTGGGGGGAGTTTTTTCGGACATGGTCGAAAATGCGAACCGAAGTTCTGGTGACAACGTTCGGTGGCGGGAGTCCAAGAAATCAGACGTTACACAACGTGAATGCTTGGCGGAGGGAGGCGATCGGATCCGGGTTGGTGGGAATGAATTCTTGGGCGAGGTATCCAGTATAGCCGGTCTCTCGAATGGCCCGGATGATAGGTGGATAGTTGATTTCTTGGTTAAAATCCAGCTCTCCGCGGCCTGGATTGCCGGCGGTGTGATAATGCCCCGCAAATTCGTGATAACGGCGGATATGGCGGGTCACGTCACCGTGCATGATTTGCACATGGTAGATGTCAAACAGCAGTTTCATGGCTGGCGAATCCACGGCACGGATCAGGTCCACACACCGATGGATGTCGTCGCCCCAGTATCCCGGGTGCCCCTTCATGGGATGAGAGTCATCCACGCTGTTGAGATGTTCCAGGACGATTTGGATGCCGTGCTGCTCCGCGTAGGGAGTCACCCGCTTCCAACAGGCGACGCAGTTTCGAAAGGCCGCTTCCTCGGTGATCCCGGGGGTTCTCATTCCGGTGAACGTGATGACCGAGGGCGAACCGTACTGCACTGCCAAGTCGATTCCCTTGCGGAGTGATCGCTCCACCGCTGGGTGATTGGCGGGATCCAGGGGGCCTGTTTGGAAGCCATGACTGCCGACCAACGAAATGTCGAGCCCCAGTTCCTTGATCGCGGGGTAGTGTTCGGCGCCGACACCTTCCAGAGCGGTGTAGCCGATCTTCTTGGCTTCGGTGGCCAACGTCATCACGGGCATGGGTTTGAAACACCAGCCCATGATCGATTGTTTCAGTCCGGTTGCGGTTTGGTTGGGCGGTGTGGCTGCTGTCTCGGGTTGCTTGTCAGCGGGCAGTTCGGACTCGCTGGGCTGATCGGAGACCGGCGGTGGATTTGACATTGGCATTGAAAAGCCTCTGGGAGGGGGCGCGAGCGACAAAATGGCGGGGCGTCTGGGGCTCCTATCATGATCGCTTCCGAGGGGGTGGTTCAACAAGTCGTCCGAGCTGGAACACCTTGCAGCCAGGAATCTGTCCAGAAAACGCCGGTGGACGCCAATGGTCGTGCGAGACCGGGATGTTTTTGGCCGCTTTTTCTGGATCCGATTCAAGCGGAAACCATTGCCCTCAAATTTTCCTCAAGTTGCCCAGTCGGCACAGTCGATACTTCTTTCACGCGACGCCCTGGCGTCGAACCCGCTCGGCTTGTTACATCCTGGTCCACGGGTTGCCAATCTTCGCGGCCATGCCAACCGAAAACACTCGTCAATGGAATGACTCTCTGTGACATCCCTCACTGCCCGTCATCAATCGAAATCGGATTCCACCGACCTGAAACAAGCTCGCCGCGAGATGGAACTGGATCGCATGGCGGGATTGGAAACGCCCAAAACCGTTTCGTTGCCGCTGGCACAAGTGGCTCGATTGTTGATCGAAGCGGGCCAGAGCAACCGAACTTGGCTGATGGATTTCGCAGATGATGTGGTGCGAATCGACTCGGATTTGTATGACGTTCTTTTGGCCTACCAAGACCTCAGCAACGATCTGCGAACCGCTTGATCGGTTGCCCGATCTGGATCGGATCCATCTCAACGCACGCCCTTAACCATTTGTAACTCAGGAGCATTGCCATCATGCGATCAATCGCTGTCATCAATCAAAAAGGTGGTGTGGGCAAAACGACCAGCAGCGTCAATTTGGCTGCCGCGCTCGCTCGATCCGGTCGTCGCGTCTGTGTGATGGATTTGGATCCACAAGCGCACGCGTCGTTGCACCTTGGAATCACTGCCATCGATGGCAGTGTGCCTTCGATGTACGAAGTTTTGTGCAGCGATGTTTCGCTTTCCGAAGCACGCCAGCAAGTCGGTGAAAACCTGTTTGTGGTTCCGTCCAACCTGGACTTGGCTGCCGCTGAAATGGAGTTGGCCGGTGAAGTCGGTCGCGAGATGATTTTGAGCGACAAGCTGGCCGACGATGAGGAAGACTTTGACTACTTGGTCTTGGACTGCCCACCCAGTTTGGGTGTTCTGACGCTCAACGCCTTGGTCGCGGTCGAGGAAGTCTTCCTGCCACTGCAACCACATTTCTTGGCGTTGCACGGTTTGTCCAAACTGCTGCGAACCATCGAAGTCGTTTCGCGACGCATGAACAACAAACTGCGGCTCAGCGGAGTGGTGTTGTGCATGTACGACGCCAACACCAGATTGGCCGCCGAAGTCAGCACTGACATCGATGAATTCTTCGCTGCTTCCAAGGACGGACGCGAGTTCTTCTCGGGTGCGAAGTTCTTTGACACCCGGATCCGCCGCAACATTCGATTGGCAGAAGCTCCCAGCTTTGGGCAATCGATCTTCGATTACTCCAGCGACAGCAACGGAGCGATCGACTACCAATCGCTCGCCGAAGAAGTGCTGGCTCAAGAAGCATCCAACGCTGGCAAACACTCGAACGCTCAGCGTCGAAGTGCAGTGACACAAAACGCTCGAATGGCAGCCTGAGCTGGGCGGCCGGCGAAATCAGTCCGGCCATTTCAGTTCTGCGACCGGGTCCCGCGGTGTGATCACCGCGGAGACCGGAACGGGGTGACCCAGAATCACGAATGTGTTTTGAAACGCATCGTGCGGCCCATGTCCACTGGGATGGACGGTGTTCTGGGCCCTGTCGACGAACAAATCACAACGCACGTGGCTGGGCGGTTTGATTTCGGAGGCGTCGTCGGACCCAACCATGTACTCGGCAAACCACCACACGTGGATGCCTTCTTCTCGGCGTCCCACCCAGCGATATTTCGCGGCGTTGGCGACGGTGGCTGCCGGCAGGCAGGCGTCGTCATTGGCGAATGTCATGTGACGGCCAAACGCCAGTTGTTGAGGCTTCCGCTGAAGCGCCGCCTTGCCCTCCGCGGCGGATTGAGAATCCACCTCGGATTTGGGATCGGAAGCTGAGTGTCGGGCTCGCAATTTGGTGAGCGTCGACTCCGCTTCTTTTAGCAAACGTTCTTCGTCCCCGAGGGTCAAGCGAAACGCAATTTCAATTCGCTCGGTCTCCGGGTTCCATTGAAGTTCACACAGGGTTTCTTGAGTGGGATGCAAAAGCATCCCGCCCAGAAGGAGCCAACTGCAGGTGACCAGGGCGATCATTCGTCAGAGGCCTCTGACGACTTGGCTTCTGGCTTCTTGTCGGCGGGCTTCTTGTCTTCCGACTTTCTATCGGCGGGCTTTTTGTCGGCGGGCTTTTTGCTTTTGGGCTCGGCGGACTTGTCTGCATCCGGCTTGTCTGCAGGCTGTTTGGAGTCCTCGGCTTTGGGCTGGGACTCTTTCTTTTCCTGCTCCGCTTTCTTTTTCTGCTCGGCCTTTTCCTGTTCAGCAGCCTTTCGCATCGGGTTGCTGGATTTTCCGGATTGATAGAGTTTGAAGCGGCTCGGTTCCAACTTTGGCGGCCAATGATTGTTGCTGCCATCGGTGTCGGCGATCTCTCGTTTGGGATCAATTTCCAGACGAACGATTTCCTTTTCGGTCAGGAACAACCGCTTCACGGACTGACTGTTCACACGCCAGATTTCAGGCGGCAGCTGAACATCCTCGGACGTGTTGTCAGCGTAGTGAATGCGCAATGGAACTGGCATCACCAAGCCACCTTTGTTGGCAAACTGAATGACGTAGAACCGGGTGGTCCGACGCAGCATGGCGCGTTGTTCGTCGCTCAGTTTGTCGAGGAACTTTTGATAGTTCTTGCGATCGTTTTCTTCGACTTTGTCTTCGTCGTAGTCCGCCGCGTTGTAGAAATCTTTCAAACCGGGACGCCAATCGATTCGTCGACGAAGTGGCAGGGCGCGGTTGCGTTCATCGCTCACGGTGTCTTCGCGAGCGTCTTTCTGCTTGCGTTTGCGTTCGGCGGTTTCGTCTGGATCGCCACTGTCGATCAAATACAGTTCGACGCCCTCGATGGAGACGTCCACGTGATCGGTGCTGTAGAACCAACCTCGCCAAAACCAATCCAGGTCGGTTCCGGAGGCGTCTTCGATCGTGCGGAAAAAGTCACTGGGCGTGGGGCGTTTGAACTTCCAGCGTTTCGCGTATTGCGAGAACGCATAGTCGAACCGTTCGCGGCCCAGCACCGTTTCCCGCAGGATGTTCAGTGCGGTGGCAGGCTTTCCATAGGCGTTGGAACCAAATTGCAGGATCTCGTCGCTGCTGGTCATGATCGGCCGTTGGTTGCTGCCTCGCATGTAGGGAACGATCTTTTCGGGTGGGCCACGTCGCGAGGGGTAATTGTCTTCCCATTCTTGCTCGGTCAGATATTGCAGGAACGTGTTGAGTCCTTCGTCCATCCAGGTCCACTGGCGTTCGTCGCTGTTGACGATCATCGGAAAGAAGTTGTGGCCGACTTCGTGGATGATGACACTGATCAGTCCATACTTGGTGGCTTTGCTGTACGTGCCGTCGTCTTCCGGACGCGGGCCGTTGAAGCAGATCATGGGGTATTCCATGCCGTAGACCGGCCCGTTGACGCTGATCGCCACCTCGTACGGATACTCAAAGGAATAGCGTCCGTAGACTTCCAGTGTGTGAGCGATGGATTCGGTGCTGTACTGGCTCCACAGCGGTTCGGCTTCGTTGGGATAGTACGACATGGCCAACACGGTTTGGTCGCCCACTTTGACGGGCATCGCGTCCCAGATGAATTTGCGGCTGGCGGCGAAGGCAAAGTCGCGAACATTTTTGGCGGTGAAGTTCCAAGTCGCACGTTCTTTGGACTTTGATTTTTCGTTTGCTTTCGCTTCTTCGGGGGTGATGATGAATTCAGGGTCTTCGCCCTTTTTCATCTTGGCCAAACGAGTCTTCCATTCTGGTTTCAAGACTTCGTTGGTGTTCTTCAGGGTGCCCGTCGATGCGACCACCATGTCGGCGGGGACATCGATCCGAACGTCATAGTCCCCCAGTTCCAATGTGAATTCACCGGAGCCCAAGAATTGGTGGTGTTGCCAGCCGGTGTAGTCGGTGTAGGCCGCCATCCGTGGGAACCACTGAGCGACTTCGTAGATGTAGTTTTTGTCGTCTTCGAAGAATTCGTAGCCGCCCCGAGCACGAATCATTTTCGCGTCGACAATGTTGTAGCTGTATTCGATGTTCAGCTGAGTGGATTTGCCGGGTGGAAGCGGTGCGTCCAGGTCCACTCGCATCATTGTGTCGACGATCAGGTGGTCAATCACATCGCCCTTGGCATCGGTCACGGAGCTGATCTTGTAGCCACCGTCAAAGGCTTGTTGAGCGAGCATGGTTTCGACGAACTTGAATGTCGCCTGAGAGCTGATTCCGGGGGCTGCTTGACTGGTGATCGCAACGGAATCGTTTTTGAATCGGTTCTGATCCAGTTGCACCCACAGGTAATCCAGGGTGTCGGGGGATTGGTTGTGGTAGGTGATTTGGCAATTGCCGCTGAGCGATTGGTTTTCGTCATTCAACACGATGTCGATGGCGTAGTCGGCGCGTTGTTGCCAGTACTGAGGTCCCGGGGCACCGGATGCTGTTCGGTAAACGTTGGGCGTCGGCAACCAGGGTTCCAGCGGGTGGAACTTGTCCGTCGGGTCACCATGCTTGGGGTTGGGCAGCGGTTGAGCGGAGGCGGAGTTGCAAGCGAACGCGGTCAGCATCCACGCCAATCCGACGGTCAAGCAGACCATTGCGGAGGTGAGACCTGAATTCGAGCAGGGGGCAGCGAGACGTGAAGGCAGGATCGATCGAAATCGCATCACAATAAAGACCTGAGGCGGTGAGGTACCAAACTGGGATCAAACTGATGTTTCTACAGGATACTTCGTCCGCAATCGCGATTTGTCCCCGTGCCAGGTTCTATTTGGTTAGGGAGTTCATTTTCTCTGCAGATTTGAATTGCTGGGATGTCAAGTCCCATGGATTCCTCCCTTGAGGGGCTTCCTCGGTGTTCCAGTTCGAGAAAAAACGATTCAAACGTTACAGTCCGAATGACCGGCACGAATTCACGGTTCAGCGACAATCCGATTCGATAAGCCCCGCCCATCTGGCAAAGCCGGGCTAGGTTTTCGTCAGAGTAGGAGCGTGATCCTGCCGCATTGATTCACAACCGAATGAAACCCTTTCCATGTCCCAGCGACCCTTCTTGCGATCGATCAAGCGATTTTTGCTCGAAGAAGATGGCCCCACTGCCGTCGAGTACGCCGTGATGCTGTCACTGATCATCGTGACCGCCGCGGCGGGAATCAGCATTTTGGTGACCGAGACAAGCAATAGCTTGAGCCATTCGTCTGACGCCATCGCCAACTGAATTGGATTTGCTCCCATGAAATCCCAGCGACCCAAACGTCCGCTTCGGCAGCAATTGCTCATCGACAGCGATGTCCAAGTGGCGTTGATTCTACGTGCCGTTCTGTATGGAACCGCGTGTGTGACCTATTTCGTGGTGATTCAGTTCTTCACTCAGTCGATGATCCACCCCGGTGTCGCGACAGCGGACCTGTTTCTGTCCCTCACTGACGAGGCCATTTATTGGGTTCCCGGACTGTTGGTGCTCGGACCGCTGATGATCTACGACGTCTTGAAGGTCAGCAACCGATTTGCCGGGCCGATTTTCAGCATGCGTCGCGAGATGCAAAACCTGATCGACGGCAAAGAAGGACGCAACATCTCCTTTCGCAACGATGACCATTGGTCCGCAATGGCGATGCAGTTCAACACCATCCGTGAGGAAGTGCTGGAGTTGCGAGCCAAGCTGGGGGATCAAGCGGGAGCCGCGGAAGACGAAGACATCGACGACGAGGACGACAGCTGGATGGAAGCGACGCCGGAAGAGGAAGAGGAAGCAGCCGTTCCGGTCAGCTGAACCGGTGTGACTGAAATTCGGTGTGACTGAAATTCGGTGTGACTGAAATTCGGTGGACGGAATACCCTGACGCACCGCTCGCCCATCACCGCGACGACGCTGGCGTCGATCTCACGCCAAACCTGCGTCCCGCATCAGCAGCTGAAGGTCAGCCCAAGCCGCCTTCTTGGCCTCTGGATTTCTCAACAGGTACGCGGGGTGATAGATCACCAGCACCTTGCTCTCGTGATACTGGTGGAACTGTTGTCGAAGTCGACCGACCGACAGTTTGGTCTTCAGCAACGAATGAGCGCTGATTGCACCGAGGCACACGATGTATTCAGGTCGCAGAATCTGAAGCTGTTGCTCATAGTATGAGCGACAATTGTCGAGTTCGGTGGGTTCCGGATTGCGGTTCTCAGGCGGTCGGCATTTGACCGTGTTGAGCAAGTAAATGTCTTCGCGTTGAAGTTTGCAGGCTTGGACCATTTTGTCGAGCAACTGCCCTGCACGTCCGATGAACGGACGCCCGAGTCGATCCTCGTCCGCACCGGGGGCTTCTCCCAAGAACGCAAACCGGGCGGCAGAATTGCCTTCGCCAAAGACCGTTTGGGTTCGGCACTTGGCCAACATGCTGCACTTGGTGCATCCCGCCACGACGGACGCCAAATTGGCCAGTTCCGTTTCGCGGTCGGCAATCGGCAGGTTCTTTCCGGGGTAGGGATCGTCAGAGACCGAGAACGACTCGACCGGTTGCAAGCGATGTTGAGGGGCTCGGGGCGGGGTTTTGACGTCCGGGGCGATCGTTGCCGGATCGGCTGCTGCCGTGCTGGCCACTGAGGGGGGGGTGGGTTGCGTGCCCTCGGGCAGTGCAGCTTCCTCGGTGGGGGGGGCGACGGTCTGTTGCCAGCGTGATTGCCACGATTCGACCGATTCCGCATTCGGTTGGGGGATGAATCGGATGCCGACCCGTTGCAGGTGAGCCAGCAGTTCTCCCGTGGCTTCGCGAGCTTCGCCGGGATCGAGGTCGTTTTCTAGGGAGGTCATGAGCAACCGAGGAAGCGTTTTCGCGTCAAAAAAACGGTCATTGCGGGGAAGTTCGAGCAAGGAAGGGATTCTTGAAAAGCTCGACGCAGCTTACCATTGGCAGGTTACCACCGATTCGTCGTTCCTTTTACCCTCTGTTCAATTTTTGTCATGCCAGTCCCTCAAGTCGCCATCGTCGGTCGTCCCAATGTCGGCAAGAGCAGTGTGTTCAATTGGCTCGCACGCCGACGTCTCGCTATCGTTGATAACTTCGAAGGCGTGACGCGTGATCGAATGACCACCTTGATCGAGTCCGACGATCAGTTTTTTGAACTGGTCGACACGGGCGGAATGGGGGTCGAAGACGCCGACGACCTGACCAGCGATGTGCGCCGGCAAATTGACATGGCGATCGCTTCGGCGGACGTGATCCTGTTGGTCGTTGACGTGCAAACCGGGTTGATGCCGCTGGATCAAGAAGTCGTCGAACGCCTGCGGGGAGTGGAACGCCCCGTGATCTTGGTCGCCAACAAAGCGGACCAAGAGCACCAGGACATTCACGCCGATGAATTCCGCCAGCTCGGGCGCGGGCACCTGATCACCGTCAGCACGACTCAGAACCGGCACCGGGACGATCTGATCCAAGTCATCGTGGATCGGCTGCCCGAGAAAGACGAGGACTTGGTGGCTCCGCAGTCCTCCATGAAGGTGGCGATCGTCGGGCGTCGTAACGTTGGCAAAAGCACCTTCGTCAACACATTGGCGGAATCCGATCGGATGATCGTTAGCGAAGTCGCTGGGACAACCCGAGACAGTGTCGACGTGCGATTCGAAATCGACGGGCAAACGTTCCTGGCGATCGACACACCGGGGCTTCGCAAACGCAAATCCATTCGAACCGACTTGGACTTTTACGGTAGCCACCGGGCACAACGCAGCGTCCGTCGTGCGGACGTGGTGCTGATGTTCTTTGATGCCTTGGAAAAAGTCAGCAAGGTCGACAAGCAGCTCGTCGGCTACATCATGGAACACCACAAACCGGTGCTCTTCGTGGTCAATAAATGGGACAAGGTCGACAAAGAAGTGCCCACGGAACATTGGGTCAAATACCTGCGTCACCAATTCACCACGTTGTCCTACGCTCCGATCGCGTTCATCACCGGTCAAACTGGACGCAACGTCAAAGCGGTGATGAACCACGCCGCGATGCTTTACAAGCAAGCTCAAAGTCGAGTGTCCACAGGGGAGCTCAACCGGATTCTCCGAGCCGCGATCGACCAGCATCCACCGGCGATGTACCAAGGTCGTCGTCCCAAAATTTTCTACGCGACTCAGGTTTCGACCGAGCCACCCACGGTGGTCGTGATGTGCACCGACCCCAAAGCCTTCACCCATGATTACCAACGTTATCTGATCGCCTGGATGCGCGACCACCTGCCGTTTGGTGAAGTTCCGATCAAGCTGTACCTGCAACAACGCAGTCGCTCCGAAGCCAAAGCGGAACGCTCGGGCCAAGGCCGATCATTCGATTCGTAAATCACACTGCATAATTGAAACCGTTGCCCCAGCGGTTCTCACACAACGAGTGGAATGCCAATCGCGATCACTGCCGCTGAAAATGGCGCGGCAGATGCAGCCGGCAAAGGTGCCTAAGCAGGTCGGCTGGAATGATCGGGCACAACCATGTGAGCCGTTTGGGCGTTAGCCTGGCCTGCGCGTGAAAACCGTGGCGAACGCCAACGGCTCACATACCCGATGACACCTGCGTACCTGCTTACGCGTTCCACTTCAGTAAAGTGCCATGTCGACACAACTCGATCATTCCCAGCCATCAACGTCCCCCGCACCCGGCTATCTGCCTCCGCCCGAAACCCATTCGGTTGTGATCGGCTACATCGTTTGGATCTTCGGATTCTTTGGTGCTCACCGGTTCTATTACGGGAAACAAATCACGGGCACGATTTGGTTCTTCACGCTTGGACTGGCGGGAATCGGCTGGTTGATCGATCTGTTTTTGATTCCGGGGATGGATCGCCGGGCTCAAATGCGTTTCACCACGGGGCCGGTGGACTACACGATCGCGTGGATTTTGTTGACGTTTCTCGGATTGTTTGGGATCCATCGCTTCTACCTCGAAAAATGGTTCACCGGTGTCATCTATCTCTTGACCGGAGGATTGTTTGGGCTGGGCTGGCTCTACGATCTTTGGACGCTGAACGAACAAGTCGACCAGTACAACCGCCGGGCGGCGTCCACGAATTGAATGGAAGCGGGACTTAGGTGAAGAGCGGGGGAACCGCGAAGTGGCAGCACCTTGGTGGGAAAGCCACTGGCCGGAGCAAACCATCTACAATGACGCGGAGCGACCGCTTGGTTCCCTGAATTGAGCCAGCTCGTTGTTCCCCACCTGCCCCACTTCCCACCTCTTTCGCGATTGAGATTCACTCATGCGCATGCCCGTTTGGGTTGCTTTGGCGACCGTCTGCTGTTTGTTGAACTGCCATCTTGGCCCAGGCTGCTTGGCGGCGGAGCCTTCTGCCGTGGAATCGTCCGATGGCGATCAATTGGTAGCGGAGTACTTTGAGCAACAAACTCGACAACTCAGTGAGCAATCTCTCGCCGACATTGAAACGTTGGAGGATTGGACGAGCCGCCGCGAAATGTATCGGCAGCAGTTGCTGGACATGATTGGGTTGAATCCCATGCCAGCCCGAAGTGAACTGCACACCACGGTGACGGGAGAAGTTCGCAAGGACGACGTGATCGTTGAAAAGCTGCACTTTCAGTCGCTGCCAGGTTTGTACGTTACCGCGAACTTGTATCGCCCTGCGGAAATTGATGAGCCGCTGCCGGCGGTGTTGTACGTGTGTGGGCATGGCCGCGTGGTTGAGGATGGCATCAGCTACGGGAACAAGGTTCACTACCAACACCACGGTGCCTGGTTTGCCCGCAATCGCTATGTGTGTTTGGTCATCGACACGATTCAGCTTGGTGAGATTGAAGGCATTCACCATGGGACCTATCGCGAAAAGATGTGGTGGTGGAACAATCGCGGCTACACCCCGGCTGGCGTGGAGGCTTGGAACAGCATGCGTGCGGTGGACTTGCTGCAGTCTCGTCCCGAAGTCGATCCGAAGCGGATCGGTGTGACCGGACGCAGCGGTGGGGGGGCATATTCGTGGTGGTTGGCTGCGGTTGATGAACGCATTCAGGCGGCCGTTCCGGTCGCTGGGATCACCAACCTTCACAACCATGTGGTGGATGGCTGCGTCAGTGGTCACTGCGATTGCATGTACATGGTCAACACCTACCGCTGGGACTTTCCGATGGTTGCGGCCTTGGTGGCGCCGCGTCCGCTGTTGATCTCCAACACGGACCGCGACCCGATTTTTCCGCTCGACGGCGTGGTCGATTTGCACGCCAAGGTTCGCAAGATCTACGAACTGTACGGAGCGGAGAAGAACCTCGGATTGCAAATCACCTCGGGGCCACACCAAGACACTCAAGAGCTACGGATTCACGCGTTTCGTTGGCTGAACCGTCATCTTCGTGGCGATGAATCGCTGATCGAGAAGGTGGCAACCAAGCTGTTTGAACCAAAGCAATTGAAGGTCTTTGCTGAGCTGCCCGAGGATGAACGCGTGACCACGATTCACGAAACCTTTGTCCCCAAAGCATCGATCGAAGACTCACCGAAGACACCGGACGAGTTGGTTGCCGCCACCAAGGATTGGAAGCATCAGCTGCGGACCAAGACGTTTGCAGGTTGGCCTGAGGAGGCCGCCTCTCCGGAACTGGAGGTGGTCTCGAAAGTTCAACGCGAGGACGCCGAGGTCACGTTCGCGGAATACGCCAGTCAGTCACCTTATCGCTTGCCATTGATTGTCGTGCGTCCAACCAAAACAGCGGGCAATCAACCCTTGGAGCCATCCAGCACAGGTGATTCCGTGGACGTGATCGTGTTGGACCAAGCGGGCTGGGAACGAGCCTCCTCCGGATTGGCGGTGGTGGCACCCGAGCGTTTTGTTGGCATTCAACCTGACGCTGCAGCCTGGAAACAATTGACGACCTCCGGCCGCCCGAGCGTCTTGGTGGTTCCGCGTGGTGTGGGGCCAACGGAGTGGTCACGCGATGAACGTGATCGGACTCATCTTCGTCGCCGATTCATGTTGTTGGGACAAACCGCGGCAGGAATGCAGATTTACGATGTGGTCCGCGCGTTGGAGGTGTTGAACCAGAACCAGAACCAGAACCAGAACCAGAACCAGAACCAGAACCAGAACCAGAACCAGAACCAGAACCAGAACCAGAACCAGAACCAGAACCAGAACCAGAACCAGAACCAGAACCAGAACCAGAACCTGTTGGCGGTGGCCGGTCCTTGGAACTTGAGTGGAAGTGGCGACGCGGCGTTCTTCGCTCTGCATGCTTCGCTGTGGTCGGATTCCATCGCGAAGCTTCCATTGACGGACTTGCCCACCTCGAATCGCGAATCTCCCGACTTGCTCAACGTCAGCCGAATTGCTGATTTGTCTCAGCTTCTGATGATGGCCACCGGACGCGTTTCCGAGGTCTCGGTCGGTGGCAGCACCGAGGCTGAGTGGCGGAAACAAGCGGAATCACAACCGCTTCTTTCTGGCGTTATCTGGGGGCAACCTTGAAGACTGGACGAACTGATTGCGGAGCTGAGTGACGGCGGATCGTGTCGGCTGAGTCGTATCAGGAGCCAATCCCATGCGAAAATTCATGCTACTTGTTGCTGTCTTCTCAGCATTCTTTCCGCGTCACTTGTCCGCTTGTCTGTGGGACCAGGACACGCTCGCGATGGAACGACGAGTGTTCCCGGGAGCTCATGAATTGATGGCTGGCAACTGGAAGAAGGCCGGGAGCACATTCGGAAGGCCATTGCGATCAACCCGGACGCCCACTTTGGTCGTGAAATCTATCAGCAGTTTCTGGTGGAGTACTTGATTGAGAAGCAGCGTCCTTCCAAGCAATTGCCGATTTCGGAGGAGAGTGATTGGTGGAATGTCGGTTTCACTCCCTTTGTGTTGGACGCTCGGAAACCCGCGAAGGATGACGTTCTGGAGGAGATTCAAGCGGCTGCCAAAGGGGTGATGGGCATGATGCGTTTTGGCAATCATGATTCACCCGTGTTGCTGGAGGCACTTGGCGATCTGCTGCTTGCAGATGACAGCCGATGAAGACTGAAAGCAGTTGGCCACTCGAGCCTATTTGAGAGCATCCATGGAAGTGGATGCTCCAGAGGCCGTCGCGACTTACCGTCACAAGGCGTCAGCCATGTGAAATTTCTTGAACGCTTTCATCGAGTCCCAGGAACTTGGCCAATTGATTCACTTCCGATTCCGCGGCTTGGCGGAAGGCTCGATCTTTCGGACGACGATCCGCGTAGCCGAAGTCCACCTTCAAGCGGCCCGCGTCCACCGTGGCATTGGCCCAGCCCACGATTTGATCTTGCCAGAGCACCGGCATCGCGTAGTAGCCCAGTTTGCGTTTGGGCTTCGGTGTGTAGGCTTCGAATCGATAGGTCCAGTTCCAAAAGTGTTCGAATCGGGTTCTGTCTCGCACAAGGGGATCGAACGGGGCGAGGATGCGAACGGTGTCCGCTTTCATGCGTCCACGTCTCCCCGAGTCCAGGGACAGGTATTCCACCTCATCGATGGTGTCCACGCGAATTCGACCGGCGTCGATCAAGTCTTGCAGACACCTTCGCCGGTCGCCGAGGTTGGCCACCAAGTATTTGAAATGCGACAGTTCGCTCAACAGAAATCTGCGAGTCGTCGCACCCATCGCTTGCAGTGTGACGAGCATGATTTCCTGCAAACGTTCCTCGTTCGACAAGGTTGGTTCCAACTCGTCGGCGGCTTCGTAAACGCGGACGCCGTTGATTCGGTTTGCGACTCGAAGTGCACCGCGATGATGCAGCGATTCCATGGCCATCTTTGCTGACCGCGAGAATCCGCCCCAGTAGTTTTGGACCCGTTGACCACCGACATGCGATTCCAGGTCTCGTGAGTGCATGGGGCCGTGTTGTCGAATCACATCCAGTGTTTGGCGATGTTCGTCCGTCAGTTTCTGGTCCGTCTTGGGGTGCACGATCTGCCAGAGATCTTTCGAGAGGAATCCGTAGGCGAACAGGTAGCACTCTTCCAAATCGAGATCTGGGTAGCGGCGTTCGAGGTCCCCGGCTCGGTAGTTTTTCACGCGCTGACGCAGGATCAAATCCTGGGCACGTGCCGGACAACGGATCGGATCGGCTTGCACGAAACCGAGACGTTTCATTGCCTCGGCCATCCCGCAGGGCGAAAACAGGCTGTCGGTCAGCACTCGTTTTCGAAATTGGTCCAAGGACGGCATGGCTGGTTGGGTGCGAGTGATTCGAAGGTTGGTTGGCCACAGGCTTCGAACCAGCCCTGGCGGGTTCTTGAGTCGTACGATGGACTTTCCAAGTCCGTCACGCACAGCAAAGTGACGACCCGATGCGTCCGTTTCGTCTCCGGCAACCGTGGGCTAGCGCTGGATGGCACTTACTTTAGATCCAACCAAGGGGATTTTGTTAGCGGAACGGCGCAAGCCGTCCGGTAAATCGTGGGTGTTTTCCGGCGCGTCACCGGACGGCTCGCGCCATTCCGCTACAGAGTAGATGGCATTGGGCTAGCGCTGGGCCAATCAATCTTTGGGGTTGCAGCGTTTCTGGTGTGCGCAAGTTTCTGCCTCGCATCAACAAGTCACCTCTCCCTCAACTTGAGGTCGTGCAGTTTTGAAGTACCGTGTTGCCAAGCATTTATTATCACCCTCCCTTGGGGCGTTCGAAAAATAAATGGTGGCGGGCGTCTGGGTATCGCCCCGGATGGGGCCGTCATGCTTAGCTCGGGGCGGAAGCCCCGAGAGACCGATGCCGGAAAACAAACGGTCGCCCCGGATGGGGCCGTCGTGGGAGTTGGGGGCGTCCCTCGCTCACGCTTCGGGTTGTGATTGGTGGTTGCTGCAGAAACCCAGCACCAGAAAACTGCACGACGTCTGCAGCGGGAGAGGGCGGAAAGCGAGCGTTCAGCGAGATTTCCGGGGGAGGGCCATCCGCGCCGCTCCCCATGCTCGCCCCTCACCCTCGCGTACGCCTGAACGGCGTCGCTCGACCTCTCCCCAAACTGCGTTTCAGGAGAGGTACGCCGCGTGATAACCCGCCAAAATGCAGCACCAAAAAACTGCACGACCTCCTTCGTCGGGCGAGAGGTAACAGGCAAAAAACTGTCCACGAAAACGCTGTGTCAACACCAACTTTTGAACAGCCCAGCGTTCGCCCCGGTTATGCGTGGGAACCGTGGCTAACGCCAAACGGCTCACGTACCCGGTGGCACCTGCGTACCTGCTTCGTTGTCGTTCTTGGGTGGGAACGAGTCGCCGGTGGCGAGCCCTCGGTCGAGGACCCAGACGTTTCGGAACCGGACGGGGTCGGAATGGTCTTGCAGCAACGTTGGCAAGGGAAGCGCTTCTTCGGGCTTGCCAGCTCCGGTGGGGCCTGGCAGAGCGACGTTGTCTTGGACCTTCACGCCGTTGACCCAGGAGGTCACATGGGCTGGACGCAGTTTCTTGCCGTCCACGCCAAAGCGAGCTGCGGTGAAGCGAACGTCATAGGTCTGCCAAGTCAGTGGCGGGAACGCCATGTTCAAACGTGGTGGCTTGAACCGGTACAAGGCCCCCAGGCCATTGAAGACTCGTTCGGTGCCGAACGAGTCCAGGACTTGGCACTCGTAGCGGCTTTGCAAATAGATGCCGCTGTTGCCGCGTTGTTGGCCTTGTTTGCCGGGCATGTGCGGGATGCGGAATTCCAGGTGCAGGTCAAAGTCATTGAGCAGCCATTTGATGTTGGCACCTTGGGCGAGCAAGCCTTCGTCGGCGATCCGGGCCTTGGAAAACTGGTCGGTGTTCTCACCATTGAAAAGCACGAGAGCTTCCTTGGGTGGCTGAGCGCCCATCGTGGGGCTGGTGCGAATCACGCGCGGCAATTCGCCGAGAGAGTCGCCCTCGAAGTTGATCAACCGGCACTTTTCAGGACCCGCGAACAACGCCCAGGGGCCGCCCGAGAGGACCAACGTTTCCCCGTTGCGGCGTCCGATCAAGCGAAGCTGTGTGGCCTCGTTGAAGTTTTCGTCGCCAGGAAGTCCGCCTTCGTAGGCCAGGGCTTCGAACTCACCCGCGCCGAGGGCTCGAATTTGGATGCCGAATCGCTGATTGGTGGTTTCGGTGGACGCGTCCGAGTCGTCGGTTTTCTTTTCTGTCTGAATCGCGACATCGCCGGCATATTCACCGATCAACTTGAAGTCGACAGCGACAGGCCCTTCGGTCGGTGGCAAGGTCCAGACACCCTTTTCCACCCAGGTTGGATCGGGTTTGGGCTCAGCGGGCTTTTCTTCCACTGGTTTTTCTTGGGGAGCCGTTTCGTTGTCGGCCTTTTCATCGGCCATCTTTTCGCTCTTGGGGGCGTCTTCCTTGGGGGCCTCCGAGGAGTCCTGTTTCGGTTTCGCGGCCTTTCCTTCGTTGGCGTCGTCTGAAGCTTTTTCGGCCTTCTTCTCGCTTTTGGCCTCGGCTGGTTTGGGGTCGGGTTTGGACGCGTCGGACTTCTCGGTCGCGACCGAGTCCTTTTCTTGTGCCGACACTACCTGGGGCGTCAGCGAAATCGCCAGGCACAGAGCGAGCAAACCCGCGAAAACGCGTGGGGTTGGGGTCGCGAGAAATTTGCGAAATGACATACTCGAACGGGTCTCGTACTTTCGGGGATGGTGGGCTGTCTGGGGGGAGCGGATATTTTAGTTCAATTGTGAGTGGATGCAGCATGGGACCGAGGCAAAGTTCAACATCAAAAACGCAAGTCGCACGCCAGCCGATTTCGGTTCGCGGGTGCCGTGTTCACAATTTGCGTGAAATCGATGTGGACATTCCTCGCGGGGAATTGGTCGTGATTTGCGGGCTTTCCGGCAGCGGAAAGACGTCTCTGGCGCTGGACACGCTGTATGCGGAGGGGCAACGCAGCTACATCGAGAGCTTTTCTGCCTACACGCGGCAATACCTGAACCAGCTGGATAAACCGGATTGCGACAGCATTTCTGGGATCCCGCCCGCGATCGCCGTGACTCGAGCCTCGGCCGTCAAAACCAATCGCAGCACCGTGGCGACGTCGACCGAAATCGCCGAACACCTGCGTTTGCTGTTCGCACGTGCAGCGGAATTGGTGTGTTATCAGTGCGGGCAACCGGTTGTGATCGACAGCCCGCAAAGTGTGGCGGCCCAGCTCAGCGATCCGGCCGCGAAAGTTCAGCGGGCGATTGTGGGGTTCGAACTTTGGTTGCCGAACCGGAAAGCTGCGTCGGAAATTTTGCTCGGCCTTCAGCAGGAAGGGTTCGTGCGTCTGATCCTCAAAGGCGAAACGTTCCAGCTGTCCGATGAGGACCGCAGCAAGATGGCCAAGCGAATCGGTTCGAAGGGCGTGTCCGCGACGGTGGTCGTCGATCGGTTGTCGTCGTCGTCCGAAATGTCGCGGTGGACAGAGTCGTTGGAAACCGCCATGACCGAAGGCAACGGCCGCGCGGTCGTGTTGTTTCAATCCGATGCGGACGATCGGTTCGCCGGGTTGCCGACCCAATCGATCGACGGACGGGAGATGCGGCAGCGTGTCGCCAGCGATCGGCATCGTTGCGATCACTGCGACATCGAGTACCCTGATCCAGTCCCACGTGCGTTCAACTTCAACCATCCGATGGGGGCCTGCTCTGAGTGCGAAGGGTTCGGCGATGTGATCGGGATCGACATGGACCGGATCGTTCCGGACAAATCCAAATCCCTTCGCGAAGGCGCAATCGCCCCTTGGAATGCCCCTTCGTACCAGCATGAGCTGGAAGAGTTGTTGGCGCTCGCGGATGATCATGACCTGCCCGTCGATGTTCCCTTTTCGAGCCTGAAGAAGAAGCATCTGAAGTTGATTCACGAAGGTGTCCGCGAACGCAAATTTGGCGGTCTGAATGGATTCTTTGCGTGGTTGGATCGCAAAAAATACAAGATGCACATTCGTGTCTTCGCCTCGCGATACCGCAGCTATCGGACTTGCCCAGCATGTGGCGGTGATCGATTGAAACCGGAGTCGTTGGCGTACAAAGTCGGCGGGCACAACATTTCAGAAATGTTGGCGATGCGGTGTGATGAGCTGGATCGATTCTTGAACGAATGGTTGGGGGAGGACCCGGCAAAGGAACCGAGGCCTGATTCCTCCGACGATGACGAAGCGGTTCGCGAGAGGTTGGTTGGCTATCAAACGCAAGCGGAGCTGTTGATCGCCGATCAGCAACGACGCCGCACGATCGCCAGTGAACCGGTTCGTCAAATCCTTGATCGGTTGCACTACTTGGATCAAGTCGGACTGGGGTACCTGCAACTCAATCGCACTTTGCGAACCTTGTCGGGAGGAGAGACCCAGCGAATTGCATTGACGTTGGCGTTGGGCAGCACGTTGGTTGGCATGCTGTACGTGTTGGATGAACCGACCGCTGGATTGCATCCGGTGGATGTGGAGCAATTGGTCGACGCGATCACGAAGCTTCGCGACCGCGGCAACACCGTCGTGGTGGTCGAACACAACGACACGCTGATTCAGCTTGCTGATCGTGTGATTGAGATCGGCCCGGGCGCGGGGGTTGGCGGAGGCTTGGTGACTTTCGAAGGCACGCCCAAGCAGTTGATGAAGGCGAAGGACAGTTTGACGGGTCGGTACCTGGGCAAGAATCGCAAGCGTTCGATCCAGTTGGATTTGACGGACGAGCGTTCTGCCACGGGGGCTTTGACTCTTTCAGGAGCGAGCGGGCACAATCTCCGCGACATTGATGTGACGTTTCCGCTGGGGTGTTTGACCGTGGTCACCGGGCGATCGGGAAGCGGCAAGAGTTCGTTGATCCATGACACCTTGTTCGGGGCTGTGTCGATGCGGCTGGCCGAACGCCGAGGAGAAGTTCCGTCGGCTGACATCGTCGCCGGGACGCTGCCATTCCAAGGGTTGCGGGGCGAGCATGCAATGGATGATTGTTTGTTGGTCGACCAATCCCCGATCAGCCGCAGCCCTCGCAGTTGCCCGGTCACATTCGCGAAAGCGTTTGATCCGATCCGGCAAGCGTTCGCGGAAACGGTGGATGCGAAAATCAGGAATTTCAAACCGGGGCATTTCAGTTTCAATTCCTCGGCCGGTCAATGTGCGGCCTGCGAGGGAGCCGGCGTGCAGACGGTCGACATGCAGTTTCTCGCCGATGTGTCGATGCGATGCGGGGAGTGTCGCGGTCGGCGTTACCGCGACGAAGTGTTGCAGGTTCGATATCGGGACCGAACCATCGCAGATGTGTTGGAGATGACTGTTCGCGAGGCGTCCGAATTCTTTCGCGAAATGCCGAAGGTGCAGAACAAATTGAAACGCTTGATCGACGTGGGGCTGGATTATGTCGCCTTGGGACAGCCCGCAACGACGCTCTCAAGCGGTGAGGCACAACGTTTGAAGTTGGCGGCGTTCCTGGCGGGATCGAGCAAGCGGCGAACGTTGTTCTTGATGGACGAGCCCACGACCGGATTGCATTTTGATGACATCACACGCTTGCTGAAGTGCTTTGATGCGTTGCTCGACGAGGGGCATTCGTTGGTCGTGATCGAGCACCACCCCATGTTGATGGCAGCGGCGGATCAAATCATCGAAGTCGGCCCCGGTGCGGCGGAGGAGGGCGGCCAGATCGTTGCCAGCGGGACTCGCGATGAAGTGGCTTCGGTCAACGACAGTTTGACCGGGCAGATCTTGCGGCAGATGCTTTGACTGCGGCTCGACCAGAGTAGAACGTTTGTCTCAAACGTTTGCGTGGCGGGGTGTGCAATGTCGCGACGCGTTGCGCGAACGGTGTGACATGCTGCGCCTGGGAATCGACGCGGTTTGGCGTTTGAACTTGGCCCGACGGAACAGTGGAGGACAACGGTTCTGCTCGGTTGCCCTACAAGCGGCAGTTGTTGATCGTCATTTCAAAGATCCCGGACGCGCCGATTTCTTTGAGGCGTTCCATGACTTCGACGACTTCGCCGCGCCGGACCATGACTTGGATCGCACACCAGTCTTTGTCTTCGAGCGAATTGATGGTTGGCGAGTTGAAACCGGGGGTGATCTTTTCGGCTTCACCGAGCTGGGATCGCGGGATGTTGTATTCGACCAACGAATAGTCGCGTGCGAGGACGACGCCTTCCAGTCGCGAGACCAGTCGATTGGCGACTTCTTTGCAGCGATGGGCTTCGTTTTGGATCAGCACCGTTTCGTAGTGACCGATTTCTTCCAGGATCCGCAATCGGTTGGCGGCCAGGGTGCTGCCGGTTTCGACCAAGTCCACGATGGCGTCCGCGACCCCCAAGCGAATCATGGCTTCGACGCTGCCGGACAACGACACCAGATGTGCCTTTGCGTTTTTGGTGGCCAGGTATTGCTCGGTGACGTGCGGGAAGCTGGTGGCAATTCGTTTGCCGTCCAGTTGCGATGCGTCGGTGTAGTCTTCGTCGTCGGGCACGCAAAAGGCCAGTCGACACCGGCCGACACCAAACGCCATGCGTTGTTCGACGTTTGCTCCGGCTTCCTGCACCAAGTCGCTGCCGGTGATGCCCATGTCGATGGCGCCTTCGGCACACAATGTGGGAATGTCATCGGTTCGCAAGAAGATCAAATCGATTGGCAATCCACTGACCCGAGCGAACAGGCCACGATTCTGACGGCGGAAGCTCAGTCCGGCTTGGTTCAGCAATCCGGTTGCCAATTCGCTGAGTCGGCCTTTGCTGGGGATCCCCAAACGCAAAAAGCTGTCGGGGTCAGGGCTGCTTCCGAGGGGGGCCGAAGTCGTCATGGGAACCAAAAAAGATCGAGAGCCAAAAAGTCAGACAGGCGAAAAGAGTAATCACTGGACTCGATTCTTGGCAGGTGTCTGTTTGGTTTCGCCAGCATTCGGGCTCACGAATCGGCGTTGTCGGAGTCCTTTTTTGCCGGACGGGAGGCTTTTTCGACCAAGCCGGACGTGCCTTCTCGGCGGGCCAGCTCCGCGGCGACTTCGTCCAGTTCGATTCCTCGCCAGGCCATCAAGACCATGGCGTGATAGATCAGGTCGCCGGCTTCGTAGATCGCGTGCTGGCGGCCAGCTTCGTCGGGTTCATCCGCGGCTTCGATCAGCTCCTCGGCCTCTTCTCGGATTTTTCGACCGATTGCCTCGGCACCACCGTTCATCAATTTGGTGGTGTAGGAGCCCTCGGGACGCTCTGCGGCACGAGTCCGCAGCGTGGCCATCAAACGATCCAGGGGAAGCAACGATTCGGGCATGGAATTTCCATTTCAAGGAAGGAGTGAGCTGCCTTCCCTGAACATACTTCCGCCAACGAACGATCGGAACCCGCCGGGGTGTCAGCCAGCGAGTTCCGTTGTCGTTTTTCAGAGGGAGGTTTGCTCAGACGTTGAAGCTCACCAAGGCATGACCGCGTTTTGGGTTGGCGGAGTGTAGGGCTGCGGGACATAGCGATGGTCGACCGCCCGTGCTCGGCTGTGGCTGGATTGTCCGAACCATGAATTGGCGTTGGAATGGGCTCGGGCGTTGGACCAATTGCCGATCGCCTTGGCTGTGCTGCTGCTTCTCGAGAACCCGCCGTGGGTGACCGCTCGTGAGTTGGCGTGTGAGCGGGATGCCCAGCCGTTGGCGTGCGAGCGACCTTGGCTGATTGCGACACCGCCGTTGGCGTAGGCGGTGCTGTTGCCGCTGGCGAACCCGCCGTTGCGACCGCTGCCCCGCATCTCGGCTCGGGCGTAACCGCCGTTGGTGGCGTAGGAGCTGGCGTTCAAGCGAGTGTTGCCGCGGCCGCTGGCGGTTGAAATGGCGGTGCCACCGTTGGAGTAGCTGCTGGCGGTGACTTGTGCGTTGGCTTCTGCGGTCAACAAGCAAGCGGCTGCGATGGCGATGGCGAACAGACGAGTGGACATGGCTGGGTTCCTCAGTGAGAGAGTTTCGAGAGTTGTTCGGAAGCACGTTGTTGTCTTCACCGGAACCTTGCGAGAAACCCTTCGCGAACCCCTCATCGTTTTTCGGTTTTTTGGTTCCCATCGTGAAAAGACGCCCAAACCGAAGCCGTCGACGGTCGGTGTTCGAGTAAGCTTCGCGAGGCGGATTCGCGTTTTTCGAAAGAGATTGACGCTCCACACAATCGATGTTGAACGAACGAGGTGACCGTTTTGCCAGATGACCCGTCATCCAACGCAGAAGACATTTTCTTGGACGCCATCGATCTGCCCGCAGCGGATCGAGAGGCGTATCTGCGGCAGCGGTGCGATGGTGACGCGGAGTTGTTGCGGAAAGTTCGCAACCTGATTGCGGCCGACGAAGCGGCTCAGGACGATGAGTTTTTGAAGTCCAAGTTCATGCCAGCGTCGCCATTGATGCAGGCGTTCGGTGAAGCGGATCACGACGCGACGGACGACATCCCGGAAGAGTATGCCTCGGTCAACGAGTCCGCTCGGTTCCGGATTCTGTCCCGCCACGAGGAAGGTGGCTTGGGCGAAGTCTTGGTGGCCCACGACCGGCAGCTGGATCGAGAGGTTGCGATCAAGCAAATTCGGCCACAATGGAACGGGCACGAAGAAGCCAACGCTCGCTTTCTTCGCGAAGCCGAGATCACTGGCCGCTTGGAGCATCCTGGGATCGTTCCGGTCTACGCGATGGGAACCTGGAAAGATGGCCGGCCTTTTTACGCGATGCGTTTCATCGAAGGACAAACGCTGCGGCAAGTCATCCGAGAGCACCGCGATTCGTTGCAAGATGATTCGACGCAAGTGTCAGCCGGCAACGGTGGCGAACCGACTCGGTCGTTGCGGACAATCCTGAATCGCTTTGTCGATGTTTGCAACACGATCGAATACGCCCACAGTCGGCGGATCATCCATCGCGATATCAAACCCGCCAACATCATGATCGGTCCCTACGGTGAGACGTTGGTGGTGGATTGGGGATTGGCCAAGCAACTCGATGATGGTGCGGAGCTTGCGTCCGGCGACAATCCCGACGCGAAACCAGACGCTTCCACCAAAGGTGAAAACGACTCCAGCCACACGCGAGCGGGCGGGACCGTGGGCACGCCGCAGTACATGAGTCCCGAGCAAGCGAACGGTGATGTGTCGCTGGTCGGATGCCAAACCGATGTGTATCTGCTGGGAGCGACGCTGTATCAGATCTTGACCGGCTCACCGCCTCATCAAGCCGATTCGGTCAGCCAGATCCTTCAGCGTGTTCGCCAAGAAGAAGTCACACCGCCACGTCGCCGCGATGCAAGTGTTTCGGAATCGTTGCAAGCGATTTGTTTGAAAGCGATGGCGAGACAGCCCGTTGATCGTTACGCGACGGTCGCGGAATTGGCGGCGGATGTCGAACGTTGGTTGGGTGACGAACCGGTGTCCGTGTTTGAGGATCCACTGCCGGTCCGAATTGGACGTTGGGGGCGAAAACATCGAACGCTCGCCACCAGCGGTGCGGTCGCAATGTTGTTGTTGATGTTCGGCTCGATCGCGGGAGCGGCGGTTTGGAGCTACCAAAGTTCGCAACGTCTGAAGGTCGAAAGCGAACGCAACCAAAAGGAATTGGAGCTCACCATCGCGAATGCGAAACGGTTGAATGAGATTCGCAATTCGGTCGACTCGGATTGGCAGGTTGCGGCCAGTGAGATCGAATTTGGTCGGTACGAATCGGCGTTGGGAATCTTGCAGCGAGCATCCAAAACGCTGGAGGAAGAATCGGAGTTCAGCCAAGATCGTGAACGGATTGTTTCCAAAGCGGAACGCCTGCAACGTTTGGTTTCGTTCTATGACTTGTCTGAACAAGCCGAAGAGTTTGGGATCATGAGCCGTGACACGCAGGGAATCATGGCGGCGTCGAACGCGTTGAAGGCTCTCGGCATTTGGGAGCAACGTGATTGGTGGAACTATCTTCCCCATCAGGACCTGTCGGCGAACCAAAGGGATCAGCTGCTTTGGGACGCCTACCAACAGTGGATCATCCTGGATGGGATGCTGGTCAAGACGATTGGGACTCGATTGTTCGGAGTGATGAAACACTCCGATGGTGAATCGGATTCGAGTGAGCGTTTGTGGAAAGCTTGGATGGCGATGCAGACCAAAGCCGGCATCGCAGAGGCTCAGGCAGCCAAGGTCGTGAGCGAACGCGTCGAACTGTTTCGGCAATCGGAGGCTGTGCGTTGGTACCGCGGGATCGCGAATTTTCGGTTGGGCGATGGCAAGTGGGTCAAAGGTGAAGAGCTGGGGACGGCTCGCAACGCGGCGGATGCGCAAAAGATCGGCATCATGTGTTTGCTGTCCGCCATGGACCCCTCGTTTCGAGTGGTGTTCAAGGACTACAAAAATCTCGATGCCGTCGAAGGCGGACGCCAGCTGTTTCAGCGTTCGGCGTCGCTGCGTCCGAATCACTATTGGACGCAGCTCACTCTCGGTCATTTGCAGTACTTTTCCTCGATCCAGCAGCCGGAACTGACTTGGCAGAGCTATTCGTTGGCCATTCAAACCTTTGGACGCTGCATCGCAATCAATCCAGAGAATTGCTTTGGCTACGCCGACCGTGCTGCGCTGTACCGGATGCAAGCCGATTTACTGCGAGACGATGAGTCGGTCGATCCGCCCATTCGGGAAGAACGGATCGAAGACCTTCTGTTATGGAGCATGCAGGATGCCGAAAACGCGTTCCGGCTCGGCGAGAAACAGCCTTGGGTGGGATGGGTCTATGGCATGACCCTGTCCGCGATCGACCAAAATCAACTCGCCGTGGACGTGTTGTTGGAAACTTGCCGGCAATCTTTAGCATTGGTTCCCGTGGTCGATTCCGCGTTGATTGCAGCGGAAGATTTGCGGGGACGATCCGATGCGATTCAGTTCGCCGAGGAAATGTCTGAGAAGCATCCCGATCAGCCCGTGTACCCGTTGTTGCTGGCGTCCATTCATCTGACGCGTCAGCAAAACGATGTGGCCGAAGCGGTGTTGGACGAGCTCTTCGAATCAGGGCAAGCCAATCAGCTATCGCCGCCCCTGCTGGCTCACGCGTTGGCGGCACGCGGGATCCTTCATCTGTCTGCCGAACGATTGGATCTCGCGGTGGAAGATTTCGTGAGAGCCAATCAGTTGGATCCACATCACTTGTGGGCGGCCTACGGAATCGCTGCCTGCAAAGATCTTTCGGGGCAGTACCAAGAAGCTCTCGGTCTCTACAAGCAGGCATCGAAGCTAGCAAAGCTGAACGAACATCAAGCGGCCTGTTTGTTGGGCATTGGGCGGACGCAAGCGTTTCTGGGAAAGTATCCCGAGGCGGCCGAATCGGTCCAAACGGCTTTGGAAACGCAACCCGGTTGCGAGGTCCTCGGCGCGGTGCGGCCGTTGTATGACCGGCTGAAGGAATGGGCCAAGACGTCGCGGCCAAAGGAGGAGATGCGGCAATTGTCGGACTGGATCAAAGAGATCAACCAACTGCCACGAGCGACCAAGGTGCTGATTGCGGACGGTGACACGCCGACGCCCTACCGAGCATCGCTGCTCAATGGTGGCTTTGAACAAGGCGGATGGAATTACTGGTCCAACGATCGTGGCATCGCCTGGGTCAACGATCCGGGATATCGGTCATTGGCCAGTGTCACGGCGTCGCGGGCTCATACGGGTGAGTATTCGATGCGGATCGTTGGTGATCGACCACCATCAGGCCAGGATGCGACTCAGGCGAAAGGTGAAACGCTGCCAACAGGTGGGCGAACGAAACAGGTTTTCCCAATCCCCGAAAATTCGAGATGTGTTGTTTCTGTTTGGGCCAAAGCAAAAGAACTGAACGAGAATGCCGTCCGATTGATCGTCGATGGATCGCAGGTCCCGGTGACATTGGATTTGGCCGGAGGAACTTACGATTGGCGGAAATTCGAGACCGAAATTTACTTCGGGCGGTCGCCGGACCCGACGCTGACGAGCATCCCGATGGAGGTTCAGATTGTTTCTGCCGGCGAGGGTGAAGTCTGGCTGGATGATCTGACGGCGACGGTGTTCGACGCGGATTGATCTTCCAAACACGACGTTTTGGCGTGTTGGGAAAAGTTTTGAATTTCGTGAGGGGATCGGAGAGGGGATCTCGCAAGTGTTTGTGAGGCGGCAAGTCAGCCGCACCAATCACTTTCTGAAACCTTCTGCTTGCGAGAAAACTCATGTCCAAGATCGTCAACTTCAAAGTCCTGTCCGGTATCGCTGCTCTCCTGTTCGTCGCGGCCACTTGCCAACCCGCTTCGGCACAGAGTGCTGGATCGTATGTTGATTTCCTCCATGGCGGAGCGAGTGCGGGGGCATCCGCGAATGGCCAATGGAAATTCGCTAAGTCAAAGAGCCGTTCCAAGAATGGCACCAACTTTGGCCATGGCTTTGGCGTGGGAGCCGGACCCAACGGCATCTCGCTGTCGAATTCGATTGGCGTGGGCGGCAACGGAGTCGGCGGGATCGGTCACAACCTGAACATGACGGTCGGACGCAACGGAACACACATCAGCCACGGTGGTGTGACGTCGCAGGGAAACGGCCGGATCTACACCGGTGGCAACACGGGCGTTCGTAACAGTGGCATGCAACGAGGGCAGGTAGATGGCGGCAGCACTTCGACCGGCTTTGGCAACCGCACCCGAGCTTGGTCAAACAGCCGCACCCGATACTGGAACCGCTGAGCTGGAGCTGTGCTTCTCCCCTCGCTTCGCAGAGGTCGTGGAGTTTTCCTTCACCCTCCCTTTGGGAGGGTCGGACCGCTTCGGGCCGGGGAGGGTTACGCGCTGGATCCAATGCTGAACCCTCCCCTCGCTTCGCTCGACCCTCCCAGAGGGAGGGTGAAGTATGGAAAGCGGGAATGATCGAGGTTCACCCAGTGAGCCGAAGGGCGTTCGCCTGGGCTGTCAAAAGGTTGGTATTGACACCGCTTTGGACTGCGCAGGTTTTGTTCCTCGACTTCGCCCCAACGGGGCAGCCCTATGCCAGCCCAGGGCAACGCCCTGGGTTGTGGCGGGACCAAGATTACAAAGCCCCAACGGGGGCGGTCCTAGCGGGTTTTGGGGAGTCTTTCTTAGGGCCGCCCCGTCGGGGCTGGTGTCGGAATCTCCGTAACGAAACCCCAGGCGATGCCTGGGGCTATTTTAGAGCTGCCCCGTTGGGGCGTAGGACAGAATAAAAATCAACGTCGCATTTTCCGTGTCAATACCAACCTTTTGACAACCGAGGCTAACGCCTTTCGGCTCACATAACTCAAGACGCTTGTTTGCCGGCTGAACTCGCGGACAGCAACCAACGACTCCCACTTTTTCGACACTCTAAGCAGGTACGCAGGAATGATTGGGTTTCACCTTGTGAGCCGTTTGGGCGTTCGCCCCGGTTTGGGGTGGGAACCGGGGCTAACGCCAAACGGCTCACATGCCCGATGACACCTGCGTACCTGCTTAATAATCAATGATCGTCGGAGGATCCGACGCTCTTCCCTCAGCGACCTCAGATGAGGTCCGACCTAAAAATCATCTCCATCACCAACTTTCAAGGTGCTCTCATGAAACGTCTCCTACTTGCCTCCGCTCTTTGTCTCGGGTTATCCGTTTTCGCTTTGCAAGCTTCGCGTGCCGATCAGCCAGCGATTGGTGCTCCGCCCGCAAAAATCGATGTCGCTGATTCCCTTCATCCAGAGTGGAAGGTCCAGTTTGCTCCCGTCCCTGAATTGCTGAGGATGCACTGCCCGATGATCGCACCCGGCCACGGTTGGGTGGTGGAACGAGTCGACGAAGTCAAAGACGCTCCTTTTCGGCTCAAGCGAGGTGATGTGCTGATGTCCGTCGACGGGATGCCTGTTTTGGAACGCAATGGCGCACCAAAATTGGCGCAGATGCACGTGTTGGTGATGCGTCGAGGCCAGATGACTCCGATTGGCAATTCGGTCCAGTCGCAGTTCAATCAATCCGTGCCGCGAATGAGTCAGTGGGCTTTCCCCGGTCGGACGGCGGCTTCCGTTTCAACCTCCGCCTTTGCGGGGAGCAACGAGAGTGTGTCGGTGAGTCAGAACGGCGATCAAGTTTCGGTGAGTTTGGATTTGCCAAATCTGCATCCGGCTCCGCTTCGCTACCAAGGCACGCGTGACCAGATCGAAGACGAAGTTCGCAACAGCAACTTGGCGCCAGCGGTTCGACGTCGCGTCTTGGAAGCGATCGACCGGTGACCTCGATGGTTTAAAAAGCGGGTATGCTTTTCGTTTTGTCCGACCGTCATTGAGCGACAACGATCACGGTTGCCGGTGCCGTCGAGTTTTCCTTGGAGTCTTGTCTCGTGAGCCAACCTGAAACCGAAGTCTCGATGCTGTTGCAGCAGGTGAAGAACGGCGACGAGGAAGCACGTGAAAAGTTGTTCGTGACGTTGCAGTCCGAACTCAGAGACATGGCCGGTGCGTTGATGCGAGGCGAGCGTCCGGATCACACGTTGCAAGCGACGGCGCTGGTCAATGAGGCCTGCGTGCGATTGTTGGACACGGAGGCTCTGAAGAACGTTTCCGATCGCCGGTACATGTTCGGCATGGCCAACCGAGCGATGCGGCAGATCTTGATCGATCACGCTCGCCGTCGACGGACCAACAAACGTGGCGGTGACTATCAACGAGCTTCGTTGGACGTGGTGCTGGACAACTTCGAAGCCAACAACCGTTGCCAATACGAAGACCTGGAATCCGCGTTGGAAGGATTGGAAGCGACGTCTCCCCGGCAACGCGAAGTCGTCGAGCTGCGGTTCTTTTCCGGACTGACGAACGAAGAAGTCGCCAAAGTACTGGAAATCAGCGTCGCGACGGTGGAGCGGGATTGGCGATTGGCGCGAGCGAAGCTGTTCGAGCAACTTCGCAATGACGACGAGTAGACTCGGCGGTGGTCCGGCGAAACATCTCGGTGTTCGACAGCTCAGCGATGGAACAAATCAGCGATGGAACAGTTCAGCGATTGAACAGTTCAGCCGGCGTAATCAAGGCTTGTTCAATTTCAGGTTGTTTGGGCTCGGGGGGCTCGTCGTGGCCATTGCTGCGAGGCGGTCGTCCTGAACGCTGCCAAAGTTCGATTTGTTTGCCCTTGGCTTCCCCCAAGCTGTCGCTCATCTTGGACGCACTCTGTTGGGCGTTGGCCAGCAATCGGGAAACGGAACCCAGTCGCGGGTCGACTCGATTGGGCGAGATGCTGGCGATGGATTCCAGTTGTGATTGAGCCAGAGCGAGTTGGTTTTCGAGTTCGATCACTCGGGATTCTGCGTTCTCGACTTCGGTCAAAGTCTCTTCATCGAATTCCACCCCTGCGAAGGACCGGATTCCCGCGTCCTGCAAGATTTCGCGAACGGTCGTGGGCGTGAGGAACAATGCCAGCATTGCCAGGACCAAGATCAATTCTCGGATGGCGGCAAATCCGTCACGCACGGATGCGAAAGTCGAAGGGGTGGGCTCGTCCATGGAAAATCCTTTTCCAATCGATGAAATGGGACAAGCTCTTCTGTCGTGTTTTCCGGTCGTCCGAGTCTAGATCGGTTCGCCGTTTTTGAGCTGGAGGAAGACCTCACTTCTTTCATCGCTTGGCTGGTGGTAGCACCCCCAAGGGTCGAATCAACGGCTTTCTCACCCCGACCGTTGGCTGTTGCCATGTTGAACTGGAAACGATTGTCCGTGTTGCCGCTGATGGTCGCGAGTGGCGACAGGACGTTGAATCGATGGTGGAGTCTGGACGAGGAAGCTTTGGTTTTGTGAAGCCCTGAGCCGTTGCGTTTGGATTGGGCTATCCTTGGCAACTTCGAAATGAGTCTTGGGAATTGAAAACAGGAAGGAAGCAAAATTGAAAGTGCGTCTTGGAAATTGGGATCGGTCGGCAAAGTTGGCCTTGGCGGTGGGCTTGGTTTTGGGAGCGGGGAGCATCGCGATCGGCCAGGAGAACAACACGGCATCGTTTCAGTCCGATTCCATCTTTGCCGGCGAGCTGAGGTTGGTTCAGGAACGCGGCGCGGGGGAAGGCCCGGCGTGGCATCCTGAAAAGGGGCTGTTCACCAGCGGCGAGGGAAACATCAATCTGCGAAGTCCCCGCGGTGAAATGTCGGTGTTTCAAACGGACTCTGGATCGAACGGCTTGATGTTCGATCGAGAGGGCCGCTTGATCGTCTGCGAAGCCGTGCGGAGGCGGATCGTGCGATGGGAACTGGACGGCAGCCAAACCGTTCTGGCGGATGGTTTCGATGGGATGAAGTTCAATCAGCCCAACGATTTGTCGATGGATTCCAGCGGCCGGATCTATTTCACGGACCCGCAGTATGGCGATCGCTCGGCGATGGAATTGGTAGACGATGCGGGCAAGCAAGTCGAAGGCGTCTATCGGATTGATCCCGACGGAACGGTTGCTCGCATCATGACGCACGAAGTGGACCGCCCCAATGGATTGGTGGTCACGGCGGACGATCGGTACTTGTTCGTGGCCGACAACAACAACGCGGTGGGCGGGGCAAGAAAGCTCTGGCGTTTTGACTTGAAGGCGGATGGAAGCATCGACTCGAGCAGTCAGACTCTGATCCATGATTGGGGCACGACCCGTGGACCGGATGGAATGAAGCTGGACCAGCAGGGGCGTCTGTACGTTGCCGCGGGGCTCAATCAACCTCATTTGCCTCAGGAGACCGCGGAGCAGCCCACGGCAGGCATCTATGTGTTCTCGCCGGATGGCAAGTTGCTCGAGTACCTGCGGGTTCCGCGCGACGAGACGACCAACTGCGCATTTGGTGGGGATGATTTGAAGACGCTCTATGTGACCGCGGGCGGAACACTTTGGAGCGTTCCCACCCACGTTGCTGGCGCTCCGGTTTTCCCGCCCCGTCCGGCCAACTGATTTTTTGCGGCCACGAAGGAAGTGGCCAGCAATGAAGCCGCCATTGAAAAAGCCCAACGTTCCGCTGGGGGCGAAACGTCGGGCTTGAGGTTGGTAGCGTGAGGAAAGGATTCGCGAGCGATCAGCGCTCGATCCATTCGTTTTCGCTTTCGCTGACCGGCACGTTGGCTTTGATGAACTTGACGATGTCCGAAGCCGCCGATGGGACCTCATTGATCAAAGCTGGGCCGCTCAGGCTGGTGCCCGCCATTTCGACTTCCAATCCACCGATCTTCAAGCGTTTGCGAAGAGCGGTGATTCGGCCGCCAAGTCGTTCCGCCTCCTCTGCTTCGGGGCTGTCTTTGCCAGCGATGATCATGGTTGGCAGGAGGCCGACGTTGCGATCACGCAAGGTGGAGTCGACCGTCAATCCGTTGAAGTTCTTGATGGGGGAGACGTAAACCAGTGCCTTGACGTCTTGCCCCTGCTTCAAACGACCGACGCTGGGGAAACCCCAGTCGCGAACGGCCCAGTGAGCGGCCATGATCGCCCCTTCTTGGACGCCAACGACTGTCAATGCGTTGAGGTTCAGGCGGCCTTCGTTGTTCTCTTGTTTGAGGAATTGCTTGGCTTCTTCCAGGTCATATTGAATGATCGCCTGGATGTCGCGTTTGCCCATGGTGTTGACGTTGAAGTCTTTTTTGTCACCGCGAGGTGTCGTGTATTGGCGGCTGTTTCCGTGACCGCGGTACTCAACCAACAACACGGCCAAGCCAGCCGAACGCATGGACAGGCAGAGCTTTTGATAGGGCGAGCCTTGGCCTTTCCATTCATGGATCAGCAACACGGGAATCGCATTCTTGCCTTCCGTCGATGGGAAGTAGAACGCGGTCAGTTCGATGTTGTCTTTGGTCTTGAGTTTGACCGGACGCGGTTTGAGCGCTGGGTCGTCGTTCTTCTTCTTTCGCTGAGCGGAAGCGGGAACGGCCAGCACCGCCGAGATCAAAATGGCGGAGCATCCGATCAGAAGCTTGCGAGTCGATGACGAAGCTTGTGACTGAAAAGCATTTGCGAACATGGGGATGCAGGACTTGGGTGGGAGTCAACGAGAATGAGACGAGACCTTCATTTTAACCCAAGCCCAACGTGACTGCACTCATCCAATTGGCAATCGTTTTCGACGGGACATCCCTGTGTGAGCGAGCACCAAAAACGCGATTGTGGTGGCACCGACGTAAAAACCAACTCCCAACGTCTGATAATCGCCAAACAAAATGGCGCCGAGAATCATCCCGTAGACTGGTTCGAGGTTGTTGGCGAAGTTGATGGTGAACACGGACAATCGTTTGAGAAGCGAAACGTATTCGCTGTAGGCGTAGACCGTGCACACCACCGCCAGGACCAACAACCAGGCGAAATCGGTTGGGGATGGCAGCAGATCGAGCCCTTGGCCTTCGCTGAGATAAAGTGCGGAGACTGGCAGGCAGGCCGCGCAGAACGCACAGGCACCGACCATTTCGTACAACGAGATGACGCGGTGGGGAGTCGTGGCGGCAAAGCGGCCGTTCAGGATGGAAAACACCGCCGCGGCCAGCGCCGCGGTGATGGCGATCAGAAATCCGCCGGCGTATTGAAGTTCGCTTTGGAAGATGACGGCGACAGCAGCGATCACACCCAGGCCAAAGATCAAATCCATGCGGCGGAGTTTCCGGCCGCGAATCATCAGGGGCTCCAGCAACGCGGTCCACAATGAGACCGTCGCGATGCCCACCATGCACACCGAAACGTTGGCCACTTTCACAGCGAAGAAGAACAGCACCCAGTGGGCACCGATCAAGCATCCGGTGGCCAGCATCGCGAGCGCTCGGCGGGTCGGAACCCGCCAAGAAGTTCGGACCATCCAGGCCAGCACGACCGAAGCAATCGCACTGCGAAACAGCACGATTTCCACGGCGGGCAGATGGATCAATTCACCCATGGCGCCGGTGAAGCCCCAGACGAATACCAGAAAGTGCAACTTCAGGTAGTCGCGAGGTTCACCCAAGTCGTCGTTCACCACATCCCTTTCACATCATCGATGGCGGTCAGATCAAGAAGACCTCAGCGGCAATCGGGCTCTTGGTTTACTGAGCCGTTTCAGCGGTCGCCTCGGTTCCACCACCACAGAACCGGGGCTAACGCCCAAACGGCTCACATGAAGAATCGAAAGTCGACTGAGTTAACAGCCCGAGATGCTTCGGAGCTACAGCAGGTTCAGGATGTCATTGGTGAAGACAAAGATCATCAGGGCCAGCAACGCCAACACGCCGACAAACGTCAGTCGCATTTCCATCGCTTCGTCGACCTTCTTCCCACGAATCAACTCGGCGGTCAGGAAGACCATGTGGCCACCGTCGAGCGCCGGGATGGGCAAGAAGTTCAGGATCGCCAGGTTCATGCTCAGCATCGTCAGGAACATCAGCTGGGCGGACAAACCCTTTTCGGCTTGGTGACTGGCCATCTGGGCGATCCGGATGGGACCCCCGACAAATTTGGCTTTCACTTTGCCGCGAACCAGCATGCCCAGGAAGCGTCCGACGTCGGCCATTCGGCGTTTGCCTTCGCGAACACCGAGTGCGAGTGCCATGCCGAGCGAATCCGCTTTTTGAATGGATTCCACGGGAGCGAAGTTCAATCCGCGTTCGTACCAGAATCGTTCGGACTGGCGAACGGTCAGGGTTTGCTCGACCACGGTGCCATTGGGCGGACGCACTGCGGTGACAATGATCTTGGTGCCCAGCGGCAGCAGCTGAACGGTTTCCATCAAGTTGCCCAGCGGCATCGAGGGGCCGATTTCCCAGCCCTCCGTCAAGGCTTGCATGGCGGTTTCGGACAACTCGTCCTCAATCGATTCCCGATCCGTGGCGTTGGCAAACTGAACACGAATTTCGCGAAGTTCGTCGCCCGCTTGGATGGTTTCGGTTGAGTTCGCCGTTGCCGATTCTGCCGCCGGCGAGGTGGCGTCCCCGCTGGCGAGAATTTCCGATGCGACGGCGGTTGGTTCGTAGGCGAAACCGAGCGAATCGACCGACATCATTTCGCCGAACGCTGACACGGGGGTCATCGTTTGTTCCACGCGTTGCGGCGTCAGCGTCAGTTCGACTTCCTCGCTGGCGTTGCCTTCACCGCGTCGCACGGTGACTTTCACCGGTTCGTCGTACTGGACGTCAGCGAGGAGCAATTGATAGGCATCCACGTCGGTGTCGTCACCGACCGAGACGATTTGATCGCCGACCTGCATGCCGGCTATTTCAGCCGGCCCGTTTTGCATCAGAGCTTTGATCGGTCCAATTTTGAACTGGATGCCGAAGTCCTTGGCCTGTTGAGGCGGCAAGGTCAGGGAATGTTCGGTTTGGTCGGCGCGAGCCAACCGCAGTTTGATCGGTTGCGACGGCGCGGTGTGAATGCGAGTCAACAAGGGAGTGATCGGCATGATCGCTTCGGGATCAAGCTTTTGCTCGTCGAAGCCAATGACTTTGGCTCCTGCGTCTGCATCGGTCACCACGTCGGCGGCAGCCGAATTGGGCATGGCTGGCAGTTCTGGGTACAGCGTGTCGCCGGTGGCACTTTGGATGCCGATCATCCGTCGATCCGGTTCGATCGGGCTGGCCTGCGTCACCAACTGATATTCGCGAGTGTCGTCGCCGTATTGCAAGCGAACGGGAACCGGGGTCTCGGACGATTCCATGCCGGCTTCCATGATCTTCAACTGCATTTCGCTGAATGGCAGTTGCGAATCATCTTCCAGCGAACCCACGGAAACGACACGTCCACCAGGCTGGATGCCAGCCTGCCAAGCGGGACCGCCGGGGGTCACACCACCAACCACGGCGGGCGTGTAGCCAACCCCGTTGAAGAACGCGAAGGCGGCGAACAGCACGCCGGTGATCACATTCATGACCACGCCAGCGCTGATGATGATCATCCGTTGCCAAACGGGTTTGGCGGGGTAGCTTCGAGGATCGAGTTTCTCTTCCGCGTCGGAGGCTTCTCCGCTTTGGCGAATGCGTTGGGCTTCTTCTTCCGCTTTGCGTGGGTCGTCGTCTTGGCCCAGCATCTTCACGTATCCGCCCAGTGGCAGAATGCCGATTCCGTATTCGGTTTCGCCGTAGGTGAATTTGCCCAGGGTCCGAGGGAACTTGATGGGGCCGATTGAGATCGGCACGTCAAAGCCGACGTAGAACTTCTCGCATTTCACGCCAAAGGTCTTGGCGGCGAGGAAGTGTCCGAGTTCGTGGACAAAGATCACCAAGCCGATTCCGAGGGCGACTTGGATCCACAGCCAAGTGGATTGCAACCAAGCGAGGATGCCGCCGGTGTCTTCGGTGGCCGCCAACAAGGAGGGCAAGAGGGACCAATCAACAGGCAACGACATGAATTCGACGGGGGTGAAAGAGAGTTGAACGGGGGATGCCAGCCCGGCAAACCCACGTTGAAGATATGGTTGGTCGGGCAAACCGGTTCAGTGAACGTGATTGCCCGAGGCGTTTTGATTCAAATTTGAGCCAATTCCCGGGCTCGATCGCGTGCCCAAACGTCTAATTTTAGCAGCCGTTGGAGCGTGGGCGAAGATTCGTGGTTGTGATCCAGCAGAGTTCGGCGGCAAATTTCGGGGATGTCAGTAAAGCGAATTTGCCGCTTTAGGAACAGGTCGACTGCGGTTTCGTTGGCGGCGTTGACCACCGCACCCGCCGTTCCACCGACGCGCGCGACTTCGAATCCGAGGGCCAGAGCCGGAAAACGCTCCGGATCGGCGGGGCAAAGGCTCATGTCCCAGCTCTGTGACCGGTCCAGCGGAGGTGCCGGGCAAGGCAACCGCCGTGGGTACGTCAGGGCGTATTGAATCGGCATCCGCATGTCGGGCGGGCTGACCTGGGCGATCAGGCTGCCGTCTTCGAATTCGACCAGTGAGTGGATCAGTGACTGGGGATGGACGACGACTTCGATTCTGTCCGCGGGAACGTTGAACAACCATTTCGCTTCGATCACCTCGAGCGCCTTGTTCATCATCGAGGCGGAATCGATCGTGATTTTTGCCCCCATCTTCCAGGTCGGGTGAGCAAGGGCTTCGTCAATCGTGGCCTCTCGCATTTGAGCCGTGGTCCAGTCGCGAAAAGGGCCGCCGCTGGCGGTCAGAATCAGTCGTCGGACGCCCGGCCAAGGGGTTGGGGGCGATGAGTTGAGCGGTGGGGCTGGGTGGGAACTCGCTGATCCGGGAGTGGAATTCGGGGACGAAGCCAGCGTCGGGGGCTGGCTTCGACGCGCTCTTGATTCGGCCAAACACTGGAAAATGGCCGAATGCTCGCTATCGATCGGCAGCAACTCGGCTCCGTTGTCCGCTGCCGCTTGCGTCACGACGGGGCCTGCGACCACCAAGGTTTCTTTGTTGGCCAAGGCGACGCGTTTGCCTGCGTGAACGGCGGCGAGGGTGGATTCCAGGCCCGCTCGTCCCACGATGGCGGCAACCACCACATCGACGTCTTTTGCCGTTGCGGCTCGAACCAATGCGTCCGGGCCAACGTCCAACCGACAACGCTCCGTCAAACGTGAATGGGGTTGGGCGGCCGCTGCTTTGAGTGCCTGGGCGGCTTGTGGTTCCTGTTCGGCATCCGAAACGACCACGCTGTGCGGGGCCGTCTGACAATCGCTGGCCAATTGGATCAGGGATTCGATTTGGGAATGGCCGGACACGCTGGAGACTTCCCAGGCCAATTCAGGATCGCATCGGTTCAGGTTCTCAATCACGTCCAGCGTCGCAACACCAATGCTTCCGGTCGCACCTAGAACGGCGACACGGCTGACAGGACGGCTGTTCGACCGGAAATCAGGCACGGGGTCCTCGGAGGGGGATTCGGCCGGCACGGTCGGTTCGGATTGGGAGGGGGGGGATGGGGGCAATGTCACGGGAATGATTGTCCAGGGTGTCGGGGGCCGTATCATGGGGGAACGGACCAGCCAGAACAATCCGAATAAGCCCTCCAGACGCGTTGCAGGGCCAGATTTTCGCCCTGCAGCGGAAGTGGTGCCTTGGGAAGTCACCTGGCAGAAGAAATAGTGGGACCGTGGCTGAAACAGCCGTCTTCAACGAAACAATGACAATTGGAACGCAATGAGCAACGAACCCAAGTCGAAACGCGGTGGATCGTCCGAGAATCGAGGCGGAGGAAATGTGTGGTTGGTTTTGCTGGCCGTGACCTGCGCCGTCGTGCTGAGTGCGTTCCTTTTCAGTGACAATCGCCGACGTTTGGCCTACCCGCATTTGAAAGAATTGCTGACCAAGTCAGCGGAGCGGCAGCAGGCGATTGAGTCCCAGCAAGCGATCGCTGCATCGGACCTGCAGGCTGAACCGGCGGAGGATCAACTGGCCGAGCAATCGGAATCGACCGCGGACGGGGACCCCACGGAAGAGGAGTCCGCAGACGATTCCACGTCGGGAACCGTCGCGACTTTGATCAACGAAGACCCCGCCAACGAAGAACCTGCCAATGAGCTCGCTGGCCCCAAAATCGTTGTCCCCAGCAGCACCAAGGAAAACGTGTGGCACGAATTCAGCCGCCTCAGTGACATTCGGGTGGCCGACGATCGGATCACAGGCAAAGTCTATTTCAAGGCGTTCACGCCGAATCATTCCAGCGAGAAAGAACCGGCCGAAGAAGTCCAGTTTCTGACCATTCGGGGCTATCCCAACGATGTGATCGCAGCGGAACTGGAAACCTTGTTGGAACAGTCTGGGGTCGCGTGGGACAACGATCGTCCCAGCCGTTTTCTGGAAAACCATTGGCCAGAGTTGCTGATGATCGGTGTGTTGGTGGCACTCGGGATCGTGATGCTCAAACGCATGGGGGGCGTCAATTCTCCCATGTCGTTCTCGCGAAGTCGTGGCAAGCTTTACAGCGAAGAGGATTTGCCGACCACGTTTGAAGATGTGGCAGGCATTGAAGAGGCCGTCGACGAAGTTCGCGAGGTGGTGGACTTTCTCAAAAACAGCGAGAAGTACCAGAGTTTGGGCGGGCGGATTCCCAAAGGTGTCTTGCTGGTCGGGCCTCCTGGAACGGGAAAAACGTTGCTGGCCAAGGCGATCGCGGGCGAAGCGGGGGTGCCGTTCTTCAGCCTGTCTGGAAGTGACTTTGTCGAGATGTTCGTTGGTGTGGGGGCGGCTCGCGTTCGCGACATGTTCACACAAGCTGTCAATCGTGCACCGTGCATCATCTTCATCGACGAACTCGATGCACTCGGCAAAAGCCGCAGCGGCAACGCCGTCGGTGGGCATGATGAACGGGAGCAAACGTTGAACGCGCTGCTGGTTGAGATGGACGGTTTCGATTCCAACTCGGGCGTCATCGTCGTCGCCGCCACCAACCGTCCGGAGACCTTGGACCCGGCGTTGTTGCGTCCAGGTCGCTTTGACCGACATGTGTTGGTTGACCGCCCTGATGTGGCCGGACGTGAAGAAATCTTGGCGGTGCACGTCAAAAACGTGAAGCTCGACGAGACCGTTGAACTGAGAAGCATCGCGTCAATCACCAGCGGTTTTGTGGGCGCTGATCTGGCCAACCTGGTCAACGAAGCCGCGTTGTTGGCCGCTCGAAACGGCAAACCAGCGGTTGCCATGGAAGAGTTCAACGAAGCCGTCGAACGTGTCACGGCAGGGTTGGAAAAGAAAAAACGGGTGATGAACGAAGACGAAAAAATCCGCGTGGCTTATCACGAGTCGGGCCATGCACTCGTCGCCGCGGCACTTCCCAACACGGATCCCGTGCACAAAGTCAGCATCATCCCGCGTGGATTGGCCGCGCTGGGGTACATGATGCAGCGTCCGGAATCCGAGCGTTTCCTGATGACCAAGAGTGAGCTTGAAAGCCAGATGAAAGTCATGCTGGCGGGCACGTTGGCGGAGGAAATGATTTTTCAGGACATCAGCACCGGAGCTCAAAACGACTTGGAACGCTGCACCGAAACGGCTCGCAGCATGGTGATGGACTACGGCATGAGCCGGCTTGGTCGAATCAATCTTCGTCGCAACACACGCAGCCCGTTCCTGGCTGGTTCGGGTGGCGGCGACTACCAGATCATGCATAGCGATGAGATGGCCAAGATGATCGACAAAGAAGTTTCCCGGATTGTCGAAGACACACTGGCGCAGACTCGCGAGATTTTGGAGCAACGCCGGGATGTCTTGGAGGCGGTCACGCAGCGGTTGTTGGAGGTCGAGGCGATCGACAACGAAGAATTGACGCGTTTGATCCAGGAGCACAGCCGCGGCCCGTGGTTGGTGCCTGGAACGGTCACGGAAAAACCAAAAGCAAAAATTGTCCCACGCCGAGATTCGGATTCCTCGCAGTCGAATCACTCGTGATTGGGGGGGATTTCCGCGTCCTTGGGGGACCTGGGTGACGGCACACAAAGTGTGTTCGATTGGAATTCCGGTCTTTCGAAAAACTTCGAAGATTTGTTAAAGCCCGATGCGGCAAGCGACGACATGCGTCCGCCTTGCCGTTTTTTCATAGGCAGATGACACGCAATCGGGCGTTCCAAGATGCGATTCAATTGGATGGCGAAGAATACTATCGGGCGGACCTGGGCCGGCCTTTCGGCAGTCACTGCGCTCGGTCTGTTGACTGGTTGCCAGCAAACCAACGGGACCACCGGTGCTCCGATCAGCATGCTTCAACCCGGTCAGGCTGCGGTTCAGAATCCAACGTTGCCGTCCCTCGGCCCGTTTGGTGCCTCGGCTCGTGTCCCGCCGCCAGCGACGGGATCGTACGGCCAAGTCAGCGGCAGCCCGGCCGGGGCGTCCAGCTACGCTCCGACGGGGACATACAACTCCACGTCCGGCAACGTGATTCCAATGAGTCACAACTCCAGCGACACGGTCGGATCTGGCATCGCTCAGGCAGGCGGTGCGATGCCGGGCAGCATGTCGCCGATGGCACAAACGGCGAATCAACAATGGGTGGAAACCAACGCGGTTCAGCCCACCTCAATGATGCCAGCGGCAGCGGATTCCGCCGGTGGTGTTCGCAGCGGCGGGATGCAAGTGATTGACTTGACGGGGGCCCCACCGCCACCGGGCTATGTCCCACAAACAACCAACGGCTATTCCAATTCGGCTTCGTATCCATCGGCGAACATGATGGGCACGAACAACGTTGCCGCTCAGGTGAACGTCGGTTCGTCATCCTTGCCTGGCCAATTGCCGGTCAGCCAATTGGTGCCTTCGACTTCCCCTGCGGTTCAAGCCTTGCAGTGGAACACTGCGTCAGCCCCCGTTCAAGCACCTCAGGGGGCGTTCCAGGGCAATGCCGGGCTGCAGAACAACGGCCTGAACGCTGCCTCTTCCGGGCAAGCCGCTGCGAATCAGCCCAGTTTCTCCACAGCGGATCGCCCCGTTCAGTGGCGCGCACCGAATCGTTGAATCGAAACCGCTGAATTCGAGCTGCTGACAATCGCTCGGGTTGGCGACGGACTGCGTCCGTGGAAGGCAACCAAGAACGCGTCAACGATCGCAAACGTTTACGCAGCGTCGATCGCGGATCGCAGGGAACGGCAGAACTCGCCCGCTTCGTCGGCGGCCGCTTTGACGGGGTCCGTTCCCGATTCGTTCGCCTGGGCCACCGCCGCGGCAACTCGCCGGACAATCGCGGAGCCAACGATCAAGCCATCGGAAACAGGCGCCAGTTGGGCTGCGGTTTCAGGACCGCTGATTCCGAACCCGATGCAGATCGGCAGTTCGGTTTGTTCACGGAGCCAGCCCACATTGTCAACCAAATCGGCCGGCAACGCGGTTCGCTCGCCAGTGATTCCCGTGACGGAAACGTAGTACAGGAAACCGCTGGACAGTTCCGCGATGCGGCATTGGCGGTCTCTCGTCGTGGTGGGTGTGACAAGCTGGATCAGGTCGAAACCTTTTTCCTGGCAAACCTTGCTGAACTCGTCCGCTTCTTCCACCAACAAATCAGGCACGATCGCGCCGCAATAGCCAGCTTGCATGGCCTGCTCGACGTACTTGGCCATTCCGATTCGGTAGATGATCGAATAGCTGACCATCGTCACGCGTGGCATCGCGGCAACATCGGCGTTGTCGGTCAAATGCTGGCCGAGATCCCAGACGTGTTGCAGCTTGAACCCCGCGTCGAGAGCCCGTTGGTAAGAGGCCTGGATCACCGGTCCGTCGGCGATGGGATCGCTGTAGGGGACTCCGATTTCGCAGAGATCGGCACCGGCGCGGCGCGCCGCTGCGACGACCGCTTCCGTGGTGTCAATGTTCGGGTCGCCGGTCGTCAAAAACGGCATCAAGGCTTTGCGGTTCTGACCACGCAGCGATTCAAACAGGTTTTGCAGAGGCGTCATGGATGTCGGATCAGCGTCGAAATGGGCGGACGAAACAGGTCTCAGGGAATTCTGCCGCCAAGCCTAGATTCCCGCGTGCGGATCGGCAACCAAGCCGCCACCAAAGACGGGGCGTGTCGGGACGGGATGGAACCGGGGCCAGGGTACCTTGGGTGGCTCTTCTGGCTCGGAGTGAACGCCGCCGGTGATGGGATCCAAGTCCATCGGCAGGGCTCCATCCATCACCCCCGATCCGACCTGTCCGGGGGCACCATGGTGAGGTGTTCCGGTGCGGTCACACATGACCCCATGCCCGTCGGTGGGGACAATCACGGCACCGTCTTCAATCAGGCTCTGGGTGTGCTGAGCGGCGGTGTGAGGCCGTCCGCGACGCCAATCGCCAAGCAATCCGCCATGATCGTCGGGGTCGTGGGTCCGCTCGCTGGGGACGCCGAGAGCCACGCATCCGCTGGTGCAAGCCAGCAATCCGACCAGCAAGCATCGCGTCAGCGAGCTGGCGATCCAAAGGCGACGATCATGGCAATCCGAATGTGGCATAACTCATGGATCGGTCAGCGGAATCGTTTTCTTGAGAATAAATTGCCTGACCGGAAAAGTCGTCCGCTGGTCAATGCCAGCGAGCTGGCGAGATCAGCGAAGGCCAACCGAGATCAAGTACTCTTGCCGTTGATCTCCTTGCCCAACCCCGGTTCGAATCAGCAGCCGATCGTCGTGGGGGACCGGCGTGGCGAAAAGAGAGTCGCCGGTTTTGTTTTCCGCTTTCAATTCGAATCGATCCTGGCTGGCTTGGTAGACGAAGACGGTGCCGTCCTCGGCCGCCACATAGATGCGATCATCGACCAACAACGGTGAGGCACTGATGCCACCGCCGAACAAACGTGTTCGCCACATTTGTTTGCCGTCCATGGTCCGCCAGCAGTAGGCAACGCCCGTGTCCGCGACGGCGAACACGTAGTTGGGGATGGTCAGCAGCGACTGCTCGTAACACTGGACGTTGTTTTCCCACTGCACACTCTTGGAGCTGCCATCGCCCAAGATGCACCAGGTGCCGGATCTGGGATTGCCGCCGCTGGTGATGACGCGGCGATCGTCCCAGACGACGGTGCCACAGATCGCCTCGGTCGCCGTGTCCACGCCCCAGAGTTCTTTGCCAGTGACGGGATCGTAGGCATTGATCATGTCGGCCCCCGAGATCAGCACCATCGGCTGGCCCCCAATCGTCGCCGCGATGGGCGTGGCAAAGTTCAGATTGGACGGCCGGGCAACTCGCCAAATGTCGCGGCCGGTTTGAGTGTCCAAGGCCGCGAGACAGCTTTCAGGGCCGTCGTATTCTGCTGCGACGACCAGCAAGCCATCCACCAGAATCGGGCTGGCTCCATACCCAAATTGGAATTGCGAAGGGCGAAACTCCGCGACTTTCCTCTGCCAGTTTTGTTTGCCTTCCAGATTCAACGAGGTCACGACGATCGCGTCATCGGTGTGGAATGAAACGTAAATGTTTTGACCGTCCGAGGCGGGGCTGGGGGAGGCAAACGAATTGTTTGAGTGGATTCGCTCGGGCAGCGTCCCGCGGTGAATGATCCAGTTGTCGACCATCCGTCCATCGGAACGATTGCATTTGATCAGGCGCTGGGTTTCATCTTCGGCCACCGCCGTGGTCAAGAAAATATGCTCCCCGACAACGATGGGCGACGAATGCCCGCGACCCGGAATCGCGGTTTTCCAAATGACATTTTCGCTTCGTTCCAAATCCCAGCGGATGGGAGCGTCTGAATCAGCCGGTGCGTGGTTGTTGCCCTCGGGGCCTCGCCACTGCAGCCAGTCCCCCGCGGCGCAGGTCGAAACCGTCCCCAGAACCCCGCCTGCCAATTGGACCGGCCCAGCCAACAACAGCAATGCCAATGGAACGAGCATGCGGTGGAGCGGACGCAGGGGACACAACAGGGAAGCAGATCGATTCATATTCCAAATCCATTGTCGGAAGAGAGTGCGAGAAGAGACGCTGCAGGCTGACAAACCGCACGCGTGGGAGGCGCCGGAGGCGTGCCGCCATTGGAACACCAAAGAGAAATCGCTCAAGATCCGTTTGCAGACTTGAGATCCATTCGGCTCGGTGGGACCCCGATGCGTCCGTTTTGAAGGTCAAGGGACGTCTTGAGGGTCAAGGGACGTCGATTGGAGGGGCTCATCTGCCGGAGCAGCGCCGACGCGGCTTGATCCGGCCTACCTCGCAAAGCCATCACTCATCCAATCGATGTCCCTCCGAAAGGAGGGAGGTGGAGAGCACGGAGGGGCGAAATTCCATGCTCACCGAGATCGGTGAGCAGTGTGTCATTCAGCTCGCGATTGAACCATCTTGCTGACAACGGGGTGTCAGTTTGCTCCTGGTAGATCGTCCGCTGGCAATCCCGCATTGGGTGCATCAGCAGCAGGCATGCCGGCAGGAAGGTCACCCGGAAGACCAGCGGGTTGATTGCCTGGCAAGCCAAACATTGGCAAACCACCAGGGCGTCGGTCATCTTGATCGGCGTCTTCCTCTCCGTCCGAGAGTTCGACACCAGCCAGTTTGGCCAGGGCGACACGTTGTTCTTCCAGTGATTCCATCCACTTCTTTTTGTCATCCAGCAGGTCATCGTTGATGGCCTCCGCGATCGGACGTACGTCATCGACCCAGGAGGTCAAGACTTTTTGGTCTTCCTCAGATGCGGCGGAGATCAGGCCTGCAGGGGTGTCTGGGATTTCTGCCAGAGGTGAGCCAACCGCTCCGCGGAGCAATTGTTGCAGCACCGAAGTGATTCGACGTCGGGAGAGCGAAACTTCAGGCGGCTGAGGTTTTGCGGCAGGCATGCGTCCCATCATTCCCATTCCGCCCATGCCCATGCCGCCCATCATGTCGTCCATGCCCATGCCGTCCATCCCCATCCCCATGTCCATGCCATCCATCATGCTGTCCATGCCCATGCCGCCCATCATGGCATCATCCATTCCCATGCCACCGCCCATCATGGCACCACCGGTGCGGCTCTTGTCCTTCTTTTTCTTCTTGTCTTCTTTGACACCCAAGAAAGTGTCTGGACTTGGTGGTTGCTTGACGGGCATTGCGCTGGTTCGGTCGAGAGCTTTCAGCCGTTTCAGTTCAGATTCAACCGTGTCAAATGCGCGACGAGACCAGCTCTTCAGAACACCCTCGGTGTCGGCGACTTGCCCTTTCAACTGAGTGGTCATGTCGCCCAGTTGTGAGGCGGAGTACAGCGCGATCAAGTCGGGTTGTTCTTCGTTGGTGCTGATGGAAATCAACTGCTTGCCGAGCGTGGTGTCTTGCGGTGTGCTGACGTAGTGCAGGATGTCGACCGCGAAACGTTGCAAGTAAGCATGTGCCTTGGGGTCACGATCTGCGGGGGCAGGTGCGTCCAGCAAGTCGGTCATCAACTGGGTCAGTTTGGCTTTGTTCTCGGCCGTCAGGGAAGGAAAGCCGTACATCGCTGTTCGGTGAAGGGACTGCAGGGCAGCCGCTCGAACGCCATCGACTTCTTCTTCGTTTTCGTAGAGTCCCACCAGTGTGTCGAACAGGGCTGGGTAGGCAGCAGCCAAAGGAGTTGGCGGACGACCTGTGGCTCCGTCATACGGAGCACTGTCGAGTCGTCCCAGAACCAAAACGGCGTTGATACGAGCAGCTGGGATGTGGTTGCCCTTGGCGACCTTTGTCATCCCGTTGTAGATGTACTTCAGGAGATCCGTCTTGCCGGGGTTGTTGATTCGCTGGGCTCCCGAAAGTGATTTTTCGAGCGACACCAACATCGGTCCCATCTTGGTCAGGTTTTCCTTGCGGACGATCGTGTAGGGCACGATGTGCTCGATGTAGATCATCGCGTTTCTCTTCAAATCAGCCGTCAGTTGCTCTGGTTTGCGAGACGTCGCCAGCGTTTTCGCGGCACGCTCGTACCCTGAGATTCTTTCAGGTGTCACCGCAGCTGCGGGCAGCTCGATGACTTCGTATTGCTGAGCGGTTGCGATTCCGCTGAGCAGCCAACACAACACCATGACCAGACACAGGATCCAAATCCGTTGGGCGCGTTGATGGTTGGAAGCCTGGCCCCCGTTCGCTGAATCCATCTGCGGCGAGTCAATTTGCGCAATGGCAGCAATTGGGCCAGATGACTTGGACGGGGACGAGGTCGTAGTGGCGTGTCGCAAAGGAACACCTTCGGAGAGAAGAGCACGGCCGAATAGGATCGAAACGCGAACGTTTCGCGAACGTCTATTATTCACCGACTGACCGTCTCCCGTCAACGAAAATCCCGAATGACAGAGCATTTGGAGCCCTGGCGAAGGCGTTGGGAGGTCTTGCCAGCCCGCTCGCGTATCCGGCGGGCACTGGGAGGGGCGTGCCGCAGACGCGAAATGCGTCGGGGCATAAAAAAAGGCGAGGCCGGCTCCGAAGAACCGACCACGCCTCGCACGGGGGGACGCTTAATATTTGGGTGAATCATGGTGCAGACGGCGTCCCTCTGACACAGGTAACCATAGTCCCGTTCCTGCGAATTTCGAGCAATTCGGTCCAGGAATCCGGGGTTCTGGGGCAGTCCCCTGGGAAGCGTGATCGCTTGTGCCAGTCAGAACGATTCTGACGATTCCAGCCCTCACCGGTTCCAGTGGTTGCGGGCTGACTGGTGCAAAAGTTTCCCTGGACCAACCGGATCGATTGGAGTGCCGGTCAAAATGTGCCGATTGTTCCGGTTGGAGGGGGGCCTCCGTCATGGATCATCGTTTCGCCCACGACACCGTCGTTCAGGCCGCGATCCATGTCCATTTCAATCCTTTGGGAACGGAAGTGACGGAAGTAGCCATGCAGAGCAACACCAACCGTTGGGTCGGCCTTTTCGCACTGCGAACTGTGGAGCCGGTGGAAAATCAGGAGCCGGTGGCGCGTCGTTGGCAATTTGCCTTCGTCGCTGGCGTCGCAGTTTGGATGAGTGTTTGGGGGGCTGGCACAGCCGAGGCACAGCGTCCGGTCGTTCCCGGAACCGGGACCGAACTCGTTGGCGTCGCTGATGACTTCGAAGACGAGTCGTGGCGTTATGTGCCGAACAATCCCAAGAGCACCGAGGACATTGATGAAAATCAACGTTCGCCCATGGGAAAGAGCACCAACGGTCGTTGGTACGAAGGCATCAAGCGAGGCCACCCGGACGTGGTCGAGCGAGTCGCCACGCCAACCGGCGGTTTGCCCGGCAGCCAAGGCGCTCTGCTGATGCGGAGCAAGTTCACGGGGATTCCCGGCAATGCCAGTGGAACGATGCACCAAGATGACTTCATCGCGAATGTTCAGTACCGACTGAAACGCCGCATCGATGTGTCCGAGGTCCCCAGTGTCACGACGCGAGTTTTCTTGCCACCAGTGGCTGAGTGGGAACAACGCAGCGGACCCCACTTTGGATTCCGCTTGGCGCTCGAAACGACGGCGATGGTCGAAAAAGAAATTGGGCTGTTCAAGCTCAAACGCAAAGAGATGGGCAACGAGATCTACTGGCCAGGTTTGTTCATCGAATTCGAAAGCAAGGCTGACAGCCGAAGTCGCAGCGACGACTACGCTTACCTTCGAGTTCGTAGCAACCAACGTGGAGCCGATTTCCGTGGTCCACAAATCACCACCACGGGATGGTGGACGTTGGGAATGAGCGTCACACCCGACGGCATGGTGCACTACTATGCGTCGCCCGGTGTTGATGACCTGACCGAAGAAGACTACATCACCAGCCAGTTCCCCTACGGGTACGAAGCGGAACGGATGCGGACGTTCTTCTACAACATCTGCAGTGCCGATGATGGACGTCGTTGGAGCACTTCGTTTATCGTCGATGATCCGAAGGTCTTCTTGGTTCGCCCCAAGGGCAAGCAGATGGCTCAGCGTTCGAGCGGCAACCGCCGCTAAGACGCGCCGTCCAGTTGTTCAACGCGGCACGGATAAAACGGCCGCGAATGTTCGACCAAATCCAACATGGTTTGGTCGTTTTCGGAACCTGAATCAGGGCTGCTTTGGTTGCGGAGTGCTTTTCGATAAGCGTTCAGCAATTGCTGCCTCTGGTTTTCGGCCCCGTACTTCGTCGCAACGATGTTTCGATTGTGAGCGATCATGGCGGGATCGCTGGCCGTCACCAGAGCGTCGCACAACGCCGCATTGCGTTGCCGGACTTCTTTTGCAAACCCAGCGTCGGTGGCGAAGCGGTGGATCACCTCCACCTGCAACGCCGGCGACAGTCTCGCGAAATCAATCCAGTCGCATCGGTGGCCGGGGGATGCGGCGACGGAGGGTGCGGCGACGGAGGGTGCGGCGACGGAGGGTGGCGGTGGAGCCAGATCGGGCTGGCATCGAACTCCCTTCCAGGCCTTCACCTTTGCTTCCGCGAACTGACATTCAGCTTCGCCCAGCCAGGCCGTCGATCCGGGAATCATGACGACGTCATAGAGCTGATCCAGGTGCATGCCTTGGTCCATGAAATCGCTGGTCACTCCCGGCAGGTTTCTGGCAACGACACGGCGTGAGGCGAGCCAGGGTTCGAGGAAAACCATCCCAAATCCTTCCGCCACGCTGGACGAAACCACCACGCTGGCGGCCGACAGATTGTCGACGAACTGGATGCCTTCGTGATGGCCGGCATCAAAGACGACGTTGTCGACGCTTTGCTCTGCAACCGTTCGCCAACGTTCGTAGGATCTTCTTTCCATCGGGGTGTCGGGCGCCAGCGTCATCGCGCCCACGGTCGGGCGACCAGCCAGCTGGCACAGCAACAGAAATTCGCCGAGGTTTTTGCGGCGGATACCGCGAACGGGATAGAGCATCCAGCGGAAATCCGTTGGCAACTCAAAGGCTTGCGAGATTTTCCGTGTTGCCGTTTCGAAATCAGGCAGCTCATCGCTTGGGAGGCGAACGCTGTTGGGCAGCAGATCGATGCGGGCTGGCGGGATTCCAAATTGAGCCAGCGTTTCTGCGTCGCCGGTTGTCAACGTCGCGTAGGACAGCCGTTCGCCGTGCGGGTACAAAATTCTGTCGAGGTCCTGGGCTCGATCGCATCCATGGGCTGCCTTGAGGCACGCCCAGTTTTGGGGGCGTTGGTCTTCGGCAAAATCATGGATTTGCATCAGACATGAATAACCCAGCGTGGCCAAACGCTGGATCACCAGCGGAGCGGCCGCGTTTTTGCCGAGGCTGTGATTGTGCCAGTGGATGACCGTCTGCTCGCGAGTCCAGCCCGCGCGTTGGCATTGCTCGTCCAATTCGCGAGCCGTTTGTTCGGCTTGTTGCTGAACGTTCCGCGAAGAATCTCGCAGCGAGTCGTATTCCAAGGATGGGATCGTCCACAGGGAAGCGGACGATCGAGTCGCTTCTTGCAGTCCGGATTGACGGGGGCCGCTGACCAAAGCGACTTCGTCAATGTCATCGGATTCATGCAGGCAGTGAACGTGATTGTCGACCACCTGGGTGACGCCGCCGCGTTCGAAGTGGCAATGCACAATGAGAATTTTCATCGCGGAAATTTTCACTGGCTGTCAGTCCTGAGGGACGCGGGCGTTTGAGTGACAGAGGTGGGATCGGCATTGCGTCACCCTCCCCTCGCTTCGCTCGACCTTACCAGGGGACGTTCGAATAATGATTGGTGGCTGGCGTCTGAGTTTCGCCCCGGATGGGGCCGTCATGCTTCGCTCGGGGCGGAAGCCCCGAGAGACCGATGCCGGAAAACAAACGGTCGTCCCGGATGGGGCCGTCGTGGGAGTCCCTCGCTCACGCTCTTTGAAGTTGCGTTTTATCCGTCAATGGCCAACGGCCTTTTTCAACATAGCCAGGGGCATCGCCCCTGGAGCAGTAAAGCACGGCCCCATTTTGGCCAACGGCCAAATTCAATTCAAAACGTGTGGGTTGATGTTGGCCGTTGGCCAACCAATTTCCCTCCATCTCGATCCCTGGGGCGATGCCCCAGGCTGCGATGACGAAGGCCGTTGGCCAACAATACCGATTGCAAAAGCGCAACTTCAAAACTCACGCGTCGGGTTGTGATGGGTGGTCTTGGCCGACTCTGACGGGCAAGAGTGCCCATCCTACATGCTAGAGACCTAGGCCACGTGGTGGCTCAGTGCACGCGTTGGCCGGGCAAGGCGCCGTCATCGATGCCAAGCACGAAGACTTCTTCGCCGCCGGGACCGGCAGCGGTGACCATGCCTTCGCTCAAACCAAACCGCATCTTTCGCGGTTTCAGGTTGGCAACCATCACGACCAGACGTCCGACCAGTTTTTCGGGGTCGTAAGCGGCTTTGATGCCGGCGAAGACCTGGCGAGTTTCGTCGCCGCCCAAACCGAGTGTCAGTTTCAGAAGCTTGTTGGCTTCTGGCACGTGTTCGGCGGACAGCACACGAGCGACCCGCAGGTCCACCTTCATGAACTCATCGATTGTGATTTCATCCGCGAGCGGTTCATCTTTGAGCGGTTGATCGCTGTCGTTGAACGGGTTGGCGGCGGCGACTTCATTTTCTTGAGCCGCTTCGTCTTTGCTTTCTTCCATCATGGCTTCGAGATCCTCGAGTTTGACACGGTCCATCATACGTTGAAATTTGTTGACGCCACGATCAGTCAGTGGCGTTTGACTTTGTTCCCACGACGTGATCGGTTCCCCGAGCAAGTCGCCACATTTTTTTGCCAGTTCGGGAAGGACTGGGGCCAAGTAAACGGCCAGTTGTCGAAACAGATTCAGTGCGACCGTGCAAACGTCTCGCAGTTCGTCTTGTCGCTCGGCATCTTTGTTCATTTCCCATGGTTTGGCATGTTCGACAAAGGGGTTGGCCGCGTCGGCCAATTCCATGATCAAACGCATCGCTTTGGAATATTCACCGTCCTCGTAAGCGGACGCGATCTCATCGCCTTTCGCAGCCGCGGACTGGAACAGTCCACCGTCGTCGGGGTAGGACGGTGACAAACCGGTTCGGCTGGCGAACTTGCCGACGCGACTGGCCAAGTTGACCACCTTGCCGACCAGGTCGGAGTTGACTTTCTCGACAAACTCGTCGACTCCCAAGTCCAAGTCTTCGACTCGCGACGACAGCTTGGTGGCGTAGAAGTAACGCAGCGCGGAGGGATCAATGTGTTTCAAGAATGTTTCGGCTTTGACGAAGGTGCCTTCACTCTTGGACATCTTTTTGCCGTTCACATTCAGGAAGCCATGGATGTGAACTTTGGTTGGCAGGGAGAACCCGGCCGTCTTCAACATCCCAGGCCAAAACAGCGTGTGGAAATACGTGATGTCCTTGCCGATGAAGTGGTGGACTTCGCAGTCGTCGCTCTGCCACCAATCGGCCAGGTTTTCATCGTTGGCATTGCACCACTGTTGCGTGCTGGCGATGTAGCCGATTGGCGCGTCGAACCAGACATACCAGTAGTTGCCGGGAGCGTCGGGGATTTCGAATCCAAAGTAGGGAGCGGGGCGACTGATGTCCCAGTCGCGAAGTTCTTCCGCCAGGAAGTGCCCCTTCAGGTAGTTGGCGGTTTCCGATTGCAGGGCGCCGGAGTTCGAGACCCATTCGGAGAGGAACCCGTGCAGCTTTTCCAATTCAACGAACAGGTGTTCGGCTTCTTTGAGGATTGGCGTGGCACCGCTGAGCGTGCTGACCGGGTCGATCAATTCAGTGGGGCTGTAGGTGTGCCCGCAATTGCAATTGTCACCGGCTTGGTTGGGCGTGCCACATTTCGGGCACGTTCCGCGAACGAATCGGTCGGCCAGAAAGGTCTCGGCTTCTGGATCGTAGAGTTGCTCGACGCTTCGTTGGACCACCAAGCCCGCGTCCCGGAGAGATTGCCAGATTTGATGGCAAATCGTTCGGTTTTCTTCGCTGTTGGTGCTGCCGTAGTGGTCGAATTCAATTCCAAAACCCGCGAAATCACGCTGGTGAGCTTCGCTGGTTTCTTCGATCAATTCAATTTCGGACCGGCCTTCGCTGCGGGCCCGAATCATGATCGCGGTGCCGTGCGTGTCGTCGGCGCAGATGTACAAGCAACGATTGCCACGCAGTTTCTGAAACCGGACCCAAATGTCGGTTTGCAGGTATTCCACCAGGTGGCCGATGTGGATCGGGCCGTTGGCGTAGGGCAAGGCAGCGGTAACGAGCAGACGACGCGTCATGAAAGCAGTTGTCGGTGAGTGGATCGAGGGCTTCAGCGATACCCACGACCGATTTTCGCGACGTGGGGTTCACCATCCAAGGTCGCGATTGTGACAAACCACCGCTGGATCGAACAGGACCAGCCACCGAAGACGACTGCGGGAGGCTTCGAATCAGAGGTTCATGACCGTTTTGACCAGGTCGCTGACGGAATACGGGTGAGCCGATGCAAATGCCTCTCCGGCCCAACATCCGGCTTGCGAGCCGGTCACCAACGCGGCGGCACGCACACGGTCGGTAATTTTCGGTTTGTGGGCGAACTGACTCTCATAAGCCGTGATCGAGGCCAGTTTCTGTTCCAAGCAATCGCCGATGTCAACGATCAGATGGTGGGACTCACCGGGCATCACATCGGATTCGAATGCCAATCGAAAGTAGAGTTGGCGAGCCACCGCGTGGACGGCAACGCCGTCAAAGTGTTCGTCCCAACGACACAGTCGACTGTAAAACACCGCTGCATCGGTGATCTGCATCGCTTGCCAATGGTCTGGAGAAGCCATGGGCGTTTTTTGCCCGAACCCGATCACGATCCGAGGACGAAATCGACGGAACTGGCGAGCCAACGCGATTCGCGGGACAAACCCGTCCATCAGAATTCGGTTGGGAAGGTTCAATTGGACTCGCGCGTGAACGCCCAGGCACTGGGCCGCTTGGACCGATTCTGCCATCCGAGTTTTGACGTCGGGGCAATGGGGCGTCGGTTCACCATCCGTCAAATCGATGATGCCAACGCGATAACCCTGGCGGACCATTTTGGCCAGCGTGCCACCACAGGCTGATTCAACATCGTCCGGGTGAGCCCCCACCGCAATCACGTCCAGTGATTGCGTCGGGTCGTTGGGCAGAAGGAGATCGCTCGGTTCAGGAATGGCTTCATTCATGAGAACCAGCTTAAAGCCGCGGGCATCGTCGAGACAGGTCCCAACGATGCCCGGTTCTCTTCCGGTTGTTCTCGGGACGGTTGTCCTAGAACAATTCTCGCATCGCGGCATCCAATTGCGATTCCATCGAATTGGAATCTTCGCCATCGCGTTTGGATTGCTCGTCGGCGATCAAGTCGATCACGTCCACCTCGGTGTGACTCGAGGTCGATCCAATGACCTTGGACGATCCCGATTCAACCGACTCGGCAGCCATCGAGGTGGAAGCCCCCAGTCCAACGGCAGGATTGAAGTCACCCACCAACAGGTCAGCGGCCTCACCAGCCGGTTCGCCGAATCCAGACTGGTTCTGAGCGTTGATCTCGTTGATCACTCGCAAGGCATCCAGCGAGGAGATGAAGCCGTCACCACTTTGGTCGTAGTAGAACTGCTCATCCACGCCGTTGTTGGTGCCGATGCCGTAGTCCGCGTCGGTGACCGGGATGTTCTCACCACTGGAACTGCCGCTGACTTCATTCAGTCGGTTGATGACCAGCAATGCATCGAGCGCGGTGACTTCGCCGTTGCGGTTGACATCGGAGAAGTTGACCGGGTTTTGCAATCGACTCTCAACCGTGTTGAGATTCATGCGAGTCGGTGCACTGCGGTTTCCGTTGACGTCGGCGACCGTGAAGATCAAGAAGTCAGGGCCGGTGTAACCCGCATCTGGCGTGTACATGATCTTGCCATCGATGACTTCCGCGACGCCATTGGTGGGCTGGGTCGTGATCAGAATCGAAGCCAAGTCCAAATCGAACGCGGTGTTGAAGCTGTCGGAGATGTCGATCGCACCGGTGCGACCCACCGAGGTTCCCGCTGACAAGTCATCCGCGGTGGGACGACCTTGAAGTTCCACGGTGGCTTGAGCACTGGCTTGGCCCAGGTCGTCCGCGATGGTGTAGGTGAACGTGTCGACGCCGGCGAAATCAGGACCAGGCAGATACGTCAGCACACCATTGTCATCCGACAGCGTGCCGAACTCAGGCTCGACGACCACTGTCAACGAGCTTCGGTCCAGGATGCCGTCCACATCGAAATCGTTGAACAACGGATCTCGCATTTGATCCAACACGGTCGTGCCGACCGATTCGATGAACACGCGGTCATTGATCGCGATCGGAGCGTCGTTGCGACCTTGGATGGTCAAGGTGACATTCGCGGTCACAACGCTGGTCACGCCACTGTCGTCTTGCAATCCATACTGGAACGTGTCCGTGGCTGTTTCACCGGGACGCAACGACTGAATGGCAGCCGAGTTCATCGGTGTGTAGGAAATCTCACCGGTCGTTTGATTGACTTCGACGGTGGCACCCAAGGCGGTGGTGGTTTGCAATTCCACAAAGCTGAGGATGTCACTCAAGTCAGGGTCGCTGTCGTTGGCCAACAAGTCTTCGATGGTGAAGAACAACACCGCGTCTTCGGTGGTCGTGAACGAGTCGTCCACGGCGACCGGCAGGTCGGGGAGGTCGGTGATTGTGATCGGCAGCGAGACCGACTGGGAACTGCCAGCAAAGACACCGTTGTCAAAGTCTTGCAGGGTGACCGTGACGTCGGTGCTGCCTGCGGCATCCGGTGCCACGGTGAAGGTCAACACGCCGTTTTCGTCAATCGCAGGTTGGACCGAGAACAGATCTTGGTCTTCGGAAGGAACCTGAACGAGGAACGCGACCGTTTGGTTGCCTTCGTTGCCTGGTCCGGCCGAGATGTCGGTGGCCCAAGGTTGCGAATACATTCCACTGTCTTCCAAAACGGTCACAGCGGGGCCAGCCGTGAAGGTTGGCAAGTCATTCACGTTGGCCACGGTCAGAGTGAACTGGACCGGAGCACTTTCTTGAACGTCGCCATTGGCCAGGTCATTGGGGCCACTGTCGATGGCAACCAGTTCGTAGGTTGCCGAGCCACTGTTTTCGTCCGAAGTCATGAACTGCAGCGAGCCGTCGGACAGGATTTGCAACCCGGTTGGGTTTCCAGGCGATGTTGTCAGCAGGTCGGTGTCACCACTGACATACGAGAATCGATACTCCGTGATGGTTTGAGGAGCCGCGGTTCCGGTCCCGTCGAATTCATCGCTGGCGCGACCGCCAGATCCGGTTCCGGGAGGTCCAACCAAAACGCTGCCAAGCCAATCGGGAAGGGTGACCGTGCCGGCACTTTCTTCCACCACGATTGGTGCCAAGGGTGAAATGATGGGGGCATCGTTGACGGGAGCCACAACCAGCGAAATCGTTGCCGACGTGGTTCGTGAGAGATCGCCGTCGCTGACTTCGTAAACGAATTGGTCTGTGCCAACAAAGTTCAACGGAGGTGTGTAGATGTACGACGTGGCACCGGCACCGTTTGGCGACGGAGTCAGTGTTCCACCCAACATCGTTTGCAGCGGAACGTTGACGGCAGACAGGACCTGCGAATCATTTTCGTCCGGCAGTCCATCCACGGGTGAGTCCGGGCCAGCGATGAAGTTGCCGAGCAACGAACCGTTGATCGCACCATCGACAGGAATCGCCAGTGTGCTGTCTTCGCGAGTCACGATCGTGATCGTGTCACCCGTGCCATTGGCCGGAATCGGAGCGTCGTTGACGGCCAGGACGCTGATCGTGATTCGGTGAGCCAACGACTCATTCAAGTCGCCGCGTCCGAAGTTCGGGCCTTGACCATCGTCTTGACCATAAACATCGAACACGAAGTCACCAAACACGCCCGGTGCGGCTTGGAATGTCAGGTGGCCGGCTGGCACGATCGTTGGAAGCGTCGTGAAGGCCTGGGCCGCTTGAGTGCTCGTCACATTGACCGGTTCGATTCGGTTGAACGTGACCGCTTGGGCCGCGGTCAAACTGAATTCGTCATTGGCCGTTGGGGGGGGGCCGCCGAACACGTTGAACGCAAAGTCATTGCGAACGAACATGTTTGCGTCTTCGCTGACATTGATCACGGTTTGTGCAACGTCAAACACAGGACGGTCGTTGACCGGGTTGAGCACAAACTGAATGCGTCCCGTTCGAGTCAACGGCGTGGGGTCGAGAATCTGGTCGCGGATGTTGAAGTTCGTGCCGTCATCGATCACTTGGTAGGTGAACGAATCGGGCAGGTTGTTCAACGAGTTCACGTTGATCGGAGGTGTGTACTCCAGCGAAGCAGGAATTGCCCCGTTGGCCGGGACGTAAGTCACCGAACCGCCGAGGGTGGTCGGTAGCGTGGTGAAGGGAACCAACTCAACGTTTTGTCCTCCACCCAAGGTGCCGTCGGATTCGTTGGCGGGACCAGGTGTGTAAATGTCCAACAGTCCAGGGCGTGAGCCCGGGCCGGCCGTTCGCAGTGGAATGGAATAGGCCGTTCCGGTTGACCCGTCGTTGGCCGTGTTGTCTTCCTTCATCGTGACGATCAAGGTGCCGTCGGAAGTGATTTCGTAGGCATCGTCGATGGAACCGGTCTGAGGTGTCGGTGCAATGTTCGACAATCGAGGTTCGTCGTTGACGGGACGGACATTGACCGTGACGGTCAGTTCGATTGACTTCGGCGCGAAGGGATCGGTGTCCGACACGCGGTCTGTTGCAATCATCACGAAGACGCCCGTTCCAACCGCATCGGGAGATGGGTAGACGGTCAGCGTGCCATCGTCGGAGACTTCTGGGGTGAAGCCCGGACGGAACAGATCGGTCACGCTTTGGCTGACGTATTCTTTGAACGTGAAGAAGACGTCTTGGCGATCAAATTCGTCCAGTGCCGTGGTCTCAGCCGGATCGCGGCGAGTCGCCCAATCTGTGAGGCTGGTCCCGCGATTGTCATCGCGTTCTCGAATGTCGACCGTTTCACGGAAGTCGATGCGAGGTGCATCGTTGACTTGAATCGTTCGGATCGTCACGCGACGTGATTCCGAACGGTTGTTCGATCCAACACCACCAACCGTCGTGTAGTTCGATTGCTGGAATCCAGCGACTGGTGGTGCCATCTGAGCGTTGATGTAGTCCGAACCAGGGACCGATGTTTCGCCGAAGTCTTCAACGATGTAGTTGAAGCGTTCGAAATCGACGAACGGGTTTTCTTGGTTGTAGTCAACACTTGGCAAGTACTGCCCACTGACGAACGCACCCGAGGCGTCGAAGTTGAACGTGACGCTGCCGGTTGCCAGAGAAATCGTGGCTCCGTTGAGGTTGTCTCGATTGACGACCGTTGGCGTGCCGTTGGAATTGGTGACGGTGAACTGAACGACCCGGAGGTCTTGTTCGTCTTCGTCAAACTCGTTCGTGGTCACGACGCCGTCGGCGAAATCTGCCGTTTGGGCATCGCTTGGGGTGCCTTCCAGGAAGGTTTCCGGTGTGAAGTTGAGAATCGCAACATTTCCGGTCGGTTGACCGGTGATTGGGAAGAACTCTTCCACTTCGTTGACGGTCAGTTCGCGGTCGTAAGCAATCGGTTGATCGTTGACCGGCGTGATGTTGACCGTCAGCGTTCGTGTGATGCTGCGAGGATCATCTTGCATCGAACCGGAGATGTAGGATTGTCCGTCGTCGGTCATTGTCAGGGCGAACACTGCATAACCGTAGGCATCCGCATTGGGTTGCAGTTGCAGCACACCAAATCGATCCAGGAATGGATCGCTGGCGAACATGCCGGCCGGTGAGGAAATCACGCTGACGCTGTAGTGGAGTTCTTGAACCGAGCGTTCGTCCAACGCGGTGGTGCGTCCTGGATGGATCGCTTGAGACAAGCCGTGCACCAACGGGTTGTTGCTGCTGATCACTTGCCCACCGTAGATGTCATAGAAGACGGTGTTGAAGGCACCACCGGCGTCGTTGATGTCTTCCGCGAATGTGACGGTGTCGAAGACAGGGAATTCGGGCACATCGTTGACCGCACGGACGGTCAGCGTCATGTCGCGAGGCTGCGAACGGTTGTTCGAACCGACTCCGCCCACGGTGGTGTAATCGATGGATCCGGTGGCATCCGGATCCGGTCGATCGCTGCCAGGAATCGATGTCGGACCGAAGTCCTCGACGACATACTGGAAGACTTCCGTCGGTTCGAATGGCAACTGATCGTTGACGTCGACGTTCGGGACGTATTCGCCTTGAACGAACTCACCGGTGACGCCATCAAATTCGAAGACGATTGTTCCGCTGAACAACGAAATCGGAGTTCCGTTGACATAATTGCTGGCATTGACGGTCAGCGGGCTGCCGTCAACAAGCGAGACGGTGAACTCAACAACACGAAGGTCTTGTTCGTCCTCATCGAATTCTTCAAAGCTGACGAGGTCGTCCGAGAAGTCGCTCGCTTTCGCGAGTGTTGGGTTGCTTGTCGTGCCTCCGAGGAAGTCCGCTGGAACAAGTGGCAGTCGAGCGATCGCACCCGTTGATGCGTCATCGGGTGATGAGAATTCCTCAACCTCGGTCACCTCCAGGTCTCGGTCAAAACTGACAGGTGCATCGTTGACCGGTGTGATGTTGATGGTCAACGTTCGAGTGATGCTGCGAGGTGAGCTGATCAGTGCTCCGGTGCCAGCGTCGTAGTCGGCTCCGTCGTCCGTGGCAGTCACTTCGAAGACCGCCCAGCCGTAAGCATCCGCCCGTGGGGTCAGTGTCAAGACACCGAAGTCGTCCATGGTCGGCAACGTTTCGAACATTCCAGCAGGCGATGAGCTCGCCAGGGAAGTGAACGTGTAGGTCAACGATTGAGTGGGGGCGAATCCAAGTTCGTCACCACGCTCGTCAAAGGCCGTGTCGCGACTGACAAAGATGGCTTGGTCACGCATCGGATCAGCAGGGTCGTAATTGGCGACCAAGCCACCTGCGTAAACGTCATAGAAGACGGTGTTGAAGGCGTCGCCCGTGTCGTTGACGTCTTCGGCGAAGGTCACCGTGTGGAACACGGGGAACTCAGGGACGTCGTTCGTGGCACGGGTGGTGAGCGTCATCGTCTGCGGTGCCGAGCGATTGTTCAGCCCGACAGGAGGTGTGGCACCATCGTTGGTGTAGTCGACCTGGTCGGCGGCACCACCGTTGATGAACTGCGACCCTGGGATCGAAGTGGTTCCGTAGTCTTCCACGACGTAAGTGAACTGTTCGTTGGCCGCGAACGGTGATTCTTCGTTGTAGTCGACGTTGGGGTAGTAGATGCCGCTGGTGTAAGCACCACCGATCGAGATGTCATCGAAGTTGAACGTGATGCGACCCGTGGCCAGTGTCAGTTCGGCGCCGTTGTTGTTTTCGGCATCGACCACCACGGTGGATCCATCGGCCAGCGTGACCGTGAACTCGACGACTCGCAGGCTTTGTTCTTCTTCGTCGAATTCATCGATCGCGTCGATGTCATCGGTGAAGTCGCTTTGCTCAGCGCGTTCCGAGTTCTCGGTGGTGGTGCCCAAGAATTGTCCGGGATCCAAGTCAATCGAAGCGACTTGCCCGGTGGGCGCATCGGTTCCGTTGGCGAATTCTTCGGCTTCGGTGACTTCGAGTGCCCGATCCACGGTGACGGGTGCATCGTTGACCGGCGTGATGTGCACGGTCAGGGTTCGGGTGATGCTGCGGAAGTCATCGACCAAGGTTCCAGTGCCTGGATCGTACGACTTTCCATCGTCGGTCATGGTGACCGTGTAGACGGCGTATCCGTAGGCATCGGCTCGAGGTGTCAGCGTCAGGACGCCGTACTCATCGAGGACCGGGGCCGATTCGAACATTCCGGCTGGTTCGTACAACGTGCTGTAGCTGTACGTCAGCGACTGAGTCGCGAGGGCACCGCTGTCGTTGCCACGCTCGTCTTCGGCGGTTGCCCGACTGACGAAGATGGCTGCGTTCAAGTTGTGAACCGACGGGTCCGCCGATGCGATGACGGCCTTGCCATAGATGTCATAGAAGACCGTGTTGAAGGCATCGCCGGTGTCGTTGATGTCTTCGGCGAAGATCACCGTGTCGAACACGGGGAACTCAGGAACGTCGTTTTTCGCTCGGGTGGTGAGCGTCATCGTCTGCGGTGCCGAGCGATTGTTCAGTCCGACGGGAGGTGTGGCACCATCGTTGGTGTAGTCGATCTGGTCGGCGGCACCACCGTTGATGTACTGCGATCCCGGGATCGAAGTGGTTCCGTAGTCTTCCACGACGTAGGTGAACTGTTCGTTGGCGGCGAACGGTGATTCTTCGTTGTAGTCGACGTTGGGGTAGTAAATACCGCCGGTGTAAGCACCACCGATCGAGATGTCATCGAAGTTGAACGTGATGCGACCGGTGGCCAGTGTCAGTTCGGCGCCGTTGTTGTTTTCGGCATCGACCACCACGGTGGATCCATCGGCCAGCGTGACCGTGAACTCGACGACTCGCAGGCTTTGTTCTTCTTCGTCGAATTCATCGACCGCGTCGATGTCATCGGTGAAGTCACTTTGCTCGGCCAGTTCTGCGTTCTCGGTGGTGTTGCCGAGGAATTGGTCTGGATCCAAGTCAATCGAAACGACTTGCCCGGTGGGCGCATCGGTTCCGTTGGCGAATTCTTCGGCTTCGGTGACTTCGAGCGCCCGATCCACGGTGACGGGGGCGTCGTTGACCGGCGTGATGTGCACGGTCAGGGTTCGGGTGACGCTGCGGAAGTCGTCGACCAAGGTTCCAGTGCCTGGGTCGTACGACTTTCCATCGTCGGTCAAGGTGATTTCGAAGACAGCGTATCCGTAGGCGTCGGCTCGAGGTGTCAGCGTCAGGACGCCGTACACATCAAGGACCGGAGCCGATTCGAACATGCCGGCTGGTTCGTACAGCGTGTTGTAGCTGAAGCTCAGCGTTTGGGTTGCGAGGGCACCGCTGTCGTTGCCACGCTCGTCTTCGGCGGTTGCCCGACTGACGAAGATGGCTGGATCCAAGTTGTGAACCGATGGGTCCGCCGACGCGATGACGGCTTCACCATAGATGTCATAGAAGACCGTGTTGAAGGCATCGCCGGTGTCGTTGACGTCTTCCGCGAAGGTCACTTCACCAAAGACAGGGAACTCAGGGACATCGTTTTTCGCTCGTGTGGTGAGCGTCATCGTCTGCGGTGCCGAGCGATTGTTCAGTCCGACGGGAGGTGTGGCACCATCGTTGGTGTAATCGACTTGGTCGGCGGCACCACCGTTGATGTACTGCGACCCTGGGATCGAAGTGGTTCCGTAGTCTTCCACGACGTAGGTGAACTGTTCGTTCGCCGCGAACGGTGATTCTTCGTTGTAGTCGACGTTGGGGTAGTAAATACCGCTGGTGTAAGCACCACCGAGTGAGATGTCATCGAAGTTGAACGTGATGCGACCAGTGGCCAGTGTCAGTTCGGCGCCGTTGTTGTTTTCGGCATCGACCACCACGGTGGATCCATCGGCCAGCGTGACCGTGAACTCGACGACTCGCAGGCTTTGTTCTTCTTCATCGAATTCATCGACCGCGTCGATGTCATCGGTGAAGTCGCTTTGCTCAGCGGGTTCCGAGTTCTCGGTGGTGGTGCCCAAGAATTGTCCGGGATCCAAGTCAATCGAAGCGACTTGCCCGGTGGGCGCATCGGTTCCGTTGGCGAATTCTTCGGCTTCGGTGACTTCGAGTGCCCGATCCACGGTGACGGGTGCATCGTTGACCGGCGTGATGTGCACGGTCAGGGTTCGGGTGATGCTGCGGAAGTCATCGACCAAGGTTCCAGTGCCTGGATCGTACGACTTTCCATCGTCGGTCATGGTGACCGTGTAGACGGCGTATCCGTAGGCATCGGCTCGAGGTGTCAGCGTCAGGACGCCGTACTCATCGAGGACCGGAGCCGATTCGAACATTCCGGCTGGTTCGTACAATGTGCTGTAGCTGAAGCTCAGCGTTTGAGTCGCGAGGGCTCCGCTGTCGTTGCCGCGTTCGTCTTCGGCGGTTGCCTCACTGACGAAGATGGCTGCGTCCAAGTTGTGAACCGATGGGTCCGCCGATGCGATGATGGCCTTGCCATAGATGTCATAGAAGACCGTGTTGAAGGCATCGCCGGTGTCGTTGATGTCTTCGGCGAAGGTCACCGTGTCGAAGGCGGGGAACTCAGGGGTATCGTTGACCGCATGAGTGGTCATCGTCACGGTCGCCGCGGCACTGGTCAGGCTTCCGTGGCCCACGCTATTGGCCGATTCACCAGGGAAGTTCGTTGCCCCTGGGACAGGAATTTCCGAGAAGTCTTCCACGAAGTAAGTGAACAGGTCGGTCGCATCCGTGGGAGCGAATGGATCTTCTTCGTTGTAGTCGACGTTGGGTTCGTAAGTCCCGCTCACGAACTCGCCGCTATCCGCCAAGAAGCTTCCTGGGTTGGCGGGATCCTGAACCAACGAGAACGTCAGTGTCAGTGTGCCCCGTGTGGTGGCCAAGGTTTGAACGGGTGCCAAGCCAGTGACCGCATCGTATGTCAACAGACGAGCGTCGATCGAAGCAGCGGCAGCTGCCGGCACGCCAATTTGGATCACTCGGAGGTCTTGAGCGTCTTCGTCGAACAAGGCCGGGAAGTCTGCTGGAGGAGTGACTTCCAGAGCCGATCCGGCTGCTCCTAGACGGAGCAAGTCGTCCTTGGTGAAGTTTTTCAGTCCGTTGCCATCGCTTTTCGCGACCGGGTTGGGATCACCCGAGCCGTCAACGAACTCTTCGTACTCAAGCAACTCGAGTGCAAGGTTGTCAGCTTGCGGTGCGTCGTTGACCGGTTTGATCAGCAGCCGAACGGTTGCGGTGTGCGTCAAGAAGTCGTCGATTTCAACCATCGAACCCGGAACCGCTTCGGTTCCCAGATCAAACGTGATGCCGCCGTCGGTCACCGTGTAAGTGAAGGAGTCTTCGCCGTAGGTGTTGAGTGCTGGCGTGTAGACGATGTTGCCGTCGACATCGAGAGCAACGGTTCCGCCGAGAGCACTGGTGGCACTCACGGCGGTGACGGTCAGTCCGCTGTCATTGGTGTTGTCGTTTTCATCGCTTGCCGAATCACGAGCCTCTTTGTCGTTGGCGATCAGGAACGCCGATGGGATGACCAAGGTCGTGTCTTCGGTGGGGACCGGGACTGGCAACACTGGGTTGGCAGGGTCGGGGCCGACAAAGAACGCGTTCCAGGCCACATTGTTCTCGCTGATCACGTCTTCCGCAGCGACCGGTGCGTCGTTCTTCGGTTTGACATCGATCTGCGCGGTTGCTTGGGCGGTCAGCTTGGTGCCAACGGACATGGTGTCATCGGCTGGGTCGACCAGGTCCGCGCCCGGATTCACCAGCACGCCATCGTCTTCGATGGTGAATTGGAATTCATCACGCAGCAGCGAGTTGCCGCTGGCGTTGTCTTGGTTCAAATCGGTGTCGGCGAGATAACGAATCTCGTCCAAGATGGAACCGGTCCAACTGGGGATCAGGCGGCCGCGAGGGGTCTTGAAACCATCCACCGGGATCGGGGTGGTGGAGTCAATGTCGGTCACGACTCCGCCGACGGTGGTTTGCAACGAGATGACGTGGAAGGTTTGAATCGACTCATCCCAAGGAGCCGACTGCGTCGAGCCATCGGGGAGCGTCAAGGTGAACTCGCGGTTGCCGTCACCGAACGCACTGGCTTTCAGTTGTTCTGCGGTGAAGGTGCGTTCCGTGTCTTCGAGCGCAAGCAGCGTCAGGTTCTCAACCGACGGCACATCGTTGACGGGGTCGACGTTGATCGTCACGGTGGCGAGACCAAGCGGGTCGCCGTTGACGTCCAGGACAGGGTTGTCCGCCAACGTGGTTTGATCCGCCAAGCGGTACGTGAACGTGTCGATGCCGGCAAAGTCGGCTTTCGGGACGTATTGGAAGTGACCCGTCAGTGGATCAATCGAGAAATTCTCGGCATGAGCAGGTCCGTCGACCAACACAACGGTCGTGGGAGCAAACGGAGTGAGCAAGTCTTCCGCAGCCACGGTGGGCCCGAAGAAGACGGATGACAATCCCATTTCCGCGGTCAACAACGACTGATCTTCCAGGATGTCGTAGCGATCATCTTGCGGGGTCGGGATCGGGGCCGGGATGATTTCAACTTGATAGTCTTCCACTTCGCCACCGACGGCCAGTCCGTCTGAGGCCAAGCCACCTTCGGGCGAGATGCGGAAACGCGCCCAGGACATTCCGCTGGATGCGGTCGTCGGCGTCACGATGTTCAGGATGTTATCGCCGGCTGACAACTGGATGCTGCGGAAGATTTGTTCGCCGCCATCCTCGGATGAATCTCGTGGATCAAACAGTTGGTTTTGATCCCAGTCGATCCACGCGTCCAAGAAGCCACCGTTGGGAGCGTTGACCAAAATCGACGCGCCGTTGGTGTTGTTCGGGTTGAGGTACCCCAGAACTCCGATCGACACGCTGTTGGGATCTGCCAATGAATCCACAAACACCGTTTGAGCGGTGGTTTGATTTTCGAGTGTCACAATGCTTCCAGCAAAGGTCGCCGAAAGATTGGTGCCATAGCCGGCCAAGGCTTGGTCAACGCGAGCGGCCAAGCGGGCCGCGATATCATTCACGGTGTCAGCTGCATCGAAGCGGACCGCGATGGTTCCCGAGCTCGAAGCTTGCTGGCCAACTGCTGCTGGATCGTTGAGCAAAAACTCAAATGTCTTGGCGCCAGCGGCTGTGCCGAGGTCGATCACGACCTGGTCTCCGCTTGCTGGAACGGTCTGGACATCGATCGTGACCGGGTTGGCAGGCGATGCTGCGACAACCAATGAGACAGGATCAGAAGGTGTGATCGTGATCTCACGTTCCGTGTTGGGGGAGCCGATTCCCACACCGTCTTCGTCATCAAAGTTGGTCAGCGACAGCGATGGTTGGGTGGCGGGAACGGCTGCCGTTCCGGCGGCGAATTCCACATCGAAAGCCAAGCCGAAGTCTTCGAAGACATCGGCGATGGCATCATGCACATCGGAAGTGAAGTCATTGAGTTGGTCCAGCACTTCGGCGGGATCGGTCAACGTGGTGTCATCAAAAATGACAGGCAAGTTTCCTGGCTCGGCTGAGCGTCCGACCGTCACGAATTCGAATGTCACTGGGCCACGAGGGCTGCCAATGTCAATGGTCAAGGTGTCGCCCAGGACGGGCATTTGCACCGCTTCCATGACGCTGACGCCAGCGGTCGTGATTGGTGCTTGGAAAGCACCGGTTCCGAGGGTGATGAGGACGGGGAGACGGTCGTCATCGGAAGCCGTCGGTGAGCCGGCAATCGCGGCATTGCGTTCTGCATCAATGATCTGGCCCAAACGGATTTGGCCGCCATCAATGATTGCGTGACGAGCACCATTGGAATCCAAGATGGTCCCGAACCCATCCATGGCATCGCCATAGTCCAAGTTCACCGTGGGCAAAATGATCGTGAACTTTGTCGACCCATCTTGCTGGTTCGGACGCAACAAGTTTCCTGCACGGTCGGCAATCCGTTGGTTGTCCAAGGAGATTTCATAGACACCGTTGGGTTGCCAGAGAGTCGTCAATGGAGTCAAACGCAACTCGCCGGTTGAGCCATTGAAGCCCAGTTGATAGTCGACACCTTCCACCAGTTCAATATTGTTACGGCGAACAAGGATGGCGTCCCGATCGACCGTCGCAGGATCGATTCCGGTACCTTCGAACGGTGAGTTCTCGTCGCGACCATCGCCGATCAAGATTGAGAAGACGTCCAGAATCGGATCGTCAAGCGAGACAACGGTGGGGTTAGGATCTCGGTCCAAACCAGCATTGTCGTCGTCGATTGGTTTGAGGAGGACAGCGTAGGGCGCGTCCGTGTCCGCCCGATCGATCGCACCTTGGTCGATGAACGGATCTGCACCGCTACCACCACCGGATTGACCGGAGTCAACTCGAAGCTGCCCAAAGACATCTCGCTGCGGCGCGTCGATGTTCGAACGGGCGATTCCAAGTTCCGTTTTGAACGTGACAAAGTCCAGCCGGTCGGCCAATGTTTCTTGCGAATTGTCGATGGCCGCCGAGCCAGCGGCTAGGTAGTAGTTTCGCGAAGAACGATCAATGAACAGCGGAGCATTGGTTCCTGCCAACTCGGGGTTGGTTCCAGTGGTGCCGTTGTTGGCATTGCCTTGGAAGTAGTTTTTACGAACCACTGTGTTGGTGGCATTGAAGCCTTCGACATCAATGGCGGTGCCGAATTCAGACAGAATGTTGTTGATGATCGTCGGAGCAGCTTGCCCAATCACATCAATGCCGGTTCCGTCGCCAAATCCAACCAGAGTGTTGTTGACGATCCGACCAAAGGGAACGGAACGCCCTGCTTCGGTGGTCGTCTCGCCCGCGAATCGGATGGCTGATTCACCGGAGATCACATTATTTTGAATGACCACGCCGGGGACCAAGCGAGGCGAGTTCAGCTGCGGGAAATTGATCAGCGAGCCTTGGTGCGGAACTCCTGTTTCTTCCGCCGTGCCAGGTTGAACGTCAATCCCGACATCTTCTGAGTCGGAAATGAAGTTTGAGTCGATGATGAACATGCCTTGTTGACGCTCACGGTTTTGATCCGCCAACAAGCCGGTGGTTCCCCCAAACATGCTGACACCATCTTCCGACAAGATGTGTCGGTCGTTGGTGTCAAAGGGTTGGAATGAGAAGCCGAAATCAGGCAGGATATTGCTTTCTGCAAGTGTTGCGTACTCATCCACCCGTCGGATTTCGACTTGATAGGGACCCGACAAAATCTCGGGGTTGCGATTCGGATCGCGGTTGCTGAACCGGGCGTCGTTGAGCAGGGCAAAGGTGCCCGCATCCGTGTTGATTTCTCGTGTTCCGCCTTGAAGGACGCCCTCGACCGTTGGGACTCGGTTTGGCACCGTGACCATTTCACCCCGCTCGGCGTACCCAACGATGATGTCATCGATGTAGAAGCCTTCGAAGAAGTTGTTCAGGGTTGCGTTGGAACGAGAGTCGGAGGAAATCTCACCGAACGCAGACGGAATGCCATCGCCAGCGATTCGACCGGAGGTGCTGAAGTCGAATCGTAGTTGCAAACCAACTTCTCCCGCGAACGAAGACAAGTCGATGCGAGCTTGTCGCCAGGTTCCTGTGTTGTCGAACAGTTCCTGAACGACTTGTGCGTCTTCGTCACGAGGCGTGGTGCTGTTCAAACCAGCGTCGGAGAGATGCGAGATGAATCCGGGGAGTTCTGCTGTCGGGTTCCGTGACGGGTCCGCCACACTCAACGCCGAGTTGTTGGTGGCAACCAACTCCCATTCTCCCGTCGACGGTCGCAGCACGAAGACTCGCGCCGCGTCACGGAATGGATCTTGACCGTTCGCAGTCGTCTCACCCGGGTGGTTTTCTGTTTCGAGGAAGTAGTTGACATAAAGCGTGGGTCGGTCTTCCGCCACCGATCCATCGAGGTTAAACGAATTGGAAACCAATTGGCCTTGGGCACCACCTGCCAACGCGTAGGTGTTGACGACCGCAGGGTTGGAGGTCAGGTCGCGATGCAGTTTCTCGGAAAGCCCGAATTGGGCATTTTCCTGGCCATCGTAGGTGATGTATCCCTGGGTCGTGTTGTCGAAATCGTTGGGCGCAATCCACTCTTCGAGTCCGAAGTAGAAACTCGCACCACCGCTGGCTTGGGAGAACTCCCGGTCCCCACCGACGGCTCCGGCTTCGCCATACGTCTGGTCAATGTCGCCAGGCGTCCGAGATCCGTCGGGTGCTTCATTGATCCCGTGTCCGACATCATTGGCGCGCCGAGTGGTGGGGTGCCAAAGGTTCAGATCCAACGGGCTGAACGCGAGTCCGACCGGGTTGTCACCGTTGGCAGGTGCGATGTCGTTGAAGACAACGGAATCTGTTCCACCCGCGAAGATGTTTTGCAAGACGCCATTGAAGTCAAACGCGTACAAGCGACCACCGGTCGTGGTTGCGAACAGCATGTCAGCATACGCACCGTTCTCGACCGACTGAGGACCGAGTGCGAGTGCGCTGAAGTCGGCTCCGATAACGGTATTCAGAAGGGTGGCGTCCCCCGAGTTCTTGTCGATGGCAATGATTTCACCAGCATTGGTGACGCCGTACATCTGAGTGGGTTCGACTGGATCGTCGAAGCTAATCCCAGTGACGCGACCCGCCAATGCAGTCCCGGCACCGGCGGTGTAGTTCAATGCGCCAACGTTATTCGCTGCTGTGCCGTCGTTCCCATCTCCGTTGTTGTTTGCGTTTCCACCATAGATGGAAGCGGTCACAATCTGTCGAGCGTCAGCATCGTTGTTGATTGCATTCACGATCGCGGCCGCACTTGGCCCTCCCGTTCCGTTGGCATCGGTGCCGATGATCACAGTAATCGTGCGTCCTGCCACACTGACGTTGCCGATTCCGGCTTGGTTGCCATTGTTGGGACGGCTGATGCTGACCGTGAAATCTCCGTCCACACCAGGCTGATTGGATTGAATCCGAATGTTGGTCCGGGCGACGTTGTTTCCGTTGGTGAACACCTGGAAATTCGCGGTCGCATAGGTCGCTCCTGGCAGATTGATGTTGCCCATGACGCCGTACTTGACGTTTGCGCCTGTGTTGGGACCGGACGCAGCGGCGGCAACCGGGGAAGCGTCCCCGTCCGAAGTGGCTCGATAAAGCTTCGACGATGCGTCTGATTCTCGAACCACATAGTAGAGGTCGTAGCTTGGATCGCTGGTGATGTTGCCGGTGCGTTCAAATGTCAACGCATCGACTTCATCCGAGTTGGTGAATTCTTCCAGGCGAGGATCGTTGAGGGTGGAACGATTGCCCGGGGCGGTCAAATTTGCATTGAGATTCCGAGCGTTGATCGTCGGCGTCTCGCCCGGAATGTTGTCCTGGCTGACGACCGTCAGCGCGCCGGTGGCGGGATCGATCTCGACCAATTGGCCGACCGAGTCAGCGACGTTGGTCTGGCGTTGGTACCCGAACATCCGGCCATCGCTGCGGATGGTGATGTCTTGGATGTCATTGTTGTTGGCAGACCAGTTGTTCGGTGACACCGGCCGTGTGTACGTCCCACCGTTGTAGGCGTCCGCGATGTAGAGTTGATCGTCCGCATTGGGCAACGGGCGGTCAGTGGCAACGTACAGCGGCACGTTCTCGAGCGTGAATGCTGGCAAGTGGGATTCGACATCCGCTGCCGTGTCGATGTTGAAGATCGACGTTTGTGGTTGGATGTTGATGCCATTTGGGAAAAATGGATCCAGTGGGATCGTGTTGTACCCAGAAAATCCAATGCGATCTTCTACCACTCGGTCAACGGAATTGATTGGTTCCAGACGAACGTAGCGGTTGTCCGCGTTTCCTTCGGGGACAAAAATCTCACCCGACTCGGATTGAACCGCGCTATCCGCGACTCCGTCTCCATCGTCGTCCTGCAGGAAGTGACCGAGGTTGTCATATTGTCCCATCAAGGCGCTTGGTGTGACGCCGTTGCCCATGATCGCGATGTAGTACTCGCCACCGGTGGTCAAGTGGACGGGGCCGATGTAGCCGTCCTTGGTGCCGAGCGATCCACGCGACAGATCGTCAATGTCTGGGTCCGAGTCAATCGTGTCCGGCTGATCGTCAGCGATGTTGGAGTCTCGACCGACGAAGATCAGCTGGCCATTGCCGTCATAAACAGCGAGCGTCGTGTCACCACGGTTCGCCTTGTCGGCGTAGTCCATGTCAAAGACGACAGCCACGGTGCCGGCAGAGTCGTTGACGCCACTGATCACTTGGATGCCAGTTTGAGTCGCGTCAAAGCGATACCAGTCGACGTCCAGGTCGCGATTGGTCACGCCTTGCTCGGTCCCCAGGTTGCCGGAGATCGAGATCGCTGCCATATCGCTTTGCAACAGACTTTGCAAAGGTTGAGCCTGCGCGAAGGTGTTGTTCGCCGCCGCCTGGACTTCGCCCGCTTCACCGAGGATGTGACTGCGAGCAGGCAATCCACTCACGTCGATGGCTGTGGTGGCATACCGCATGTCGGCGTACTGAATCGTACTGCCAGGATACTCATCGACTTGTTGCAATCGAATTTGCATTTGGTACTGGCCACTGCTGACGCCATCCAGCGATGTCGGCGTTGATCCCAGTGAACGGATCCGGACGAAGTACCGGCCCACCGTGTCCGGGGTTCCTGGCAACACGAAGTGCATGCCAGCGTCTCGGAAGTTCTCCGAGTTGAAGTCACCACCCAGCAGTGGGTTCTGTTCCAGTGGCAACGCATTCAGCGTGCCGGGCAGACCGGTGTCGGTCGAACGCAGGGAACGAGCGATGACCGTTCCATTCGCATTCAAAACTTCGATGACTGTGTCGAGAGAAGTGTCGGTCCGGTCGATGTCCAACCAGACCGGCGTACCGGCCGTTCCCTCGAAACTGTAGACGTCCAAATCGCTGGGTGAGTCAGGGCTGATGAACCCTTGGACTTCAAATCCGAGGCGTCGATTCTCGTCTCCGCTTTTCTGATCCGGGGCCAACGTGCCCACGAACTGGGCGACACCAGGGAAGGCATTTTCGTCCTTGCCTGCCGTCAGGGGCGTCTCACGTTCGCGAACGACGGCGACATTTCGATCGTTGCTGAATTCGTCGAACTCAAAACCACGCCAGTCACCCTTTTGTCCACCTGTCTGACCATCGTTTCCGGTGTCATACAAAAACGCCCCCGTCGGTGTGAAGCCAGCACCCACCGAATCGTCCTGCAGACTGGTCAAGATGACGGGGAACCCAGGTGAACCGGAAACGGTCACGGTGCCACCGATTCGGTCGATGATTTCGGCTGGTGTGCCGGTGGCGGTGAAGCCAGCGTTGTTGCCTTGCAGCTTGACAACCAACGAATCGCTGCCGCTGCTTCGCAGGGTCAGCCCACTGTTGGAATGATGGTTGCCCACCGTGATTTCGTTTTGCAGGACGTGAACGATGTCGGTGTCGTCCCAGATCGACTCGGTTGTCAGGACTTCTCCTCGCACCAACATTCCGTTGATGCCGTTGTTTTCGAACTGGTTCAGTCGAACCAGGGGACCGACGTTGTCGTCGAATTCCGCGAAAACTTCCAAGTTGCCAGTGCTCCGCCCGTAGTCTGGTTTGTTGGAGAACTGCAGTGAGTTGGCGTTGATGTTGATGGCGGGGCCGGCGTTGTCGACGATCTCGTTGCCAATGATGATCGGCTGGGCACCGCGAACGTAGATCGTGGCAGCAGCGTTGGCGCCGCGGCCGTTTCGGACGCCGGTCGCATTTCCATCTGCGTTGTCGCTGATCAGCGAGTTTGTGATTCGGACCTCCGCTTGATGAATTTCAATCACATTGAAATTGGCGGATCCACCTTCGATGGACGAGTCGCCACCGCCGTAGGAAATGATGGCGTTGTCGATGCTGCCAGAACTGGTGTATCCAAAGTAGAAGCCACCCCAGTCGCCTGCTTGTCCTGCTGAATTGGGCGTGTTCGTCGTGTCATAGACACCGCTCCCGCCATATCGATCGTCATTGATGGACGTGAAAATGACAGGGCGATTTTGGGTGCCTTCGGCGATGAGGGCGGAGCCTCCCGCCTCGGCTTCGATTCGCGACCCCGAAGATTTGATCACGATGCCTGGATCGACCAGCAAGCGACCGGAATCACGAGCGGTCAATTCGCCCGTGACTTTGTCGAGATAACGCCCACCCGCGTTGCCCGCGATCACCAGGTTTTCTGTCAAGACGTGTGCGATGTCCGTGTCATTGAATCGCCCCGGTGTGGTCAGTTTCGTGACGACTTCGCCATCCTGAGTTTCAATTCGAATGAACAGACCATTGATCGTGTTGCCAGACAGATAGTTGCCGACGATTTCAGGGCCGATTCGGCCGTTTGATTCATCGAAACTATCGGGGCTGGCTGAGACCGCAGCGCTGTTGCTGTCGGTGATCTGGTTGAACGCAATGGTTGGCCGAGCGTCGATGATGTGAATCGGGCTGAAGGAAGCCTCCGCAGAATCGACGAATACCTTGCCCCCACCATGACGAATGTCAGAGTGCGAGATGTAATTCAGGAACATCCCCGATGATTCCAAATCGGAATCATCACGCAGGACGATCCCGCCAAAGTCACCTGCAGACGGTGGATTGGCTGCCGAAGAACCCGTTGAGTTGCCACCAAACGTGCTGTCGAAATAGGATCGCAACCAGACCGGAGTGTCGGGGGTGCCCAGGACCTGCAAGGCTGAGGCGGAGCGGTCGATGTCAATCGACGAAGAGCCGACATCCAGATTGGCTTTGCGCATTTTGATCAACGCACCTGCGTCGATCATCGCGGTGACACCCTGTGGGACACGGAAGTCAGCCCCGTCTCGAAGTGCTGCGCCGCTGGTTGCGGTCCCGATCAGGTAAGGCTTGATATCCGCGGTCGTTGACGGGTCGCCGTCGGCGTCATTGCCGATGATCCGAACCAGGTTGGGCGTGTTCAGAAGCGTGTCCGATCCCGACAGGTCCAGACGATCGATCCCGGCCAATTCAACGGTTCGGCCGACCACCGTCGCAACGCCAGGCAGGACGGAGTTGATGGCATTTGCAGTCGCAGAGGCCGCATCCTCCGGTGATCCACCGGGGGCCAGCAGGATTCCACCAGGACCAAAGTCGAAGCTTTCAGTCACCGGGGTGCCACCAATGGTTTGAATGACCTCAAACGTGTCGGTGCCATCCAGCGTGTTGAGTCCCACCGTCGGGAACACGATTCGATTGCCTGCACGCTCAAGCGCTTGGCCGATGTTGTCGAACGCGTCTCCCAGAGTGCCCGAGCCATCCAGTGCTGCCGCGTTCGGGTCATTCAACCGATCGACGAACACCGTGGTGCTGGCATCGCTCGATTGGAAGTAGAAGGAGAACACGCCGCCAGGTGTGCCATCACGATCGCCGTCAATCGGCGTGCCGTCCACATCTCGAAGAACGGAAGCCGACTCACCGTGGAATTTGAGTTCCAGCTCATAGATGCCATCGGTCGTTCCGCCAAAACCAGAGTCCGGGACCAGCGGGTTGTAGTCTTCGTTGTCGGTGCTGCTGACCCCGATCAGGTAGGTTCCTGCATCCAGTTCGACATTGAGGAAGGAGTCGTTGCCGAAGTAGCGATCATTGCGAGCGACGATTTCGAGTGTTCCATCGTCATTCACTTCGAACAATGTCAGGACCGTGCTCAGGCCGCTTGGAGTCGACAATCGTTCGGCGAAGGTTTCGGCAGTGAATTTGCCTGTCTCGCCAACCGCAAACTTGTAAAGATCGATGTCGGTTGCATTGGGAGGGGAAACCCGCTGCAGGTGAACGATGTCATGATCACCCGGCAGCACGTCGTTTGGCACGGCAGCGCCTTGAACGGATGGGATGTCATAAGAGTGGTTCAGGCCCAAGGAGTGACCAATCTCGTGCATCATGGTTTCTGTGAAACCATCGCCAAAGAATCGGTTGGATTGGTTGTAGATGGAGCCGTTCAAAATCGCAAAGTTGTTGTTGGCAAGGCCTGCGACGCCATCGTTTGGACCGAGTCCTGGAGAGACGGCCCGGAAGTCACCCTTGCCGATCATCAGTTGATCTGCACCGGGGGAGGTCTCAGAGGTTTCGACAAACTCAAGCCCTGAAAGACTGGCGTAGATATCGAAGAGTGTGCGAACGATCTCCTTTTCTTTTTCGGTGATTAGGTTGATGTAGTCTTGCCCGTTGGTATCCGTCCCCAGCGTGCTGGGGAAGTAATAGCGAACAATGCTGATTGCCGAAGGAAGCTCCAAGCCGACTCCTTCGTTGTTTACGACATGTGGTTCGCGCTGAATCTCACGGTGGCCTGGTTCATCTTCGCTGCCGACGCGTTGTGCAAGCGGAACGGATTGAGCCTGGATCTGCGAAGAAATGCGGACTCCCGACGCATCCAGTGTCACGGGGCTCGCTGGTGTTCCTGTCAGATCGCTGGCTGTCAGGAGGGTCGAGTTGTCATCATTGCTCGTCAGCGCGGCACTGGGGACAACCGGAGATCCACCCACTGGTGTGCCAGCTTCCCCGATGTCCAGGCGGTAGTTGCCCTCTGGGATGGGAGAGGAAAACAGGAGCGTGACCGTTCCAGCGGCGACGTCATAGGTCGCCAGATTGGGTTGCAAGGGGGCAAGTTGGTCGTCGGACTTGTCCGCGGTGGCGCGGGTATCGATGAGCCGATAGAACGCGGGGTTTTCTGCGTCACCCACGTCCAGCAGCTGTCCGTCGAAGTGCACGACAACCGTGTCGGATTGTTGGGTGAGAACGCCCTTGGGGTTGGCTTGGGTCGCGTTGGAGCGAACGATCGGTTGGGGGACGACCGCGACAACCTGGGACCCACGGTTGAGCCGAAAGGTTGTTTCAAAGTTGTTGCCGCCGTCAAACGGAATTCCGGCGCGGCTTTGCAGTGGCGAGTTGCCTTCGCCGACCAGCACGATTTTGTAAAGGTCATCCGGGAAAGCAAACGACGGATCGAACGCGTTGTGAGCTGCACTGCTGGCTGGACGCAAGACGATCTGCTGCAGGTTGCTGGCTTCGATGCTTCCCGATTCCAGCAGTCCAACGTATCCCAGTTCGGCTTGGATGTCGTCGTCGATTGGGTTTCCGTTGATGTCCAGGTTGGCTGGGTTGGGGCCAAAGATTCCGTCTTCGCCAGCGCGAACCAATTTGACGGTGTCTGCGTTGATCGTGGCTTCGTCGAGGTCCGCCCCGCCGTTGAAGAACAGGTTGAATTCGTTGGGGGCTGATTCCAAGGTGTCGCCATTCTGGAGCAACCCCGAATCATCTGGCCGAATGGCAAGCAAAGTGGGGCCGACCAAGACGCGAGCGGAGTTCCCAACGGACATGCGATAGGCTTGAGAGTCGGTCCCTGAAAAAGCAGAAACCTCAATGGCATAAGACCCTTCTGCCAATTGAACTTTGGCGCGGAATTCAGCGTTGCCCAAGGTGTTGTCATTGGACAACGAAATTTGATTGCCGCTTCCATCCAGCAATCGGAATTGCAGATCTTGCTGACGTTGACGATCGACGCCGTTGGGGGCGGCACCGCCCTGCTCTCCTTCGTCGTAGGCTGTGCCCACCGGTGTCACGACCAAGTCAATTTCGGTGGGCGAGTTCAGTGTGAACGCGAAGACATCGATGTCCGTGTTGGGGTTGTCGATCGAGACATCGGTGATTGTCTGGGCTGCGAGGTCCAGGACGCCGAGGTTGATCGCGCTCGCCAACGAGTCATTGGGCTCCATCGCGTCGCCGTACAACATGTTGATGTTGAAAACGTCGTCTTCTTGCGGGCCGTAGTAGTTCGCGCTGATGAATGGTTCCATCAGTTTGGTGCCATTGGTTGGCATCACATGGGCCAGTCCCAGGCCGTGGCCGATCTCGTGAGCGAGAATGTTTGTCAATTCGATGTTGAGATCGAAAGCAGAGTTGGCCGTGTCCGAGTAGTAACTGTCGGTGGTGTCGATGATCATGTCGCCATCGAGCCCGTTGGCGCCAAAGCCATACGGTGGGTAGTTCGCGGCCAGAACGTTGTAGTTCCCATCGATCGCTGCGCCAGCGATCCGCAAATCGGCCCGCACGTCCGCTTCCCCGATGCTCGCCGCACCTGCCCAAGGCGCCCGATCGTCGTCGTCTTCATAGACGAAATTCAGACCCGTTCCGACAGACCACACGTCGTAGACATTGGCAAAGATTCCGAACCACGGTTTTTCTGTGATCTCGTTGGTCGCTCCGCTTCCATAGACACTGTCCAGGAATGCGACCAGTTCGCTGTTGCCGGTTGTGTTCCCCGTGTTCGGGTCCAGCATGGGCGTTCCATCGGGAACGATGCTCCAGGTCAACGTGATTGGGTCGCCTAGGTTGGGAGCCCCATTTGGATTCAGTGCCGAAGTGCGCCAGCGCAGCGGGTCCGCTGGATTGAACAGAATCGGTTGAAGCTGAGGCCCAAACTGGAAGGAGGGAAGTTTGGTGCCGGAAGTGATCGGGGCGTGCCCGTCGTCGTGTTCCGCTTCCCATTGCTCAATCGTTTCTGACGGCGTGCCGGGAGCGAACACGGGGTGAGCGACCAAGCCCAATTCCGCGGCCAGCAGTTCGCGTTTTTCGAGCGTTTCGTGGTTCAGACGGCGGTCGGCGGTCTGCCATTTGCTTCGACGTTCGTTGCGGGCTCGACGACTTTTCGACAAGCGTTGGCCTTGTTCGCTTCGTCCTGTTTGAGAGGAAGCGTCTGAAACTGCGTTGCCCAACATGGTCTGAAAGCGGCGAAGCGTCATGAGAAACTCAAAGAATGAAGGGATCCAGCCACGGTCACCGTGACAGCGAAGCGAATCGAAAGATCAAATGAAAAGTCGAAAAATGTCGTTCATTGCAGGCTAGAACACCCCCGTCACGTCCTCGGTGGGGGCGCAATGGGGGCTAGCCGGACCTATGAAGATAATTGGATTGTCAACTCGGCGTCGAGAAACTGCTCAGAAAATCTGTCAATTCGACGTTACAGTCGTTGCAAACCAAACGGGCGAAAGCCCCAAATGGACTCGCGAGGCCAGCCAAATAGAGTTCACCGCCCGATCTCGATCCATCGTGGCCTGTCTCGGGGCAGCCTTGGATGCTCGGATTGGCGGGATGCCGACGGATCGGATTTCAGCCGCGTCGATGCGGATTGAAGCTCGAAGATCAATCTACGAAACTTCGGGGCTGGCTTGGGGTTCATTTCTAGGTACGCTTGGAAGCACGCCCTGCCCGCGGATGGTGAACCAGCCAGCCGATCAACGGCACCAACCAGGGGGCGTCCTTCCTATTCCTTCCCACCTATGCAGAATGTTTTGATTCATGACGCTCACTGATCGCCATTGTGTGGCTCGTCGACCTCATCGCCAACGCGTGACTCTGGCTCATCCGCTCGCCCGCCGTTCGGCGTCCGCTGCTCGGGCCGGCTTCACCTTGTTGGAATTGCTGTTGGTGCTTTCGATCTTGGTCGTGATTGGCGGGATCGTGCTGGTGAACATCACCGGTGCCCAAGCCGAAGCGAATGTGAATGCGACGATGACCCAGCTCAACTCGCTCAAAAGCAACATCCAGATGTACCAAATCCGGATGAACTCGCTGCCGGAAACGTTGGAACAACTTCGCGATGGTCCCAGCGACTCGGCGAAAAAGGCCAAGTGGGTCGCTCCGATCATCACTGAAATCCCAATGGACGCCTGGGGCAACGCTCTGACTTACAGCGTGAATGGAAACACGTTTGAGATCCGCAGTGGCGGAATCGACGGTCAAGTCAACACGGATGATGACATCATTGTGTCAGGCTGATCGCCATGACGCACTCGTCTCACGCTGATCTCCGTTCACGCTCTGCGGTCACTGCCCACGCTGCTTTCACTTTGTTGGAACTGTTGCTGGCGATGGCGGTGTTTGCGGCCATCGCCGCCGTGGTCATCCCAACCGCCGGGGCTTTGTTGTCCGATCGAAGGTTGGTTCGCGGAACCGATCAGCTGGCCGCTGAGATGACGCGTTTGCGAGTGCGTGCGATGCGAGACGGGCGGGTGATGGTTCTGCGTCCGGCCGAGGCGAGTTTTGTGGATGCGTCGGGGGCGAACCAATCCAATGCCTGGATCGTTTCCCCGTTGAACTCAGCTGCCGACGGCATCCAAGCGGCTGACCAATCGGGATCTCAGTCGTCGTTGCTGTCCGGAGCCTCCCAGACCTTGGACGCCACCGCGGTCGCGCCCGTGCAAGCGGACGCCCGAGTCATTCAAATGCCCGAAGGGGTCACGATCACGACCGTGCTGACTTCGCCGGTTGGTGGTCAAAGCAGCGCGGAAGCAGCGACGTTGTTGATCAACGCTGCCGAATCGACCACCGCCACCGTGCCGGGCACCAATGGCGAAGAGGTCCTGACCGCTTCTTCGGATTTTCCACCCATCTACTTTTATCCCACCGGTCAAACGAGCAATGCGAGAATCACGCTGAGTCACATCGAAGCTGGCTCGGGAGCGGTTCTGCTGCGTGGTTTGACTGGCGACACCAGCGTTGAGGTGTCACCGTGAACGCTCGAGTCACTGTTCTGTCGTCGCTTTGCCGTTCACGCAATTCTCGCAATTCGCACCGCCGTGGATTCTCGTTGCTCGAGATGATGTTGTCGCTGGCGATTTTGGGGGTCTCACTCGGGATTCTTGCTCAGATCGCTGGGACTGGCACCGATGCGGCCCGCGAAGCCCGTGACCTCAGCCAAGCTCGTTTGATCGCATCAAGCAAAATGTCGGAACTCCTGGTTTCGGCTTCGACCGGAGTCTCGCCCGCAGCAACTCCCGCGACGCCAGTGGAGGCGATGGACACCGACGCATCGACCACCTTTCAGGTGCAAATCGATGTGGTCCCGGCTCCCATGGAAGGCATGTTGGCGGTTCGCGTGAGTGTGGAAGCATTGGATCCCGACGGTGGCCCATCGCTGGCAACTTATTCGTTGACCCGCTGGATGATCGACCCCTTGTTGGGGCTGAAGGAATTGGCGGAAGAAGAAGCCGCGTTGCGAGAGGAGGCGGCCAGTGCCGAATCGACTTCCATTGAATAGCCCGATTGCTTGTCGATCGCGCCGTCTGGGACGCCGTTGTTCGCACGGGGAGCGTTCGCCGTGGATCACGCAGCGGGCTGGTTTCACCTTGCTGGAGATGCTGTTGACCCTGGCGCTCAGCGTGGTGTTGATGGGGCTGATCAGTGGTGCGATCAACTTTTACGCTCGCGAAATGGACAACGCCGAGCAGCAGTTTCGCGAAGCTCAGCTCGCGTCGGCGTTGTTGCAGCTCATCGAAGACGATTTGCGGATGACTTTGGTCACGCGTCCCGTTTCCACCGAAGCGTTGTCGGAGGTGTTGGCTGCGGCCGCGGCGCCCTTGGAAAGTCTGGGACTCACTTCGGGTGGAGAAGAATCGGATGATTCGTTGCCTCCCAGCGATCCTGACACGCTCAATGATGATCCCGCGTTGATGACGGACAGCAGCTTGGTGACCGGTGTCGTTTTGCAGTCACCTGGTTTGATTGGCAACGAGACGCAGTTGCAAATCGATGTCAGTCGTTTGCCCAGTTTGGAACAGACCGCGATTGATCCTGATTTGGCGATCACTTCGGGCGTTGATCTGTTGGACCGCCCCAGTGACATCAAAACCGTCAGTTACTTCGTGCAGGTGGCTGGCTCGTTTGGCATCCAAGACGCCCTGCAGAAGTTGGCGGCGTCGGATGAAAACGCAACGACTCAACCGGCTTCCACCGGTGGCGGTTTGGTGCGTCGGCAACTGGATCGTGCAATCAGTGTGCAAGCCTTGTCGACCGGCGGTTCCTCTCGGTTGGATCAAACCGGTGAAGTGATTGCACCCGAAGTCGTCGCCATCGGATTCGAGTACTACGACGGGGTGAACTGGTTGCCGCAGTACAACACCGATGAAACCGGATACTTGCCGCTGGCCATTCGCGTTCGTTTGCAACTGGCACCGACGGCGATGCCCGGCGCAGCATCCGCTGATGCGGCCAGCACTGGTTCTCTCGATCTCACGGAAGGACGTCTTTTCACGCATGTGATTCGTCTTCCGATGTCCTTCCCCGAAGACGGTGAGGCTCTGCTCGCAGAGCAGGAAGCCGCCAGCACTGCGGAGACACCCGATGTCGTCGCTGAATGAGTCGTCGCAGAAAATGTCGCCCCAGAAAAAGCCGTTGCGAAAGAGTTCTGATCGCTTGGAACGATCGGGCCTGAGGTCCGCTGCAAAGCCAGGCGGTCGCCGCCATGGCCGCCGAGGGTTCTTTCTGGTGTTGGTCTTGATCGTGATCGCGGTTGCCACCATGGCCGTGTATTCGTTCACGGATTTGATGATCGCGGCGGACGAGACCGCTTACTTGACGGGCGATTTGGTCCAAGCCCGATCGACGGTCGATTCGGGCATCGAAGCGGTCCGTTTGACCTTGGCTCAGTCTGCTTCGCAAAGAGAAGACGCCGGCGGCGTCTTCAATAACCCCAACCTGTTTCAGGGGGTTCCGATCACCGATGGAACGCAGGGCAACGCGACCAGCAACTTCACGGTGTTGGCGCCTGGGTTGACGGAGATGGGAACGCTCGGCGGCATTCGCTATGGATTGCAAAACGAGTCGGCTCGATTGAACATCAATGCGTTGGTGGTTCTGGAAGAGAACTCCGATGCGATCAACATGCTGACCGGTTTGTCGGGTGGCAGTGTCGATGCAGGCGGCATCCTGGGGGACACAGCCGGAACGGATGATTCCGAACTGTCGACCGAGAACATTGCAGTCACCCTGCTGATGACTTTGCCTGGGATGGACGAGTCGATTGCCGATGCGATTTTGGACTGGATCGATGAAGACACCGAGCCTCGAGAAAATGGATGCGAGGACGAGTACTACACTTCGCTGGCAACGCCTTACGCGGCAGCCAACGGGCCCGTGCAAACCGTCGAGGAATTGTTGCTGGTTCGTGGCGTCACGCCACAGTTGTTGTTTGGCGCTGACAGCAACCGCAATGGCGTTTTGGATTCCGATGAACAACAACGCTATGCCGCCAGCATCGAGACCCCCGGTGTGCTTGGCTGGGCCAGCTACTTGACCGTTCATGGTGCCGAAGCGAACAAGACGATGGACGGTGACTTCCGGGTCAATATCAACGGCGACGATCTCGAAGTTCTCTACGATGAGTTGATGACCGCGATTGGTGACGAAGTCTTTGCGTCCTTCATCGTGGCCTATCGCATGGCCGGGAAGTCATCGTTGGTGGATGCCGTGGCCAGCGGCGCGAGTGCGGAAGCGCTGGCGGCTCAGGGGATTGAAGCTCAAGACGCGGCCGATGCGGGGGCGGAGTCCGAGGGGACTGTGTTGCCTTGGTCGGTGGAAGCCTTGAGCGAGTTTGATTTGACTGCCGGGGCGGAAGTGGAATTCAATCAAGTCCTCGATTTGATCGATGCCAAGGTCACGCTTCAGAAAGACGACGAAACGTTCACTTACACCTCCCCATTGATCGGGGAGCCAACCTTGCTGGCTGAGTTCCTGCCATTGTTGATGGATCAGTTGACGACGCAGGAGGGCGACGTGTTGCCCGGACGAATCAACCTGAACGAGTGTCCGGCGGAGTTGCTGATGGGGGTTCCGTTGGTCGATGTCGACACGATGACCACGATCCTCGAAGCCCGATCTCAAGACAGTGGCGGCGGAACTTCCGACCGCAATCACGAAACTTGGCCGCTCACGGAGGGTTTAGTCACCGTGGATCAAATGCGCGCGTTGTTGCCTCTGGTCACCGCTCGCGGAGATGTCTTTCGGGCCCAAGTCATTGGTTTCGATTCTGCGTCCGGATTGGCCGCACGGGGAGAGGCCATCATCGACGCATCCACGCCAAATCCTCGAGTGGTTCACTACCGGGACCTGACGCATCTGGGACGTGGGTTTGATCTGTCGGTCCTGGGCGGAAACATCGTGGTTCCGAACAACAACTGAGTAAACTATTGCACCATGACTAAAAAAGTAGCCGTCGATTGGGACGAACAACAGATTCGCATCGTGGTCGGAGAAGTCTCCGGCAAACAGACGCGAATCATGGATGCCGCGATTTTGCCGATTCAAACCGCCGGTGTGGGATCCACGCTGCGCAAATGGATCCAAGAAAAAGGGCTGGAAAAATCGGAGTGCTTGGTCGCCGTTGGACGCGATTCGGCGGAACTCCGGCAAATGGAATTCCCTCCGGTTCCCGACGAAGAGTTGCCGGACATGATCCGGTTCCAAGCCGTCCGGACATTTGCGTCCGCCGGTGACAGTGCGACCGTCGATTTCTTGCCGACCAGTCGCACCGAAAAAGGTGTCCGCGCGATTGTTTCCGCGACCGGAGCGAGCAAGATCGATCCGATTCGCAAAGCCATCCACGAAGCTGGGATGACGGTGGGCCGAATCGCTTTGCGGCCGATTGCTGCGGCGGCGCTGTATCAAATCGTGCTGCGAGATTCGAAAAGCGATTCGACTCGGTCCACGTTGGCGTTGATCGACCTGGTCGGCGACGAAGCCGAGATTGTGCTGTTCCGCGGACGCGATGTGTCGTTTGTGCGGTCGGTCCGTCTGCCTTCTCAGTCACCCGCGCGAGTCAACGCGTTGGCCGGCGAGCTTCGCCGCAGCATGATCGCTTGCGGTGCATCGGGATCCCCATGCGATATCGCCATCTGGGGAACCGCCGATCGCCATCGAGAAGAACTCGATCAGCTCGCCGCACGGTTGGATCAAGGGCAGGACACGCCGTCTGAAAAACGATTGATCAATCCGCTGCAGATTGTGGATTGTGAACCCTCCGTGGAGCCTTCAGTGGGGGAAACGGTTGGTCGTTTGGCGCCCCTGGTTGGGCTGTTGGTTGCTGATGAACTGCACAGTGATCGGCTGATCGATTTCGCCAACCCACGGCAGTTCATCCCGCCCTCCACCAACCGTGGCAAGTTGGCGGCGATGATTGGCATCCCCGCGGCCATCGTGTTGGGTGTGGGATGGTTGTTGTGGAGTCAGCTCAGCACTCGCGATGCCGCGATCGCCGAATTGGAAGCCGCCAACGCTTTGGTGCGAGAACAGGTTGAGACTGCCGACGTGAGTGTCCAGCGTACAGAACGGGTCGACCAGTTCCTCGACTCCGACGTGAATTGGTTGGAAGAACTGGTTCGTTTGGCGGAAGCGTTGCCGCCCGCCGAAGAACTGATCGTCAAGAGTGTTTCGGCAACCGCAAGCGATCGCCAAGGTGGTGGCCGCTTGGTTGTTTCTGGGATGGTGACATCGCCCGATGTGATTGACGACATGGAGTCTTCGTTGCGGGATGACACGCACCGTGTTGTGGGGGACGGTGCCAGTCAGGTGGATACCGAGGACGCCTACCGTTGGCAAATTCGCGAAACGGTGACGCTCGACGGCGAAAGTGTTCGCGCTGATCGCTACGAGCGAATTGCGAAGTTGGTGGAGCAACAAAATGCTGACGCCGAAGCCCGTTCCGAAGGCGACCCCGAACCGCTGCCGGATGAAATACCGCCTGATCAAGAAACGGAAGAAGCTTCCCAGTCGGCCAGCCTGTCCGCCGCCGAACCGGAGGTGCAATCATGACTCAACGTGAACGCTTTTTAGCGATGGCCGTAGGTGGCCTGTTTGTCGTCATTGCATTCCAGTGGGGATTCAATCGATACCGGGATGCGGTCAAGTTTCGTGACAATCGCTTGGCTGCCTTGCAAAACGAAGCCAACACGCTGAATGAAAAAGCCCTGGCCGGTGCTTACGCAGACCGCCAAATGGGCGAGTACATGGTGCGTTCGTTGCCAAGCAATCCAGAACGCGCTCAAAGCATCTATCAATCGTGGTTGCTGGGCGCGGTCCGGGAAGCTGGGCTGATGGACGCGGGGGTGGACCCGGTCAGCGACGCACCCGTGGGGGATCTGTATCACCGTTATGGTTTTCGGGTGTCCGGCAAGACATCGCTGGATGGATTGGTTGGGCTGCTGCACGACTTCTACGCTCGTGATTACTTGCACCGAATTCGTGAATTGAGTTTCGGTCCGTCGCGAACGGGAGAACTGAATGTCGCGATGACCATCGACGTGATCTCACTGAACAGTGCCCCGATCGATGCGAAGATCTCTGAAAGCGATTCCTGGCGAGTGGCTCAGTCGTTGGAAGAGACCCGCGATTCGATTCTCAACCGCAACTTCTTTCAGCCACCCAATCTGCCGCCGGTCTACGCGGGCGATGGAACGTTGGTTGCGGTCAAAGGCCAGGAAACGGATGTGCAACTGAAGGTGGAAGATCCGGAAGGCACAGCGATCACCTACGAGTTGGAAGGGGAATTGCCAGATTGGGCGAGTTTCCAAGCCGAATCGGGAACCTTCACGTTCAAACCGCCTGCTGATCCAGAAAAATCCGGTGACGCTGACGGTGGTGCTGGCGATTCGAAGGCCGAGCCAGTGAAGGTTGTCGTGCGAATGACGGACACCGGGTACCCACGACGCCAGGTTGAAAAGACGTTGCTGGTCAAGTTGGAAGACGCTCCGTTGCCCAAGGAACCCGAGCCAATGCCGGCCAAGTTTGATGATGCAACGCAAACCTATCTGACGGCCTTGGTGCAAGGTCGTGACGACTGGACTGCTTGGATGAACGTTCGCACGCGGGGTGAAACGTTGAAGTTGCAAGTGGGGGATTCGTTCGAGATCGGATCGATGAAGGGCAGCGTCAAATCGGTTTCCGCCCGAGTGGTGCTGCTGGAGATTGGCGGCAAGGAATACGAGCTGCGTCCATCGGGGAAACTATCGGAAGCGGTGGCATTGGAAGCTCCTGAGCAACCAGACGCGTCGCCAGAAAACGCTGCTCCAGTCGGTTCCGAGGAAGATGCCGAGGCTGATGAATCGTCGTCCGAACAACCCGCAGAAGTCGACTCCACCGCGACGCCAACCCCACAATCGCAGCCGGAGTGACCTCAGTTCGGATTGACAATCCAAAGACCGAGCGATAGTCTCGGTGCATCACCAGGGAAATCGTTCGCCCGGGCCGATTCGGTCCGGGCTGTTTTTTTATCTTTTCGTCACAAGACTTCTCATCGCCATGAATCCGCAAGACATTTTGCGATACGTCGATTCGCTGCATCGCGATAAAAACATCGACCCCGAACTGCTGTTCCAGGCGATTGAGTCGGCGCTTCAGAGCGCTGCGAAGAAACAATACGGTGAAGAATCCGACGTGATCGTTTCGATCAGTCGCGACAACGGTGCCATCGCCGCGACATTGGCAGGCGAGCCTCTCGGCGACGATCAAATCGGTCGGATCGGTGCTCAGACTGCCAAGCAAGTCATCATTCAAAAGGTCCGCGAAGCAGAACGCGACGCGTTGATGCTGGAATACCGCGACCAGATCGGTGAGATCGTCAGCGGAATGATCGGGCGTGCCGATGGTGGCGTGGCCACCGTCAATTTGGGAAATGTCGAAGCCATTCTCCCACGCAGTGAACAGATTCCTGGCGAAAGCCTGCACGCCAACGAACGCGTTCGCGCGATCGTGTTCGAGGTCCGTCCTTCGGGTGGCAACCGCGTGCGTGTGGTTTTGTCTCGAACCCGCCCGCAGTTCGTGCAGCGTTTGTTTGAGCAAGAAATTCCGGAGTTGAGCGATGGCGTGATTGCGATCAAGTCCATCTCTCGAGAGCCTGGTTACCGCAGCAAGGTGGCCGTCAGCAGCGAAGATCAACAGATCGATCCGATCAGTGTCTGCGTCGGTTATCGCGGCAGTCGCATCAAAGCGGTTCGCGAAGAATTGGCCGGTGAGCACATCGACGTGGTCCGCTACGACAGCGACCCGGAGGTGCTGATTCCCAATGCCTTGCAGCCCGCGGAAGTCGATCAAGTTCTGTTGTGCGACATGATTGGTCGCGCGATCGTCTTGGTTCAAGAAGACCAACTTTCGCTCGCGATCGGTCGTCGTGGACAGAATGTTCGCCTGGCCAGCAAGCTTTGCGGTTGGGACATCGAAATCATGACCAACGGCGAGCTCGAAGAGCAGATCGAACGTGCGGTGGGTGGATTCAGCCAGATTCCAGGCATCACCGAAGAGATCGCTCAAGCCTTGGTTGAGCAGGGTTATTTGTCATACGATGACTTGTCCGTGATTGAGCCCGACCTGTTCATGGAAATGAGCGGTTTGAGCGAAGCGGATGTCGACCGGATCGTCGAGACGGCGGAAGCCAACGCGGAAGAGGCTGAAAAAGCCGCCGCGGAAGAGCGTCGTGTTCGCAGAGATCAGGAACGAACCGAAAAGAACGCTCCTGCACCAGCAGTCAGCGAAGCACCGGCGGAAGCACCGCCGGCTGAACCAGTATCCGAGGAAAACGCAGACACAGAAAACACCGAATCAGAAAGCTCCGAAGTCGCGGAAGGTGAACAGCCTGCCGCAGAAGAGGAAGCTGATTCTCCGGAGGCCAGCTCCGTTGGAGAGGCCCCGGCGGAAGAAAGCCCCGCTGAAGAAGCAGTCCAAGAGGCTTCTGGGGAGCTCGCAGATGAATCCAGCGAGTCCGAAACACAAGAGATTGAGACCGAATCCGAGGAATCGGAACCCGTCGCCGAGACGATTGAATCGTCCGAGGCAGAAAGTAACAAGCAGGAAGGTTGAGTGAGCCGTTTTCAAAAACGGCCTGCGTACGCTATCCTAACGTGGGACCGAAGCAAAGTTGGTCTTTGCAGTCGTCCTTGGGACAATTTGAACGCTATGAAATTCCCCGTTGTTTTCAGCAAGTTTGGTGCTATTTCACTGACTCGCCGTAGCAGCGATGGAGGTCTTTTTATGCGATTTTGATGAATGAAACCACGAAGCCGCACCCGCAAGGAATTGCGAGCGGACTTCACCTATCGAATTTGACAGGATCCCGACCCAGTGCCAGTACGCATTTACGCGCTCGCCAAAGAACTGAATCTCGACAGCAAAGAACTCGTTGATGTGGTTAAAAAAGCCGGCATCACGGGCAAAGGTTCCGCGCTGGCCAGCCTCTCGGATGAAGAGGCCCAGCAAGTACGAGGTCATCTCGCCGGTTCCGCAGCGAAATCTGAATCGAAACCTAAAGTTGCGCCCCCGAAGAAGGACACGCCCACGGCTCCCGTCGCGCCCGTTCGAGATTTGAGCGGAACGACCGGTCGAAAGCCATCGTCCATCAGCGTGGGACGCCCTTCCAAACCCGCGGAGGCTGGCGAAAGTCCCGCTCCGATGGCGCCGATTCGCGACGGCGGCCGACCGGTTGGCAAACCCGCGCCGATCGTTCGCACGCCCAAGTTGGCGCCCGCACCGGAAGCGACGACTCCCGAGCCGCCGGCTCCCGACAACTCGCCCAAGCCCGAAATCCGGCTGCCGAAAACCGGCGGTGTCGGAACCGGGATGGCGTCGCCAAGCGGACGTGGGATCGGGATGGGGGCCAAATCCGACGGGCCTTCGACCAAACCCGCTTCAGCACCCACCGCCAAACCAGCGGCCAAATCGGACGCGGGGGAGCGAAAGGCTCCTGAGCAACCCAAGCGAGAGGCTGCTGCTTCCGCGTCGGACGACGATGGCTCGTCCAACAAGGGTGGTGGATTGGCCAGCCGAATCGCCGGACGGATGGGCAACAACTCGTCCGGTCGCGTGGTGCCAAACACGCCTGGGTCGCCTCTCTCGGCCGTTCGACGGGACCCCGTCGCGGCGGGTGGCAAGATGCGATCGCTCGATCGTTCTCGAAATCGTCCCGAGGAAGCTGGCAAGCCAGCGGAAGCCGGGAAATCCAAGAAGCGGGAACCACGGATCAAGGTGAACCTGGCGCAATTGCCCAGCGCACCTGCCAAACCCATCGCTCCGGTGGGAAGCTCCGGCCCAGCAGCTCAGAAACCCGATATCAAGCTGACTCGCGATGTCATCGAAGGCCACAAGCAGGGCATGAAGGCTCCGCTTGCTCGCCTCGAGCAAGACGAAGCAGACAAAAAGCGTGTGAAGAAGGCTGGCGAAGGCACCGTGGGTGTCGTCGGACGCGGCAAACGCGTGGCCGAAGAAGACGAAAAGCCAAAGAAAAAGGGCTTGGCCGGCATGGCCAGTGCCCGCGCCGAACGGCAACGTGGCGGCGGAGGCCGGCGGATCATCGGTTCCGATGGCGGCGATCGCCATCATTACCGACGTTCGCGTCCGCGGATCCGTCGCAAGGGTGTCAACACCGCTGCACCTCGGAAAGAGAAGGTTCAGATTGAGTTGCCGTGTACCGTTCGCAATTTCTGCGAAGGATCCGGGCTGAGTGTCGCCGACGTGATGCGAACCCTGATGGGTATGGGAATGATGGTCAACATCAATGCCGACATCGATTTCGAAACGGCCGAGTTGTTGGCCACCGAACACGATCTCGACATCGAGTTGAAGGCCGCTGAATCGCTCGAACAAGAGTTGATCACCGAAATCGAAGAGATCGAAGACAAACCGGAAACCCTGATCGCTCGTCCCCCTGTGGTGACTTTCCTGGGTCACGTCGATCACGGCAAAACCAGTTTGCTGGATCACTTGGTCGGCATCAACGTCGTCAAAGGCGAGGCAGGTGGGATCACCCAGCACATCCGCGCCTACAAGATCGACAACAACGGTCGCCCAGTGACCTTTGTCGACACACCTGGTCACGAAGCGTTCACGGAAATGCGTGCTCGTGGTGCCAACGTGACGGACATCGCTGTTTTGGTGGTGGCTGCTGACGATGGAATCATGCCGCAAACCGAAGAAGCCATCAGTCACGCGAAAGCGGCTGAGGTGCCGATCGTGGTCGCACTGAATAAGATTGACCTGGAAGGTGTGGATGCCAACCGCGTCATGACTCAACTGACCGAACACCAACTGACCCCGAGTGAATGGGGCGGCGATGTCGAAATCGTTCGCACCAGTGCCACCCAAGGCATCGGGATGGAAGAGTTGTTGGAAACGTTGTTGACCATCGCTGAATTGAACGAGTACTCCGCCAACCCGGATCGTTCGGCCTTGGGTGTGTGCTTGGAATCAGAACAACAGGGCGACCGCGGTGTGGTCGCAAAGATGATCGTTCAGAACGGAACACTCCGCGTTGGCGACATTCTGGTTTGCGGTCCGGCCCACGGTCGGGTCCGAGCCATGCAAGACACGTTGACCGGCAAGCCGATCTTGGAGGCTGGTCCCAGCACTCCCGTGAGCCTGATGGGCTTGGACACGCCGCCCGGTGCGGGCGACCGTTTCCACGTCCTGAAAGACATCTCGCAAGCACGCGAAATCGCGAGTGCTCGAGAAGGAGAATCCAGTCGCCAAAGTCTGTCTGGAATCACCACCAAGGTCAGTTTCGATTCGTTCCAAGAGATGCTGGAAGGTGGCAAGCTTGGTACGTCCGCTGACACCGTGAAGCTGAATTTGATCATCCGAGCGGACGCTCGAGGGTCATTGGAAGCGATCGACAAAGAGCTGAGCAAATTCGATCACCCCGAAGTTCAGATTCGAGTTTTGCAACGCAGTGTTGGTGGCATCACCTTGGCCGACGCGACCCTTGCCAGTGCTTCGGACGCAGTGATCTTGGGCTTCAACGTCATTCCAGATGAAAAAGCTCGATCGCTGGCCGACGAACGCGGTGTTGAAATTCGTCGTTACGACGTGATTTACAAATTGACCGATGACATTCGGGCGTTGATTGAAGGACGCTTGAAACCAGAAGAACGCGTGGTCGAACTCGGCCGTGCCCTGGTCAAGCAAGTCTTCTCAATCAGTCGCATTGGAACGATCGCAGGGTGCTATGTCGCGCAGGGTTCGATTCAGCGGAATTGCCGCATTCGAGTCAACCGAGACGGACGCACCATCGGCGATTACCAACTCGACACGCTTCGCCGGATCAAGGAAGACGTCAAGGAAGTTCCCCGCGGCATGGAATGCGGTATTCGTCTTCAAGGCTTCAACGACATCAAGCAGGACGATGTTTTGGAAGCTTACAAGATCGAAGAAGTCGCTCGAAAACTCGATTGAGTGTTCGAATCGGAAACTGGCAGCACATGGCATCGATGTGCTGTCGGGTTCCAGCATGGAACGAATTCAGTCCACTGATCGGAGCGGGCACCATGACCCGCTCGTTTTTTCTTTTGATGCGATTGCACGCTCCTCCTTGTTGAAGTTTGTCTTTTGTCCAGTCGACGTATGCTCAAAGCTGCCGAAGCGATCCGCGAAGTGGTCGCCAATGCGATCGTGACCGAGGTCCGCGATCCTCGCGTTCGTGATGTCACGGTGATCGGCGTGGAGGTTTCACCGGACATGCGGGAAGCCAAGGTCAAGGTCAGCGTGATGGGGGATGAAACGCAGAAGAATCTCTCGTTGCGAGGACTGCAGAATTCCGCTGGATTCCTGCAAAGCAAGATCGCCAACCGGATGGACACCCGCTACACGCCCAAGTTGCGGTTCGAAGTCGACCGAGGTCAAGAACACGCGATGACGGTCAGTGAGATTCTTGCTCGGATTCAGCAAGAAAAGGAAGGCGCGATGGATGATCGTGACCAAAATGATTCTGGCGAAGACGCCACTCCCCACTCAAACGATTGATTACCGCATTTAGATGTCAGCCACCAACCGCGCGAAACTGATCACGAAGCTGCAAGCGGCTTTGAAAAAACACTACGACGTGGCCCCCGCCACCCCGTCGCGTCCGCTTCTCGAACACGCTTTGTACGCCTGCTTGCTCGAAGATTGCTCCGCTGACTTGGCAGACGAAGGTCTTGCGAAGTTGGAGCAGGACTATTTCGATTGGAACGAAGTTCGAGTCACCACGGTGACAGAGCTGGCGGGAGTTCTGTCTAGCCTGCCTGATTCGACCAAAGCCGCTCAACGTTTGAAGTCGATTCTGCAATCGATCTTCGAAGAGTTCTACAGCTTTGATCTTGATCACCTGAAAAAAGAGAACCTTGGCAAAGCCGTGGCGAAATTCGAAGGCATGTCTTCGATGACCCCCTTCGTGCTCAGCTACATCATCCAGCATGGCCTGGGCGGGCATTCGATCCCGATCGATTACTCCGCCATGGTGGTGATGTTGGTGACCGGAATCGCCAGCCAAGCGGAAGCCGCTGATGGGCGTGTCCCAGGGCTGGAGCGGGCTGTGCCGAAAAGCAAGGGAGTGGAGTTCGCTGCTCTGCTTCATCAACCAGCCGTCGACCTGTTGATGGATCCCAAGGACAAAACCGCTCGCACCTTCCTGGAGTCGATTGCCAAAGGCAGTTCAGCTGAACTGGATGAGTGGTTGAGCACCAAGGAAGCGGCCATCAAACGAGTCAAGGCGCGCAAGAAAGAAGAGCGTGCCGCGGCCAAGCAAGAAGCAGAGGCGGAAGCAGCGGAAGTTGCCGAAGCCAAGTCGGCCGTCTTGGTCAAACGCAGCGCCAAAAAAGGTAGCCGCGTGACCAAGCCCACGATGCCGCAAAAATCAGCTGCCGAGCAAGCCGCTGAGTCTCAGGCTCGCTTGGCGGCCGAGGCCAAGAAGGCCGAAGCCAAGGCGGCCGCGGGATCCAAGTCCACCAAGAAAAAGGCCGCTGCTGAGAAGGCCGACGCAGCCAAGAAGTCGACCAAAACTTCGGCTTCGAAAACGGCTTCGAAGTCGACGGGGACGTCCAAGTCCGCTTCCAAGAAATCGACCAAAGCACCTGCGGCGAAGAAGACACCTGCCAAGAAGTCAGGCAGCAATGCCAAGTCCAGCAGCGAAAAAGAGTCGGCTCCCAAGAAGTCGGCGAAGAAGTCATCGAGCACGGCCCCAAAATCCACTTCAGCCGAAGCCGCCGATTCCGCCGGGACGGCCGCTGGAAAGAAAGCCACCAATCGAAAATTGACAAAGCGGAAACCCCGCTGATCTCACCGCGGATCGGTCCGAATCCGGTGGACTCGATCGCATTCCATTGAGCAACGATTGAATCCAAAACGGAAGGACAATTCTCATGGCAGGTCACAGTAAATGGGCAAACATTCAGCATCGCAAAGGGCGCGTTGACGCCCAGCGGGGCAAGATGTGGAGCAAGCTCAGCAAGGCAATCATCGTCTCGGCCAAAATGGGCGGCGGCGATCCAGGGACGAACATCCGATTGCGAAAAGCAATCGATGACGCCAAAGCGGTCTCCATGCCCAAGGACAACATCGAACGCGCCATCAAGCGCGGGACCGGTGAGCTGGACGGGGATGCGGTCGAAGAAATTCTCTACGAGGGTTACGGCCCGGGTGGAGTCGCGGTGATGTGCTTGGCACTGACCGACAATCGCAATCGGACGGCTCCTGAGTTGCGGACGTTGTTTGGGAAGTACGGTGGTGAACTCGGCAAAACCGGTTGCGTGTCGTACTTGTTCGAACGCAAAGGCATCTTCGTTTTCGGTGAGGAGGCGGACGAGGAAAAGGTCACCGAACTTGCATTGGAAAACGGCGCGGACGACGTCGAAGTCGACGACGATGGCAAGATCCAAGTGACCTGCAGTCCCGAAACGTTCAGTGATTTGGAAGTCGCTTTCGATGCAGCGGGCATGGAAACCGAAGTCAGTGAAGTGACCCAAATCGCGTCGACCAACGTGGACCTGGATGAGAACTCATCCGGCAAGGTGCTGGCATTGCTGGAAATGCTGGACGACCACGACGACATCCAAACGGTCAGCACCAACGCGAATTTCCCAGAAGAATCGGTTTCGGAATAGATTCGCGGGCAAGGTGCGTCGCAAAGCCCTCTGCATTCGGCCGACTCAGAGCGTGCCAGCGAATTAAAAGTAGGCCGGATCAAGCCGCTTCGGCGCCGCTCCGGCAGATGATCGAAGCCGGTCATCGAAGCCGGCCAGGCAGGAGTGTTTCGGAATTGGAGCCGTTTGGCGGAGCGCCGTGACTGCCACGTGCAGCCGGGGCTAACTCTGGGCTGTCAAAAGGTTGGTATTGACACCGCTTTGGCCTGCGCAGGTTTCGTTCCTCGACTTCGCCCCAACGGGGCAGCCCTATGCCAGCCCAGGGCAACGCCCTGGGTTGTGGCGGGACCAAGATTACAAAGCCCCAACGGGGGCGGTCCTAGCGGGTTTTGGGGAGTCTTTCTTAGGGCCGCCCCGTTGGGGCTGGTGTCGGAATCTCCGTAACGAAACCCCAGGCGATGCCTGGGGCTATCTTAGAGCTGCCCCGTTGGGGCGTAGGACAGAATAAAAATCAACGTCGCATTTTCCGTGTCAATACCAACCTTTTGACAGCCCAGGCTAACTCTGGACTGGCCAATGTTTGGTGTTGTGGCGAGTCTTGTTTTGCGCAAGTTCTGTTCCACGACTTCGCCCCAATGGGGCAGCCCTGTGACAGCCCAGGGCAACGCCCTGAGTGACCTGCCCCGTTGGGGCGTGGGACAGGAACCAAAGTGAACGCCCTCTGCATTCGGCCGACTCAGAGCGTGCCAGCGAAGCAGAGGTAGGCCGGATCAAGCCGCTTCGGCGCCGCTCCGGCAGATGATCGAAACCGGTCATCGAAACCGGCCAGAGCCAGGAATTTGGCTCCGATTGTTCTTTTTGGCGGAACCTCCCGCGTCGCATGGGTTTGAATGGACGCATGGCGATGCGCTTCGTTGGACGCGGAATGCGTTGCATGTTGAGCGTTCCGTTTGGCAAGCTCAAATGGGGCTCCTTGACTCGCTGTGGGGCCAGGTTCGCTCGCAGGGGCAAGGTTGGTTGGAGCGATCGGCTCTGGCGAATCGCCCGGCATCCATGGACTTCCCGTTCTTTCCACGAATTTCGTGACGCCCGTGCCCGACATTCCGACTCCTGCCACTGTGCCATCGTCCGGCGACGATTCCAAACGCTCGGACCAGTCCCCTTCATCCGTTCGAGTGGCCGTCAATCTTGTGGTCTCGGTGATCGTCTTGGGAGGAGCCTTGTATGGTTACACCCTGCTGGGCGAACGCAAACGCCCGCAGCGGAGCAAGCCGGCGAAGTCACCGGTCACAATCGTTTCCACGGAAGAGGTCCGATTTCACAGCGGACCCGTGGTGATCGACGTCCATGGTGTGGTGGTCCCTCTGAGAGAGCTGCGGTTGGCATCGGAAGTCGCTGGCCGTGTGGTGGAGCTGTCCGAGAACGTGCGGGCGGGACGGAGCGTGACCGCGGGGGAAGTGCTGATTCGCGTCGACGCGACCGAATACGAATTGGAAGTCAAACGGTTGCAGGCTTTGTCGCAGCAGGAGGCTGCGGAGGAAAACTCGGTGGAGGTGAGCATCGAGAACACGCTGCAACTTCAAGAGTTGGCAAAGAAACAGCTCGAAATTGCTCGGCAGGAACGCGAGCGAATCAATGCGTTGGTCACTCAGCGGGCGGCGTCGGCCTCGGAAGTGGACACCGCACGACGTGCGGAGCTGGCTGCGGATGCGGCGCTGGTCGAACTCGGGAACCGACGCCGGGAACTGGTGGCGCAGCTGGAACTGTTGACTGAGAAGCGGACGCTCACCAGTGTCTTGTTGGAACGTGCCCGCCTGGATCTCTCACGTTGCGTCATACGATCGCCCATTGATGGAAGAGTTGTCTCCTCGGAGGTGGAAGAGCAGTCGTTTCTGCCGACGGGAACGCCCTTCATCACCATCGAGGACACCTCCGCCGTCGAGGTTCGGGCAAGCCTGACGGCCGATCAAATGTTTTGGATCTGGAACAGTCAGGCGGGCCTGCCAACATTGGATGGGAAGGATCCTGTTGCGGCCGAGCAAGTGGTGTCGACCGTGGCGGATTTGAACTCGGCCGTTTCAGCGATTGTCTCCAGCGAGTTTGGAAACGAGACCCATCAATGGTCTGCCGTTTTTGAACGACTCGATGGAGCTGGGATCGACCTGAACACGCGGACTTATCCGTGTTTGTTCCGCGTCGACGCCCCACGGTCTTCCTTGGCAGGAAGCACCAGTCGGCAGTTGACTCGCGGGATGTTTGTCGACGTTTCGATTCAGACGCAACCGAATCGACTTCTCATGCGGGTCATTGAATCAGCGGTGCGTCCCGGCAATCGACTTTGGCTGAATGCTCAAGGCAAACTTCGCATCGTCCCGATCACCGTCGTCAGTCGGGTGGACGGTGACGTCGTGATCCAGATCCAACCGGAACTGGACCACCTTTGTTCACTGGCATCGACCAGCATCATCGTTTCGCCGATCAGCGATCCCGTCGACGGGATGCCGGTTGGCAACCAACCGCCCGCGGAGTCCAACGGGCTTGGCGAGGCACACGATTCGGCCAAACCAGCTTCTTTGAAAGCGAACAATGCAGTGGTGATTCCTCGTCAACCGACCTCTCAATGGCAGGCTGCCGGATGAAATCGCTGATTGCCTGGTCGGTCAAAAACTGGCAGGCCATGAATGTCATCATGGTAGGCGTGTTGTTGCTGGGCGTGTTCAGCTTGAGCCAGCTTCGTCGCGATTTTTGGCCCGACTTTGAACTGTACGTGCTCTCGGTTTCCGTCGAATACCCCGGTGCCAGTCCGGATGAAATCGAAGAGGGGATCCTGGAGAAGATCGAGGAGTCCATTCGCACCGTCGATGGTGTGGAGGAGATGACCTCGTTGGCTCGCGAGGGAATGGGCACGGTCACGTTGGAATTGGATCCGGATGCCAATCAAGCGGATGCGCAGCGAGTTCTGACCGAGGTCACCACGCTGATCGGTCAAATCCCCAGTTTTCCCGAGTTGGCTGAAAAGCCCGACATTCGGATGAACACCAATTTCGTGACGGCGATTCGAGTCGCGGTCATGGGTCCAACCGTTGCTGAACTTTCCAATCGAGTGGACCGCCAATCGTCCGACTCGCCGGCGGGTGTCGATGACCCGGACGGCAGCTTTCGGTATGACCAGGAAGAGGCCCAGGCGGAAGCCGCCCTGGCTCTACGACGTGTTGCAGAACAAATTCGCGAGGAGATCTTGGCGTTGCCGTCGGTTTCCGTTGCCGATTTGGTGGGCACGCCGGACTACCAGATCGACATCGAGATTCCCGAGGACACGCTCCGCAAGTACAACCTCTCGTTGCAAAGTGTGGCGGAAATCGTACGGGCCAACAACGTGGAACTTCCCGGTGGCACGCTTCGAGGACGATCCCAAGAAGTGCTTCTTCGTGGCAGCGACAAAAGTACCGTGGGGGCGGGCATCGAAGACATCCCCCTGGTCAGCCAACCCGGTGGTGCGGTGCTGACCGTTGGCGATCTGGGCCGAGTCCGCGATGAGTTTTCGGTCGAAGGCAGTATCAATGAGGTCAATGGGCACCCTGCGATTCTGGTCTCGATTGAAACAACCAGCGCGGATGACCTGATTGAAGTTGCCGAAGAGGTTCGTCAATTCGTTGAAGAAGGAAGCGCTGCACTGCCCAACGGGTACTCGTTGATGGCGATCCGTGATCGATCCACCAGTGTGAAGAACCGGCTCGATCTGCTCAGCAAGAACGCTTGGATGGGGTTGGTCCTGGTCTTCATTGTGCTCGCCTTGTTTTTGGAAATGAGGTTGGCGTGGTGGGTGATGCTGGGCATTCCCATTTCGTTGTTGGGGGCCTGCATCTACATGCACTTTGGAGGTCATACCCTGAACATGACCTCGATGTTTGCGTTCCTGATCGCGTTGGGAATCGTGGTCGATGACGCCATCGTGGTGGGCGAAAACATTTATGTTCATCGCGAAATGGGCAAGAGTTACCACCAAGCTGCCATCGACGGTGCGTACGAGGTGATGCCTTCGGTCATCACCGCGATTCTGACCACCGTGATCGCCTTTGCGCCGATCATGTACATGGAAGGTCGAATCAAACGTCTGACGGTCGTGTTGCCGATGTGCGTCGGGGCAATGTTGATCATCTCGATGTTCGAAAGTTTGACCATTCTGCCGTCGCACCTGTCTCACAAACGCAGCCGGTTCTTGGATGCGATGAAATACGTGTTGTTTCCGTTGCGCCCGCTCGGCTGGTTGCTCGAAAAAGCCAACGCAGGGATGTCGGCATTGCTGACACGCTGCATTGATCGACTCTACACGCCCATCCTGCGTTGGTCGTTGAGGAACCCAGCCATCGTACTGTCCACGCTGGCTGCGCTGTTGATTCTTTCCGTGGGGGTGGTCCGGTCGGGAATGGTGCCGTTCTTGTTGCTTCCCAAAATCGACTTTGGCTTCATCACGGTGCAAGTGACCTATCCGGATGGCACCCCCGTGGAAATCACCAACGCGGCAACCAAGCGACTCGAAGATGCGATTTGGAAAGTCAATCAGCGATCGATTGACGAACAGATGACGGGGGATCCGGGCGGATTTGTTCAGGCGGTGCAGCGAACGGTGGGGTCGTCCGGCGATGAAGTCGGCAGCAGCGTCGCCGGTCACGTGGGAGGCCTGTTCATCCAGCTCAATGACATCGGTGAACGAACCGTTTCAAGCGATGACATCGTTCGCATGTGGCGGGAGGAATCCGGGCAGTTCCCCGGGGCCGAAGCGGTGGCATTCGGTGCCACTCCACGAGGCCCGGCGTCGTTGCCCATCGAAATGCGTTTGATGGCAACCGGTGAGAACCTGGCGATGTTGGACGATGCAATTGAACGCTGCAAATTCAAGCTGGCTGAGTACCCGTATGTCTCGGACATCGCAACGGACACACGGCAAGGCAAATGGGAATACCGCATCAAAGTTCGGGACGACGCCAAGGCCATGGGGGTTTCATTGGCGGACGTCGCGGGCACGGTCCGCGCATCGTATTACGGCGAAGAGGTCATGCGACTGCAGCGGGGACGGCATGAAGTCCCCCTGCGAGTGCGTTATCCGCGTGAGGATCGCAACACGTTGGTCAGCTTCAACGACATTCGCGTGCGTGGTGCGGATCGGATGGAGCGGCCACTCAATGAAATCGTGGAAGTGGATGTCCAGCGTGGGTACTCCGAAATCAGTCGAGTCAACCAGATGCGAAGCATTTCGGTGGTCGCCGATGTCGATGAGACCCGTGGCAACGCCTTCAATGTGGTGTCGGACCTCAAAGCGAACTTCGTCCCTGAATTTCGAAAGGAGTTCCCGGGCGTCCAACTGCAGTGGGGCGGTCAGCAGGAGCAGACGGACGAGACCGTCAACAGTTTGGTGGTGGGGTTCTTCTTTGTTTTGGGGGCGATGTTCCTGTTGCTGACCATTCAGTTCAATTCCAGCTGGCAGGCGATCTTGATCTTGTCGATCATCCCGTTTGGATTCATCGGCGCCATCTTCGGTCACATTGTGATGGACATTGATCTGACACTCTTCAGCATCTTCGGGATCGTAGCGTTGGCGGGTGTGGTGGTGAACGATTCCATCGTGTTGGTGGACTTCATCAATCGCCGTGTCGCCGATGGATTGCCGCTGCACGATGCGATCATCGATGGCGGGCGACGCCGATTTCGAGCCGTGTTGCTGACTTCGGTCACCACCTGCGCTGGAATGATGCCGATCCTGTTGGAGCGATCCAAGGAGGCGCAAGTGGTCTCGCCGATGGCGACCAGCCTGACGTTTGGACTTGCGCTCAGCACCCTCGTCGTGCTGATTCTCGCGCCGGTGATGTACCTGGTGATCGCGAAACTCTCCCCGCCCCCCTCGGAAGTTTCGTCACGCTGAAGTGAATTCGAGGGGCCGGTGCCCTCGGTCTCCGCTCGAGGTCGTGCCGATTTATCGAGGCCGCGTTTGAGCGGGTTTCTGATGTTGCACCTCTCCCGAAACGCAGTTGGGGGAGAGCGACGCCGTTCAGGCGTACGCGAGGGTGTGAGGTGGCCTGGATTTTGGGGGCCACGCGTGTCCTTAAAATGAAAGGAACTCAAGGAACCTCAGATGCCACGAAAGACCAAGCCTTCAGCTAATCCTGAACGACGTACTTACACCGACGAATTCAAACGTGATGCAGTTGCCATGCTGCTCGATGGTCACTCGGCGACATCGATCGTTGAGCGACTGGGGATCTCCGGAACGAACCTGCTTTACCGCTGGAAGAAGCAACAAGTTGAGTCGGCCGGGCCGGTTGGCGAGGTGCTCGATAGCCGCGTCGTCGAACTCGAGGCAGAGCTGCGACGAGTCGAGCGTGAACGCGACGTTTTAAAAAAAGCTTTGATCATTTTCGGCCGAAACGAGTGAGCCAGCTCTACTCAGCAGCGGCAAGCATCATTCGCGATGGCACTGCATCGCAACGAGAAGTCGGCGAGATTCTCGGTTTCTCGCGATCCGCGTTTCAACGATTTCAAAGCGAACCTCCAAGCCAAAGAGAACAGAGCGACATGGATGTCTTGCCAATGGTGATCACCACGTTTCATCGACACCGCAGACGCTACGGTGCCCGACGGATCGCTGCAGACCTGAAGCTACAAGGAGTTGCAATCGGACGTGAAAGGGTCGCCAAACTACTGCAAATTGCGGGGCTATCGGCGTTGCAGCCGAAATCGTTCAAGCCGCGAACGACCGAAAGTCGGCACACGCTGGGCTACAATGAGAACTTGTTGCTTGAGCGGCCTGAGCCAACGAGTGTCAATCGTTTGTGGGTAGGCGACATCACCTACATCCCGATCGTACGAACCGGATTCGCTTACATGGCGACCCTCATGGATCGCTTTTCCAGACGGATCATCGGCTGGTCTTTGGAAATGGATATGACCGAGAGCCTCGTGATCAAGACGCTTCAAAAGGCGATTCGAAGTCGACAGCCTTCAAGAGATCTCATCCACCACACCGATCGAGGCGGTCAGTACGCAAGCAAGAAATATCGTGCAATCATCCAACGAAGTTCGATGCGTCAAAGCATGAGCCGAGCTGGCGACTGCTATGACAACGCGTTTATGGAATCTTGCTTTGGAACGATCAAGACAGAGCTGCAAATGACCGAGTATGAAAACTATCGCGAGGCGTTGAGTGAACTGACTGAGTTCATTGCCTACTACAACACATCGCGACTTCATTCATCGCTCGGCTATCTCTCGCCGACCCGATTCGAATCAACCGTCCCCTGCTAAAATAAGAGGACGCGTGGCCCCCAAAATCCAGGCCACCTCAGTGAGGGCCGAGCATGGGAAGCGGCGCGGATTGCCCTCCCCCAGCAATCTCGCTGAACGCTCGCTTTCTGACCCCTCCTTCGTCAGGCGGGGTTCTTGAGACGTTCCTGCCGGACGTTTCTCAACACCCTCCCCGGCCCGAAGCGGTCCGACCCTCCCACAGGGAGGGTGAAGTAAAACGGCACGACCTCCTTCGTCGGGCGGGGTTCTTGAGACGTTCCTGCCAGGCGTTTCTCAACACCCTCCCCGGCCCGAAGCGGTCCGACCCTCCCACAGGGAGGGTGAAGTAAAACGGCACGACCTCCTTCGTCAGGCGGGGTTCTTGAGACGTTCCTGCCAGGCGTTTCTCAACACCCTCCCCGGCCCGAAGCGGTCCGACCCTCCCACAGGGAGGGTGAAGTAAAACGGCACGACCTCCTTCGTCAGGCGGGGTTCTTGAGACGTTCCTGCCAGGCGTTTCTCATCACCCTCCCCCCGGGAGGGTCGAGCGAAGCGAGGGGAGGGGAGTGCACTGGATCCAGCGAGTAAATGAGATAATCGCACCTGATAAATGAGCACCTGCCAGTTATCGGGAAAACTCAGAGCTAGGTTTCAGTTGTGAAGCTGATATCAGTCGGTCGTGTCCGAGAGTGGCGACAATCGTCGGATGAACGGTTCGAAATGACTTTCACACCGTCTTGCATTGCTGGCGGTGGAATCGAAGTCAGTTTCGATGGCTGGTTCGACGGCGCTCGTGCCGCCGTTGGATGCAATCTCAATCCTCATGGAGACACGTTCGATGCTCAAGACTCATCTGCCAGAAAGAACCCGACGTCGTGCCGCGGTGGGAGGACGACTGAAGCGGTATTGCAACACGGTTGTCCATACGCCGCGGATGCCTCGTGTTCTGTGTGTGGATGACGACCCCGATATCCAGGCTGCGATGGAGATCATGTTTCGTCCCTATCGGGTGGAAATGGATCACGCGCACTATGGCATGGAAGGCATTGTCAAAGTGACTCAGTGGAAGCCTTCTTTGATCGTGATGGACTTGGCCATGCCCAATGGAAGCGGAGAGGATTTGCTGGCAGTCTTGAAATTCAATCCGATGTCACGAGACATCCCCGTCATCATCCTGACGGGTGTTCGCGACGCCGACGCTCAACGCCGAATGCTGCTGCAGGGCGCTTCATCGTTCCTTCAGAAGCCGCTCGATTTCAAGCAGATCTTGGAAGAAGCGTCCCGCTTCATCGATCTCGACCTTCGAGAGAGAGAGTAGGGATCCAGTGCTATCACCCCAACCCATTCGCATCCTGCTGTTAGAGGATAACTCGATTGATGCCGAAGCCGTTTCGCGGCAGCTTCGCAAATCGAGTCCTCTCTTCCAATTCACCTGGGCAGAAACACTCGCCAAAGCGAAGGCCGAATTGGGGGCGCACCAGTACGACCTGATCATCGCGGATCTCTCGGTTCCGGATTCATCCGGGACCCAGACGATTTCAATCTTGAGGGAACTGTGCCGTCAAACGCCCGTCATCGCGTTGACCGGACTCGACGACGAACAGGTGGAACAAGCGGCGATCAAAGCGGGGGCGCAAGACTACATCGTCAAAGGAGAGTTGCATGGGCAGGCTCTCGCAAGAACGATTTTGCATGCGATTCATCGTCAAGTGGCAGAGAACCAGACTCGCAATTTGGTTGCTGAACTCAGAGTCAGCCAACGGGATCTCAAGGAACAGAAGCGACTGCTGTTAGAAAAGAACGAAAAGCTCGAGAAGTTGTATTCAACGTCTCAGGAAATCGTTGACAACGTTTCCCACGACTTGCGAACGCCGCTGACGGTGATCAAAGACTACGCCGCCATCATTCACGATGGACTGGTGGGCGACATCAATCCAGAACAGACGCAGATGCTCGGGAAAATTCTTGGGCGAGCAGATGATCTCAATGGAATGGTGGATGACCTGCTCGACAAGAGCAAGTTGGAAGCCGGACTGCTGCATCTTTCCCGCAGAACACAGAGTCTCGACTCCATCGTGCAGCGCGTTCAGATGCTGGTCGCCAACCGTGCTGCCAGCAAGCAGGTGACGCTGCGATTGATCTCAGAGGACGGAGACATCTCTGTTTACTGCGACGCTGAAAAAATGACCCGGGTGATCACGAACCTCGCGACCAACGCCATCAAGTTTGTTCCACAGGGTGGCAACGTCACGTTGCGAACCAAACGCTCGACCAATGGTGAGGATGCGGTCGTCGAGGTCGTGGACGATGGGGCGGGCATTGACGCAAGTGAGCTGACAAAGATTTTCGGGCGGTTTGAACAAGCGTCTCATCACGGTGCAAAGCAAGCCAGCGGTGTGGGACTCGGGTTGAACATCGCTCAAAAACTAGTGGCTCTGAATTTCGGCCGAATCGATGTGGCTTCCGAAATCGGCAATGGGACGGTGTTTCGGCTGTCGATCCCACTTCCAAACCCGGCCTGCATCGCGGGCAGGATGGCCGAAAGTTGGGCCTCGAAAATGGGCCCGGTGAGTTTGGTCTCGCTGTGTCTCCCGGAGGCCAAGGACCAACGTCAGTGCGATGACTTCGAGCGATTCATCTGTGGATCCTTCCGCGCCGAAGACCTGCTTTTTCGAAAGTCAGACAACCGCTGGTTGCTCTTGTTTTCAGGCAACCGAAGCGACGTGAGTCAGTGGTTGCAACGAACCGAGAGTGACTTTGAGCAAATGAACCGGAACCGACCGTTTGGTGCTCTGCCTGGCTTCACGGCCTCGCTTTTGGACGACGACGGACGCGACGATATCGAGACGGTGAAGAAGCTGTTGCAGCAAGAATGGGATCGCGAGGATGAGTTGAAGGACGTCGCCGATGAGCGAACGTTTGGAAGTGAGGAGTTGACTTTGGGAACTCCCTGCGACCTGGTGCCCACCAACGTTTTACTAAGCGGGGCGCCAGGAATGATCAAGCACAACCCTGTGAGCCGTTTGGGCGTTAACCCCGGTTGTGCGTGAAAACCGTGGCGAATGCCAACGGCTCACATACCCGATGACACATGCGTACCTGCTTAACGGAATGACAGAGGGAATCGAGAGAGATGTCAACAGTATTGATAGTGGACGATGAACCCGATATTCGCGACTCCGTCAAACGCTGGTTGCAGTTTGCGGGCATGAGGACGCACTTGGCGGTTGACGGCGTGGAGTGTCTTCAGCTTGTCGATGAAGTGCGTCCCGATTTGATCATCATGGACGTTCTGATGCCTCGCATGGACGGTCTGACTGCGATCCGTGAATTGCGAGGAGGATCCGAGGTGTCGACGACCCCGATTCTGGTGCTGTCCGCCAGCTTGGCGGATGAAAACGAGGCCTACATTGCAGGCGCCAATCGAGTGCTGGGCAAGCCCTATCAAGGGCGACAGTTGATCAACACCGTGAAAGAACTGTTGTCGGACGAACAAAGTGTGAGCGGTGACCTTGTCTTCAATGCTTAGGATTTCGGATGGACGTCCAGACAAAACGTGATGCCTTTGAGTATCTGTTTGAACTTGCTGGGGAGAACTGCGGGAACTCAGGGGAAGATCTCAGCTACCTCGATGTTGAACGTCGCGAGCGCGTGGTGCTTTCGATTGATGATGAGCAGGATATCTCCCATGGAATCGCGTTGCGATTGGCGGGCAGTGGCTACGATGTGCGGTCCGCCAAGCATGGGATGGATGGATACCGAATGGCGTTCAGCTTGCACCCAACCGCAATTCTGCTGGACTACAACATGCCGTTCGTCGACGGCGAACAGGTCTTTCTAGGACTCAGGGAAAACCCCTTGGTGGCAACGATCCCTGTGATTTTGATCTCCGGGAAGGTGGATGATCGGACCGAGGCGAGGTTGCTGAAGCGGGGGGCATTTGCGGTTCTTCGGAAACCGATCGAGTTCGAACGATTGGTTCTGCTGTTGGATGAAATCAGCGGTGGCGACCCGCGACAGTCCGCAACGGACCGACAGGATTGAGCATGTCGTGGGGGCCTCCAAGGCGAAGAAATTGCTCCAATGTTGGGGTTTTCAACCGGGGGGCTCAAGATTGCGGGGTATATATCCTTGGCTGACTCTTTGAAAAGAGGCAAGTCAAAACGGTGTGGGGTATGTCCTGAAACGTTCATGGCAACTCACTCACCATCGCTGGAGAGGGCATAAGCCAGCGTCAACGGATTGGTCATTCTTCGGAGTGGCTTGGGAACGTGTGATCTGTCAATCGATGACAAAAGACTGTTCTGCTTGAAACCGGAAGGGCAATTCTGGTGCAGATCGTCGGGGAGTCGGTTTGCTGGTCTTGCGTTCAAGTTCTGAGTGCAAACTCTGCGCGCCTCCCGGTTGGCAAAGCGGATGGTTGATGCAATCTGATTCTTCTTGGAAGGGTCAGTCAACGCGGACGAGATCGTGGTGCTTGCACTGCACTTCGATGCGTCGGTGCCTGCGATTCGTTTGGCTGTCAGTGTCAGCAACTGATGCATGTGGGGTGACTAATGCAAGAATCAACGGTCTTGGTCGTCGAGGACGACGATGCAATTCGGTATGGGATCGAATTGAGATTGCGAGCGATGGGGTACGCCGTCCGCTCTTCGAACGATGGCAAAGATGCAATCGAGAAGGCCGAAAGGATCCTTCCCAGTCTGATCTGCATGGATGTTCGGATGCCACTGGTGGATGGGATCACCGCGCTTCAGTGGTTCAAGTCTCACCCAGTGCTCTGTGACACGCCGGTGATCATTCTTTCTGCTTGTCCCACGGACCAATCGGCGGCGATGTCCGCTGGTGCTCGTTACTTCTTGGCAAAACCATTTGCTGCGGAGATGTTCGAAGCAGCAGTCAAGCAAGTGTTGAAGCCCAAATCCAACAGCCAACTCGAGGGAGCATGCAACGGATGAAGATTCTCGTGATCGAAGATGATGCGGACTTTTCCGACATCCTGATGAAGTCGCTGGCCAGTTGGGGGCATTCGCCCGTGGCTGCCTTCAATTGGTTTTCTGTGATGCGCACCTTGGAAGCGGACGATTTCGATTTGATCGTCACGGACATTGAGACACCCACCGGCAACGCGCTGAACGCGTTTGACTTTCTCAACCGAGAAGAGAAGGTCCGGTCAATTCCCAAGATCGTGATTACCGGACGAGAAGGGCAGGAAACCCAACGGGCATGCTTGGCGATTGGGGCTGTCTACATCCACAAGTCCACGACCAGCATCGCGGATCTGAAAGCGGAGCTCGAGTCGCTTTCGCTGACCTCCTAACCAGGTACGCAGGTGTCATCGGGTATGTGAGCCGTTGGCGTTCGCCACGGTTTTCACGCACAACCGGAGCGAACGCCCAAACGGCTCACATGGTTGTGCTTGATCATTCCTGCCGACCGGCTTAAAAGAAGGTCCACAACTGCGACCGGAACAAGGTGCCGCTTGCTCCCGCGACGTAACCCGTTCGCGATTGTTGTGCGGGCGAGTCATCGATGGATGTCACGTCAAACGTGAATCGCGCGGATCGTTGGTTGAACAAGTGCCAATTGAATCCTGCTGAGACCTCTTCGCCGCTGCCGTACTCGCCGTTCACCTGGGATCCCCGTGCAAACAGTTCGAGGGTTTGCGGGATCACGAACACGCCGCTTTGAACAAAGAAGCCCTGGTCAATCAACGAGGGCAGCCTGCTGCCCGTGTCGCTTTCAATGTTGCGGAGCCATCTCAGGAACACTTCGCTGCTGAAGCTGAAGCCCCGCCGTTTGATTCCGAAGTGCGCGGAGTACAGCCAGATGTCGAAGGCGTTGACCGTCACTCCGGGGGCGATCGCATTGGGCTCGATCAGGCGTGTTCCGTCGCTCAGGCGAATGACGGTTTGTTCCGCCGCGGGATCGGCGTTGCTGCTGCTTGCGTTTCTGGTTTGAGTCAGCCCGTGTCCCAAGCGAATTGCCGGCGACCGGTGCTCCTCGATGTCAGAGAAACCTGGCCCGAACTCTTCCCAGGGCTCCCACCAAGCGAGCGCCGAATACGCGAGTTGCGTGTCGAGTTCAGACGCTTGCAGAGACAGCGTGTTGTAGCCGTTGCCGATCAACACGTGATACGCGACGTTGTCGGTCAGTTTGCCTTTGGCCCACACCCCGGCGGTGATCGACGGGCGAAAGAAGGTCGTTGCCATCGTTCGGTCAGCGCCCAGCGTGTACCGGGATGTTTCGGTCCATTCCCATGTCCCGGGCAGTTTGCCGAGTCCGAGGTAGATCGTAAGACGATCGGACATCCGAAATGAAATCCAACCCAACAGCAACTGGATGGGATTGGATGTGACGGTGCTGTAGTCAATGTTGGAATAGAACCGCAGGTCTTCGTCGAACGCATACCCTGACAAGACCAGCCGGCCACGGTTGATGTTGAAGTCATTGCGGTTGTTGAGCTCACGAACGTTGCCCGCGGAGTCAACGGACGTGGCCTCGTCGCGAGCAAACCCCGTGTAGCGGAACTGGTTGTGCAACCCGACGGTCAGCTCAAACGGTGATGCCTGAGAGGTGTGCGGACGCCACGTCCAGCCGGAATCGTAAACACCATGGTGCGTGGATGGATCCGGTTGGGGCACACGTTGAGACGGTGGCTCCTCCCCCGTGCCCAGCGTCAGAGGCACTTGGTTGGATGATTCTGCCTGCATGGCAGCCACCAGCGCTTCCAAGTCGCGGATTCGCGACATGGCGTCGGACAAATCGCTCTGGTCGACGTTCTCTGCGTCTGGCTCGGCAGCCAATCGTGTGGAGCCTGACTGAGTGTTCAGGTCGCCGGTTTCAGCTCCCAGGATGGGACCGGATCCCGACCCGATGACGGTCAGAGCGAGCACTGCCAAACAGTGGACGGCGGAGTGGTGCCAGCGGATACCCATCGAAATGACTTGCCCCAACAAGAAGACGTTGTCTCGGTCATCGTCTTTTCCGCTTGAAAGGGTGACATCAATCAGAGAAGTTTTGCGGAATCGATCGGTTCCGTCCCAACGGCACGCTGGCTTCCTGCGATCGTCGGGGATGAAAGACGCCCGACTTTTGATGGTGTATCTTCAGGGGGATGGGAAACGGAAAAAGGTGGTTGAATCCATTCGACCTCGACGCAGTTTGTCTCCGGGTTCCAGGCCAATTTTTCTCTCGTTTCGACTGGCTCTGCCAACCATGCTCCACCCCAGCTGTTCCCGCCTGCTCAATCCGTTCTGCCTGGTTGCCGCGCTCGGTCTCTTGTTGTCAACCTTTGGGTTTGCCGACGACACGCTTCAGTCAACGGCAACGGCAAGCGTTGCGGCGTCCCAGGTCGCACCCGCTGACCAACTTGAAAAGCAGCTTGGCACCAAGCCTTCCACCGTCGATTTCCACGGGTTCGTTCAACATGAATTCGAGATCGATGGAGTGGCTTGCAAATTGGTCCGCCCCGCCACGCCAGCTCCCACCGCACCATGGATTTGGCGAGCTCGTTTCTGGGGCCACGAGCCGCAACTGGACCTGGCCTTGCTGAACCAAGGTTGGCATGTCTGCTACTGCGACATCGCGGATTTGTTCGGCAACGAAACGGCCGTCCAACGCTGGGATCAGTTTTATGATCTGAGCCAACAGATCGGTTTGCATTCCAAACCGTTGTTGGAAGGCATGAGCCGCGGCGGGTTGATCGTGATGCGCTGGGCATCCGCCAACCCGGACCAAGTCAGCGGGATCTACGTTGACAACGCAGTCATGGACATCCGCTCATGGCCAGGCGGCCAAGGTGTCGGCATCGGGGCTCCCAGGGCCTGGAAGACATGCCTGGATGCCTATCAGATGACGGAGGAACAAACGGAAACGATCGCTGACGGACCGCTGCAGCGCTTGGAAGGACTCGTCCAAGCCAGCGTGCCCCTTTTCGTGATGGTCAACGAGGCGGACAACGTGGTCCCGCCCAGTGAAAACAGCGACGTGCTGGTCCAACGCTACCGCGAACTCGGAGGCCCGATCCAGGAACTTCGTCGTCCCGGACTGGGGCATCACCCGCACTCTCTCAAGGACCCCGCTCCACTCGTGGAATTCGCGGAGCGGGCCGTTGCCCAGTGAAGCCGAACGCGGGCTGGCAACGGGAAGCTGTCCTCCTCGTTTGCCTCGACCGTCCGACTCTCAATACTCGCCGGGAAGCTGGCGGTCGTCTCGCAACAACAGATTCAAAAACACACCCTGGTCAACGGTGTCGGAGAGCGTTCTGGACGAGCCATCGCACAATCCGATGTGCACGGAACTGGAGTGAAAGCTAAACGGCTGGCTCTTGTTGGTGTGATTGATGGACCGATACGTTCCGCACGTGTCGATGGTGGCCTCCCACGCCGAAGTCTTGGTGCAGTCGGTTGCCATGTCGGGGACATTGGGGTTGGCAGACGTGGATTTTCCACGGTTCGAATTCGAGGTGTCCGCCAGCAAGTTGTCGGCCAGGTAAGCCCGCATTTTGACGCCGTCGCCGCCGCCTGCCCAAGTGATGCTGGGGCCGCCGGTCACGGCTGCTAACTTGCCACGCACGAACAGCTCTTGGGAGCCGATGCACTCGTAGTACATCAACGTGTGAGAGAGCCCGTCGAGAACACTTGCGGCACGCCCGCCTTTGTTATTCGGATTGCGATTGCGAGATCCAGAGGCCGGCGTCATTGCGGTGCTGAATTGCATCTGCGGTTCCCCATCGCGATAGAACAGCGGATGCCCTTCCGGGCGAAGCGCTGGAATCCGCGGGGTGGTGTAGTCGGCCACGCTCATGGACAGTCCGTTGCTGTCGATGATCGTCCCGGATCCAGTCCGGCTGGGGCACTGAAAGACGGACAGCTGCGTCGCAGCGGCTTCGACCAACCTGTCTTTGTTGCTCCAGTCCGTCGACAGGCTGCCGTTGTAGCCCCACTTGTACTCCGACGCGGACGGATTGTCGAAATTCGGGTGCTTGGCCGAACTGAATGTGTCCGCCAGATCCCGCTGCTCCACGAACGGCAAGATTCGCCACAACGACCCGGTGCGAGAGTACGGGTAGTGCTTGAAGGTGTGCTCAAACATGGTCATGCCGAGCACAATCTGTTTGACGTTGTTTTTGCACTGGGTGCGTCGTGCCGCTTCGCGTGCAGCCTGCACGGCGGGCAAGAGCAGCCCCACCAAAACGCCAATGATGGCGATCACCACCAGCAGCTCAACCAACGTGAACCCCGGTTTTCTCCGCTTGCGAGAGCTGGAAGGGGGTGCCAAAGGAAGGCCCAAATCAGTCATCTTCAATACCATTGCTTCGTACGGGGCTTTGAGAAATCTTCGCCGTGCAAAAGACGGCTGGATGTCTGGCTGGCTGTACAAAGTTAGCTGGCTTGACGTGAATGCTACTGAGAGTCAATCGCAATAGCTGGCCGGAGTTTAGCTTTGAAGATTGGAGGCGTCAACTTGCAGCTGCGATTTCGAGCGACGAGTTTCCAGATGGCGTGCTCTCCCAGCACCAGGGCCTGATCCCCGTGGCAACAACCCACCGTCCCGCGGGGACTGGATCGATCGGCGTGCCAACCACAAACACACGAACGCCACCGCCACGAAGTGGCGTCACGTTGCCGCCATCGGCGCCCGCCGAAGAGAACCGGCAACGCCACAGCCACAAAGTGGCGACAGGCTGCCGCCCTCGGCGCCCGCCGATGGGAACCGGCACAGCACGAACCCACCGAGTCCTGAAGGGACGACAGGTTGTAGCCATCGGCGCCCGCCGATGGGAACCGGCACAACATGAACCCACCGAGTCCTGAAGGGACGACAGGTTGTAGCCATCGACGCCCGCCGCTGGGAACCGGCACAACATGAACCCACCGAGTCCTGAAGGGACGACAGGTTGTAGCCAGCGGCGTCAGCCCAATGCCATCTACTTTAGAACCAACCGAGGGGATTTTGTTAGCGGAACGGCGCAAGCCGTCCGGTAAATCGTGGGTGTTTTCCGACGCGTCACCGGACGGCTCGCGCCGTTCCGCTACAAAGTAGATGCCATCGGCGCCCGCCGATGGAAACAGGCACAACACGAACCCACCAAGTCCTGAAGGGACGACAGGTTGTAGCCATCGGCGCCCGCCGCTGGAAACCGGCACAACATGAACCACCAAGTCCTGAAGGGACGATAGGTTGTAGCCATCGGCGTCAGCCGATGGGAACAGGCAGAGCACGAACCCACCAAGTCCTGAAGGGACGACAGGTCGCACACAAGCTCCAGACACCTGCCACCCCCATTCGGGGCTTCCTGCGTTGCGTGCGATCCGTAATCGTTCGGTGAGTTTTGCTGCGGGATGAGCTTGCAGCCAGCGGTTGGGACGGAATGGGGCCAGGGATTCGGCTTGATGGCTCGGCATCGTGCTGGTCAGCGACAACGAAAGCTGGATCACCTCGGGGCGTCGCCACCACGAACAATCGTTGCCGTGGCGACGGCCAAAACGGTTCAACCGGAGTGATGACGCAGTGGGAGAAGTTCAAGAAGACCCAGCGCGGACAAGGCATCGCCGATCCAAAGCGAGTCTGCCTCGACATCCACCCCTCCGGAGCCAGTCAGGCAGCTGGGCCAGCAACGGGGCGAGACGGCAACAGCATCCTCAACATCGGCGGCTTCAGTGACGCCGTGTTCAACGTCGTCTCATCGTTCCTCGAAAACGACGCATCCCGCTTCGTCCGCGAAGTCGAATCCGTCGAACTGTAAGTCGAAAGGCGAACAAACCCGAAACGCCCGCGGAGGAGCAATCCCCCGCGGGCGTTTTTATTTGATGAGTTTGGGGCATTTTTCTTCAGAGGCGTAATAAAAAATCTCCCATTTCGATATTGGTGTACAAATGCCAATATTTCCTATTGGAGGTCGCATTGTGTACAAGTGACGCACATTTCGTTTCCGAAGAGAGGGCATGCCATGGATGGTTCAGGTCTAGCGATACTCAAAACAGTTGCTTCTACCGTTGTAAAAGCTGGGCTTGAGCATGGACGAAAGCATCTCGAAATTCAGCGAAGCCCAAGCCATCTAGTGGTTGATAGAGTGCACAAACTGTTGTCGGCCCACGATCTATCCGTGTCGCAACTGCTGACAATGGTCCCCAGCGATTGGGACTGGACCTTGGATTCGATAGCTAACACCCAGCGTCTATCGCTCGAAATTACTGCTGACCGCCTTCATTGGATTGCGGACCAGTTTGGTGTGCGGCGAAACTGGATTACTGGACTCGATAATCAGATCTACGACTTAGTTTGGGGCTACAAACAGCTAGACCGACTTGCACACTCGCTTGCCGAACGCAAAACACTGGGGCCCTCGATGCGCATGACAGCGTTTGTTGACGAAAGAAATCACATGGACAGTGAAGTCTCACATCGAAAACCAGTCGCTCTTGTTGCCTCAACTCCGATGCAGGTCACGGACGATCACTCGGAAACGGTACTTCGTCATGTTGTCTGCGGCGATGACTTCGCTTGGAGCAATTGGGCAACACGGCGGGACTTGGAGGCGTTCACACGATGGTGTTTCCAAGAGTTCACCACATTCACCCGTATCGTTCCTGTCACGAGCAAGGTGGTTGGTGAGATTCGGTCGGGAGATCGGTTTCCGGGGCCGTATATCCCGACTGCTCAAACCAGCGATTGGCAACTAGAGGACTACACATTGACCATTGATGAAAGCGTGTGTGCTAAAGAAACACATGAGGTCGATCAAGTGACCTGTCGCATGGAGCAGGCACTGTGCGGCTTTGCTCTACCCGTCAATCGAAATCCCTGCTCTATAATCGGACGGCGAAGTATATCGGCAGCGCGATTGTAGAGCATAGAGACGCCAAGTATGCGAGATGGTAGTAAGTCCACCACAAACGCGTCCCCAGGTCTAAGCGAGCATGCTTTGATAGCACAAAATGCACTACGCAATTGAAGCGACCGGTATAGGCTCCGAGGAACCGAATGCCAACCTCGTTGCTTCAGCAATTCGCTGGCGTCTCCCTTGCGGGCTGTTTTCTTGAATCAATGCTTCAAGGCGGTTTAGATTGACCGGGCGAAGGCAGACTTGCCCTAGCGACGATCCTCGAACTGGGTCAGTAATGTCGATCCTTGCTTCTTTGGCTTGTAAATGTGCAGCCGGGTAAAGAATACTGCTGGTGGGATTGGATGGTTGGCTAATCGCGTACACGACCAATTGATAGAGCATTTCGCGAGGCAATGGCTTGTCCCACAGGTCACGGTATTTCGCATCCAACAACGCTCGCAATCGTCCGTTCTTCGTGATTGCATAATCTGGACGCGGCGTTGGCGATTGCTTTCCTTGCGGATTGAATCCTGGGTTATACCGCATCATGTGTTTGAGGCCGTGCTCATCGACAACACGATGATCCGCTAAATTCTCCGCTAGAAAGCGAGACAGCAACGCTTGAAAGAAAGCGTTCATGTCAAATAGGAATCCCGGTAAGCGATTGGTGATCGCTTCGCCTTCAAGGGTGATGCCCTGCGATTCAACCAGCAGTCGAATAATCGACATCGAAGCTGTATAACTTGTGTTGAGTCGATTTGACTGGCGAGCCACCTGATTCATCACCGCTGAGCTGAGGCGGATCGTGGAAATTGATTCCTCCATCAACGAAGCAAGCCGGCGAGCATCTCGACGTAACAACAGGTTGCTCGCAAGAGATCCGGCCAGAATTAGACCCGCGTGAAGCACTCGATTAAAAAGAGTGTCTTCAATCCGCGGGTAGTGACGACAAGGCAGTTCAGCGGCCACGAGCCCACCTTCGCGAGCTATCTGGCCAATGTTGATTTGGCCACGCGGTGAGACGAGTCGTTCGCCACGTCGAACGTAGGATCGCCTGAGTCCTCGCGAGAGCAATTCTTGTGCTTCGGTGTTCAACTGTGCCACCAACAGGTCTTCAAAACCACACGGCTCCGAAAGATGGCTCGCATCGCAAAGCAAATGAAGCTTGCGAAACCCGAAAGCGTAACGTAGTAGGTTCAGCAACGATGTGCCCGGCAGTTTCGGAAGCACCGTGATAGTCAGGTTTCCCAAACGTAGGCGACCTACATGAGAAAGAGCCTTGATCTGCAGTCCGTCGCGCAGATCGGCAAGCTGAAGCCGCCTTGACCGTGTCAGCATTTCTGCGTGTGCCACGGCAGCACTGCCAGCTTCCAAGAAATATCCACGCAGTGATTCGTGGGTTTGAGGGCTCGCTGTTTCCCACTCCGAAAGCACTATCGAACACGGGCCATTCACCATCAGTTCTCACCTTCTGGCGGTCCCGGCAAATCATCCTCGTCAGCGTTTTCGAACGCATCGTCTTCATCACCCAGCGACTGATCGGAGGTGAGTGCCGCGGTCGTGTTCTGAATGTCACTAAACGATGTCAACAGAACATCGACCAACTCATTTTCACGCCCTGCTTCCAGTAAGTCCTGTCGAATTTCCTGTTTTTCAGTGTCGACAAGGCCATCGCCAAGAATTTTTCCCAGTGTGGTATAGTCCTCGTAGCAGTACTCCTCGAGCAATGGAATGATGTCGTCACGAATCGCACGCCGCAAAACTGCAATTTCTTTGATTGGGCTTCCTGCTTGTAGCAAGTACGAGTGACCAATCTGAAGGTTTCGCGAGTCGCGGCCAACATGTTGCCTTATGCGTTCGTTCAATGCCTCGAACCAAGCACGCAAAGGAATGCCGCTGACAGTTGAGTCCTTCAAAACTCTACCGTCCGGCATCAACTCGATAAATCCAAAGCGGCGGCGTAGTGCCGCATCCAACAACGAGATTGAACGATCCGCTGTGTTCATCGTGCCGATCAGCAAGACGTTCTTCGGGATGGTGAATACCTGCTGACTAACGGGGAGTGTGATTCTCTTCCCGCGTTTATCTCTCTCCAATGTCGTCAATAATTCTCCGAACACTCGTGGTATATCGCCGCGATTAATCTCATCGACAATCAAGAAAAATTGCTTCGCCGGGGTTGCTGCGGCATCTTGGCACAGTTTTTTGAAGATGCCATCGCGTAGTTCAAACGAAACCTGACCGTTCACCGTGGATGGTCGATAGCCTTCGAGAAAGTCCTCGTATCCGTACGCCGGATGGAAGCAACACATACGAACGCAACCCGACTGCTCACCTTCACCCGAAATTGCGTGCTTCTCAAACTCGTTCAAGTTTGCATGTAGCTTTCCAAAGTGAGAAATAGCCGCCAAGTCAAACGCAGTCTTTTCAGCCCAGTAGGTCTTCCCCGTTCCAGGCGGTCCGTACAGGATGACTTGTGATTTGCGAGCTAGCACCGACTGGATCCGACCGCCGATGTCCTGCAGGCGAATCGGACGAGGCGGAGTTGGTGTGGTCGTTCCACCGCTGACAGTCGATTCAATTGAATCGTGAACCTTCTTTTCCGCTTCGACGATATTCTCATCGTGTCGGCGAATTTCCCGGACGATGGATCGAAGCCCTTCGGGCACCGGCATCGTCCATTCCTCGATACTCAGCCACTCAACGCTCCGCTGGTGAGGGAATCCGAATTCGGGTGCATGCTCATACTCGCCTGTGACACGTCCGATTCCGAGCACGGTTGCACCATCTGACGCAAGTACCCAGTCACCTTCGTTAATACCAGCAATGAACTGCGTAATTTGAGAGCAATCTTGACCAACCGAAATCGAGCTTTGATCTGGGTTGACTTCTTTCAGTGCCTCCTTAAGTTGCTTTCGCGATTCCTTCTTTGCTTCAACCCATGTGAGATCTCCAAGTTGGTTCCATCCGATCGCGATGACATTGCGTTCCTTCATCATTTCCCAGTGACTGACGCCATCATCACCGCCGCGGGTTCCGACACGCCAATATTTATGGAGCCGACCCTGTACGGCATTCAAGGACGCAGTGAATTGATTCATTCGTACGCCGACTTCTGCGGCTGCCGAAACGAACCGTCCCGCGCAGATATATCGCCCGTCGCCTCCAGGTGGAAGCTGTTGCAGCTTTAGGATGTGAAAGTGTTGCCAGTCAGGGCTATGGAAGTCATCGAGCTTCTCTGGATAGAGCAAGCTGAAATACTTGTGTCCCCATGCCAGCTTGCTGACCTCGGGAGCCAGTTCGTCCATTTGGTCTTGCAGTTCAGCGTAGTCATCATCGGATGCGTTGTCGGATAGTTGTTCGAGTAATTCTGCACCCTGAATCAGTTGGTCGCGATGTAGTCGAGCAGCCTCGATTGCCTGTTCAATCGAAACGTCGATCGGTTTACCGTTGTCGCCCGCCATCTGCCAACGTCCCGTCTCTTTGCGACGAAAGATGCGAAACTTCAAGGCACTTCCGCCGGCGATGCTGCCAAATTGCTTGGTGTCAAACTCTTCATCGCTTTTGAATTCCAGCCAATAAACAAGGCTGTCTCGGTTTCCATGGTCGTGAAGAAACTCGAGCAACGGCTCTCCGTCGAGTCCGCGAAGGACCTGTGGAGAGTATCTCTCCGCAAACAAGGAATACGATTCGTCCAGCTTATCCGTCGTGTAAACACGCCCTTCTTCAAGAAGATGCTCGTAGGTCGCAGCAAGCTCATCGCGTTTCGCTTCGCTTAGCATCGTCGATCCCTCCGGCCGCGACACACGACGCACCTCACTGAGTCTGCGTCCATTGGGGTCTTTCCAGTCGTACCAGCCGTTCGACGGTGATCCCTTCACGATGACGCCAGCGCTGCTGGGTTTGGTGAAGCGGTAGTCCTTCATGAATCGGTAGAGGTCTCCGAACTCTTGGAGCACTCCTTGTTCGAGAAGTTCATCGCGGATCGTTTTCACATTCGGTTGGCATGACGAAGTGATTTCTTTCCGAGCCGTCGACCCTTCCAGAACCGTGAATCCGTCCTCGTTCATGACAGCAGTTGCGGCGGCTTCACCGATATGCAGGTAGAGTTTTTCTGCTTGTTCATTCGTCATGTTCGAGTTCCTGTTTTGTTGCTGCCGACCAAATTCCAGTTGTCATCATGTGAATGGTCAAGGTTACGAAGTGTAAAAGATCAGTCCAACAAACACTTGAAGAATGCATCTTGAGCATCCTTGTAAAACTCGATGCTGATTTTGGTCCAGAGTTCATCTGGTAGATCGTTGAGTTGCCGGCGGGCGGAGACAGGCATTAGGAGCGTGGTGGCTTGTTTTTCGATGGCTACTTCGGCGATGGCGACCGGGTTCGGGATCATCTCAACTGAGCCACCCAGGTTCAGCGAACCGACGATAATCATTCCTCCCTTCGTGCTTCGCTCCAGTAGCGAGCTAGAAAGGGCGACGAGGGCGGGCAAGCCTAGGCCTACGCCGCTGTGATCGTTGTCCATCGCTCGCATTTGGATGGAGAACTCGTGCGCACGTGGGTCGCGGTCACCGACCAGTTGTTTGCTCTGGGTGTAAAGGTTCTGTTCGCCGATCTTGACGCTTTCGCGGAATCCGGGCGGTGTCGGCGTATTGAGAATGCGAACATTGCTGCCGGGGCCGGATGTGACTTCGAGTCGGTACAGTCCGGGGCCAGACTCTTGCGATCCAGGGCTGATTGCCCAGACTTGGCCCGGTGGTAGCGGGTCGCCGTCGATAGCGACGTCGCTGTGAAGCTCTGGCGTTGCGACGAATTGTTCGACACCGTCGACGCCCATCGTGAAGCTAAAGTGTGTGTTGCGGAACTCGCTCTTGAGACACTTCTTCTGTTGTTCTTTCACGCGTCGGCGTGATTCCAGAGCCAAGCGGACCAGCAATTCAAGGTCTTCATCGGAGACGTCCATTTCAGGATCGGGGAATACAAGTTTCAACAAGCCGCTGATCGTTTTGTTAACCGCTTCGATATCGCGGCCGCTCAGGGCGCCACCAAAGAACACCCGATTCTGCAACGTTGAGACGCGGCTTAGCATTCGCAAGTTCGTCCAGCATTCGCTCAGGAAATCGCTGACAAGGCCAAAGTGGTTGGTGAGGTGCTCATTCGGATTCAGTTTCGGGAAATCCCAACCGGGAGCGAATGCATGAATACGGTCGTGGAAGGCTGTGTCGTCACGCATTTCTGGTGGTAGAGGGCTTAGCAAGTGGCCAATGCGTTGTTGCTGCTCGACATCGACATCGAAGTTGCCGACCATGACAATGCCACCCTCGGCTCGAATGCTTTCTTTGCCTCGGCTGAATTCGCCGGACGCCATATAGCCCTTCATGATGTTGACGCCGTCCTTTTGGTCGAAGGAGACGCCGGATACTTCGTCGAAGCAAACCACGTCGTACTGACAAACCAAACCGCGTTGTCCGCTGGCGTTGTTGACGAACATCTTTGCGACGGTCGCCTTGCCGCCGGAGATCAAATGGGAGTACGGCGAAATCTGCTGGAACAGGTGGCTCTTGCCGGTGCCGCGCGGTCCTAGTTCAACCAAGTTGTAATTGCGTTCGACAAAGGGCACCATTCTCAGCAAGACGACATACTTCGCCCGATCCGATAGCTCGGTCGGTTCCAAACCGATCGAACGAACCATAAAGTCGATCCATTGTCCAGTTGAATACTCGGCTCGTCCCCGCTTCAGTACATCCAGAATGTCTGACTTTGACATTTGAATCGGACGCAGCGACGCGATCCGGAATGGTCTACCGTTCTTCTCCTGGGCAACAACTGCGTCATACTCCAGCGTGATCTCGGCGTAGAAACCATCCGTCAGCATCCGCTCGTGATCGTCGACCAGCTTGTCATCAATCAGGGCATCTTTGATTGCCAGGCTAGGAATCTCGGCGTAGTAGCAATCCGACTTCGTGTCGAGCTTCGCCTTCACCACGTCGATCAGCTTCACTGATCCTTTGTCGCGAGCCTGTTTGATGAAGACCTCCTCTTGGCCGGTCTTCACCGTGCGGTTCTGCAATTGCTTTTCGACAATCTGCAGCCCCTCAGCGATCTCCTCCTCGTCGACCGTCGCGCAGTAGCGACCGAGCAAGAACTCGACCACGTAAGTCGGGACTGGATACTGACGAGCGTATTTGCGGACCAAGTCCTTACGAACCAAGTACCCGTCAAACACGGACGCGGACATTTGATCCAGTCCATCCATTTGCAATGCTGTTGCGTTCATACATTCATCCCTATTTATTCGCCACCGATGGTGGTGTTTTGTTTTGCAATCGTTTGGCCGGCATCGTTACACACGGTGACCGCGACGACCGATTCCAACAGGTCGTCATCCTCGACAAACAGCGTGACTGTCTCGTTCCCGTCAAGCGGTTTGCCGCCATCCGCGACGGAAGTAGCCGGATCGTTTGGCTTGTTTCTCAAGTCAACACGCAAACCAGCCGATGCCGGCGAGACCGAGATACGACAACGCAGTCCCTTCCAATCCACCTTCGTGATGGAAACGTCCTGACGCACAGGCTGGTTCTGCAGGGATACCGACATGTCTGGAATCAGACATTCCTGCAAACTGATCCCGCCGTGCGCGTACGCGTGTCCCGCCGAGAAGCATCTCACGCCGGGGCCGGTCGCGAACTCGGCCGATTGATTCCAATGCCACGTCGCCTTGGGAACGTTTGGTTTCGATTCACCTTTGATCGTCGCACAGCGAGCCCATTTCGCTTCCGTCAAGTAATGGGGCAGGTCTTCTTTCGGCAAACCACCTGGCATCAGCAACCATCCGTGGTCCGTGATGACGCGAACTTCTCGCCAACCGGCATCGAGCAGTTCCGCGATTCGTTCCGCAATCAATTCAACTTGCTCTGCCACCACCGATGCCAGCTTGGCCTGCATGCTGTGACCACGTTTGTCGATCTCTCCAAACTCGCACCAACCGCGTGCTTTCGCTGCGGCCGGATCGCCTACTTCACCAGCGCCGATGATCTGGTAATCGTCCGCCTTCAACAACGAGTGCATACGAGCGAACGTCAGCGACTTTTCTGGATTGTCGGCCAACGAGGGTGCAAAGCTATCGGGCAGGCCCACGCCGCGTACCTTGGCCGTCACTGGCGAGACAGCAGGCTTGGCCGTCGCCGTCACCGATGGCAACGCAGACCACCGTCGCCGTGACGCGACCATCAATCCACGTTCAGCTAGAGCCAGCGACAACCGCTGCGCCAGGTCGTATCGCAGACCATCGGCAAACAGCAAGCAGCAACCAACGTCCGCCGAAATGCTTTCATACGACGAAACCGTTCCACGTGAGCCGTAGGCACTAGCCCCAGGTCTTCCTCCATAAACCCCTGTCGCCGACCGGCCCGCGGCAAGCGCGGTCGGTTCGGGAAGACGCTCCGATACGCGATCAGTGAGACCGGGCGGGTCACGCCAAACTTCCTGCAATCGAGTTGCCGCCTGATCCAACCACGGCAAGTACAGCGCTCGCACCGCCGCGTGTACAGCCACCGCGTCGGCTGCCGTACGGACAGTCGCCATCGCTGCGAGTGCCGCATCATCGACCAAGTAACCGCCATCCGCGTACAGCTTCGCCAAATCCTCAGGCGAATCGCCTCCGAGTGCGGCTTGCGTGCGTTCGGCCAGGTGCCCAAGGTGTTCCAAAGCAAGTGCAAGTGGGGCTTGGTCCAACCGAGCCCAAACCCATGACCTCCGAAAACCATGAGCCTGTTCCAGCTTCGCGATCGCCTCACGGGCATGTGCGGCATCGACGCCGTCCAACGCAGCGAGGGCAGTGCGAAGCGACACTTCCTCCGTTTCATTCTCGTCCGGCCAAGTTTCTTTCTCGTAAGCGATGCGGTTGGTCGGCTTGGCTCGGCGCAGCAAACTTGGAATGCCAGCATAGGCCTTGGGTGATTCGCAGTAGCGTCCCCATAGCCCTTCCCAAACATTCGTTTCCTGCATACCAAGTTTTTCGGCGGCCACCAGCTCGCCGTCGGAATCGGGATCGAATCCATAATCCTCGCGACAGCGATTGCAGAAGGCATGCCACGTGCCACCAACAGAATCAGTGACGTTTTCGACACCGCCCATTTCCTCACGCACCAGTGTTGGATCACTCATCCAACGCAGCAGGTCGCGTGGGTGGTCACCGATCATCAGCTTGTCAAAATCTTCCGCCTCCAGTCGCCGGCCAGTCAAACGCGATACCGGTGTATCTGCCAACACTGACAAGGAAGCCATCATGGAAAGCTTGGTGTGGCTGTCGCCAGCGACATCCAGCCCCAGTCCCGGAGCGTCCTTGCCGACCAACATTGCCTCGACCGACCAATCGCGACCGTTCTTTTGTGTCCACACCGCACCGCGATACAGGAGTTCAACCAGCGGCTGCAGCTGCAGCGGACATTCGGTGCCGGCACGCAACGTTTGCCGGCTGATCAAAGGCAGATAGACGATCGGCGTCAATCCTTCTGGAATCTCAATCTCTGGCAATTGACGGGCGATCGCACATTTCAACCAGATCGCCGGACCAGTTCGTTTATCGCAGTCGTATTCACCATGAACCAGCAACTGCGGTAAACGGGAACGCAGGGTTTCGACGAGCGGCAACCATTCGCCTTTGGCGTCGGTCCACAAGATCGCAACCGGTGGCACTTCGCCGGCGGAATGCTTTGACGCATCCGCGAGTGATTCGCGCAACGATTCGAGCATCGTGTCGTTGGTCATGGCCGCTCCTCCTGGACCAATTCAGGTGAGTGCGAATCGGCCCCGAAAATCGTCAACTTCAGCTCGCTCTCGTCAATGGTTTCGTAGGTCGGTTTCTTCCCTGACAACGCCTCGCTACGACCAAGAATCAGACTCACACCCTCGCCTCGACGATCCATCATGTACGATCGACTACTCTCGAACCCATCTAAATCGAGTTCAAACTGGGTCTTTGCTAACAGACTCGTGATTGCCTCGTTTCTAGCCGCTTGTCGCATTGGCAAGCTGTCTACCGTCATCGTGTTGGCAAGAGCGCCGGGAACAAACAACTCAATTCGATCAGCAAAGACACGAAGCCGGATTCTCGAACCCGACATTGAATAGTCCCGGTGAGCGACAGCGTTAACAATCGCTTCAAAAATGGCGGTGAGATCGTATTGTGGCTGGTCGCTTCGTCCTGCTGACTTCGATCCGATCACTCGCATATGCTTCGCGACGAAACGAACACTATCTAAAACCTGTTGGTCAATCGGTCCGGCGATGTCCTTTTGGTCCAACTGATAGCCTGAGAGGTTCATCGGTGATTCGTCTGCGGTTCCTCGATAGGCAACTGCCTGCACATATGCAGCCGGAAGATACACCTCGGGTTCTTGGCAACCGAGCAATAAGCCGCAGACAGTCGGTCGAAGTACTCCGTCTTGGTCTTGATCGACCATCGCAAGTTTTCTCAAGAACGTGACAAGGTCGTCCGTAGAACGATCAGTCCGATATCTCGCGACAAGCTTGGAATTGAGTACTTCAATTGAAACGCCCGGGATGATCTGTTCATCAAAGCGAATCAACCGAGCTTGACTACGCTGCTGCATCAGTCGCCCGAGGTAGTCGGGCGTCATTTGCCGTTTGCTGCTTCCAACACGATACCAATAACGTCCACGACTTGAGTGAACAAACAGGCTGCGGTCAATATCGGCACGAATGATAGCTTGCGGGTTTCCAAGTTCGTCTGGCAATTCTTCCCGGCGAATATCGAGCAACAATGGTGGCTCAAGACTGTCTTGAGCCACTTCACGCAAAAGGTCTTCCACCAAATCGAGTTTGTCGATCGGAATTCCAATGATATCACGAGACTTGTCATCTACCCCCATAACCAAGACGCCCCCCTTGGCATTAGCAAACGCTGCCATTTCATCGGCAATGTCATCTCGACTAGGTCCCTTTACCTTCTTGCCTGAGATCACAACCTCCTTGAGTTCCAAGTGGCTGTCCTCCCCCAATCGGATGGCGCGAAGCAATTCTTCATTCGTGTTTAGCATTATGTTCTCTCGACTGGTTTACTTTTCCGATGGGCCCTTGGGCTGAACAATCCGGCGGTACCGCTTCAAGAACGCATCGCGTCCACCCTCCATCACCTTGCACACTTCCTCGCGAACTGCACGTTCTTGCAAACACCCACTATTCTGTTGATGCACAACACACTGTGTCGAAACGACGTCCATTGCCAACACCATTTCCGCATCGCCATTGACAACAATGTTTGGGTTATGTGTTGCAATAATGATTTGCCGATCACGTTTGGATTCTCTGATCTGCCGAACGATCAGGTCATAGATTAAATGGTTGTCCAAATCATCTTCGGGCTGGTCTAAGATGATCGGCTCGTCACCATGCGAGAGAATGAAAGCGAGAATAGCCGCGGTTTGCTGGCCGGGAGATCCCTGCTCGATTGGTGACCATTCGTCCTTCTTGACATCGCGGCGATAGTCGACGAGTAACACATCGTCGGGAAACCATGTCCACAGCCCATCAAGATCTTCAGGGGCAAGTTTATTGAGATGCTTTGCGAACCACTTGGTGCATTTCTCGGCCGCGACACCTGACGCAGCCATCTGAGCCGTCATCTTCTTAATTGCCATAATTCGCTCGATAAGAGTGCCGCGTCGCATCTCACTTTCGCTCGAGAGGTCGTCGTACAAGCCTGCCAGAATTCCTTTTTTGCCATCGTCATCTAAAATGTCGCGTTCCATTTTATCCGGTCGCAGAACGACCGCACGATAACCCGCCTCGCAGTCACGGTCGTTATTGCCAAGCGGTTGAACCCTGACCCTGACGTAAGCGTTATCGCGAAGCACGCGATTTAGAAAGTCTTCTCGGCGACGAGACAGCTCACAACGATGGTCCGCCAATTGTTCAACCACTTCTCGCCATTGTGAATCAATTTCAACGATCTTTTTCTCCGAGGCAGCGATGTCACCGAGTTCACGTTCGATCTGTTGCCGGCGTTGTACCAGACTTGCATATTGTTTCGGGTCTGCAATTCCCGCTTGCTCCAACTCCTTGGTTAAGGCGAGGTACGCACTTTCAACTTGCGCGTTTTTCTGCTGCCAATCACTTTTATCCAGGCTCGCCCGCCACTTTGTATTGAATTCGTTTAGGTCCTTAATGATCGCCTCGAGTTGAGAAACAACCGAGGCCTGTTTAGCGTAACTTTCCCGAATCAAGTCCAATGCCGACTTGTCTGCGGGATCACCTGCATCAAAGACGGATTCGTCACTATCGGCTGGTCCCGAAGCATCCAAAATGCCTTCCAGTGTCTCAGCGACGCCGTCCAGCTCTTCCGTACGCGTATCGAGTTCCCGCGTTTGGCGACGGCAAACCTGATATTGACGCAGTGTCTCGCGATTCCCTCCCTTCTCGAACAATAGGATTCGTGCCAGGATTTCTTCGAGCTCACCTTTTAACCGAGGTTTCGTTGCAGTCCGTGCAACCAATTCCCGTTTTTCGCTCATCAATCGCCGAAATTTGGTCTCGAGTTGCTTCTTCTTCTCCCGCCAACTGTTCAGTTCCAATTCGGGCGAGGCATCGACCAAGTCAAGCAAAGACTGGGGATTCCTCGCGATTGCGAAGATCTCCTTCTGGCTCATCATGCGTACCGGAAAACGTTGTCGAACGACGCCGTCCGCAGCCTTCCAGCTTCCGTCCGGTTGACGAGCATGAATCTGGATTTCCCGATTCAACTGAGACCATTGCAACCGATAGTGACCCGTCTCTTTTTTGATCCGAATCGTTATTTGAGAATCCTCCAGCATCGCACCACGCTCTCGGCGAGACAAAGCGACACGATCAAAGTCGTTGAAATCGTCTCGCAGTTCTTGGGGCAGGTCTCCGATTCGGTCCAGTCCAATCCGAATGCAATCGATAATGGTTGACTTACCGCTGCCGCGTCCCCCGATCAGCGTCGTCAGCCAAGGACTCATTGGAGCCGTTTCTGGCGTTCGGCGCCCCATCAGACGCAGTTTGTCGACCGTCACCGATTCAATCACCATCGCAGGCTTGCGATTGGGATCGCTCGTTACTTCATCGCCGCGAAGAACTGACAACGGATTGCCGTCGATCAACGCCAATCGCAAGCCATCCAATGAGGGCTTTCCCATTTTGATCCACGTGAAGTGGTCACCTGGCGTGCGCGCGCCCCGGAAGTTATGGCAATCCGTCGCGAGCAGGTGAGGCAAGTTCAAATTGAGGTCTTGAAATAGCCCTGGACCTGTCCATTTGCAATCGCGTACTTCGACAGCCTCAATCAAGCCGGTCTCCATGAGCCGTCGAGTGGTCGGTGCGTCACCAATCAGTTTTCCCGTTGCGTCGGTTTGAAAGATGCCGTTTTCGATGTCGATATGCGCTGGTATGCAAATCCCGCCGGAGTCGACGATGGCGCGCGCAACGGCTTCGCAGGAGAGTTCTGTACGCTCTTCGGGGTCGCCTTTTGTACCGCGAAACTTGACCTCCCCCAACAACGAATCAATCGTCGCGGTGGTCTCGGAAGGATCAAAAATTCCGAGCATATGAAATCCACCATTGACGGAAATCTCAACTCCGGGAAACAGAACCAGTTTCCGGAACCACTCGGGACGCGAATTTTCTAGCTTTTCGTATTCGCTTTTCAACCGATCAATCCAGCCACCGCCATTGTGATCCGTGACGGCAACACAGTCGATCTTGGCCTCCATAAACTTATGTAGCCATGCCTCGGGCGTCAGTTCGTCGTCGCTTCCGATTAGAGGGGCCCACGCAGTATCGGTTGAAAATGGTGTATGCGTGTGGAAATCAAACTTCCACCAACGGCTACCGGTAATCTTTGTCATTGATATTCCTATTTAGATGAACCGACCGGGCGAACTGCAGGGTTAGGTCTTGATGTTTTGGCGAAACGGGATCGGGATTAGCGACAACAGTTCATTCTTCTCGTGCTTTTCGTTTAAATGCATTCGTGTAATGACAGCCATTCCATCGAACGCCGTCGAACTTGCCGCCTCCGGTGAAGTCAGTCGTCTTCTCGTCCCAACTCCAGAACCAGGGGTATTCTTCGATGGGACGTTCGGGTTCCTTGCCCCGGTCTTTGGTCCACTTGATCTTTGGCTTGATGCGGAACACGCCAGCGTCTTTCGGGACGCCAGGAAGGTCCACTGCCATGAACGGCCGGATGTTGATGCGGACGCCATCGTTGATGTCCGGTTCAAAGCCGATTGGTTGCTCGTGGATTGGCTTCCAGCGAACAAACAAATCGTAGGGCGGTTCGCCCGCCAAAATCGCTTCAAGACGTTTGAACAGATCTTCGGCAGCCAGCAAGCGAGCCTCCGCAGCCGGCAACTCACGTTTCACTTCGTCTTTTTGACGTGTGATCCAGTCACCCAGGTAGCTGTACGTCAAACTCTCCAGCACCTTGCGGCCACCTGGACCAGCCAGCTTGTGGTAATTCACCAGTGCATGAAAACCGTCTTGTTTACGACCGTCGTAGATGTGCCAAACGAAAGGTCGTTGATCGAACGTGTCGCAGTGTTCCTTGAAGAACTTGTTGCGCAGCCAATCATCCAGATTCTCGTTCGTCGTGACATCGCACGCGGAAAGCAACCGAGCCAAACGATCGGCAGCGGCATCTTCGCCGCGAACCGACGGAATGCAGACAATGCCGTCATCGTCGATGTATGAATCGAGCTCGCTGCAACGATCAACCAAATCGCGAGCACGCTCACTGAGTCGCATCTCGGCGTCGAGTTCCGCCGGCCAGCGATAACCTAGAAGTCGAGCAGCGGCAACTTGCAGCGGCGATGTAGATTCGGATGGCCAGCCGTGAAAGAGCCATTGCGTTGGATCGTTAGACTCGGGTTCAGGTATCCCTGCAGGAAAACGATCAATCGCTTCTGCGGCCCATCGTTGTCGATCGAACGGCACCTGAGTGAAGTTTGCGACCTCAACACTTACCTTCTGGTTAATTCTTCTCAACTCTGTATTGAATTCATTGGACTCAACGAAACACCAGAGTGGTGCAATGTCTTGCTCATTATCAGGGACAACTAGGCAGCACGATGTGTCCCACGGTCCCCCATATCGAAGAGTGCCGCGTATCTTGTTCATCATGCCAAAAATAAGCCCAGGCTTGTCCCATTGGTCAAGATTGCGGAGATACGCAGTTGGGCTTGAAGCAAGTCCGCCGTCTCCGTTTTCCCAGTAAAGCACCTTGGTGCAACCCGTGCCCCACGGCTCCATCACATAGGGCGATGACTGCATCAATATCCAGTCTGAATCGACACAAACTTCCCAAAAGTCACGCCGGAAACGTTGATCATCACCTGTACCAAGTCCCTTGTATGAGGTGCTTGTGTTTAACAGCAAGTCCTCAAGCGAACGTGTCTCCAGCACCAACGCATATCCTGGATTATCCAGCTGGCTTGACTGCTGCACGAGCAACAAGTCAGCTCTGTCGGAACCCTGTAGCATTGCAGCCTTTGCGTCTTGGTCCTTGTCGCAGCCAACATCTATTCCAGCAATAATTCCTGAATCTTTCGGCGATTCCCGTGTGATCGCGAAAAGTGCCGTGGTAGCGGCCCACCAGTTCATGTCACGAAAAGCGTTGCTTCCGAGCCTAGCAACGAAATTCCACCTTGCGGCAGAAAATAGCTTGTGCCTCATTTTCTTATATGTCGACAACGACAACCAGTTTTGAGGACTGACGATGGCCACCGTCCCAGATTCATGGCAGAATTCAAGGCAACGCAGTGTCAACGCCGTCGACAGATCAGCTTTTGCTGTCTTGTAGAATCCATCAGTGTGCAACAGCAAAGGATCATCCTGCTTAACGCTCCCTAGGTAGGGGACGTTCGTAACAATCAAGCTGTATTGATTCGTTAGCAGTTTCGTTGCAGTCGCCAAGCCTTTCGCAGCGAGTCCCAACTCATGTGATTCCGGTTCGGTGTTTGGATCAGTGGCAACGGAACGTTCAAGCAACCCGTACAGATATTCGGTTTGAACATCGCTGAGCAGAAATGACTCCAGCGAACGTCGCGGGTTAATCAAACTGCCCAATGTCGACGCCTGACTGAACATGTCGTAAAGCTGCCCCCAAAAAAAGCCAAGGCCTTCTTGAGCTTTAGCGGGAAGCGTCGGTCCATCTGCTTCGTTAGACTCAGCCGTTGGCTCGTTGTTGAGCAACTTCATCCACTGTTCGCGAGTGGCCCCGATCGACTGGCCAACGTGAGCGATCGTCATGGACGGCAATTCGCGATAACGGTCCATCTTCCAAGCGGACATCGCGACGTTAAACACCGCGATCTGGACGCAGCGTTTGTCCAACTCCAAACCAAATAGGTTGTCTTCCAATACGGAGTCAATCGCTGCTGACAGACTGAGTGATTCTTCCCGCATTCGTAGCCGAACCAGCAGCTCAAACGCAGCGACCAAAAAATGCCCGCTACCGCAACACGGATCAAGAACTTTTAACTCTGCCGCAGTCCGTGGCCAACCTTCAAACGTGCCGCCCATCGGCCGCCATGGTCCGTCGCCATTCTCTGATTCGCCGTCAGTTTCTTGCGACTCACGAACAAACCGCAGGTACTCGAACTCGTATCCACCTGCCTCGGTCAACGCAACGGCTCGACGCAACTCATCTTCATCCTTAGCTGTCTTGGCTAGCGCTGGATTCTCCGCCAATACCTTGCCCGCATGCCAAGCACCCAGAGTATTGTGCAGCAAGAACATCACCATGTAGTCTTCGGTGAAGAACTGAGTCACGGCCGGCAACGTCGCGGCGTTGATCTTCTCTTCCGAATCATTCGCCCGCTTGTTGGCGTCGTTCTGCCAGAACTGATAGACCCAGCCCAGACTGTCGTCGGCGAGAAACACCGCCCGCACGAGACCCGTCTTGTCGCTCGCTGACGCCGGCTCTTCGACCAGTTCGATCAGGCTGCTCAACACTTCTGGCGGCAACTTGACTTCCAACACCGGGTTGTCGGCAGGAAAGATGGCCGGCAACGCAGCCTGAGCAAAACGCCCCGCCAATTCCCACTGGTGCGTACCCTCTTCGTGCGCTAGCTCCTCAACTTCCTCCAGCGAGACCAACGCCTTCAATTGCGGATGCCACAAACAATCGTTCTCGGCCAAGAAACGAGCAAACAGAATTCGGTGCCAATGCTGATACGCACATTCCTCAACCAACCGATCAATCGACTGCGCCCCCGAAGCATCCCGCCGATCCCCCAAGAACCGACCATGAGCACGCAACCGATTTCGCAGTTGAACCTGCTCGTCGGTTTTGATGTGATCGCCCCGCTTGGCCTCATGCACCGTCAACGATTCCAGCGCCTGGCGAGCACCCTGCTCAGCCACCTTACGCGCATCAACGACCGCCTTTTCGAGTTTCCGTCTCAGTTCGCTTGATAGTGTTGTCATGATGCCACTCAAGTACTCAAACCAATACGGGACGCGATTTTTTTACTTAGTTTTTCAAAGTCTTTGTAGGCTTCTTGGACGTAGCCTCCGTGTGCTCCGATTGCTCCGTCCGCAGGTTTTAGATCAAACACTGGCTTCTTGGCGTCATCGGCGAGTTGGATCAAGCTATGAAAGTTCCGTATAATGGCAAGGCACGCATCGTCCTCGCCTAACGGCGTCCTGTGACTCAATTCCTGGTTAAGTATGTTGCGATGATACAGTTCCGGGATTTGTTGCATGGACGCTTGTAGTGCGGCTGTTGTTGTGCGACCGCGCTGATGGATGTGGCCGACGATGTATCCGATCGGGAGTGTATCTTGGATCGGAACGCCATACTTAGCGCAGCACGGCGTTTCATTGATTTCATGCCATTCACTTTGCCATCTTCCGAGCGTTGCTCCCAATAACTGCAGCGTTCGTAGTGTGAGCGCATTCGGTGTAAGAGGAACGGCCAAGTGAGTGCAGTTCACCAACACTGCTCGGTTCATTGCAGAGAACTGCGGTGCTAAGTCAACGAGGACGACATCAGCTGCGTGAGCTTCGGCTGCCATTTCAAGAACGAAGCGAAACCCAAGAAGTTGCTTCAGAGCTTCTTCATTGTCGTGCTGAGCAAGACTCCAGCCCGCCGCGTAACGTTCCTCAAAGTCGGACTGACGAAAGTCCGTCGATAGGAGTGCAACATCATCCCTGATCGGCCAAAGGTGTGGGGGAAGGATATCAGAACCGTCATTGTGATAGGGAGCCAGCGCATCGAAAACAGTCCGCTCGTATTTCCATCCTTGGTCCAACTGCGACTCAGTCAACAACATCGCAGAGAGGTTGTATTGCGGGTCAAGATCTGCCACAACAACGCGGTATCCCAATTCGCCGAGCATGATTGCGACATGAGCGGTAAGCGTGGTTTTGCCAACGCCCCCCTTGCAATTGAACAGACTCACTATTGGAACGCTCATGTTCGTTTCCTCAGTGTCACGGAGACAAAGGTCGATTGTGGGGTCAACTCTAATGGGGGACTGCCGTTGTCGGTCAGCGCATCTCGTGCGGACTGAATTCCAGCTCCAAACTTTTGAACAAACCCAAGGTTTCGCATTACTTCTGCAATAGTCGGGTTGCGATAGTCAGCTTCTCCCGGACGTCCAAAGTTTTCAATGGTTACCGCGCCATAAGGGCCACCGGGACTTAGAATCTCAACGCGATCACTGAACCACATTAGTCGCGTTGGCGCGTTGGTCGTTTCATAGCTACGGTGCATGATTGCGTTTCGCAGCAGTTGTTGGATGGCGACAATTGGATAATCGGGGACACGAATTTCCGTAGGAGCGGACTTAAAGTCGGTTTCGATTTCAATGTTAGCTTCTACTGTTTCTTCCGACTTCCGAATCAACTCTGATATCGGGCCATGGATCGCTCGCTGACTCGCCACGGGATCAGAGAGTTTAGTTCCGTTAATCTTCACAAACTGTAAGTATGCACCTGGCAAGAAATCAGCTGGCGACTTGCCTAGTGTGAGCAAACCAGCAACCGTAGGCGTTACCTCATCGGCGTCAAGGAACCGCAGCGATCTAAGTTGCTGCTCGATTGTTCTTTTGTTTTCTGCGATTACTTGTGGCGCAATTGCAGAAGGTAGATACGTATTTCGAAACAGATCTAGGTCAAGGTCGTCTAAGGTCGCCGAAGAGATCGGCTGCATATCCCACGGTAGGTTACCAGCCCTTCGTCGTTCGGTAAGCCTTTGCTCTTCTTCACGCGTAGCCGTATCGCGACGAGGGCCAACTCGAATCCAGCTCCGTCCCTTAAAACGAACAGGGGGAAGCCGCGATGGTTCGACAATCACAATTGCTACTTCACAACCATTGATCGTTTTCTTCTGCACGATCAATGACGGGAGCGGAAGAATGTTGCCGGTAGAACGCAGTTGAGAGAGATTAAGTAGTAGTTTGTCATCAATCGGGAGATTCATGCAGCTGCCATCATCTTTTACGCCAATGAACAGAACTCCAGGTTTTTTGTGCCCCGGCATGTCATTAGCGAAGGCACAAATCGCCTGTTGAATCTTCTTCGGATCGGCAGCCGATTGCTTCCGTTCAACGCGATCAGACTCGATGTCCTCGTAAAGCTCCTTCAATTCTTGGTCGGTGAGCATGATTTGTTCTCGATTAAATGATTGGATTTGATTCGCAAGCTAGAGCTTACGCCTCTAGCTAATGACGACAGGGCCGTCTTTCAGTTTTTGATTGATGGCTGCCTCCTGCTCTGCCAACCAAAACTTCACATCATCAGGCGTCTTCAAGGTTCCACTCGACAAGTGCATACGTTGAAGCTTGGGTTCATGCAGCTTGGCGGCTCTCGCGTCAACACTGGCAAATCGACTGGTCAGTGCGTCAGTCTTGTCTTTCCACGATGAAAGAGGAGTCGCATCAAGCGTTCGCAGCAGTTCGTCGTCGCTGCCAACGGAGATCGCTGGAACTCCGTTCAATCCTTCTGCCTGCATCAACTCAGACTGTTTTGCTGCATCCGTCTTCTGCCATGACTCGCTGGCCTTCAATGACTCAAACTCGGAGTTGTAGGTGCTTTCGTATTGATCGTGAGCCGACGTCACTGCCGACCGCAAGGCCGCCGCGGCTTTCTTGACCAACGGCGTTACGTGATCGGTCTTCTCCAGCAGCAAACGACTGTCGCGTATTCCATCTGCCGCAGATCGAATGTCGGCGAACTCATCCATCCCGTCACCGTGCTTCATCAGCCGACCGAGGCGTTGCCACTGGGGCATTCTCTTCTCGGATAGCTCGGCAAGCGCTGTCCAATCCTCGGCTTGCTTGCTGAGTTCATCACGAACGGCCAGCAGCTTTGCCAGTCGTTCGTTGCCTGCGTGATTTCGCAGGTCAGTCAGATGATCCGTATCGGGGCGAACCGGCAGTGGTGCGTCGCCGCCAGCGCGGCTGGCCAAGTCAAACATCGCCTTGAGGAACTCGCTTGACTTATCTTCCAAATCATCGCTTGGACGTGTCGGAACCCCGGCCGTCGGGAACAAGCCGCGAAGGGCAATCTTGTCACTGGCGGATAGCGTGATCGTTTCCTGCCGGAGTTCTGCCTTCTTTATCTTGGTCTGGTCCAACTTGCCCGGCGGGACGCTGTCACCGCCAGCACGAACGGTGATATCGCCTGAGTTGTGCAACGCCATGATTGCGCCGTCGATCGCGTCTTGCGACCAGCCGTAGGGTGCGTTTCCAAAAATCTTCTGCAGCTGACGACCTTCGCATCCGGCCCCGATCTCACGCAGTAAGGCTTTGCATACGGGGTGGCCCTTTGTTTCGCCCGTCCAACTAACGGCGCCCAGTGGTGCATCGTCGTTGTTCTTGGCACGACTGATGACGACAGGCCAATTCTTGTGGTCACCGTCACCAAACTTGGGAAACATCCGGTCGAGGGCATCCTTGGCGGCGTCTTTGACCTTTTCCTCGATCGTAAGTGACATCACCTCGGCACCGCCGCCCTTGAATACTTTGGCGGCGTCGACAATTTCACCAAGGATTTCATCGCGAGTACGCTGGGCATCAGTTTGCCGACTTTCCATCGCGCTCCGTGCTTCGTCTCCCTCTGGCGTGCTCGGGACACCTTTGATTTTGATGGTTCCAGTCGAAGCCTCATAACGAACGATCTGCTTCTCTAAGTCCTTCGAGTTTCCGCGCGGCAGGAAGACAAAGACAATCGGACTGTCGGTTCCGGCGGCACGAGCTGAATCGACCACGTTCTTTTCACTGGCCGAGTACTCATCTCGAATCCATACGGGTACCGCATCACCGTCGACGACCGGGGCATCGTCGCCGAAGTGGATCGCCAACTTGCGTTTCTCTTTTCGCTCACCTTGGATCAGCGAAATACCCTTGATGGCGTCATGACTGGCTGCACGGATCAGCGCGTCACGCTTGGAGGTTAGCTCGCTAGAGTTTGCATTGAGCTGCTGCTCTCGCTTGCGGAACTCAGCGTCCCAGTCGGAATACTCCTTGGTTTGAAGGTTGTATTCACTGTGGTCCTTCAGCAAAATTCCGTCGTTGACGAGTTCTTCAAGCAAATCCGGAATCTCTTTGCGAAGCCGCGCCCCGTCGTCTTGGAGATCGCTGACCATCAAGTCGGCCAGCATCTCCTCCGACGCGCGAACGCCGATATCAAATCCGGCCTCACGTGGGATCTTGCGAATCAAGAAGGTCAGACCGCAAAGCCGGCGTTTCAGTTTTCCCTTTTCGGTGCCGTCGTCGAGTGATCGAATTGTTTCATCGAGTTCACGAAGTAGCACACCTTGGTGAACCAGGCTCGGCTGAAGCTGGTCGAACATCAGATCGGCCGGCACCACCGTGCCTAGTCCGCTGGATGCGTAGTCGTGTAGCGCATCGTGAATGATTCGCAACTGAGACCGAAGCATTCCGCTCGTGCCTGTTGGATCGACGGCGCGGAACACGTGCTCCCAAAACCGACGTCGTACCGGCAGCAAGGGATAGTCTTCAACCATGATTTCGCGGTCGCTGCCTTTGCTTCCGATTCGCGTCCCAGAGAGCTGACGTTCGATTTCACCGGAGTGTACGTCGAGGCACTTGCGTATCGCGTCAACGTGTTCGGGCTTTTTCTGCAACAAGACACGACGCGTCACCGTTTCGACATCGGTGTCCGAAAGTTCGATCGGGATCGTGAAGCGATCTTGAAGCCATTTGAAGTGTGGTGCCTGGGACGCGAGTGCGTTCTGTCCCGCACCAACAACGATGATCCGAGATTCCAACTGCTTGCTGAGCGCTTCGGCAACATCGACTACATCTCGAGTCCGATCCTTCGAGTCGCCAATGTGGATTTGCACTTCGTCCAGCACGATGATCGTGCATGGCAACTTCCCATCGACCGAAAGCACTTCACGTGTCAGCTGTAACAATTCCGACGAGGAAATGTCCGCTGGTTTCTTGAACTGCCCTCGGATCGTTTCCCGTGCCGACTTGCGGTCACCATATCCGGCATCGACCTCCACCAAGGCGTCGTGCAATACGGGACTGACGGTCAGGTCGTTCAGCTCGCGAAAGAAGTCTTTTCCCTTGGCTTCAACGGCAGCTTTGACTTGATCGTAGAAACCGTTGTTTTTGAGGTAGAGGCAGAACTTTGCCGGAGCATATTGTTCGGGTAGTCCCTTTGATCGCAGGATCATGCCCAAGACGGTCAAACGAACGCTGCTGGTGTCACCCGATGGCAGCGTTCCCGAAACGGCGTGGAGCCCGCCAGCCTTGCGTCCTTCGGTGTCCAGCTCCTTCAACGCTGCGACCACGTCCTCGGGTAAATCCTTTACCAGCGAACGGGCGCGAGAACCATCAGGAAACTCGGTGTCGATCCAGAGGTGACACAGCATCTTTAGAAGGTGAGATTTACCACTTCCAAAGAAGCCGCTGACCCAGGCGGCCGGCTGACTTGTGCCATTAAGGTGCTGAAGATACGACTCCAAGATGCGAACCATTCCATCTTCGTACTGGCCTTCGCATACAAAATTTGAAAGCTCTTCGCGAAGCGTGTCGCGTTCCTGGTCGGTACCTTCCGACGTGATCCGTGCCTGACCATTATTCATCAGCTCCGAATGGGCTGGATCACGGACGAATAGCTCGCTGTTCTTAATCATGAATCGGCTCTCGATAGACTTTTTGTTTGATTTGCTGTGCGTGGAATAGCCGGCTATTCGCCTTGGTGAAGCGTGATGGGCGTGGCGAGATAGTTCCAGCCATCACGAGCGCCCAGCAGGCTGTAGTTGTCTTGCTGAAATGTTCCAGGAAAGAACAACACCATGCGTCCGCGGATGTCGCCGACCGATTTATCTAGTACCTCGGAGACTCGCAGGAATCCATACAGCGAAGATGTGCCGTAGATTGCGACGACAGTGTTTTCATCAACATCCTCGGCAGTCAACTCGGCCCGCACAGCCGCGACGACATAGTCGAAAAACTCAGTGTCCAGCTTGAGCTGTAAATCTTCTGGACATTCAAAATAGGACTCGCGGTATTCTTCCGCTGACATCCATGCTGGAAACAGTGGAGCGAGATCAAGCTGTCGCCAGCCGTGGCCGGCACCCTTCGTGCGGACTTCAAAGTCACCGATTCGTGCATTGAGCTTTCGTTCATCCTCTTTCGCATAGACAACGAAGATTGCTTTCTGGGCGCCGGCAAGATTCTTCTGCCAAGGCGCTTTAATGTTTCGCTCGTAACTGTCGGCTAGGTCTTCAATTCGTCCCATTTGCAATCCTCAGTTCACGTTCGGTTAACAGAGCACCAAAGCCAACGTCAAAAATATCTTGTGCTTCACGCAGGGAAATCAGCCCCAGCCTTCTCGCGTCAATCGCCCGAGCTAACGCGATATCCTCTGCTGCATCCAGTAGTCGCATGAACTCGCTGGACAACAACTTCTTGCCGCGCAGCCCCATGACGTACCCGAGCAGCAAAGCAAAGGTGACCGTGACTGGTGTTGCATCGACTTGTGTTCGCACCTTCCGAACCCGTCCAACTAAGTGTCCAGACTGACTCCAGGATGAACTTGTGTTGCGCGCAACCTTGTCGATTGTTGACTCACCCATGCGTCCGTTCGTGAAGTCATCGATCGAGCTACAAACCAATTGACGCATCAGTTCCATGCCATCCGGCGTCTCCAAAACGGTTGTCGCGGTTGATCGCAGCAACGGGTCGCGAGCGTACGCAATCAAAATCGCCAGTAGTGGTTGCCCTGATTCATCCAAGTCCCACAGCGATCGAAAGACACGAAATAAGGGAACCGACTTATCAAGCGAGTAAAGCTCACGGAGTCGACGCAAAGTTCCTTTGCGATTGGAGTCCGTCGATTTACCCAACAGGTTTTCATCAACAACCACGCGGTGGTAGTCCGCGAATTCAGCATCTTCCGGCAATGCATCGAATATCTGGCGAACGTCCTCAAGCGTCATTGTCCGGCTGGAATGCGGCCCACTGGGTCCGGCAATCAAGCCGAACTCCGCCGCATGCTCCGGCACTGAATTGAACGCCACGCTTCCCACTTCATCTCCCACATCGATTAAGGCCAGCGGGAGGTATTATCCGCAGCCAATCGCTCACGTCAAGACATCATCGCAAATGTGCCGGCAAACTTGCCGGCATTTCGTCCTTTTGTTTGACGCGATGGTGTTTGTTGATATGCTTACGATCTAACTCACAACTCAGGAGCCAAATCCAACCATGTTCGGATTCAAAAAAAGAACGATCGCAGAGCTTGGCGAGTCGCTTCCTCGTGCAGAATTGGTAAATCGCAGTCGAATTCTTGTGATTGATGACGAGGCTCCTAGCCTCCTGCAGGACCTTAAAGACTACGGTTTCGCCGTAGACCACGTTTCCGACATCAACTCGCAAGTTAGCGGCTCAATCGAACAGTGCCGATACGACTTGATTCTTTTGGATTTCGGTGAGGTGGGGACAACTTTTGGCGATGACGAGGGGCTGTCCCTGTTGAAGCACATCAAAGCGATCAGTCCCTCGACCATCGTTTTTGCATATACATCCAAAGCACTGCGGAGCTGCCATGCCGACTTCTATGTGCTCTCTGACGGCAACCTGGATAAGGACGCCGGTGTGCAGGAAAGTATTGAAAAGATCGTAGAGGGACTTAAAAAATCTCGAAGCGTATCCAACACTTGGAAATCATTCCTTCATCGCTGCGCGATTGCTCCGGGAACTGCTGATGATCTGCGGCTTCAGGATGCTTTTGTTAGAGCTGTCGAGAGCCCTAAGAAGCATTCGTATTGGAAAACTGTCGCGTTAGATGCCGCAAAGAGCGATGAAGGCAAGGCTGTCGTCAGTGCGATTGCTTCAAAGCTTCTCGAACTTGGGGCTCAGGCGATATGAGTAAACAGGATCTTCTGTCTTCATTGTCGCCACTTCCGATTGTGAATCTGGCCGCTATCAATACGCCTTCATCGGGCTTGATAGTGGGAACGCCTGAATTTTGCAGGCGCGCGTTTGAGAAAGATGACTCCTGTCGTCAGCACTACCAGCGACTCGCTGAGCAACGAGCTTTCGGTGCTGACGAAATTCCCTGTCCCCACGGGTTTGCGAGTCGCAAGGTAAGTACCCCACGTGGCGACTTTGCATTGACCGGGTTCATACCGTACCCCCGGCTAGGTGGCAAGAATGAATCCGCGCGGGCTAAGTCGAACAAAAAGAATAAGATTGCGTCAACTGAAGTAGGCCGAGCATCCAGCAGCTTGCAGAATGTTGCGAAGGAGCTGGATTCCGTTGAGCAAAAGACATTTGACGGCGTGAGTGCCGGGCTACACGAAATCCGAAAGCTCAATCGCGAAGTAAAGCAAACTGCTGAACGAATGTGCCTGCGTGAAAACAGAGACGATCCAACGCTTGCGAATCCAGAGACAGTCAAGATATGGAAGGCATCAGAAATGATGTCTACGCACTTCAATATTATCGAGTTGGTTGCTAACGAAACGCTGATGAGGCTACCTGTTCGCTCACGCGTGCAGCCCTATCGACTATTCGACAAGTGCGCGAGGATTTATCGCCCCGCTGGAAACACGGGCAGAATCTCGCTACACGCGAACTACAACTTTCAATCTGAAATCGCCGCTTGTGACAAAACAATTTCGATAATACCAACTGTCCTCATCCAGAACGCAATAAAGTACTCCCCTGGCGACTCTGAAATTGTTGTTGAGTTTTCACTCAAAGAGCAGCCCTTTGACGTGCAAGACAAGCTACTTGTCGAAGTAACCAACGAATGTTCAAGCGTGCTCCAGCTCGACGATTCAATTTTCGGTCGAAGCGTGCGAATTGCAACGGATACTGACGGATCCGGGTTCGGGCTCTACGTTGCTCAGCAAGTCGCCATCCAGCACAAGACGAAGATTCAGTTCAGCACGTTTCACAACGCGACACCAAACTACTGCAGGTTCGGGATTGAATTTGACGTGTTGACCTAGCGTGCCAGAGCATTCGCCCGAATGCTCACGGTGTCAGTTGCAAGATCGCGTGGAGGGATCTGCTACCAATCGCAACAGAACCCGATCGCTCGAAACAAATGGAGATTACCGTGGCCATTCTTGGATATGCCTTGCTAAGCATCGCAGTTGCATTGCTCTGGGGGCAGTGTCGCGAAACCAAAGACTGGGCTCGGTTGTTCGCGGCGTTTGGATTCGCGTCCGCTGGTGTTTACTTCACCGGCATGATCCCGCATGCGGCGGCAGCAGGAGTCCTGAGGTTCGCGATAGCGGCAACTCGGTTCGTGCGGCCTGAATTCGCCCGATTCCTCTTGGCCGCTGGTGCCATTGCGTTTCTTTCAGCGGCGATGGCATTTTCGGTGGGGCAGTTCGGCAACCCTTGGGCGGGTGAAACCCGAAAAGAGGACCGCAACGACTGGGAGCCCAATGTGGCCCGTCATGGAGGTCATGTGGGAACTGTGCCAGATCTCATACCTTGATCCGGTTGACGCTCGCTCGAAACTTGCAAATCGAGGGTTTGATTCGGAGACCATCAACTCTGGTTCGATGAACGGTTACGTCGTCAAAATGGGCGATCATGCCGTCATCGTTTTGAGAGGAACCGAAAGTAGTTTGTACGATGTGCTTCAAGACTTGAACTTCATCAAGTCGACGAATGATAACGGCTCGATGCACGGTGGTTTTCGATCTGGCTACAGCGATTCCATGCATCGGCAAGTCAATGACCTGCTACACAGATTTCAGTCGAAGCAGGTTTGGATTACCGGCCATAGTCTTGGGGCGCTCTCTCTGTTGTTTGTGCGCATGATCTCATCGTCGATAAGAAGCACCCGATTGCCGGCGTGATGACGTTCGGCCAGCCCAAGGTGGTCCGTTCAGACATGCGAAGGTTCTTGGAACCGGAACTCGGCGACAAGTACGTTTTCTTTGTCAATGACATGGACCCAGTCGTAAAGGCCGTAGATCCCTTCACTCATTTTGGTCACATGGTGCGTTACAGTGACGGGGAGATTGAGCGATCGGAGAGATTGCGTTTACGTAGTTTTGGTGCAACGAATTCACTATCGCCCCTAACACGAGATGACGGGTTCCCTGAGTCATTTTCGGAGGCCGATCTGGATGCTTATATCCGACGCTTGTCGCAATCGCAGGCACCAACGAACGCTCCAACTGGCGAACCACCGTTAATGCAGGGCTGGTTCCCAACTCCATCCGATCACTTCATCGCCAACTACCGTGAAATGGTGGATTTCATGATTCGCGGGAACAAGCAATCGCAAACCGTGCAGCGACGATCCAGGTCGAATTGACATATGTACGACATCATTGGTGACACTCATGGGCATGCTGATGAACTAAAAGCATTGCTTTCCGATTTGCGATATAGCTCACGCCGCCGTGGCTATCGGCATCCCGATCGAAAGGCTGTCTTCGTTGGTGACTTCGTCGATCGGGGATCGGCGATCGGAGAAGTCGTCGAGATTGCTCGGGCGATGGTGGATGCGGGGGACGCGCTCGCGGTGATGGGGAACCATGAGTGCAACGCGATCGCGTTTCATACTCCGCGGCCTGGGAAGCCCTGGTCTGGAAAGACCAGCGAATGGTTTCCGGCTCATGCGGACAGGAATTTCAAGCAGCATCAGGCGACGCTGGATCAGTTGTCGCCGGCGAACTCGCCGACGCGATCACCTGGTTCAAAACGCTTCCGGTTGCGATTGAGATCGGTGGGATCCGTGTGGCTCACGCTTCGTGGCAGAAACGGGACATCGACTGTCTCAACGAAGCGTTGGCCGACGCGGGCAGATTCGCGCCCGACTTTCTTGCCATGTCGGAAGACCCCGGCAGCGAATTAAACAACGCGATCGAGAATGTCTTGAAAGGGCCCGAGTTAAAGTTGCCAGGTGATCTCTCGGTCGTGGACAAGGCTGGACATCGGCGGGACTCGGTGCGGATCAAGCTGGTACGAAGACGGTACTGGTCGAACCTATCGTCAGCATCACCTTGGCAGCGACGAAGTGCCTGATCTTGAGATTGACTGGAAGTGTCGAGACCGGAGGGCTCGCGCCCTGCCGCTAGCAGTTGGGGGTTACCCGCGTGACGCGGTTCCGGTGTTTGTGGGCCAGCATGGCTGACCGGTACGGTCACCGACATCAGCCTGGACCACGATCTTGGCGATCCGTTTGCGCAAGTTTTCATCCCGGTAGGGATGACAGACAGAAGCCGGAAGAAAAGTTGCATCCGCGATCGGACCGTCAAATGTTGACGGCTTGTCGACTCAGTCGCCAAAAATGGTTCAACGAATGGAGGACGGGCATTCTTGCCCGTCAGAGTCGGCCAAGACCACTCATCACAACCCGACGCGTGAGCGAGGGACGCCCCCAACTCCTACGACGGCCCCATCCGGGGCGACCATTTGTTTTCCGGCATCGGTCTCTCGGGGCTTCCGCCCCGAGCTACGCACGACGGCCCCATCCGGGGCGAAACCCAGACGCCAGCCACCGTTTATTTTTCGAACGTCCCACGCAGCGACCCCCGGCTACCATCCGACATCCCTACCGGGATGGCGAAAGACAGTAGCCGGAAGAAAAGTTGCATCCGCGATCAGAGCGTCAAATGTTGACGGCTTGTCGACTCAGTCGCCAAAAATGGTTCAACGAATGGACGACGGGCATTCTTGCCCGTCAGAGTCGGCCAAGACCACTCATCACAACCCGACGCGTGAGCGAGGGACGCCCCCAACTCCCACGACGGCCCCATCCGGGGCGACCGTTTGTTTTCCGGCATCGGTCTCTCGGGGCTTCCGCCCCGAGCTACGCACGACGGCCCCATCCGGGGCGAAACCCAGACGCCAGCCACCGTTTATTTTTCGAACGTCCCACGCAGCGACCCCCGGCTACCATCCGACATCCCTACCGGGATGGAGAAAGACAGTAGCCGGAAGAAAATTTGCATCCGCGATCAGAGCGTCAACACCAAACATTTCGCAGTCCAGGCCGACGCCCAAACGGCTCCCATCGTTGCACCCGATCATTCCCGCCGACCTGCTTCGCCCTGGCGTGAGACGCGGAGGCTCAGCGTGCCATCGCCGGCGTGGAGAACGCGGGTCGTTTCGCACTCGATCCAGCGGTCGGTGTTGACGGTCACTCATTAGAGCTCGCAAGCATCGCTACGGGGTGTACGCCAGCCATGGGCGATCGCACGGCAGGTCGCTCACAAGCTCCAGGCACCTGTCACCCCGTCGGGGCTTGCTGGTTGCGTGCTGTCTCTGCTCCACGGGCTCATGCCCAATGCCATCTACTTTGTAGCGGAACGGCGCGAGCCGTCCGGTGACGCGCCGGAAAACATCCACGTTTTACCGGACGGCTTGCGCCGTTCCGCTAACAAAATCCCCTCGGTTGGTTCTAACGTAGATGGCATTGGGCTCATGCCCGTGGCGACAACGTGTCGTCCCGTGGGGACTGGTTCGGATCGTTCTGTCGAGCACGAACACACGGAAGGGACCGCCAGGAAGTGGCGACAGGCTGTCGCCATCGGCGTCCGCCGCTGGGAACCGAATGAAAAATACCCCCGACAGGATTTGAACCTGTGACCTGCGCGTTAGGAATGCGCTGCTCTATCCAGCTGAGCTACGAGGGCGAGTGGGTGACCATTGGCTGCTTGAGTCTACGTTGCTGACCGCGGGGCTGGAAGATCGTTTGGGAACCAACAGGACGCTGGTGCCCGTTGTCATGGGAAGCAAAGGGTGGGACGTGAGAGTTCGATGATATCCTCTTCGATCGTCAGCATCGACTCGATTTCCAGGCTGCCATAGCGTGAAAAACCAGTGTGGACAACGAGGTTGTCGGTCATCTGTGCCACACCGTCGTGGTGGGTGTGACCGCAGAGGACAACGTGTTTCCGGTTGGGGGCTTGGGCGGCGGCTTCGCGGAGTGCTTGCCCAACTTGACCGCAGACGAAGAACGGGGCCCAGTTGTCATCCGTCGTTTTGCCTTCGTACCAACAGGCTTCTCGAAACGGCGGCACATGCGTGGCAATCAAGACTTGCGTGATCTCGTCGGGCAAGTTGCGTAGCTTTTCAGCGATCCGGTCCGCCGCGGCTTTCCCCTCGGCCTTGAGCAAGGATTGCCAGCCATCGGGGTGGCTGGTGCGAAAGTCTTCGATCAGTTGGAAGTCGTTCAGGCGAACCATCGAGCCGGCGTAGTTGCCCTCCGTCGCATCGCCCCAGCCATCCTCTCCGATCAAGGCGGTTGAGGCATTGAGCGGCACCGGGGGATGGTCGGTCAGGTAGGTCAGTTGTGGAACGTCACGGCACAGGGCGATCAGATCGCGCCGGGTGGACGCGATCGATTTGCCATAGAAATCGTGGTTGCCCAGCACGAAGTGAATCGGCCGATCCAGGGTCTCGGCCAGGCATCGCAATTGATAGGCAACGTCGTCTCCCTCGGACAAATCGCCCGTGATCAGAATCGCGTCGGGATCCAGTTCCAGCAGCTTTGCCACCCACGACTGCCAAACATCGAGTTTGGCATGATCGAAGTGCGGGTCGGTGATCCACGCGATTCGGCGAAGCGGCTGATTCAAGGGGACGTTGCAACGACTGGGGAAAGACGGAACCTCAGACGGTGGCGGTGGCACCAGCGGCTTCCGCCAAAGCTTCTGCTTTGTCGGTTTTTTCCCAGGTGAAGCCATCGCCTTCGCGACCGAAGTGGCCACCAGCGGTGGTTTCAACGAACACGGGACGACGCAGTTGCAAGTGCTCGATGATCCCACCGGGAGTCAACGGGAAGTGCTCGCGGATCAGTTCGCAAAGTTTGGCGTCCTCGATTGTGCCGGTGCCTTCGGTGTCCACGTGAACGCTGACAGGTTCCGTCACACCAATCGCGTAAGCCAATTGGACTTCGCAGCGTTCGGCGAGGCCAGCCGCCACGATGTTCTTGGCAACGTAGCGAGCCATGTAAGCTGCACTGCGGTCAACCTTGGTCGAGTCCTTGCCACTGAAGGCACCACCACCGTGACGGCCCCAGCCGCCGTAGGTGTCCACGATGATCTTGCGGCCGGTCAAGCCACAATCGCCGTGAGGTCCACCGATGATGAACTTGCCGGTTGGGTTGATGTGATACTTGATGTCGCCCTTGTCCAGCTCGGCTGGGATCGAAGGTTTGACGACGTTTTCAATCACGAACTTTTCGATTTCATCGTGCGAAACGTCTGGGCCGTGTTGAGCGCTGACGACGACGGCTTCGATGCGAACGGGGCGATTGCCTTCGTACTCGACCGTGACTTGGCTCTTGTTGTCGGGACGCAACCAGTCGACTTCTTTGTTGAAGCGAGCTTCGGTGATGCGGTTGATAATGCGATGCGAGAGCGCGATCGGCAGGGGCATCAATTCAGGTGTGTCTTTGCAGGCGTAACCGAACATCAGGCCTTGGTCGCCCGCGCCGATGTCTTTGCCCGAGGCTTCGTCGGAGTTCACGCCTTGAGCGATGTCGGGGCTTTGCGCGTCCAAGCGGATTTGGACTTCGCAGGTCTTGCCATCGATTCCGATGTCGGGATCGTCATAGCCGACGGCCACGATCGTGTCGCGAACAATTTTTTCGTAGTCGACGTCTGCTTGGGAAGAGATTTCACCGGCGATGACGGCCAATCCCGTGGTGACCAGCGTTTCGCATGCGACGCGGCTGTTGGGATCTTGGGCCAACAGTGCATCCAAGATGCTGTCGGAAATTCGGTCCGCCAGCTTGTCGGGGTGGCCCATGCTGACCGATTCACTGGTGAAAAGAAAACGGCCTGATTCGTTACTCACTACACTGATCTCCGGGAAAACAGACGAAAATGATCGCCGTTGGAAATTGGTTTCCTCCCGCGATGTCCCCCTTAGCGTAAAGTCTGGTCACGACGGCGCAAAGCGGCACAAATAACGGAAAAGGAACGCTCCTGAGCTGCCATGGCCTCCTCACCTCCTCACGAACCGAACACGAACACCGGGAATTCCGACGGACCAGGATCCAATCGTCCTCGAACCAGTCGTGTTCCAGGCAACGTGCCTGCGGTCGAGACGCCGTGGCAGCGGCCGACCGTTTCGACTGGGCCGCTGGTTGGTTCCTGTTTGGTTCACCTGATTCTGATTGGCTCCGTTCTTGGCTGGGTGCAATCTCGATCGGCGGGGACGATCGAGCAGCCGACGACCAGCGTCGGTGTGGCGATGGCCTACCGAATGCCGGACCGGACGCTGTACGTCACCGAAGATTCCACGGAACAGTCCGACGCCGCGACCGCGAACCGATCGGATCGAGCAGTCGATGAACGTTCCCAGTCCGTCGATTCGACCGATGCGGAGCAGTCGCAGTCGACAGCATCGGCCGCGTCGGCACCGCCGGCGGGCTTTGTGCCGCCCGTGGATTTGGACGGTTTGTTTGCCGAACTGACTCGCCGCGGCGTGGCGGCGGGCGAGTCCGAGGGGACCGGAGTCGAAGGTGTGCTGCGGTTTGGCGACGGCAAAACCGCGGATCAGTTGGGCACCGGTGAATTGGTTCCCGGCACGACCCGCGCGGGCGAAGGGGCGGGTCAAACCACCACCTCGGTGTTTGGTGTCTCGGGATCCGGCAGCGCGTTTGTGTATGTGTTCGACCACAGCGAGAGCATGTCCGCATCCGGTGGCAAACCTTTGCGAGCGGCCAAGCAAGAATTGATTCGAAGCTTGCAGACGTTGAGTGAACGCCAGCAGTTTCAGGTCATCTTTTACAATGATCGCCCCAAGGCGTTTTCACCCGATGGTCAGACCAGCGGTTTGGTTTGGGGGGAAGAGGGCAATCGCCAACGGGCCGAGGCGTTTGTCCAGCGGACCGTCGCGATCGGCGGGACCGAGCACCAGTTGGCACTGCGGATGGCGTTGCGGTTGGCACCGGACGCGATTTTCTTTTTGACCGACGCGTCGATTCAAACGATGAGTGCGGAACAGATGGCGGACATCCGCCGGAGAGCGGAGCAGACCGGGACGGTGATCCATGCGATCCAGTTCGGCTCGGGCCCCGAGCCCGCGAATTCGTTCATGAAAGAAATCGCACGTCAAAATCGCGGCGGGTATCGCTACCTCGATGTGGTCTCTGGCGGCTGAATTCAGCGTCTTCGAATCCACATCCGAGGTCGTGCTGCAGAGTCGAACAGTTGTCCTCCACGGTTCCGTCGGGCGGCCTTTCATCGCCAAACCTCATCGCACCCGAGTCCACTTTCAAACGTTCGCGTCACACTGCTCGACGAAACCAACCCATCACGCAAACATTGAAGCAGGTTGGCTGGAATGATTGGGGACAACCATGTGAGCCGTTTGGGCGTTGGCCTGGTTGGACGTGGGAACCGTGGCTAACGCCAAACGGCTCACATACCCGATGACACCTGCGTGCCTGCTTAGCGGTGTGGCGCAAGTCGCTCGGTGAGGAACCGGAGGGGGCCGTCGTGCTTCGCTCGGGGTGGAAGCCGAATGGCACTTACTTCACCCTCCCTCTGGGAGGGTCGGCCCGCTTCGGGCCGGGGAGGGCGAACCTAAAACCCGGTGTGTAGCCCTCCCCTCGCTTCGCTCGACCCTCCCAGGGGGAGGGTGGATTTGTAAAGTAAGTGCCATTGGGCGGAAGCCCCGAGAGACCGATGCCGGAAAACAAACGGTCGCCCCGGATGGGGCCGTCGTGGGAGTTGGGGGCGTCCCTGGCTCACGCTTTTAGCTTACCCAGCCTCGGTCGATCTGCTGTGAATCGCCCCCTCACCCGAACAGGGCCTCCATCGGCCTGTTCGACCTCTCCCCCAGCAAAGCTGAGGGAGAGGTGACTTGTTGATGCGAGGCAGAAACTTGCGCACACCAGAAACGCTGCAACCCAATGATTGAACAGCCCAGCGCTAGCTCACGGTTACCGAAGACGAACCGGACGCTATCGCGTTCCGGCTGATTCAATCAACAGGCTGGTTTGCAGGAAGACCGAAGTCGGGCGACTCCGGCTACGGTTTGATGGGGGGCGAAACCGGGCCAACCAGAGCGAGAGCGGGACCGCTGCTAGCGCCAGTTCGGGCGGATTTCGCCGGCACCCGCTTCTTCGGCGTCCAGGCGTGCCTGGGGAATGATGCGTCGAAACTCGGAAGCTGAGCCGCGAATCGAGGCTCCCATCAGCAGCAATCCCAGGCGGACCTCTTCTCGTTTTCTCAGCGGAGCTTCGATCACACCGGGGGCCAAGGATTCCGCCTTGCCGCGCAGGAAAACGGTCACGTTGTTCAACCCGTCGCCCAGTCGTTTGCCCGCATCTCCGCCGACCACGATCGTGCCGCCCAGGGCTCCGGCACCCGTGTCATCGCCGACGCTACCGCGAACAAAGATGCTGCCGCCACGCATTGCCGCACCGACCCGGTCGCCTGCCGAGCCGTAGACGGCCAGGGTCCCGCCGGTCATCGCCGATCCCAAACCGCAGCCCGCATTGCCCGTGATCAGGACCACGCCGCCGCTCATGCCGTCGCCGGCGCCGTGGCCAACGTTGCCGTCCAGGCGAACGTCCGCATCGCGACAAAACGCGAACGCGTAATCGCCTAGGTCGCCTGCGGCCTGGAATCGAAGCGGCGTTTGGCAACGCATCATCGCAGAATGCTGGCCATGCAGGCCGGTCAACTCGACCAGCGGCGCGGGGGCCTCGGGGTCGGTTTGACAGGGAATCGATTGCATCGCCGATCGCAATTCGGCATCGGACAGCTGGGAAATGTCCCAAGAATGATCGGGCTGCTGGGGTTCCTTCGTCACGTCACGCTCCATGGGTGGCAATCGCTCGGACGATTTGTTGTAACCGGTCGGCGGCCCGCTCGCACACCTCCAAGACATCCGCGTGATCGGCGGTCACCGGGGCGTCAGGCAGCGCGAGGTTGGTGACGACTGAAATCCCTATTGTTCGAACGCCCGCCGAGGAGGCGGACAGGATCTCTGGGACGGTGCTCATGCCGACCAAGTCCGCACCCAAGCCCCGCATCATTCGGCACTCCGCCCGGGTTTCGTAGTTGGGGCCGTTGACGGCCAAGTACATTCCGCGGCGAAGTTCAAACCCGTGCTTGTGAGCGGTCTGGTGAGCGATTTGGTCGAGTGTCGGATCACAGGTGCTCAGCCGCCGTTGGAACCACCCCGCCGCCGAGGCTGGCGCTGACGATGGGTTTATCGGGGACTGAAACAGGGTCGGAGGTGCCCCTAGTTTTCCACCCAACCAACTGCTGTGTTCATGGATCAGGACCAGATCACCGACTGAAAAACTGGGGTTCAGCCCGCCTGCCGCACAGCTGACGACCAGTTCGCTGATTCCGATTCCCGCCATCAGTGCGACGGGCCGGGTGACGTCTGGCAGTGAATGTCCCTCGTAAACGTGCAGTCGGCCGGCCATGGCGATGATTGGCCGCGACGCCAGGTGCCCCACAATGAATTCGCCCCGGTGCCCGGCAGCGGTGGACGCGGCCAGACCGGGGATCTCACGGTAGGGGATGACGGTGGGGGATTCGATCGCATCGGCGAGTCCCCCCAGTCCGCTGCCGAGCACGACTCCCAGGGGCGGATGGGGGGATTCACGAAGAACCGGGATCTTCGCCTGCAGGGCCGCCAGCGATTCTGAAAAATCGGGGAGCGGGTCCGGCACGGCGGGATGGCTGAAGTTGGCGGGCAAAATCGTCTCAAAAATCCAATGTCAGGGAGGATCTGTCGGCAATGACGAGCAAAGATTGCGCCTGATTCGTTTTGGGGTTCCCGATCGGGGCCACCTTTGCGATATTTCCGTTCGATTTCTTGGCGAGATTCGAAACGGATGTCCGGGCGATTCCCGGTATTGCCAGTCTACACCCCCCAACAATTTTTGACGATTCGTCGGCCACCCTCCAAATCCACCCGGAATTTCTGCGACATCCATGTCAGTGGTGTCGACGGGCGTGCTTGGAACCGCCGCATTGGTCGCGCTTAGGTGAAGTATTATGAATTTGGAGAAAATCAGAAACATTGGTATCAGTGCCCACATTGACTCGGGCAAGACCACTCTGAGCGAACGGATCCTGTTTTACAGCGGTCGGATTCACAAGATCGAAGATGTTCGTGGTGGTGGTGACGGCGCGACGATGGATCACATGGAACTGGAAAAAGAACGTGGGATCACGATCACCAGTGCCGCGACCAGCGTTCAGCACAAGGGTTATCACATCAACTTGATCGACACGCCCGGCCACGTCGACTTCACCGTCGAAGTGGAACGTTCGCTGCGTGTTCTCGACGGTGCCGTGTTGGTTCTGTGCAGTGTCGGTGGTGTGCAAAGCCAGTCGATCACCGTTGACCGTCAAATGAAGCGATACCAAATTCCTCGCTTGGCGTTCATCAACAAGATGGACCGCACCGGTGCCAACCCCCGACGCGTGGTCGAGCAACTCCGGGAAAAACTCGGTGCCGATGCCTTTTTGGCGCAAATTCCAATCGGCGCGGAAGAAAACTTCCGTGGCGTCGTCGACCTGATCGAAATGGTGGCTTACACCTTCGAAGGCGACCAAGGCGAAAATGTTGTCACGGGCGAAATCCCAGCGGACTTGAAAGACGAAGCGGAAGAGTCACGCGTCGCGATGTTGGATTCGTTGTCCAACTACAGCGATGAAGTGATGGAGTTGCTGCTCAGCGAAGAAGAAGTGCCCAAGGACATGATCTACAAGGTCATGCGTCAGGCCGTTCTGAACGGTGCGACCCCTGTCTACATGGGCAGTGCGTACAAGAACAAAGGTGTTCAACCCTTGCTCGACGCGGTCACCGAGTATTTGCCCAGCCCACTGGATCGTGAAATCTACGGTCGCGACCCTTCTGACGAAGACAAGAAGATCGAATTGGCTCCCGATCCGGAAAAGCCGTTCGTCGGCATGGCCTTCAAGATCGCCGAAGATCCGTTCGGTCAGTTGACCTTCATGCGGATTTACCAAGGCACGATCAGGAAGGGCGAGGCCTACACGAACCAACGTTCGACGAAGAAAGAACGCTTCAGCCGGATTGTGCGAATGCACAGTGAAAAACGTGAAGAAATTGACGAAGCCAGTGCCGGCGACATCATCGCCGTGATGGGCATCGACTGTGCCTCCGGGGACACCTATTGCAGCGAGCGAGATTACGCGACGCTGGAATCGATGTTCGTGCCTGAGCCCGTCATCAAGATCGCCGTCAACCCACTCAACCGTGGCGATGGCGACAAGATGAGCAAGGCGTTGCAACGCTTCCGCAAGGAAGACCCAACGTTCAGCGTTTACACCGACGAAGAAACCAACGAGATCCTGATCTCGGGCATGGGTGAGTTGCACCTGGAGATCTACATCGAACGCATTCGTCGTGAATACGGCGTCGAAATCGAAGTCGGTGCTCCCAAGGTTTCTTACCGCGAAAGCCCGACCAAAGAAGTCGACTTCAACTACAAGCACAAGAAGCAAACCGGTGGTTCAGGTCAGTACGCTCACATCGTTGGCAAGCTGATCCCAATCGAATCGGAAAGCGAAGACAGCTTCGAGTTCGAAGAAAAGGTCGTCGGTGGACGGATTCCAAAGCAGTACATCCCGGCTGTCGAAAAAGGCTTCCGCGATATCCTGGGCAAGGGTCCGATTGCCGATTATCCCGTGGTGGGAACTCGCATCGAGTTGCTCGACGGTAGCTACCACGACGTTGACTCCAGCGAAAAGGCTTTCTACACCGCTGCTCAAGGTTGTTTCCGCGAGTACTTCAAGCAAGCTGCTCCGAAGTTGCTCGAGCCGATCATGAGCGTTGAAATCGAAGTCCCGGAAGACTTCCAAGGAACCGTGACGGGGGACGTGATTCGTCGCCGTGGTCTGATGACCAGCAACGATACCAACGAAGGCATGACGGTCATTCGTGCGGAAGTTCCTTTGGCAGAAACCTTTGGTTACGCCACCGACCTTCGCAGCATGACTCAAGGTCAAGGAACGTTCACGATGGAATTGGCGGCTTACCGTCAGACTCCGTCGAACATCCAAGAAGACATCATTGCGGAACGCAAGAAAGAAGAATTGGCCGGAGCTCGCTAAGCCAGCCTGCCATTTCGAATGAACAGAAAACCACGCAACTCACGTTGCGTGGTTTTTTTTTGTGCGCGAGCTTCGTCGCTGCTTGTGGCCGCCCCAATCCCGCGTGCCGCCCCAGCGGTTACTGCCCCAGCGGTTACTCGCCGATCATTTTGACGAGGATTCGCTTGCGACGTCGCCCGTCAAACTCGTAGTAAGCAGTTCGGCAGGAGTCTTTCAGCATTTTGAATGTTTTGGGTAGCGTCGTTGCTCCCACGTACAACCGGGGCTAACGCCCAAACGGCTCACATGGTTTTGCCCGATCATTCCTGCTGACCTGCTTAGAAGATGTGTTCCCAAGGCCCGAGGTGAAGCTCGCCTTCGGTGATTGCCACGACCACCTCGCGCCCCATGATTTGGCGTTTGTGGTGCGCGTCAGCGTTGTCCTCTCCCGTTCGATTGTGCAGGTAGCCGCCTGAGGCCGGGTCCGTACCGGCATGGAATGGAACCAGTTCCTCAAGCCAACGTTCGTAATCCGCGTGCAAGCCGGATTCGTTGTCGTTGATGAAGACGCTGGCGGTGATGTGCATGGCGTTGACCAACACCATGCCTTCTTGGATGCCGCTCTCTCGAACCAGTTGGTCGACTTCTCGGTGGATGGAAACAATTCCGCGACGGTGGGGGATTTCCATCCACAGTTCTTTGGTCAATGACTTCAACGTTGGACTCCTGACTTTGTTTGAGAGGCAAAGGTTCTTGATGGGATTCATGTTTCATCGGTGATTTTATGAGATGATGGTCCGGAACGCGATTCGTTGGCTTCGCGTGGACGTGTCTTTGCAACCAACTTCACCATGCAACTCCTGCCACTGCCGTGGTCGGCTCCCATGGATTCCTTGAACTGTTTGAGTCTCGCGCCGTGTTTGGAAAACGATGGACGTTCGGTTTGTTGCTGCTGTGGGGGACTCTTTCGGTGACCGCTTCCAATCTTCGAGCGGATGACCTCAGGCCGTTGGAATCAGATGTCTCCGGTGCCGAAGCAACCGAGCGTTTGGCGGAGATGGTGTTGCGTCGAGACGAGCATTTTCGCTGGGAGATCCGTGATCGTGGGAATCTCGGTGGGTGCGACTACGTCCTGGTGCACCTGGTCTCACAATTGTGGCAAGGAATTCCTTGGCAACATGAACTGTACATTTTGAATCCGCCGGAGGTGGATCCGAATGAATCCAATGCATTGATGCTGATCACCGGTGGATCTTGGAAATCCGAGTGGGGATCGGAGGGGCCGACTGAAGTCAAAGTGCCCCGCGAGGCGGTTGTTCTGGCGAGTCTCGCAATGGAAGTGAAGACACCGGTTGCGATCCTGAAACAGGTTCCCTTTCAACCGATGTTGGATGGGCTGAAGGAAGACGCTTTGATTTCGCTCACCTTTCAAAAGTTTTTTGAAACGCAGGATCCTGAGTGGCCGTTGTTGCCCGTGATGGCGCGTTCCGCATCGGCTGCGATGGACGCGGTCGTCGGTGCAACCGAGCAGGAGTGGGGGCTGTCGTTGGACGGGTTCACGGTGACCGGAGCGAGCAAACGTGGATGGACAACGTACTTGGTGGGGGCGACGGACCCGCGAGTCAAAGCGATCGCCCCGATGGTCATCGACATGTTGAATCTGAATGTGCAGATGAAACATCAGCTCGAAGCTTGGGGAGCCTACTCGCCTCAGATCAAGGACTACACCCAGCGTGGTCTTCAAGAAATGATGTCGACACCAAGCGGTAAAACGTTGATGCAGTTGGTGGATCCCTATGAGCACCGGGCGGCCTTGGACATGCCCAAGCTCGTGTTGCTGGGCAGCAATGATCCCTATTGGCCTGCCGATTCATCGCAGCACTACTTCGACGATCTGCCCGGTTCAAAGTGGCTGCTGAACATTCCGAACAATGGACACGGGTTGAATGACATCTCAAGAATGGTGGGGGGTGTCTCGGCGCTGCATCGATCGGTCTGCCAAGACATTGTCATGCCGGATTGGAAAACGCGTTCGGTAACCACGCCGGAGGGGATGGAAATCATTGCGACGAGCGATCAAACCCCAACCAAGGTGATGGTTTGGACCACCACCTCGCCCACACGTGACCTCCGATCGTCGCATTGGAAGTCGACGTCCTTGGAGGCGGCAGAGGATGGAAAGTGGAACGCGCCAATCAAATCGCCAAACTCGGGAAGCGTGGCAGGATTCATCGAGGCACAATACGAAACGGGCGGCACATTCCCGCTCTCGTTGACCTCGCAGATTTATGTGGTGGAGTGAGTCTTCGCTTGTCACGCAGTTAAGCACCACGTGAAAAACAAGTGACGTAGCGGAAGGACGCGAGCCCTCCGGTTCCTCACCGGGCGGCTTGCGCCACACCGCTAAGCAGGTACGCAGGTGTCATCGGGTATGTGAGCCGTTGGCGTTAGCCACGGTTTTCACGCGCAGGCCAGGCGAACGCCCAAACGGCTCACAGAGTTGTGCCCGATCATTCCAGCCGACCTGCTTAACATCGTCACTTGTTGTTCACGCGTTGCTAAAAGTCACCGGTGAAAGTCAACGGTTCTTCGGCCCGCGACCCTAGCAAGTCGAATCGGGCTGCATTAGAGTGAGCCGTCCGACTTCTCCTTGGTCATCTTTCGATGGCCTGCTGTCTCTCGAAGTGATTCAGCGACCAATCCTTTGACTTGATCGAACAGCCCAATGAGCTTTGAACGCGGCAACCGGCGAGACTTTGATTGGCAAAACATCGATTGGGGGAGGATGGAAGATTTCCGCCCCCTCCTTTTCTGGGGCGTCCCGGCAATGCTATTGGCCCTGTTGGCTTACACCTCCGTTTACACCGTTCAAGCGGAATCGCAAGGAGTTGTGTTGCGGTTCGGCAAGTACATCAAAACGGTCGATCCTGGTCTGCGTTACAAGCTTCCCTTCGGTGTGGATCAGGTCTCCATCCTGCCGGTCAAGCGTCAACTGAAACAGGAGTTTGGATTCGGCACCGAGGGAGCTTCCGACACGAAGCAGTATTCCAATGAGCAAGCTGAGGAACGGAGCATGGTCACCGGTGACCTGAATGCTGCGACTGTGGAATGGATCATCCAGTACCGAATCCGCGATCCACAGTTTTATTTGTTTGAGGTTCGCAACCCCGGCGACACGCTCCGGGCGATTTCAGAATCGGTCATGCGAACCGTGGTTGGTGATCGCACTGTTGACGAGGTGATCACGGTGGGGCGGCAAGAGATCGAAGCGGAAGCTCTTGTTCAACTGCAGGACGTGGTGAACAAGTACCAGCTTGGTTTGAGCATCGACCAAGTTCAGTTGAAGAACGTCAACCCACCGGTGACGGTTCAGCCTTCGTTCAACGAAGTCAATCAAGCCCAGCAGGAACGGGAGAAGATGATCAATGTCGCCAACGGCGAATACAACAAAGTCGTGCCTCGCGCCAGTGGGGAAGCCGAACAGAAGATTCAAGCCGCCGAGGGCTACGCCCTCAAACGTGTCAACGAAGCCGAGGGGGATGTGTCTCGCTTCAATGCTGTCTTGACCGAGTACCTGAAGGCCCCCGAGGTGACCAAGCGACGCATCTATATTGAAACGATGCGGGCGGTGGTGCCCAACCTTGGCAAGAAGATCATCCTGGACGAAGAAGCCAGTCAAATTTTGCCGCTGCTGCAAATGTCAACCGACACACAACGAGGCCAACGATGAAACGTGCCTTCCTGCCCCTCGCCGTCCTGCTTCTGCTCCTGGCGTCCTTTGTCGGTTTGAGCAGCGCGTACACCGTGTCGGAAACCGAACAGATCATCATCACTCAGTTCGGCAAGCCCGTGGGGGATCCGATCAGCGACGCAGGGCTTCACTTCAAGACCCCGTTCATCCAAGAAGTCACCCGCATCGAGAAGCGAATCTTGGAGTGGGATGGTCGCCCCAACGAGATGCCGACCAAGGACAAGACTTACATCGTGGTCGATACGTTCGGACGATGGCGGATCAACGATGCGAAACAGTTCTTTCTGCGATTGCGAGACGAACGCAGCGCCCAGTCTCGCTTGGATGACATCCTCGGCAGCGAAACTCGCAACGCGATTGCCAAGCACGAGCTGATCGAAGTCATTCGCACCACCAAGGATCGCGAGCCCGACGTCGATGCGACCTTGGTCGACGCACCCGGCAACATCGGCATGCTCTATCCCATCACGCTGGGGCGTGCGGTGATTGAACACGAAATCTTCGAGAAGGCCGCGAGCAAGCTCAATGATTTCGGAATCGAGTTGCTGGACGTTCGGTTCAAGCGAATCAATTACAACGAAAGTGTTCGCATGCGTATTTTTGAACGCATGATCAGTGAACGACAGCAGATCGCAGAACGTTTTCGCAGCGAGGGCGCGGGCGAGGCGGCGAAGATCATGGGGCGGAGCGAGCGAGACCTGCTGCAAATCGAATCCGAAGCCTACAAAACGGTCCAGCAAATTCACGGCGTTGCGGACGCCAAGGCGACCGAGATCTACGCCAGTGCTTACAACCAAAGCGACGAATCCGTTGACTTCTATGAATTCATCATGACGATGGAGTCGTATCAAGAAATGCTGGACAAAGACAGCACGCTGATTCTCACCACAGGCAGCGACATCTTTCGATTTCTCAAGCATGTCGATCGGCCAAACAACGCCCCGGCGGCAAGGTAAGCAGGAGTCTTTCAGCGTTTGAAATGTCTTGGCAAGCGTGGTTGCTACCACGTCCAGCCCAGGCGAACGCCCAAACGGCACTTGCTTTACAAATTTAACCTCCCCCCTGGGAGGGTCGAGCGAAGCGAGGGGAGCGGCTACACAACGGGTTTTAGGCTTGCCCTAGGCTGTCAAAAGGTTGGTATTGACACGGAAAATGCGACGTTGATTTTTATTCTGTCCTACGCCCCAACGGGGCAGCTCTAAGATAGCCCCAGGCATCGCCTGGGGTTTCGTTACGGAGATTCCGACACCAGCCCCAACGGGGCGGCCCTAAGAAAGACTCCCCAAAACCCGCTAGGACCGCCCCCGTTGGGGCTTTGTAATCTTGGTCCCGCCACAACCCAGGGCGTTGCCCTGGGCTGGCATAGGGCTGCCCCGTTGGGGCGAAGTCGAGGAACAAAACCTGCGCAGTCCAAAGCGGTGTCAATACCAACCTTTTGACAGCCCAGGCTTGCCCTCCCCGGCCCGAAGCGGGCCGACCCTCCCCGAGGGAGGGTGAAGTAAGTGCCAATCGGCGAACGCCCAAACGGCTCACATGATTCTGCCCGATCAGTCATGCCGACCTGCTTAGCAACGCAAGCCTTCACCATCGAATATCGCCATGGTCCTGATCAGGCACGACCGTGAGATGATCGGCGGTGGTGCCTGAACTGGGACCGCGGCTTGCAAGGGTTGGTGGCCAAGCACGCAGGAAGTCACCGTGGTCGACGACCTCGCGGGTGTCGGTTCAAAGCTGGGGCTCGGAAAGGAATCTCAACCCGCGGAGTCGATGGGTGACTGTCATCAGGCCATCACATCGTGAATGACGCTGCCGTGGACGTTGGTCAATCGCCGTTCCAATCCGTTGTGATAGAACGTCAATCGTTCGTGATCCAGTCCCATCAAGTGCAACAAGCTGGCGTTGAAGTCATAGACGGAGGTTGGGTTCACGGCGGCTTTGAAACCGAACTCGTCGCTCTCGCCATAGCTGAAGCCAGGTTTGACACCGGCACCGGTGAGGAAGCAGGTGAAGGCATCCGGATTGTGATCGCGTCCCGTGCCGTTGGATTGCAAGAACGGCATTCGGCCAAACTCCGTCGCCCAAACGACCAACGTGTCTTCAAGCAATCCACGCTGACGCATGTCCGCGATCAGAGCCGCCGTCGGTTGGTCCATGATCTCGGCTTGCATCGCGTGCGTCTTGGCGATATCGGAATGTGAATCCCAATTCGTGATCCCATTGCCACCTGCGGGATCGCTGCCATTGAACAGTTGAACCACTCGCACGCCCTGCTCAATCAGGCGGCGAGCCAGAATGCAGTTCTTGGCGTATTCCCCTCGCACTGGACTGCCACCTTCGACGCCGTAGGCCTTCAGGGTGGCGGCTGTTTCGCCGGAAAGATCCATCACGTCAGGAACGGAGGTCTGCATCTTTCCCGCCAGCTCGTAGCTCGCGATGCGTCCGGCCAAGTTGGCATCGCCGGGGTAGAGTTCCAGATGCTTCGCGTTGAGTCGTTGCAGCAAGTCAACCGTTGCCTGATCCGCATCGGGGGAGAGCCGGCTGGGCCGATGCAAGTTGTTGGGCGGGTTCTTGGCATTGAAGTCGGTGCCCTGGAAGGCAGCCGGCAAGAATCCGTTGCCGAAATTATTCTTGCCACTTCGAGCCAAACCGCGCGGATCGTTGATCGCAACGAAGGCGGGCAGTTCTTGGTTCTCCGTTCCAAGGGCGTAAGTCACCCAGGATCCAAACGACGGGAACCCTTCCATCGTGAACCCCGTGTTCAGAAAGTTTTCGCCCTGTGGGTGGGCACTCGTGTCTGTGTGGAGCGAGTGCAGGAAGCAGAAGTCATCGACCTGTTCCGCCAAATGGGGCAACAAGTCCGAGACCATCTTTCCGGTTTCACCCCGCGGTTTGAAATCCCAAAACGGTTTGGCAATGTTGCCCGTGGGGCCTTCGAAGGTGACCGCCGGGATGCCCGGTGGTTTTTGTCCGTGCAGCTTCGTGAGCGCTGGTTTGTAGTCAAACGTGTCGACATGACTGACCGCACCAGGGCAGAAAATCACCAACACCTGTTTGGCGGGCGCCTCGAAGTGGGCCGGTCGCGGCAAATACGGTTTGTCAGGATCGATCGACGGGCGAATGGGGGTCTTGCCCCCGGCGGTGCCCACGTCCGATGCCAGCAATCCATCGGCTTGCAGCAAGCTTGCCAGGCCAAGCCCAGCGGTGGACAGCCCGGCGGTGCCAAGGAAATTTCGACGATCAAGCAACCGGCGACCGTGAGCGGAAAGGTTCTCTGGATTTGTCATGATGTTTCGGTCCGGTGCTAAGGGAGGAAGGCGAGTTCGTTGGAGTTGATCAGCGCTCGGCACACCAATGCCAATTCGCCATCGCGTGCCATGTTCCGACAAGCGGTTCGCTCGAATTCGGTGGACGAACGACCGAGCAACAGTTCAAAGCAACGGTCAATGGCGAGGTCGAGATCGTCATTCGATTCGAGCAGGGCTCGTTCCGCGATCCGGTCCGATTGCTCGAGCACGAAGTCGCTGTTCATCAAGTTCAATGCCTGCAGTGGCGTGGTCGAAACCGGTCGTTTCGCGCGAACTTGACCGCAATCAGGAAAATCAAAGGCCGTGAAGATCTGGTCATCCACCCGCCGCATTCGTTCTTGATACAGCATCCGCCGCCAAGTCTCTGCGCCGTGGTTGTTGACGACTTCCCACTGTGCGTAAGTCGCTTTTTCGTTGTGGATCCGATAGCTGCGGCCGCCAATTCGCAAATCAATCGAACCGGACGCCAGCAAGATGGAGTCGCGAATGACTTCGGCTTCCATTCGGCGAGGAGGGAATCTCCAAAGCAAAGCGGAGCCCGCGTCCTGTTGGAGTCCCTGTTCGTTTGGAAGGCTCGATTGACGGAACGCATGGGACATCACCAGCATTCGCAGCAACGATTTCACTGACCACGCCGGCGTGTCCCCTTCGGCGGGCGAAACGAATTCGTCGGCCAGCCAGTCCAGCAGTTCGGGATGCGTCGGAGGAGCACCCGCTCGGCCAAAGTCGCTGGTCGTCGGAACGATTCCGGAGCCAAAGACGTGGTGCCAAAGTCGGTTGACCATCACGCGGGCCGTCAGCGGGTTGTCCGGTGAGGTCAGCCACTTGGCGAATTTGCGGCGTCGTTCGGGACCGGACGCTGTTGAGTCGAGACCCAAGTCGCCGTCGAAGATTTCCGGTGCCGCAGGCATCACTTCATCGTGGGGGCTCTCTGGACTGCCACGCAACAACACGCGGGTCTCAACCGGTTCGACGAACCGGCCCACGAAACTCGGTTGGGGGCCCTCTTCGGACAATTGATCGATCAGGCCTTGGATGTTGGCAATCGTTTGCTTCCGATCCGGATTCTTCTTCAGCAGTTTTTCACCGACCGCCCAGGTGCCGGTCCATGGTTGCCACGTTCCGTCCTCCTGCATGATGTCCATGTCGAACTGATACTTCGGGAGATACGGTTTTTTGTTCAGGTAGTCCGTGTCGTAGAAGTATTCGCGGTTGTTGCTCAAACGAAGTCGGTTGATCGTTTGCGGTCCTTGGAAGTTGAATTGAACCCAGGGACGTTCTGCTTGCTTGGCGTCGAGTTTGGTTCGCCACGCCATGGTTCCAAATTCGCCATCGTTGATTCGCTCAATTGGATTGCGGCCGTCGGTGCCCTCCTCGGGGAATCCCGTGACCTGGGTTCCTGCCCTCGCATCAGCGAGGTTGCGGTTCAACCCGTGAGGTCCGAGGACCTCCAGTTCATCCAGTCCCAAGTTGGGCGTCTTGAATCGAATTCGAACGGCCGTGGTGGTCGCGGCGGGGAAGTGAAGTTCACGGTAGGCACCCCAGTCTTCTTCCCAGCCACCTTCGTCGCGAAGCTTTTCGCGTTGCGTTTGAATTTGTTGCCACAGTTCTTGGCCGCGCTTTCGCAACGGGTGCTCTTCTGAGAACTCCGGCTGACGACTTCCAAACTCAACGTCTTGAAAGACGGCTGTCATCGAGTAGTAGTCTTGGATGGTCACCGGATCGAACTTGTGGTTGTGGCAACGAGCGCAGCCCACGGTGACACCCATGACCGACGCCCCCACGGTTTGCATGATCTCATCCATCCGGTCAGCGCGAGCCTGGCGAATCGCAGTGGGTTCACGTCCGACGGTTGCCGCCGGAACGTGTGGTCCAGCGACCAAGTACCCGGTCGCTTCCCCCGCACCCATGGAATCGCCCGCAATCTGTTCCTGGACAAATTGATCGTACGGTTTATCTTCGTTGAACGACCGGACCACATAGTCGCGGTAGACCCAGGCGTTCTTGCGATACAGGTTGGCTTCGGAACCGTTGGTTTCGGACCAGCGAATGACATCGAGCCAGTGTTGAGCCCAGCGTTCACCGAAGTGCGGCGATTGCAGCAAGCGATCGACTGCTTGCTCGTAGGCCAAGTCTCCCTTCGCAGAAAATTCGCGAACGAAGGTTTCGGTTTCTTCTGGCGTGGGTGGCAGTCCTGTCAAAACGATCGCGAGTCGCCGAATCAGCCGACGTGGCTCGGCTGGATCGGAATAGTCGAGCCCCTCTTCAGCCAACCGCGATCGCAAGAAAGCATCGACTGGCTGCAGTGCCTGTGCATTGGCTCGGTCTTTCGTTTCCGAAATCACGGGGATCTCTGGACGCACGACGGGTTGGAAGGCCCAGTGATCGGATTCGAATTTGAGGACCGCGTCCATCTGGCCGGGCCAATCGGCACCCTCCGAGATCCAACGCGAGATCAACTCGATCTCTTCGTCGGCCAGCTGATCGTCGTCCGGTGGCATCGCCGTGGCATCCTCGGCGTGCCGAATCACATCCATCACGTAACTCTTTTCTGGATGTCCGGGCACCAAACCAGGTAGACCCGAGTCGCCACCACGAAGCATGTGAGGTCGTGAATCAAGGCGCAAGCCGGATTCCTGTTCGTCTTCGCCGTGACAGTAGACGCATCGGTCCTCCAGGATCGGAGCGATGTCATTTTCGTAGTCAACCTTTTCGGCGGCACCCACATTGCCCATGCAGGCCGCCAGAATCAACAGGCTCAAGGGAGAAGGGGAACGTTTCGATTGCATTGGTTTTCTCATTTCGCTGCCTCCCATCCGGCACGCCACTGGGCCAAGAGTTGTTGGGTCAATTCAGGTTCTTTGTCAGCAATGTTGATGGTTTCATGTGGATCGCGTGAATGATCGAAGAGTTCAACTGCGATCGGGGTTGCCTCGGGGGCACGATGGTCTTGCCAGACGACCAGACGATATTGATCGGTCCGCATCGTGTAGCCCATCAAATGCTGTTCAAAGAGTTCGCGGTCCCACTTTGATCCCTGTTGCTCGATGATGCGGTTTTCGACTTGTTGAATCAGTGGGCCAAACCAGGTTTCTCGCATGCCTTGCGAGAGAGGGTTGGCTGCCCATTCGCGAAGCGCTGGGTTCGGATACTGGCTGAATGCAGCCTGCTTCCACGCTTGATTGGGATCGTTCATCAGCGGTTGAAAGCTGGTGCCTTCCGTGTGAGCCGGCACCGGGATGCCAGCCAGATCGCAAAGCGTGGGGTAGATGTCGACCAGTTCCACCAAGGCATCCGTTTGGGCACCGCGAGCTTGCATGTCCGGAGCCCAGATCATCAGTGGCACGCGGGTCGCAATTTCATAGTTCGTCGCTTTGCCCCAGACCCCCATGTCGCCCAAGTGCCATCCGTGGTCGCCCCAGACAACAATCACGGTGTTGTCGCGCACGCCGGCCTCTTCCAAGGCGGCAATCAGTTTGCCGATTTGAGCATCGACGTAGCTCACCGAAGCCAGGTAGGCGTGCTTGAGCGTCCGCGAAAGTTCAGGAGACAAGGGGCCCTCCTTGGGAATGCCCGCTCGCGTTCGAAGCTCGAAGGAGGCATGCAGCCCCATCGCGGCGCCGTTCTGGGGGGCGTTGGTTTCTTCGGCCATGGGAATGTCCTTGGCGTCATACAGGTCCCAGTATTTGCTGGGGGCACACCAGTTCAGGTGCGGCAGCTTGTATCCCATCGCCAGGAAGAATGGTTTTTTGTCCTCTTGGACCATCTCTTTCAAAGTCGCGATGGCCATTTGGGTGTTGTAGCCATCGACGTAGTCTGTGTCGGCAACATCGGCTTTTTCATAAGCGGGTCCTGCAGCCAATCCGCGGCGTGCAGCCTCGCCATACTTTGCCAACATGGTTTTCACGTTAACGGACTTCGTTTTCAGGTTTTCTGGCAGAGCGTATCCCCCCTTGGGCTTCTGGATACCAGCGACGCGCTTCACCGATTCACGGTTCCATGACCGTCCGTCATCCGTGTCGCCTTGGTGGAAAATCTTTCCGCAGTAAGCCGCTTCGTAACCGTTCGCGATGAAGTGCTCGGGCAACGTCAGGATGTTGGGTTGCAATTCGCGAAGTGAGACGTAGTTGTGATACAGCCCGGTGGTGTCGGGACGCGCTCCCGTCATCAGGCTCGCTCGCGACGGACGGCAAATCGCTTGTTGACAGTAGGCACGGTTGAACAGCAATCCGTCCGAGGCCAATTGATCCAAGTGAGGCGACTTTGCAATCGGCGATCCATAGCACCCGAGTTCGGGACGCAAGTCATCGATTGCAATGAACAACACGTTGGGTTTCTCGGCTGCCAATCCAACGGATTGCAAGATCAGGCCAAAAGACAGAGTGAGCAACAAACGGATCATGTTTCTCGGTGGGGCGATGGGGAGGAAGGATGGAGGCATTGGTTGGAGAGGGCCGGGAAGGTTGGTGCACGCCGGGTGCATCGGCTCCCAGGTGGTGATTGTTCAGGCACAGGCTGGGAGCCTAGGCCACGGTCTGTTCCGCTCAATAACCAAGCGGTTTGCCAGATTCGTACAACGACTGGATTTCGGATGCCTCCAACGCGGCATCATAAATCGTCAGTTCATCGATTGTTCCGTCCAAGTTGCGGACTGCGAACCAAGGCGTTTCGCGAAACGGTTGGCCCCAGTTTCCAATTTCGGCAGGACCGATTCGCAGTGAGTCCATTTGGAACTTGGGTTGGATGCGTTCGTCGCTGATTCGTTGACCATCGACGTATTGCTGCACTCGCTTGGAGGCTGGGTCATACACAGCGACCAAATGAAACCACTGACCGCTCTTGGAGATGTCCCAAAATGGTTCGGTGAAGTACACATGGTGCAGGCCAGCGTCTTTGACAACGCGTTGATCACGATCGTTGAAGAAACTGACGCTCTGTGAATCATCAACCATCACAGAGAACATCAGCCGTCCGTCATCGCGAATCTGCCAGTGGGGTTCACCGTTCTCGTAGCCATCCCCCATGAACAACGCGTTGTAGCGTTGGTCGAGGTTGTCGATTTTGACCCAGCAAGCGAACGTGAACGCTTGGAAGTCGCCGTCAATCCGAGTGCGAATGCGGGATCCAGGTCGGTTGAAATTCAGACCGCGTGATGCCGGTCCAAAGCGTCCGGCAACCACGTCGACGGGACCGACCAGCAATCCGTCTCGGGTATCGTCGGTGCTGGAACCGTTTCGAAGCGTGCGTTGATTGAGTTCCGAGGTGGCGTAATGTGCGACCAGTCGTTTGTCTGCTTGAAGCGAACGCATCGACTCCAGCCATTCTTCGTAACGTTGCTGCGTTGCCGAAAGATCTCGTTGATACAAATCGGTCGCCGTGATCATGCGGTCGATGTTTTGGCTGGAGGGTGAGCCGTGAAGGATTTCCTTGTCGCCGGTGTGGAGATGCTGCCCGTCCAGTTTGCCGCCTCGCAACATGATTTCCCCGTCGACCACCTCGACGCGAGCGGTGTCAGCGGTGACGTCCATGGTGAATTCCGTGCCCAGGTCAACGACTTCGGACTCCGCTGCCTTCACCAGGAATCCGCGCGCCGCCGGCGGGACCGTCGCTCGCAGGCGACCTTCCAACACGCGGACCGACCAATCGGATTCGATGTCCAAATTCGCGGGGCCTTCCACGATCAAGGTGGCGCCGCAGAAGAAATCGATCTCCGCAATTCCGCTCTCAAATCGAAGCTGACCATTGGGCAAGACATCACCGACTTTTGCCGGCAGAGTGTTCAACGGCCATTGAAGATCGACCGCGCGACGAAGGGTCGCGTGCCCTGCGATCTGTGATTCGATGCCATCCGATTCAAACGCCGCGACTTCAGTGGTGACGGGAGACGACAGGTGTTGCTGGCCCAACCAGTACGCCAGTCCACCGACCATGATCAAAGCGGTCGCGGCAATCATCAGAGAGCGAAACGCGAACACGCTGGGCCAACGGTACAGCGGCAGCGTGATCGGCGGATCCGCTGCCTGAGTTGGGGAGCCGAGATTCGGAGTCGGGGACGCAGCGATCTCATGAAGGGATTCGCTCAGGTGGACCGCCTTCAAATACGCTTGCCGCACTTCTTCACTGCCCTCGAGCAGGTTTTGCAGTTGGTCGAAGTCCTCGGGCGAGATCGTTTGGTCGATCGCTTGGTAGATCAGTTTTTGAATCGCGTCATCCATGGCGAAGTCCCTGTTGCAGTTGTTTTTCGACGCATTGCTGGAGCGACGCACGCAAGACATTGAGTTGGTAATAGAGGCGTCGAGCTTTCTGGCCGGTTTGCTTTGCAATGGATGAGACCGATTGGCCGGGTGAGTGAACGCTCAAGACCAATTGCCGCTGGGATTCACCCAGCTTTGCCAAGCAGCCTTCCATCGCACGTCGTTCCTCTTCGAGTCGATCCAATTGTGGAAGGGCGGATGCTGCCAGGACTTCCATCACCGAGTCGCGAAACACCAATCGGTCGCGGCCCTGATCCCGTTGCCAACTGAGAGTTTTGTAGCGGGCGATCACGCATGCCCAGCGAGCGAACTCGTCTGCTTGCCCTGAGTTCTGCGTTGCAAAGTCGTCAAACTTTCGCCAGCATTCGAGCGCCGTTTCTTGCACGACGTCTTCCACCCCGTCACGGCTTGGCAGCAGTGAGCGTACGAACCGACGAATCGACAAATCATGCCGAGTCAGCAAAGCAACAAACTCGTTGTATCGTTGCTCTCGTTCGTTCGAATCGACGATGTTGCTAGGCCGGTCGCTCGCCGCCATACCATGTTCCTCCAATAGGTCATTCCACACGGGAGCGGATTTACAAAGATTTTGATTCAAAACCGTGCGAGGTTTTCGGCAGCCGGAGAAAACACGGCTGTTCCCAGCCTATTGCAGGGTTTTCGCAGGTGGCATGTCGGTTTGCATCGATTCCCAAACGGCCAGCAATTCCTGCAGCCGATCAGGATGGGAGGCGGACAAATCCTCGGATTCGCTGAGATCGGATTCCAGGTCAAACAATTCGATGGGTTGGTCTTTCCGGGCCTGCACGAATTTCCATTTGCCTTGGCGAAGCGCCCGAGCACCTCGTGGCATCCGCCACCACAGGGGCCGGGCGGAGGGGGGTGTGTCGCGCCCGATCCATGGCAAGACATTGATGCCGTCCAGGTTGTTTGGGGGGGAATCATTCAAGGCCATCGGCAGGAACGTGGCAGCGATGTCGAGACTCAGCACCGGCGTCTGTTCTTCCGCGTCGGCCGGGATCACACCCGGCATGCTCCACACCATTGGGATCCGCACACCGCCTTCGTACAGGCTGCCTTTGCCGCCTCGAAGAGGGGCGTTGCTGCTGGTCAATTCCGCGGTCGGCCCACCGTTGTCGCTGAAGAAAATCACCAGGGTATCCTGGCGAAGGTGGTGGTGATCGAGTGTCTCCAGGATTCGCCCAACACCGCGATCCAAGGCAATCAACATGCCTGCGAAAATACGTCGCTGGGGATCTTGGATGTGTCGCGCTGACTCATGGTCTTCGAGTGTGGCCTGCATCGGAGAGTGCACGGCGTTGTAAGAGACCACGGTTGCAAAAGGGGACGAGGCGGATTGAGAGATGGTTTCGACCGCTTGTTCGGTGATCGTGTCGGTCAGGTACTTCCACTCGTCGAGCGGTTGGGAGTCTTGGAGGACTGGGTTGTTGGCATCGTAGGCGGGTTCATTGATTCGCGCGTAGTTGCCCCGGATGGTGTTGCCGTTGGTTTGAAACTGTCCTGCGGCAAGCGACCTGTCGCGAAGCATGGTCCAGACATTTTCAAAGGGAGGCCCAGGCACGTAGAAATGACCTTCGTGCAGGAAGCCGAAGAAGCGATCAAAACCTTTGGCCGTTGGGAGTTGTGGGGGACGAGTGCCAAGGTGCCACTTGCCGATCAGCGAGGTTTGATAGCCCGCTGCCTGGAGGTGCTGGACAAAGGTGGATTGTTCAGGAGGCAAACCCGCGTTGGGATGATGATTGCGTTCACCGGTCGGATTGAGGTCGTAGCCAAAACGCGATTGATAGCGTCCTGAGAGGAACCCGGCACGCGACGGACTGCAGTACGACGACGTCACGTAGCCGCTGGTGCAACGCACTCCGGATCGCGCCAATGCGTCGATCGCAGGCGTGGGGATTTCTGCATTGCCCATCATTCCGGTTTCGCCATAGCCCAGATCGTCAGCGATGATCACGACCAGGTTGGGTGGAGAGGCCTTCGCAGGGTTTTGCATCCACGACAAGAAGCTTGCCAGAATCACACCGGCTGCAACTCGACCGACAATGGAGTTTGGGGGCAACGGTAGCATGATTAGGCTGGGTCAGAGGGCTGGGTGGGGGAGTTTTAGTTTATCAGGGCCACAGGACCACAGGGCCACAGGACCACAGCGACCACAGCGACCACAGCGACCACAGCGACTCAGGACTCAGGACTCAGGACTCAGGACTCAGGACTCAGGACTCAGGACTGTCGGCGCATGAAAAAACCGGGCGTCTGGGGGACGCCCGGTTCGTGTGTTTAGCGATTCGAAGCTGCGATCACTCGCCTTCGTTGGTGCTCGACGTGGTCGAGGCTGTTTCGCCGTCGCCGCCCAGCAATGGGAACGATTCTTCGAGTGCCGAGACAGGAGCCTGGGACAGTTCTTCGAGTGCTTCGCGGCGGTAGTTGACTTCCGACTCTTGGAAGATTCGGAAACCTGTACCGGCGGGAATCAAGTGTCCCAGGATAACGTTCTCTTTCAGACCGACCAACTTGTCGACCTTGCCCGCCAAGGCGGCTTCGGTGAGCACCTTGGTGGTTTCTTGGAACGAGGCTGCTGAGATGAACGAGTTCGACTGCACAGCCGCCTTGGTGATCCCCAGCAACTGGGTGCTGGCCGTTGCACTCTTGCAACGTTTGCCCTTGGCAGGGGTGCCGCCCATCGCTTCGACTTCCGCGTTGGTTTGCTCGAACGCTTCCTTGGGCACGATCGTGCCTTCGGTGTAGTCCGTGTCACCCGGGTTGGCGATCTTGATGCACTTCTGCAAGTCTTGGTTGGCTTTGCGGAAGTGGAATCGGTCCATCACGCTACCTGGCAACAGGTTGGTGTCACCGGCGTTCTCGATCTTCACCTTGCGAAGCATGCGAGCGATGATGATTTCGCCGTGCTTGTCGTTGATTTCCACACGCTGGCTGCGATAGACCTGTTGGATTTCGTGCAGCAGGTATTGCTGAACGGCTTCTTCCCCGGTCACACGCAAGATGTCGTGAGGAACCAACGCTCCGTCGACCAGTGCTTGACCGGCCTTCACGATGTCGCCGGTGTGCACCAAGAAGTGCTTGCCGTGAGGCACCAAGTGCTCCCGTTCGATCCCTGATTCGCTGCGGACGATGATCGTTCGCTTGCCCCGTTTGCGTTCGCTGAGGATTTCGACTTCACCGTCGACTTCCGCGATCACAGCCGGATCCTTTGGCTTGCGAGCTTCGAAGATCTCGGTCACACGAGGCAGACCACCGGTGATGTCCGAGACGCCGCCCGTTTCACGAGGCATTTCGGCCAGGACCTTCCCGGGAATGACATCGTCGCCTTGGTTGACTGAGATCGTGGCCCGTTCGGGCAAGTACTGAGCGTGAAGCGGGCGACCGGATTCATCTTCGATGACCAACTGAGGGTGCAAGTCACCCTTGTGATCGATGATGGTCATCCGGGTGTTCCCGCTGGCTTCGCGATCCAGTCGCATCGTTTCGCCTTCGACCACGTCTTCGAAGCGAATCTTACCGGTCACTTCCGACAAAATCGGAATCGAGTACGGGTTCCATTCGCAGAGGACTTGGCCGGCGGTGACATGGTCGCCTTCTTTGACCATCAGCATGGCACCGGTTGGGATGTCATACGATTCGACTTCTCGGCCACGATCGTCGACCAGCATGATCTGGCCGTTCCGCGTCAGGACGATGTCGCGACCTTCCGCGTTCGTCACCGCTTTCATTCGTGTCAGGCGAACTTCACCATCACGAGCGGTCTTGATGTCCGACTCTTCGACCTGCTTGCTCACCGAACCACCGATGTGGAACGTCCGCATGGTCAGCTGTGTACCGGGTTCACCGATCGACTGAGCAGCGATGATCCCGACGGCCATGCCTTCTTCGACCATCGATCCGGTCGACATGTCCATGCCGTAGCAGCAGCGGCAAACACCCAGTGGTGCGTCACAAGACATCGGCGTGCGGACCTGGATCTTTTCCAGTCCCATCGCCTCGATGTTGCGAGCGATTTCGGGAGTGATCATTTGATCGGCTTCCACGATCACTTCATCGGTGACCGGGTTGACGATCGATTTCAGGCTGACACGACCGTTGATCGATTCTCCAAGCGAAACCTCGACCTTTTCACCACGGTAGACCACACCCTTGGTGATCCCTTGAGTGGTGCCGCAATCGTGCATTGTCACGACCACGTTTTGGGCCACGTCGGCGAGTTTCCGGGTGAGGTAACCGGAGTCAGCTGTTTTCAACGCCGTGTCGGCCAGACCCTTGCGGGCACCGTGCGTGGACGAGAAGTACTCGAGCACGGACAAGCCTTCACGGAAGTTTGCCTTGATGGGCGTTTCGATGATTTCACCGGTTGGCTTGGCCATCAGACCACGCATACCAGCGAGCTGACGAATTTGCTCAATACCACCCCGTGCACCCGAGTGCGACATCAAGAACACAGGGTTGATGTACCAACCGCCGGGGCGAATGTCGTTTTCCATCGCCGACATCATGTCGGCCGTGATGGCTTCGCGAGCGTGGGTCCAAGCATCCAGAACCTGGTTGTAGCGTTCTTTGCCGGTCATCAAACCGCGGTCATAAGCCTTCTTGTGCTTCATGACCTCTTTTTCAGCTTCTTTGATGAACTGCAATTTGGTGTCTGGGGTCACCAAGTCATCGGTCGCGAACGACAGACCACTGCGGGTGGATTCCCGGAAACCGGTTTGCATCATGTCATCGAGCAAGTGAATCGTGGCTTTCCGCCCGAGACGCTGGTAGCAGTCACTGATCGACTTGGCCAAGTCGCTGCTACGCATGGCACGGTTGTAGAAATCCATCCCCACGGGCAGCATTTCGTTGAAGCGAACGCGACCTGGAGTGGTGTCGATGACGGCGCCGTATTCGCCGGTTTCGTCATCGGTCTTCAGTTTTTGGTACTTCGGCAGACGCAATTTGATTCGCGTGTGCAACTTCACGACGCCTTGAGCCAACGCGTAGTCGACTTCTTCGTAGGTGCTGAACGTCATGCCCTCGCCCTTTTGATCGGGCATCTCGACGGTCATGAAGTAGCAACCCATGACGATGTCCTGCGAAGGACTCATGATGGGCTTCCCGTTCGAAGGTGCGAACACGTTGTTGGTGCTCATCATCAACGTGTGGGCTTCGACTTGCGCTTCGATTGAAAGCGGCAAGTGAACGGCCATCTGGTCACCGTCGAAGTCAGCGTTGAAGCCTTTGCAAACCAACGGGTGCAAGTGGATGGCGTTGCCTTCCACCAGGGTTGGTTCGAAGGCTTGAATCCCCATCCGGTGCAACGTGGGTGCTCGGTTGAGCAACACAGGGTGGTTCGTGATGACTTGCTCGAGGATATCCCAAACCTCTTCGTCTTTTCGTTCGAGCATCTTCTTGGCTGACTTGATCGTGTCAGCGTGGCCGAGCTCTTTCAAACGACGAATGATGAACGGTTGGTACAGTTCGAGCGCGATCTTCTTGGGCAAGCCGCATTGGTGCAGCTTCAAGCGAGGACCGACCACGATGACCGAGCGAGCGGAGTAATCGACTCGTTTGCCCAGCAGGTTTTCACGGAAACGACCTTGTTTCCCCTTGATCATGTCGGTCAAGGATTTCAGCGGACGGTTGGACGACCCGAGGACGGGACGCTTGCAACGGTTGTTGTCAAACAACGCATCGACCGATTGCTGCAGCATTCGCTTTTCGTTGCGAATGATGACTTCGGGAGCGTTCAGATCGACCAGTTTCCGCAACCGGTTGTTGCGGTTGATGATCCGGCGATACAGGTCATTGAGGTCCGACGTTGCAAAGTTACCGCTGTCCAGCAGCACCAACGGACGCAAGTCGGGAGGAATGACGGGGATGACGTCGAGAACCATCCACTCGGGGCGGTTGTCGCTGTCACGGATCGACTCCACGATCTTTAGGCGGTTGATCAGGTCCTTCTTCTTTTGCTTGCTGCCGGTTTCCGCCAAATCAACCCGCAGTTGATCGGACAGCGTGACCAGGTCCAGCTTGTTCAGCAGGTCGCGAACCGCTTCGGCGCCCATGTCGGCTTGGAAGCTGCCGGTGCCGTACTGTTGGCGGGCGGCACGGTATTCTTCTTCGGTCAGGAGTTGCAGGATTTCCAGGTCGGTGTCCTTGGGATCCGTGACCACGTAATCCTGGAAGTAGATGACCTTTTCCAGCGAGCTGGTTTTCATCGCGAGCAGGTTGCCCAATCGCGACGGCATGGCTTTGAAGAACCAAATGTGAACGACGGGAGCGGCCAGTTCGATGTGCCCCATGCGTTTCCGACGCACGCGGCTGTGAGTGACCTTCACGCCGCAACGGTCGCAGATCATCCCCTTGTACTTCATCCCACGGTATTTGCCGCAGGCACATTCCCAGTCCTTTTCAGGGCCAAAGATGCGTTCGCAGAACAGACCGTCTTTTTCGGGACGGTAGGTTCGGTAGTTGATCGTTTCGGGTTTTTTAACCTCACCGAACGACCAGGCCTTGATGTCTTGTGGTCGCGCCAACGAGATACGGACGGAGGCGTAATCGTTGATGCGATCGTAGTTGCTGGTTTCGCCAATGGACATTCTGAGAAGCTCCTAGCTATTAGCAGTTCGCTGCTAGCTCTTTTGCTGGTGCAATGGATGTTGGGAAGAAGGTCGGAAGACGGGGGTGAGTCATTCTTCTGACGCTTGAGTTCGAAAACCGGGCGAGTTCGAGAGACGGCAGTGTCTCGGGTTCGCCCGTTCAGGCCAGCGTGATGCTGGCCCGAACAACCAAAGCCACTGGCTCAAGGCCAGTGGCAAATGGCTTCCTTAGATCGGTCGTTTCTCGAGTTGCATGTTCAGGGCCAAGCCGCGGATTTCGTTGGTCAACACGTCGAAGCTGGCAGGTGTGCCGGCCTCCAGGGTGTTTTCTCCCTTGACCATCGATTCGTAGATCTTGGTTCGACCTTCCACATCGTCGGATTTCACCGTCAGCAGTTCTTGCAGGATGTAAGCGGCACCGTATGCCTCCAACGCCCAAACTTCCATCTCGCCGAAGCGTTGGCCGCCGAAGCGAGCCTTGCCACCGAGTGGTTGCTGCGTGATCAACGAGTAAGGTCCGGTGCTGCGGGCGTGGACTTTGTCGTCGACCAAGTGGTGAAGCTTCAACATGTAGATGTAGCCAACCGTGGTTTCTTGCTCCATCGGCTCACCCGTTCGACCGTCGGTCAAGCGAATCTTTCCGTGAGCAGGCAAACCAGCTTCGGCCAAGCAGTCGTTGATTTCCGATTCGCTGGCACCGTCAAAGATCGGTGTGAGTGCTTGGAAGCCAAGCTTGGCTCCCGCCCAACCCAAGTGCGTTTCCAAAATCTGACCCACGTTCATCCGACTGGGAACTCCCAGCGGGTTGAGCATGATCTGAATCGGTGTTCCATCTGGCAAGAACGGCATGTCTTCGATCGGAAGGATCTTAGCGATCACACCCTTGTTACCGTGACGACCGGCCATCTTGTCACCGACGCTGATTGTGCGTTTGGTCGCGATGTAAATCTTGACCATTTGCAGCACGCCCGAGCGAAGTTCATCGCCTCGTTTCATGCTGTTCAACCTGCGATCGCGTTCGTCGATGGCTTGTTCGACGTTCTGCCACTGAGTTTGGTGAACCTTCTCAGCTGCCTTGCGTTTTTCTTCGTCTTCGATTTGTTCGAGGACGAGTTCCAAGCGGAAGCTGGTGGCTCGCTCGGCAACGAACTTCGGATCTTGTCCGTCGGCCAAGGGGGTGCCAGTGGAGTCCTTCAGTTTGGTTTCGGCGGCTTCTTCCAGGTCGCGAATCAACGACTCAAACGTGCTGGCAATTTCTTCGTTGCCTTCCGTTTCGTGTTGTTTCAGTTCCCGTTCGAATTCCTTCCGCTCGTCTTCGCCAAGGCTCATCCGGCGGCTGAATTTGTGCGTGTCGATCACGATGCCTTCGATGCCCGATGGCACTTCCAGCGAATCGTTCTTCACGTCTTCTCCAGCACGGCCGAAGATGGCGTGCAGCAGTTTTTCTTCGGGCGTCAGCTCGGTCTTGCTCTTCGGTGAAACCTTGCCAACCAAAATGTCGCCAGGCTTCACGTAGGTGCCGACCTGGACGATTCCAGTGTCATCCAAGTTCCGCAGAGCTTTTTCGGAGACGTTCGGGATGTCTCGCGTGAATTCTTCGCGACCCAGTTTGGTCTCGCGAATTTCAACGTCGAAATCTTCGATGTGGATCGAGGTGTACGTGTCGTTTCGCACCAGCTCTTCGCTGATGATGATCGCATCCTCGTAATTGAATCCGTCGAACGACATGAAGCCGACCAGGACGTTTCGTCCGAGTGCCAATTCGCCCTTTTGAGTGGCGGCACCGTCAGCGATGATCTGGCCCTTTTCGACCTTGTCACCCACCATGACGAGTGGTTTTTGGTTTTGGCAGGTTCGTTCGTTGAGCCCTTGGTACTTCTTCATCGCGTAGTGATCGCTGCCGATTTCGATGCGGGTGGCATCGCAGTAGGTCACTTTGCCGGCGCGTCGAGCACGCACGACCATCGCGCTGTTCTTAGCGACTTCACGCTCCATTCCGGTCCCGACAATCGGTGGTTCGGTGACCAGCAATGGGACGGCTTGCCGCTGCATGTTGGATCCCATCAAAGCACGGTTGGCATCATCGTGCTCGAGGAACGGAATCAAACCAGCCGAGACACCCACCATTTGAGCGGGAGCCACGTCCATGAAGGAAACCTGTTCTGGCATCACGATCTCAAAGTCGCTACGGAAGCGAGCGATCATGTTGGGGCCAGGAACCAAGGCACCGTCTTTGACTTCGGTGTCGGCAGGTGCAACGTACGATTCGCCTTCTTCGTCCGCACGCAGCCAAACGACTTCGTCGCTGACTTTGCCTTCGACCACTTTGCGGTACGGCGTGCAAAGGAATCCGTAATCGTCGACACCAGCGTAGATGGCCAGCGAGCTGATCAGACCGATGTTCGTGCCTTCGGGAGTCTCAATCGGACAGATTCGTCCGTAGTGAGAAATGTGCACGTCACGGACTTCAAAGCCTGCCCGTTTGCGGTTCAGACCGCCTGGGCCGAGAGCTGACAAGCGGCGTTCGTGTGCCAGTTGCGACAGGGGGTTCGTCTGGTCAACGACCTGAGACAGTTCGCCACGACCGAAGAAGAAATCGATCGCTGCGGAAACACTCTTGGGGTTGATCAACGAACGCGGTGTCATGTCTTGAGCGTCTTTGACACTCATGCGTTCTTGGACCGTGCGGCGCAGTTTCAAGAAACCCTTGCGGAGTTCTTCGCTGGCCAGTTCGTCGATCGTACGCAGGCGTCGGTTGCCCAGGTGGTCAATGTCATCGATCTCGGCACCGCTGTCCGCATCGAACAAGTCGATCAGGTAGCGGATCGCGGCGATCATGTCGTCCGGACGCAACGTCATCACCGTCTCTTCGACGCCCAGATCGAGTTTGCGATTGAGGCGGAAGCGACCGACTTTGCCCAACCGATAACGATTGTCGTCGTAGAACTTTTCTTGGAACAGCGTGCGTGCTTTTTCCAATTGAGGCGGGTTGCCTGGACGCAAACGTTGGTAGATCCGCAGCAACGCTTCTTCGTGGCTGGCGGTGTTGTCGTCGGCCAGGGTGTTGAAGATCAACGGAACCTTGGGCAGGTCCATGGCTTCGACGGAGGTCACGCCAGCGTTGCAGATCGTTTCCGACAATTCGGTGGTGATCTTGTAGCCGGCTTCCACGATGATTTCGCCCGCACGCTCGTGGCCGCTGGGGTAAACCACGTCGTCGACGGCGATCTTGTTTTCGATCTTGGTCGAGTCCTTGCCACCGTTCACCTTGATGGTGCCGGTTTCGTAGAACGCCGACAGCAGATCCGCATCGGTGCTGTACTTGGGATCCATCGCACGCAGCAACATGGTGGCGGCAAACTTGCCGCTTTGGTCAATGCGGACCGTCAGCGCGTCTTTCTTGGTGACGTTGACTTCGATCCAAGAACCGCGTTCGGGGATCACGCGGCACGATGGCAATTTGCGATCGGTCGTGGTGTCCTGTTCCAGAACGAAGTCGACACCGGGGCTGCGGTGCAGCTGCGAAACGACGACACGCTCGGCACCGTTGATGATGAACTCACCACCGCCCAGCATGATCGGCAGGTCGCCCAGGTAGACTTCCTCTTCGATCGGTTCTTCGCGGTTCAGACGCAACCAAATTCGCAGCGGCCGACCGTAGGTCAAACGCAGCTGACGGCATTCCTGAATCGTGTAACGAGGTTTCCCCAGCTCGTAATACAGGTACTCCAGCGTCGTGTTCCCGTCGTAACTGGCGATCGGGAAGATTTCCCTCAAGACGGACTCCAGCCCGTGATCTTTGCGAGCGTTGCTGGCCGCATCTTCTTGCAGGAATGCCGCGTAGGACACTGTTTGCAAAGCGGTCAGGTCGGGCAAATCGAACTGGCCCAAGCCGGTGCCGAATTTGCGAATCGAGGTGGGTTCGAGGCGACGCTGAGTCGTAGTTGCCATCGTGAGTGGGAGCTCCTTCGCGGGGAAGAACAAAAGCACCAACACAGCCCGGAATCCGCCCACACATTGTTTGGAGCTTGATTCTTCGAAACTGCATCGATGAGATGACGAAATTGGTTCGAGAGAACTCCGACGGTGCCACGCCGTTCGCGAGCAAGCTCCGCCTTCTTTTGCCAATCAAAAATTCGATGGAATCGAAGTTTCAATTGCGGCTCTCGCTCCCCAACGCACTCGCAGAACGAAATTCAAACCGTGAAACCCATTGCCAACAAACGAATCCGTTCGAGGGAATTGGCTTCGCGAATCAGAACCGCGAATAGAATGGAGGGAACGTAACTCTTATCTCACAAAGGACTTCGTGAGGAAAAAGTCATTGCCGAAAATAGAAAGACAGAACGAATACAGACGCGTCACGCAACACCGGGCCGAAGATCACTTTCGAAACTTTAACGATTGATCTTGCATCCGCAAAGGGCAACCAAACGAATTTTGGTCTGGTTTATGCTCAGAGGGCACTTGGCGGCAGAAAAGAGGGGCGAGCGTCCGCGGCCGGGCACGTCATGTACCCGGCCCGTGAAGCCGTCGTGAACAATCGATTCAAAACCTGGTTTGCACGAAAAGATCGCGAAAAACAATGGTTTTGAGGCAATTCATCAACGATGTCAGCCCGTGGCCGCAAGCTGACCGCGTCCGGCTCCACGCTAGGCGAACTCGCGGAGGTCCGGATAAGCCTACGTGCATTGATGGGACGGTCAACATCTGATTCTTCAATTTTGATCGCCACCCCAGCCTGAATGCTGGAAAGAATGAAGTGTGCTCGCGATGACGACACTTGGCTAACCGGCGTTGCTAGTTCAGGTTAAGTCACCCAGGTTGCCGAGACTGCGTTGCTAGCAAAAGCTGCCGGGGTGAAAAAAAAGTCTCGGTGAAGTGCCGAGGGGCTTCTCGCCCGCCTTTCCCAGTCACGCTAGGTTGTCTGGCGGGCCGGGACGCGGTCGCCTGCGGTCCACCGGGTGCCTGCCGTCCACCGGTGGTGGGGCGGCGGTGCAAAATCGCTTGTGTGGCCCTCTGTGCCGCCCTTCCGGCACGCTTGCAGCATCCCGTTGGCCGCGTCAAAACCTCAGTCCTCTCGTTCGATTTTCTGTTTGGAGCCAAGATGTCATCCCCCGAGCCATCCTCTCGCGAAGTTCAGTTTGCTGGGCCCGTTCATTTGGCGGTTGATCTGGGGGCGTCCAGCGGACGTGTGATCGCCGGCGGGATGGACGAGGGGCGGTTGGAGCTGGTCGAGACGGGACGGTTCGTCAATCGGCCTGTGAAGGTTCAGGATGCGATGCTCTGGAATCACCTGCAATTGTGGCAGGACATTCAGGATGGCTTGCGGGACGCCGCATTGCGGGCTCAGTCTGATTGGACGCAGGCCACGATCGCGTCGGTGGGGGTGGATACCTGGGGGGTGAGCTTCGGGTTTGTGGATCCTCGCGATCAGATTGCTGGCCCAGTTTGGCATTACCGTGACGCGCGACACCGTGGGATGGTCGAGAAGATCTGCGAGATCGTTCCGAGGGAAACGATCTTTCAAGAGACCGGCATGCAGTTCATGGACATCAATTCCCTGTGCCAGCTGATTGCGGCGAAGCAGAACGGGGATTCCGTGTTTGAGACCGCGGAATCGTTCCTGATGATGGGCGACTTGTTTCACTGGTTGCTGTCCGGGGAACGGTCGATCGAAGCCAGCAACGCATCGACCACTCAGTTGTTGAATCCTGCCACGCAAACTTGGTCCACCAAGTTGTTGGACAGCTTTGGTTTGCCTCGCAGTTGGTTTGCGGAGCCCACAGCGGCTGGAACGACGATCGGCAGCGTCCAGCCCAGCGTCGCGATGGAAACCGGGCTGCACGATGTGCCGGTGATCTTGCCTGCCACCCACGACACCGCGTCAGCGGTGTTGGCCGTTCCCGCAGACGGCTTCGCGCCGGCGTCGCCCGATTGGTGCTACATCAGTTCGGGGACATGGTCACTGATGGGAGTCGAGATTCCGCAGCCGAACGTTTCGCCCTTGTGTGCGGAGTTGAACTTCACCAACGAAGGTGGCGTCCGAGGGAGCACACGGCTGTTGCAAAATATCGGTGGGTTGTGGATTTACCAGCAGATTCGCGCCGCGCTCGATCGCCAGGGCAACGCACCGTCTTGGGCAGAGATGACCCAGGCCGCTGCTGGTGCCGAGCCGTTTGCGTTGCTGGTCAATCCGGATGATCCCGCGTTGGTCGCTCCCGACAACATGATTGACGCCATTTGCGGGTTGGCCGGTCGGACGGGGCAGCGAGTTCCCACGGACAATGGGGTTCTGTTCCGAGGTGCTTTGGAAGGGCTCGCGCTTCGATACCGAATGTGCCTGCAGCACTTGGAGTCACTGACTCAGTCGCACATCCAGACGATTCATATCGTCGGCGGCGGTTCGCTCAACGCGTTGCTGTGCCAGATGACCGCCGACGCATGCGGTCGCCGCGTGGTTGCCGGTCCGGTCGAGGCCACGGCGATCGGGAACATTTTGATGCAAATGATCGGAAGTGACTCGCTGCATTCGATCGACGAGGCTCGCCAATTGGTGCGGCATAGTTTCCCGACGCAAATCTATGAACCTCAACGCACCGATCGTTGGGAAGAGCCAGCAGCGAAGTTCGCGACTTTCTTCGAATGAGAAGCCGATGTCAGCTTTGGATCCGATGAGCGCGGAACAAGAGAGGCTCGCTGCTCTCAAGCAAGAGATTCGAATCGCAGCCCAGGCGGCCCGTCGAGAGCAAGTTGACAAAGACGGTGTCAGCCAAGCGGTCACCGACACTGTTCTCCAGTTGCCTGTTTACCAGGAGGCGGGGTGCGTGATGTGGTACATCGACGTTCGGGCCGAGGTTCGAACCCGGCACGTTTTGCCAGCGGCCATTGAAAGTGGCCAGCAAGTCATCGTTCCGTTCTGTGTCGATGGCGAGTTGGAGCTGTTTCGTCTGGAGTCGATGGAGGAGCTTTCCGAAGGGGCGTACCGAATCTTGGAGCCTCGTGAAGAGCTTCGCGGTGTGGCGTCCAGGCGTGTCTCGGTCACGGACCTGGATTTGGTTCTGGTCCCCGGGGTTGGGTTCGATCGGCAGGGTGGCCGCATCGGACACGGCAAGGGCTACTACGACAAACTGCTTCGCAACGTCCGTCCCGACGCACCGTTGGTTGCGTTGGCGTTTGAATGTCAGGTGTTCGACGCGATCCCGGTGCAGTCGCATGATATCTGCATGGACATGGTCGTCACCGAGACTCAGGTTTACCAAGGCAGGGGCCGCTCTTCGTAGGCTCCCAAGATTCGTTTGCGATGAGCAGCGAAGGCGGGGGCAGGGCATGGGAAGCGGCATGACCTCAGTGATGGTGTCGTGCGGCTTTCGCGTCTTTTGGTCGAGACGTTTTGCTTTCCGCTCTCGGAGAAAGAGGCCGTGCCGTTTCGCAAGCGGGTTGTGCCGACTGGGCAAGTTGCGGTGTTGCGATGGTCTGCGGATGGCACGGCAATTTTCGCGACCGGGTTGGACGATAAGCCAACGACACAGCCGACGCGGAGTGGCTGGTTTCTTCCGCTCATCGATTGGGATTCTCTTCCATGCCGTTTCTCTCCGGTAGCCTTTCCTTTGAACGTTTTCGCGTGAACCAGTTCGAGGATGGCCCTTTCGGGCAAGAACACATCGACCGGATGGCAGAGAATGTGGCCGGGCGAACAGAAACCGCCAACGAAGAAAACGTGCACCTGGGGTTTCTGGGCGGCGATCACCTTTTCGATCAAGATTTCGATCTCGTCAAAAACATCATTGACGATGCCGTTCACTTCGGCGTTCGAGTGGACACCAACCAGGTTCCTTCGGTGATCAAGAAGGCTTGGTTGTCGATGGAACTGGCGGCACTCAGTCGCGAAAATCCGGGCGGGAAACCGACCAAGTCGCAACGCAAAGAAGCCAAGGAAGCGGTCGAGCAACGCTGTGAGAACGAAGCGTCGACGGGCAAGTACCGCAAGTTCCAACAGCACGCTTTGTTGTGGGATTGCAGTCGCGACCTTCTGTACTATGGCGGAACGGCGGGAACCGGCAGTGGGCACTGCATCGATTTGCTTGAACGCGTGTTCGGAATCGAGTGCGGTCACATCAGTGCTGGTGTCGTGGCTCAAGATTGGGCGCGTGACAACGATCGCTACGCCGAAATGGACGACGTGATGCCCGCCAGCTTTGTTGCGGGAGAAGGGTTCAGTGGCGTCGCCTGGGCCAACGAGCACTCTCAGTCACCCGACTTCCTCGGCAACGAGTTCTTGCTGTGGTTGTGGTGGATGCTGGAAACAGAGACCGACACCATCGAAACGTTCGATGGGACCGAGGTCACGCTGATGTTGGCCAAGACGCTGTCGCTGGAATGTCCCGTGGGTGAATCGGGCAAGGAATCGATTTCGGCGGAGTGCCCAGTGAAGTTGCCGGAAGCGATGCGAGCGATCCAGAGTGGCAAGTTGCCTCGCAAGACAGGCATGACGCTGATCCGCGAAGGCCAGCAGTTTGACCTGACTCTGCAAGCCGAAACGTTCGGGATCAGCGGCGCTCGAATCCACTTGGACGAAGACGACAACGACTTTGGTCCCGAGGATCGTATCGAAGCCGTGCGAACACTTAGCGACACAATCGACGGGCTGTTCCACACGTTCTGTGATCGCCGAACCGGTGAAGCTTGGTCGGCTGATCTGGATGGGATTCGGGGCTGGTTGGCACCAACCCAAGCGGCCAGGAAATCGGCCGCCTGATCGGTTCCAGTTTGATCAGAAGGTGTCAGCTGCAATGACTTCGTAATTGGCCCGGGTCACCAAGGCGTGGTAGACATCCAGGTCAATGAACTGGGAGAGCATTCTCACGGATCCATCGCTGAGGATGAACTGGGCGCCTGCCGCGTGGTAGCTGCTGAAGTCTTCAAAGTGGCCGACGTCGCTGTTGGGAGTGTGGTCAGCGGCGCCCACGATGCGAGACGCGGCGGCATTGGCTTCGGGGATCAACCCCTGCCAGATCGAGCCGCCCAGGCGACTGTTGCGTTCGCCGACCATCACGGTCTGGCTCAGTCCATCCAGGACGTCGCGAAAACGGTGCCGGCTGTTGCCGTAGAACAGCCCGTCGCCGTGATACATGTCTTCATGGATGTCGAAGGTGCCGAACACGCCCGCGTAATTGCTCTTGGCGATTTGAAAAAGGAATTCGTCGCCGTCGTCGACGTTGTGGCCGGTTTCGTGATCATCCTCGTGGTCATCGTCATCGTCATCATGATTGTCGTTCAGCGCGCTGGCGTGTTCGTGCTCGTGCCCATCGCCGTCGCCGTGCGCTTCGGCGATGAAGAACAGTGTCTCAAGCGGATCGCTGGGGCACATGTAGCTGGGGATCGACGATTCGCGAGCTTGCTGGTTTTGGTCTTCTTCGATGGCCATCCCAAAGCGAATGGTTTCGTAGACGTTGCCGGCTTCCATTTGCGGGGTGATGGCCGCGGCCCAGCCCCAGCCGGGTTCGTGGTGATCGGTGTCATCGGCCAACCAGCCACTGGGCAATTGGTTGAAGATCCCGTGGTAGTTGTGCAGGGCGAGGCCCATTTGGTGCAGGTTGTTCTGGCACGACATCCGGCGGGCCGCTTCCCGTGCCGCTTGGACGGCAGGAAGCAGGAGGCCAACCAGGACGCCAATGATGGCGATCACGACCAACAGTTCGACCAGGGTGAAGGCGTGGTGTGCTGGAGCGCCGAGAGCCGGGCGTCGAGACGGATGGGAGGGCGCGCGTGATGCGCGGGCGGAAGTGGCTGGCATGAAATGAGACCTGAAAATGAGGGCGCAAGGGCTCTCGAATGAAGACAGTGAGTTTGCGTTACAGTGAAATTGAATTTCACCGCAACCCAGAACGGCAGTTTTCAGGTCAAAGAAGGGGGGCCGCGTGTGTACGGACGCCAGCAAGCGGTCGAGTCTTCATGGACGGTTGATTCAATCCGGTGACTCGCAGTGCACCGAACCATTTCGCGATGCACTGAGACAGCGATCGGGCTTTCGGCCATCGTGCGAGCGTTGCACAACGCACAGAGATCGCTGCATTGGTGAGAATGCTGATGCTCCGACGCGATTTTCGCGGTCGGCGGGCTCGTTTCCGAAACCAGCAATTCGTCCGAGCAACCTGGGGGCAACGGTGCGTGCTGCACCGCGTCCGCTGGGCTCAACTGTGAGCAACAGCCAGCCGCTTCGTCCGGCGAATGCGTGTGGGAACACGCATCATGCATTCCGGCATGGGAATGGCCCGAATCACACGTCACCACATGATGGTGGGCTGCTGGCAAAAGCCAGCCACCGACCACATAGGCGATCAAAGCGATTCGACGGACCCAGAGTTCCACGCGGTTCCAAATGGTTGGAGTTGTTCGGTTCCGTCGGCGGTTTTTCGCCCGACGGAAAGGTTCTTGGTGCAATTACAGGCGAAACCGGCTCGCGGTTCAATGCGAATTTCGCAAACTTCTTGCGAAGTTTGTGCTCGATTCGACTTCGATTCACCAATTCAGAGGTGCTTGCCAAGCCGATTTGGCGGTCGCAATGTCGGTTTCCAACACCACCGTGTTCCCGTCTCGGATGGTGAATTTGTCGGATTCGATGACTTTGCCGAGTTGGGTCAGGCTGATCCCCGCGTCCGCGAAGATCTTCGCCAGTGCGTCGGCTGATTCCGGAGCGCATTCGATCAGGAATCGCGTGTTCGATTCGCTGAACAGCACTTCCGTGGCCGACAACGCCGCGGCGGTTTGCACGCCGTCGTTGGAGGGCTGTTCGCGAGCGACGGATGCCAGGTCGAGTTCCATTCCCAGTCCGCCCGCCAGGGCCATCTCAACGGCCGCGGCCGCCAAACCACCTTCGCACAGGTCGTGGCACGAACGGACCAGTCGAGACTGGATCGCTTGGTGAACCGTGGCGAATGTCTGCTTGGCCAAGTTGGCGTCGACTTCTGGGACTGCACCGCCGGGTTCGTTTTCGACCAATCCATAGTGCGAGCCGCCGAGTTCGCGATGGGTTTGTCCGACCAGGAAGATCACGTTGCCGGCTTCCTTGGCGTCCATCGTGACCGATTTGCTGACATCATCGATTTGGCCCATCGCACTGATCAACAGGCTGGGCGGAATCGCGATGGTTTGCTTTTCGTTGTTGTCATCGAAGTAGCTGAACTCGTTGTTCAAGCTGTCCTTGCCGCTGACGAACGGCGTGCCCAAAGTGACCGCAAGGTCTTGGCAAGCGATCGCGGCCCGGACGAGCGACCCCAGCGTTTCGGCTCGATCGGTGTATCCCCAGCAGAAGTTGTCGAGGATGGCAATCTTGGAAGGATCGGCACCGACCGCGACTGCGTTCCGCATGGCTTCGTCGATCGCCGAAGCGGCCATGTGATACGTGTCGAAGTCGCCGTAGTGCGGGTTCATGCCGCAACTGATCACCAGACCACGGCGGCTGTTCAGTTTGGGACGCACGACGGCGGCGTCGCCGGGGCCATCGCATTGTGGGCCGACCAAGGGTTTGACGACGCTGCCCGCTTGGACTTCGTGATCGTATTGGCGGATCACCCAGTGCTTGCTGGCGACGTTGTAGCTGCCCAGGATTTTCAGCAGTGTTTCGGAGTTGGCCGCGGCGTCGCGGTCACCGACCGACAACGGTTTGGCCTTGGGTGGTTCGTAGATCGCGTCGCGAATCACGGGCGGACGTCCGTCGTGCAAGAACGACATGGCGACGTCGCCGACCGTTTGCCCGTGGAAGTTCAATTGCAGTCGACCGGTGGGAACAAAGCGGCCGATGGCGGCGGCCTCGACGCCTTCGCTTTCGCACAGCTCTCGCAGTTCGTCCCAGCGTTCTTGGGGAACGGCCAAGACCATGCGTTCTTGAGCTTCGGAGATCCAGATTTCGGTGTAGGTCAGGCCGTCGTACTTCAGTGGGGCTTTGTCCAGCCAAACTTCGGCACCGAGTTCTTCTCCCATCTCGCCAACCGCACTGCTGAAGCCGCCTGCGCCGCAGTCCGTGACCGCGTTGTACAGCCCGCGATCGCGAGCTTGCATCAGCACGTCGAGCACCATCTTTTCGGTGATCGCATTGCCAATCTGAACGGCACCGCCGGACAACGATTCGGATTCGCTGGTCAGTTCGGCACTGCTGAACGTTGCCCCGTGGATCCCGTCTCGTCCGGTGCGTCCGCCAACCGCGACGATCAAGTCGTTGGGTTTGACTTCTTTGTCTTCCATGCCGACAGGAATGATGCCGACGTTGCCGCAGTAAACCAGCGGGTTGCCGAGATAACGCTCGTCAAAGTAAACCGCACCGTTGACCGTGGGGATTCCCATTCGGTTGCCGTAATCACGCACGCCGGACACGACGCCTTGAATGACGCGGCGGGGATGCAGCACGCCTGGTGGCAATTCTTCGGGTGAAACGTCCGGTGGAGCGAAGCAGAACACGTCGGTATTGCAGATCGGCTTGGCTCCCATTCCCGTGCCCATCGGGTCACGGATGACGCCACCGATTCCGGTGTTGGCTCCGCCGTAGGGTTCCAAGGCCGAAGGGTGATTGTGCGTTTCGACTTTGAAGCACACGTGGTCTTGTTCGTCGAAGGTCACGATGCCCGCGTTGTCCTTGAACACGCTGACGCACCAATCGTCGTCGCCCAGGGACCGCCGAATGGTTTGGGTCGCTTCAAAGATTGTTTCTTTGAGCATGTTGTTGTACTGGCGTTCGTCGCCGCCAGGTGTGCCATCGGCACCGGGGCCCTTGTAGTGGATCCGGCCGGCCAATGTTTTGTGGCTGCAGTGTTCCGACCAAGTCTGGGCGACGGATTCCAGTTCGATGTCGGTTGGGTCACGTCCCAATTCGACAAAGTGATCACGGATCGTTTGCATCTCGACCAGGGTCAGATACAGCTGGCCTTCCTTGGAGAGTTTTTCCAGTCCGGCGTCATCCAGTTCGCGAATCGGCACGTGCACCAATTCGAATTCGCCAGCCGAACCGACATCCAATCGGTCCATCATCAGGGGCCCGATCACAAACGCTTCGATGGAATCGTTTGACAGGGCGCGACGGCAGATCGTTTCCAGTTGAGCTTCGTCGGCGCCCGCGATCCAGAACTTGCGGAATGTCTTGACTGTGCTGCCTTCGACACCGCTGTCGGCAAGCGCGCCTTGGGTGCTGGCCGCGACCGGATCCATCACACCGGGTTTGGGCATCACGTGCACCAAGTGTGGTTCGGATTCGATGCCACGCTCAGCCAGCAATTCCATCAACGATTCGGGAGCCTCGGACAGGTCCGCTTCGACCTGCGAAGCGTCTTTGCCGGGGTGCCCGACGACGACCGATTCCGTGATGGAATCGGCCAGCAACGTCGACGCAATTTCGTTGGCGGAAGCTTCGTCGATGTCGGCTTGGATCAAGTATCCCCGTGCCGCGGCGATCAGCAGGTCGTCGCCCAATCCAAGTTCATGGATTTCACGAGCCGTTTGTTCGCCGAGTCGATCGAGCTGACCGGGAGCAGGATGAATGTCGATTTGCCAAAGCGGCATGATGCGAAATCGGGGATTGAGGATGGAGACGGAAAAGAATCAGACAACCTTGGCCGCGGGTGGTCGCGGTTCGGTTTGAGCGGATTGTCGAATTTGTTTGGCGGTGTCGAGCCAGGTTCGCAGGGCAGTGTCGTCGCCCTGGTCCACGATGGTTTGCAATGTGTCCAAGTCCGACCGGGATTGTTCGATCGCACTCAGGATCGCGTCGCGGTTTTCGGAAACGATGGCGGTCCAAAGGTCCGCATCCCCCGCCGCCACACGAGTGGTGTCGAGCCAGCCGGTGCCAACCAGGGCGAGCATTTCGCGAGTGATTTGGCGTGCGGCGAGCGACGACAGCAAGTGTGGCAAATGAGACGTCAATGCCAAGGTGGCATCGTGCTGTTCGGCCGGCATCGTGACAATTCGTCCGCCGGTGGCTCGCCAGAATTCGGTTGCGGCGGTGATGTGCTGCGGCAGTTCTTCGCCACTGGGCGTGATCACGATGGGTTTGTCGTCAAAAAGGTCCGCCCGTGCGTGCTCCGCCCCGCTTTTTTCGCTTCCCGCGATCGGATGAGCCGGAACGAACTGTTTCGCCGCTGTCGTCCCCGCTAATTCGCGAACCAGACCCCCTTTGGTGCTGCCCACGTCGGTCAGGGTCAGCTCCGGAAAATGCCCCGCAAGTGCCTGAGCCAGCGACGCAATTCGGTTCACGGGCGTGGCGATGACGGCCAAATCACAGCCTTTCGCGGCGGCATCGGGGCGGTCGAAGACTTCGTCCACAATCGACCGATCCAGGGCCAAAGCCCGCGTTTCAGGCGAGCGGGCACAGGCGGTCAGTCGGACGGACGGCCAACGTCTGCGAATCGACAGCGCCACACTCCCACCCAACAATCCCAACCCGATGATCGCGACAGATCGACAGGAGGGCTCGGGCATGGGGCTGGATTCGATGGAGGCCAAAGGGCGTTTGCTGTGGATCACTCGCCATTCGGAGCGAAAGTCGTCAAGACTTTCGGCGAGTCTGTTTGGACAACGAAACTCTTGACGAGTTTCGCTACCCGAGACTGGAGATCCTGCTGAATACGAGAGCGCAGAAGAATACCTTAGAACCACCGCCGTTCCCATCGGTGGCAAACTGGCGTTTTTGAAGGAAACGCCACGATCGAAGCCGGTCTGATCGGACGCCCTCACATGGCAGCTCGCCATTCGTAGCGGAAGTCGTCAAGACTTTCGGCGAATCTGGGTGGAGAACGAAACTCTTGACGAGTTTCGCTACCCCTCCATTCGTAGCGGAAGTCGTCAAGACTTTCGACGAATCAGGGTGGAGAACGAAACTCTTGACGAGTTTCGCTACCCCCTCCATTCGTAGCGGAAGTCGTCAAGACTTTCGGCGATTCAGGGGGGAGAACGAAACTCTTGACGAGTTTCGCTACCCCCTCCGTTCGTAGCGAAAGTCGTCAAGACTTTCGGCGATTCAGGGTGGGAGAACGAAACTCTTGACGAGTTTCGCTACCCCCTCCATTCGTAGCGGAAGTCGTCAAGACTTTCGGCGAATCAGGGTGGAGAACGAAACTCTTGACGAGTTTCGCTACCCCCTCCGTTCGTAGCGAAAGTCGTCAAGACTTTCGGCGAGTCAGGTGGGAGAACGAAACTCTTGACGAGTTTCGCTACCCCTCCATTCGTAGCGGAAGTCGTCAAGACTTTCGGCGAATCAGGGTGGACAACGAAACTCTTGACGAGTTTCGCTACCCCCTCCGTTCGTAGCGGAAGTCGTCAAGACTTTCGGCGAATCAGGGTGGAGAACGAAACTCTTGACGAGTTTCGCTACCCCCTCCATTCGTAGCGGAAGTCGTCAAGACTTTCGACGAGTCAGGGTGGAGAACGAAACTCTTGACGAGTTTCGCTACGAGTGGCTGAGCCGGCTCGGCGACGGGGACGGTTTTTCGGCCGAATGGGGTTCATTTTCGTGTGAAGTTCAGCGATCGCTAGGGATGTTGGCTAGGATGATTCTTCGAGACGAGCGGGCACCTTGCTTGCCACCCGTCTTGATCCCTCCCCATCATCCCACCTGAATCTCATCCGTCGGAGAATGCCATGTTCCATCGGCAATGTTCCCGTTTGCTGCCCGTTGCTTTGTTGTTGTGCGTGGCCTCGCCGGCACTGGCTGATGCCAAGCCATCTGAACAAAAGAAATCACGACCACACATCGTGATGGCGTTCGCGGACGATTGGGGCTGCTACGCGAGTGCCTACGCGAAGCATTTTCCGGGCACTGCCAGTGAAGTGATCTCGACCCCCAAGTTCGATTCGATCGCACGCGACGGGGTGTTGTTCACCAACGCGTTTGTCAGCGCACCCTCGTGCACGCCGTGTCGAAGCTCGTTGATGGCTGGCCAGCCATTTTGGCGATGCGACAAGGCTTCGATTTTGCTCGGGGCGGTCTGGGATTTTTCGTTGCCGGCTTACCCGTTGTTGTTGGAAGAGTCCGGATATCGAATCGGACACACTTACAAAGTCTGGAGTCCCGGACGTCCCGGCAACGCACCGTACGGTGGAACACGCACAGCGTCCAACAAGGCCGGATCGAAGTTCAACGGGTTTTCGCAGTTCGTGATGAAGGCGGAGGATCGCGACGCGGCCAAGGCGAAGCTGTTCCATGAAGTTCGCCAGAACATTCGCAACTTCCTCGACGCCGACAACGACGGAAAACTCGATGGCGATTCGCCGATTTGCTACTGGTTTGGTCCGACCAACACGCACCGGAAATGGGTGGCCAAGAGCGGGCATGAACTCTGGGGCATCAACCCCGATGACTTGAAAGGCAAATTGCCCGCTTACCTGCCCGACGTTCCTGAGATCCGAGAAGACTTTGCCGACTACCTGGGCGAAGCGATGGCGTTTGATGCCGCGCTGGTTGTCTTGGACGAAGAACTGCAACGGCTTGGCATCGCGGATGACACGCTGCTGGTTGTCAGCGGCGATCACGGGGTTCCCGGTGTGTCGCGTGGCAAATGCAATCTGTACGACTTCGGAACTCATGTGCCGTTGGCGGTCCGTTGGCCGAGCGGCATGGAACATTCCAACCGTGTGGTGACGGACTTCGTTTCGTTGCCCGAATTGGCAACGACGTTCTTGGAAGTTGCCAGCGTCGAAGCGCCCGCCAGCATGATCGCTCGTCCGATCACCCCGCTTTTGACCAGCGACCAATCGGGACGCATTGATTCTTCGCGAGATGCGGTCTTCACCGGTCGAGAACGGCACGTCGCCATGGCACGCGAAGGAGCGAAGCCTTATCCGCAACGTGCCATCCAGTCCGATGATTGGTTGTACATCATCAATTTCGAGCCCGAGCGAACACCGATGGGGGACGGGCCCGAGATCGATGCCGACGACAGGGACATCCCATCCGAGGAGGACCTGCGTGAGAACACCTTCGCGGCGTACCCGGACCTTGACGCGAGTCCGACCAAGGCCTTCGTTGCGTTGAACCGCAAGCAGTATCCCGAAGCGTTTGAATTCATGGTGGGCCGCCGTCCACGGATCGAAATGTATGACCTGAAGTCCGATCCGGATTGTCTGAACAACCTTGCCGGGCACTCTGATCACGCTGAAACAGAGAAGCAGCTTCATGATCGGTTGATCGGCGAGCTGAAACGAACGGGCGACCCTCGGATGAGTGAACCGGTGATGTTCGAACACGGTATGTTTGTGGAGCCGGTTGGCCCCGGCAACAAAAAGAAGCAGCCCGTCGCGCCGAAGAACAAAAAATAAACTCGCCGGAGAAGTCCCGATGCAACGATTGACCTCACGCCCCTCCAGCCACTGGTGTTGGACTTACGGGGTGGCTGTCGCGTTCCTCGGTTTCTCCGCTTGCCGAAAGTCCACGCCGGTCGATGAGGTTTCGATCCGCGACAGCGGTGTGGCTCTGCAAATTCGCGAAACGCCTGCGGTTGATTTGCCTTGGCCGCAGTGGCGTGGTCCCAGCATGGATGGACGGGCCGATGACGCCGCGCCGCCCACAACCTGGGATGAGTCCACCAACATTGCTTGGCAAGCCAACGTTCCAGGTCGCGGTCACAGCAGTCCAATCGTGATCGGCGATCAAGTCGTTCTGGGCACCGCTGACGATGCGAAGCAGCAACAGATGCTGGTTTCATTTGACTTGGAATCGGGGGATGAAAAGTGGCGACGTGTGATCCACGAAGGCAACTTCCCGTCTGCCCGAGAAGTGCACCACAAAGCCACCAACGCGAATGGCACACCCGCCTCGGACGGCGAACTCATCGTGACCGCGTTCCTCAACCAGGAACGCATCTTCGTCACCGCAGTGGACTTGAGCGGCGAAGTGGTTTGGCAAACCGATGTGGGGGCGTTCGCATCGAAGTTCGGTTACGCCCCATCCCCGGTTCTGTACCAGTCGTTTGTGATCCTTGCCGCGGACAACTTTGGTGGCGGCTACTTGGTGGCGTTGGATCTGGGAACCGGCGAGATCGCTTGGCGACGGTCTCGGGGCGACGCCAGCAGTTACTCCAGTCCCATGATTGCAAGTGTTGGTGGGATGGATCAGTTGTTGATCAGCGGCGGTGACCGTGTCGCCAGCTATGATCCGGCGACCGGCGAGCCTCGCTGGGAAACTCCCGCGATCGCGGAAGCAACTTGCGGGACCATCGTGACAGCGGGGGATCGGATTTTTGCTTCCGGTGGTTACCCCGACAAACAAACCGCCTGCTTCTCTGCGACGGGGGAAGAAATTTGGTCGGACCGCACAGCTCTCTATGAACCTTCGGTGGTGACCAACGGCACCAGCCTGTTCGGTGTCACCGACAACGGTGTTGCGATGTGCTGGTCGAACGAAGACGGAAGTGTTCAGTGGAAAGAACGTTTGGGCGGCAACTTCAGTGGATCGCCAGTGTTGGCAGGTGGGAACGTTTACGTGTCGGATCTGTCGGGCAACCACTACGTTTTCTCCGCCAGCGGTGACGACTACCAACTGATTTCAAAGAATCGTCTCGGATCGGATTGTTACGCCTGTCCTGCGGTTCTGGCGGATTCGTTGCTGCTGCGAATTGGATTCGGTGAAGGTGGTTCACGGAAAGAACGCTTGGTTAAAATCACTCAGCGTCCTTAGGCAAGGTTTCGAATGCCTTCGATATCTCAATCCTAGATAGCGGAAGGGCGCGAGCCCTCCGGTGACGCACCGGGCGGCTTGCGCCACGCCGCTAAGTCGATTTGTCGCGATGCCGAACTGATCGACTGACCATTCACGCTTTGCACTCTGTCTTTGAATCAAAATTATGAACTTGACATCCCGCCTGCTTGGGGCCCTGCCCGCGTTTCTTTTCGCGGTCGTTCTGGTTTCCACCACAACTGCCGAGACCCCCTCGAAGGAACATCCCAATGTTTTGTTCATTTATTTGGACGACTACGGTTGGCGTGACGCCAGCTTCATGGGGTCGGATTTCTATGAGACGCCGAACCTGGATGCTTTGGCGGAACGAGGCATGGTGTTCTCGAACGCTTATTCGTGTGCGGCGAACTGCGCACCGGCGCGAGCCAGTTTGCTGTCGGGGCAGTATTCGCCTCGTCACGAAATCTACAACGTCGGGACGGAGCGTCGCGGTAACCCGAAGCACGGAACGCTGCAGCACATTCCGGGCACGGACGTGCTTTCATCCGACATTCAAACCTGGGCGCATCAGGTTCACGAGGCGGGGTATCGAACCGGCATCATTGGCAAGTGGCATCTGAGTGATGATCCGCTGCCGTATGGCTTTGATCTCAACGTCGCGGGCACGCACAGCGGCAGTCCACCGAAGGGGTATTTCCCGCCACATCCGAAAGTGCCAGGGTTGCAGGATGCGAGCGACGACGAGTACCTGACTGATCGTCTCACGGACGAAGCCATTCGGTTCATCGAAGCCAACCAGGAACGGTCTTGGTTTCTGTACCTGTCCCACTTTGCCGTTCACACACCGTTGCAAGCCAAGCCCGACTTGGTTGCCAAGTACAAGGCGAAGCAACCCGGCACGTTGCACGACCACGCGGTGATGGCCGCGATGATCGAGAGCGTCGACGAAGGAGTGGGGCGAATGGTCGAGACGCTGCATGAACTGGGTTTGAAAGAGAGCACCGCGATCGTCTTCACCAGCGACAATGGTGGTTACGGACCGGCGACCTCCATGAAACCACTGCGCGGTTACAAAGGCACTTATTATGAGGGCGGAATTCGCGAACCGTTCTTTGTGACTTGGCCTGGCGTCGTGGATCCGGGGACGAAGTGCGATGTGCCGATCATCGTTGCTGACTTGTACCCGACCTTTGTCGAGATGACGGGAGCCCAGTTGCCGACCAACCAGCCACTCGATGGCGTGAGCTTGATGCCATTGCTCAAGCAGGAAGGAAGCTTGCCCGATCGCGAATTGTACTGGCACTTCCCCGCGTACTTGCAAAGCTTCTCGGTCACTGACGGTCAGCGAGACCCGCTGTACCGGAGTCGTCCCTGCAGCATCATTCGAGACGGTCGGTGGAAGCTTCACGAGTACTTTGAGGACGGTGGGTTGGAGTTGTACGATCTGGTTTCGGATCCCGGTGAGTCCAACAACTTGGCAGCCACCAATCCAATCAAGACTCAGGCCCTGCACAGTAAGTTGGTGGCTTGGCGAAAGCGAATCGGTGCGCCCGTGCCGACGCAGCCCAATCCGAATTACGATCCGAAGAGCGAAGCGAAGGCGATGCAGAAAGCGGAACGCAAAGCGGCAAAACGCTGAGCGGTGCTCGGTTGCTGGCCCGGCAGAGCGGGCCCCGTTGAGTGGGGGATGGGGGCGAGGCCAAACAGCGAGTTTTGAGAATTTCGCGTGATGGCCTTGTCCGGTGCTTGTCGGATCCAATAATGAAAAGGTCATTGAATTTGATTCGGATCGTTCCGAATGCTCAATGAATCTCTCTTTGCGGCTGTCGCAACTGCGGTTGCGATCTTCAAATTCATGGTTCTTTCGTTCAACCCGCACGATTTCGCGTTCACGGCTTCCTTGCCGAAACGCACCAGCGTGTCTGGACGGGTGTGCTTGATGACCGCTCTTTGGTTGGTCGCTTGGTTGCAGTTCCTGCCACCGGCGTTCCCCCCTGTTTCCGTTGCCAAGTCGGATTCGCTTTCCACCGCCGTCTCGACGCTTGAGAACGTCTCGATCGAGCGTTCCGTTGCCGTCGAATCTGAACGCGGTGCCGCTTCGCTTGCCCAGGTGATCAAGGAGGCCCGTGAACTTTCGGGTTCGTTGGGATCGGGGTTGGTGGATCCCTGTGACCAGGCCTCGCGTTTGCTGTTGGCGGGCGTTTTCGAACCGGGTGTCGGGGCCGCGGCTGGGACAGGGGATTCTCTCGTGAACTTGCATGTGAGATTGCAGATCTAAGACGCCTTCGGGGGAGTCTTCTTTCTGTTTGTCTTTTGCAATTTTCTTATTGAGAGTTTTGTCGATGTCTGTGCGCACATCCCATTCTGTTTCTTCAATTCCCGCCTTCCAGTCCCAGTCAGCCACGCCGATTCGGACGCCAGAATTGCCGGCGGCGCTGAAGTCCGTGTCCAATCTTTTGTCCAGGCGTGACTATGAAGGCGTCGTCCGCCGGTTGCACTCGGCGGGACGTTCACCCGCCATCCGGAACACGCTGGGCGTTTGCTTGTTGCGATTGGGGAGGACGGAAGAAGCCTTGTCGGTGTTTCGCCAGTTCGTTCTGTCTTCCAATGGAGTGTTGGAACGGTCCGAGATTTCCAGTGTTTGCAAGCGAAACTTTGCGACTGCGCTGCTCTTGAACGGATTGGTGGGCGGAGCGCTGGATGCGCTCAATCAATCCGGTGAGCCCGATCACCCGCGGACGATTGGGTTGCGAAATTGTCTTCGGGACTGGGAGCGATCGCTTTCTTGGTGGCGATGGCTGGATTGGAAGATCAATCGCATTGTCGCGAAGGACTGCCACGTGCCGCTCACGTTCGAGCCTGGCGAGTTTGAGTTCGAAGTGTCGTTGAGCGACGATGCTCGAGTGTTCAACGAAAGCCATGCCTTGCCAGCAGGACGATAACGCGTTCGATGAGTGCTTCGAAGCTGGCACGCCGATGTCAGCCGAATGGCGTTCGCCACGGTTTCAACACACAACCGGGGCGAACGCTGGACTGCTAAGCAGGTCGGCTGGAATGATCGCGCACAACCATGTGAGCCGTTTGGGCGTTAGCCCCGGTTGCGCGTGAAAACCGGGGCTAACGCCAACGGCTCACATACCCGATGACACCTGCGTACCTGCTTAATCACCAAAAAAAATGCCGGGCCGCTTGAGGGCGGTCCGGCATTGGGATCGGTTCCGTCGCCCGACTGATCGGGCCATCAGGCAATCGATTACATCTCGATTTCGTATCCTTTGCGGCTTTCACGCGAGAGGAACGAATTGGCTTCGTCGTCGCCAACGATTTCGCGTTTGGTTGGGTCCCAGTTCAGTTCGCGACCCAAGCGGATGGAGATGTTGGCCAAGTGGCATGTTTCGAGCATTCGGTTGTGCGTCCAAACATCCGAGATCGGTAGTTTGCGTGAACGCATCGCTTGCACGAAGTTGTCCGTGTGGTTGCCGGCGACGGGACCGCCGTAGACTTCTTCAATCGCACCTTCCGGCAACGGGTTGGATTCCAAGTCTTCGACGGGCTTGCCAACGATCTTGCCACGGTTGACGAAGAAGCGACCTTCGGTTCCTTCGAACAGGATCCCGTTGTCGCCTTCGCTGGTGATGACCATGGGGATGTCGCCGGGCATGTTGGCGTGGATCTCAAACTTGGTCGGCGAGTTGTACTGATCGCTGACAGTTGGGAAGCCATCTTTGTAATCGACTGGCAGCGAAAAGCTGACCGGCGTGATTTTGTTTGGGCCGGATTGATCGGCACCCAGCGCCCAAGTGGCGATGTCGACGTGGTGAGCGCCCCAGTCGTTCATCTGGCCACCGGAGTACTCGTACCAGTTTCGCCAAGCGTAATGGCAATTGGTGTACAGCGGCACGCCGCCGCCGTATCCCTTTCTCATTTCTGGCAAGGCGCGGTAAGGAACCTTGGGAGCAGGGCCGAGCCAGAAGTCGAAGTCGAGGCCCTGGGGGACGTCAATGGCGGGGATCACGGGTGAAGCTGAGGCTCCGTTGATTCCGCAAGTGACTTTGCGGATCTCGCCGATTCGTCCATCGCGGATCATCGCGATCGCTTGTAGGAAGCGTTGGTTGTTTTCGGTTCGCTGCATCGTTCCAACTTGGAACACGCGTCCGGTTTGTTTGACGATCTTTTCGATCAGCTTGCCTTCGTCGATCGTCAGGGTCAGCGGCTTTTCGCAGTAGACATCTTTGCCGGCCAACATGGCTTCGACGGAGATCTTGGTGTGCCAGTGGTCGGGCGCTGCGATCATCACCGCGTCGATGTCTTTTCGCTCGAGCAGCTTGCGATAGTCGGCGTAGCCTTCTGGAGCCGTGCCTTGTTGTTCTTTGGCCTTGGCAATGTTTTCGCCCAAGACGTTTGCGTCGACGTCTGCCATCGCGGCGAAGTCAGCGTACTTGAACGACTTGTTGGTGATCGTCCAGCCCTGGTTGCGAAGACCGATGGTCGCGAACACGGGGCGTTCGTTGGGGGACTCTTGTGCATTTCCCAGGCTGCTGGTCCCTGCAAAGTAGCCGGCCGCGGTGGCAGCGCCGGTGGTTTGTAGGAAGTGACGCCGATTGAGTTTTTGACGGGCTGACATTTGAAACCTCGTGGGGAATTGCGACAATGAACGTCGAAAGTGAAAAGGAAAAGTTAGTTGGAATCGTCAGAGGTTTGGGACTGAAAAAGCTATTTGCCCAAATCTTTGAAGCGTTCGTAGGTCTGGTTCAGTGGGTGAGCTTCTTTTTGACCGTCAATCATGCTGGCGGTCCATTCGGACAATCGTCTGCCCAAACGGCGACAAGCTTCTTGGACTCGCTCTTCATCGGGGCCGCCGGCGGAGATCGCGCCATAGTGGGCCGAAAACTTGATCCCGGTGTAGTCGGTCAAACCGAACACCAGGAATCCATAGTTGATCAGAATGGACATCAGTGCCATGCAGGTCCATTCTTGCCCCCCTCCCCAGGCCCCGGCTGATGTAAACACGCAGCCGATCTTACCATCGCGTTTGCCCCAGTTTTCGATCGGTTGCTCGTCCCACCAGCGTTTCATTTGCCAGCTGATGGAGCCGTAGTTCGTCGGTGAGCCCAGCGCAAGGCCGTCGCACCAATCCAGGTCCGTGTGGTCGGCGTCGTCGATGTTCCTGAGGCGGACATCTGCTCCATCCAGTTGCCGAGCACCCTCGGCGACCAGTTCCGCCATCCGCTGCGTATTTTGAGTGTTCGAATGGTAGAGAATCAGGACTTTGGGCATTGGCGATTGCAAACAAGGTTCGAACGAGCAGGAACTACCAGTCCTCGTGGACTCGAAGTCACCCTCGCATCATCCGAGGATTGCGAGGGTGAACTCGACAGAGAGCCGCAGCGAGGGCTGGTTTCGCGTTGCAGCAGTCTAACGCAAGATGATTTCGCCTAGTAGTCCTGGGATTGGTGCCTGGAGAGTCGATTGGAAGCATCGACGTTGGCATTTTTCCCGAGAGGCAACGGGTCTTCGAGTGAGCTTGCCGAGCACGCTCAGCGATCCAGGGCCGCGACTGGCTGGTTGGGCACTGAAAGCATGATGGTCGTCGCGTAGCTGGTGAACTCGAACTCCTCGGTCTTCTCGTCCAGCGCGGTGTGGTGGGCGGCGATCAAGTGGCGTGTCGCCTGCTGGGGAACAAACGTGGCGTTGCCGGACGCATCGGTCTTGAACTCGTAGTTGGGATCCATCTCACCCTGCAGCGTTTCTCCTTCCGGGATGAAACTGACGATGGCGTCTTGGAGTGGCTTGCCGTGATGCAAGACCGTGACCGTGATCGATCGCCCGACGCAAACCTCGCCGAGTGGGCACGTGTCGAGGACCATTTCGAATGGCAAACCGACCGCCGTCTCATGGGCATGACCACCGATCTTGGGTGCGTCCAATGAGTCGCTGGCAAGCACATAGCTTTTCGCGGTTCGGATGCTGCGGATCGATTTGCCATGGTTCATGATTCGATCGAGCTTTTGAACGAACTGGTGGACTCCGGGTTGAGTCAGCGTGACGGGCGTCGTCCAGTAGCCTTGCTTTTCAGCCGACGCGGAGGTGAAGAGGTTGGGCTTCAAATCAGAACGTGTTCCATCCGGTCGAATTTGATCCAGCGAAGTCCAGTCCAGTGTCAGTAAACCCGCCAGCTTGAAATCGCGATGTTGGTTGCCGTGGTTCCCAAGTCGCAGGTCGACGTGCACGACCTCACCGGTTCGAACGACCGGTGAGTTGGTTTGGATCCAGGTGTCGTGGGCGGAGGCCACTGCGGGAAGAAGGAGAGCCAATGCGAAGGTCAGGTTTCGATAAGTTGTGTTCATGAATCGGTTGCAAGGGGAAAGAGGATGTTGGGTTGTCACAAGGACGGTTTCAATGACTTGTCGGGGAAGTTGAGAGCAGCCTCTCGGGCGATTCGTATCGCTCGGTGAGCCAGGCGGGGCCGATCTCGCGAAGGGTTGCCGTGAAGGCTTGATCGTTCGCGAAGCGATGCCAAATTTGTCTGGCGAGTTCGTCGAGCAATGTTTCAGGCAATTCGGCAAACGTTTGGCTTGTGACCAGATAGCTCAGCGGTGATTCAAAGAGCCGTGTTTGCAGGTTGAGTTTGCGGAGCGATCGACCTTGAGAGTCAGTCACGCCACGAGTTTCAAATTCGTTGGCGAAGTCACCGGCACCAAGCACGGGAGCCTGGATCGCGAATTCGTCATCGAAGCACAAGCAGGCGACGAGCGGTTGGGTGGCTTTTGAGATTCGCTGGCGATGAGAGTCGCTGACCGGATCTTCGCCCGCCTGCCATTCGGCATGCTGGGCGACAAAGTTGGCTTGGGTCAGCAGGTTGTAGGCTTCGATCTGGTGTTCCATCACCATCAGTGCGGTGATGTCACTGGTGCCGGTCAGGTATCGCTGCGCGTCCACGTTTGCCGGCAGCGACGTTTGGTTCTCGCCGCTCACGTTGTCGATGATTTCTGGTCGACGTTTTCCTGCGAGGATGAATCCGCCCAGGTGATGTTGGTCACCATGCGTGCCGGTGACGTACCATCCGCCCCAGCGTTCAGCGAGTGGGCTGCGTTGGTTGGTCAGGTGGCTGCCGGCGCGGATGACGGGAACGCCTTTGGTGTTGGGGTACACCGAACGCACTTGGAATCCCGGGACGCCACCGGTTCGCGAACCACCGTGGCAACTCAAGCATCGATTGGCTTGCCGTTGCAATGTTGGTGGCTGATCGAAGGCGAATTCCGTGGTGTAAAACACGGTCCCCAGATCGGGATCTGCCGCCGCGATTTCGATCTCGCCGCCTTGGACATAACCGACGAAGACCTCGTCATTGAAATAGATCGCCCGAGGTGTCTCCGGTGTGATGTGCGGTTTCTGCAGACTGGTTTTTGAAAACACCAGCGTTTGCGATGAGACAGGAACGTTCAGCTGATCCAGCAATGATCGCAGGCGAGACAATTCGTCTTCGCCGGAGAGTTCTCGTCGACCCGATTCCAAGTCGGCCTGCAGTTTCGCAACGCAGTTGCGAGTTGCTTCCGAATCGCTGTAGTGAATCGGTGCCGCTTCCCAGTTGACCGCTTGGGCTGGTAGCGAAGTGCCCAACGGAAGCAGCACCCAAAAAACACACGCACGGAATCCGCTCATGGCGAGACCTCCTCGTCCGCCGGGATGGCTTCGCTGTTGGCGATGCAGTGCAGTTCGCTGCCGGTGCGAATCAGGATGGCGTCCTGAGTGAACGCGACTCCGTACTGAACCGGATCGGCGAATTGGTTCTCGCCCCGTTGGCGTGCGGCCTCGATCGCGTCGTCGTCCATCGGTTTCCGGGCCGCGGAATCTTCCGGCTTTGGTTCGCCTTCAGCATTCTTGGTGACGGATGGTTGAGCGTTGGCGGATTCGGTTGGCCGGGAGCCACCACCTTTCCTCGAGTCAGGTCTGCCGCCCTTCCCTGAGCGAGGGCCAGCGAATTGGCCTGAACTCGTTGCGGGGATGGAATCGATGTCCCAGAGTTCATTTTCTGCGAGGACGTTGAATTCAGGTCCCGCGGCAATGACCGTCGTCTCACCGCCTTTGCCGAACAGGTAGATGCGATCGCCGATTCCGACCGGCGTGACCCAGCACTGTTCACCGGCGCGTTTGCGGTAAACCAGTTCGCCTGATTCCAAGTCAAAGCAATACAGAACCCCAGCGGTGGTGATCCAGTACGCGAGTCCTTGGTGCGCGATGGGCGAAGCGAAGGTGGTCGTCGCCTTGGTTGTTTTCCAAGCGACCTCGGGTTGGAACTGTTTTCCGTCGCCGTCGATTCGCAAACAAAGATTCGATTCGCGAGCTTCGACCGCGCGAGCATCCTGCATTCCGTTGGACGCACCCACCAACACCATGTTTTCGAGCACAGCCGGCGGCGTGTTGGAGGTGTTGGCACCGATGTCCTCGAACGTCCAAAGTTGCTCGCCCGTTTCGGGGGAGTAGCCGTCGACCGAACCATCGCTGCTGCAAACGATTTGTGCTTTGCTGCCGATCTGGAGGATGGCGGGGGAAGCGTAGCTTTTGCGACTGAAGCGTTCCGTTTTCCAAGCGGTTTCTCCGCTGCCTTTGTTGACCGCCATCAAGTATGAGTCTCCCTCGTGATCGATCAAAACAAACGCGTTGGATCCGTGTTGTGCTAGCGAGCTTGCCAACCCGATGTCGGACTGGAAGACGCCGGTTTCGTCGGGCAAGGATCGTTCCCAGAGAAGCTCGCCGGAGTTGCGATCGATCCCGACCAGGTTGCCGGTTTCGAAAAAGGCGACCACATGCTTCTCGTCGACGACCGGAGTGGGGGCCGATCGACTTTGGAAGTAGTTGGATCGCACTGGTGTGGCCGACTCGATTTGGCGGGTCCATTTGACTTGACCATCGGCCAGTGCAATCGCCATCACCACGCAGGTTTCTTTCATCTCACCTTGGATGCTGGTGACGTAGACTGTGTCGCCCCAAACCACGGGGCTGGATTGACCTTTGCCGAGGATGGCTTGTTTCCAGCGAACGTTTTCACCGGGGGACCAGTTCAGTGGAAGCTTCTCGGCCTGGAATGTTTCGCTGCTTCCCTGGCCAAGGAACGCGGGCCAGACGGCTTGTCCGAAGGCCGCTTGCCACGGCGTGCAAAGAGAGCTTGCCAACGTTGCGATGGCGAAGAAGGTTTTCAGTGACGAATTTGGGTTGAGCAATGGTTGCGTTTTCATTTCAGAATGCCTCCAAGACTTCGTGGCCGTTGCGGGTGCCGAGGGCACGCCATGTCTCCAGGTCAATGCTTTCGGTGACAAAGCCAACGCTGCCGTCACAGCGAGCGACATGGACACCGCCGGGATGGTTGCTTCGTGTTCCAAAAACGCCCCAGCCACAACTGCCCATGTCGGGGATCAAGCTTTGGGGTGGGTGATAGTGCGAGTAGCCGGTCCAGTATTCTCGACCGTTGATCCACCCCGCGCCGCGATGGCCAGCCCAGCCGCGGTGCAGTCCGCTGCCGCGAACGTAGGCTTCCATCTCGTTCGGGTTTTCTGGCAGAAAGAATCCTGCGAATCCTGGCGTGGTGGGAGGCATCGAACGGCTGATGAAGGCACAGGTCACATTCATCATCACTCGCTTTCGCAGATGCGGTTCGGTGGGCTCGGCGGGATCTTGTTCCGACATGCCCAGCAAGTGTTCTGCGAAAGCCGCCGTGTTGCTCAATCCGTCCAGGATCGATTCGAAACCGACTTTGGAGTTGATCCACAGGATGCCATCGGTGGTGGTGCGAGAGTCGTACAGCGTTCCGACTCCCGTGCCAAAGTTCATGCCGTAGTTGGTGGCGGAGTAAGCCTGAGTCGGGCCGCTTCCTGAGAGCGTGGTGACATAGTAGGTCCGATCATGATCTTCGCTGGGGCAGGTCAACATCGGCATCGCTGTTTTCGCGGCGTCGTCATGGGGAGTGACGAGCTGGCCTGGGCAGCAACCAACATGCAACGGGCGGTCGAAGTGAATCATGTCGAGCATGTTCCCTTGCTCGTAAAACGGAGCCATCTGGGCGAAGACTGAAAAGTTGCCGGATGTTCCGGAGCCGGTCGTGTAGTTGGACGGGAGCTTTCGGTGTGCGCTTTCGTAGTTGTGCATCGCCAGCGTGATCTGTTTCAGGTTGTTGCTGCACTGCATGCGTCGGGCGGCCTCGCGAGCGGCTTGGACCGCGGGAAGCAGCAGCCCCACCAGGACGCCGATGATCGCGATCACCACCAGCAGTTCCACCAAGGTGAAGCCGCGTTGCGGGGCATTGGGTCGAGAGAGTTTCATGGGAATTGAAATGGTTTGTTGTGCGGTTGAGTCGTTGTTGGGTGGATGGTTCGGTGGGTGCCTGCAGGTTCAGCCTGCTGAGTGCGCGCACCTTCTCCGTGGAAGCGAACCCAGCCCTTTTCAAGCTCAGCTCGTTCGACAAATGAGTTGCGTTCGAAAGTCCATTCGAATCGGTGCAATCCGACGTTGGGTCAACCATCCTCGGCAATGCGAGGACGCTCCCGCGTCAGCGACGAAGACCACACTGGTGTGAGGAGCGAGCCTTCAACCACCAACGCGGCAGCGGTGATTTCTGCGTCCGCACCTTCACTCGATGAGCAACGATGCCGTGAGCGCAGCAACAAACCGGATTGCAATGCGTGAAGAGATCGCGCGCGGACATCCCTACGGGATTCACGAGCGAGCGAGGGACGCTGGCTAAGGAACCGGCGGCTCGGGGCAGAGGCTCATTGCGTCCGCGTGATCGTCTTGAAGACTCAAGCGAAACAGCAAAGGCGGAGGAGAGACCTTCCATTCGAACGCTTGGAAATCAACGACGACGCTGGAGAACAGGCTCCAGACCATCTCGATGCCATGACATTTCGCGGCGTCTTGCAGGCGAACCCAGCGGACGGGTTCGGAGGTCGAGGGGGAGGCCGGTTCGTCACCGCAAGCATCGCCACAGCAGGATGCTGTTTCGGTTTTTGCCAGCGAGCCAGTGGACGCCTCGGCGGATCGCCCAGTCACGGAGTGGCACGTCAAGGAACGCTGGCGCATCTTGGCCGCGAATCCGGGGGGCGGACCAGGTGAATCGGGGCCACAGCAGCTGCCGGATGCGCAGGTTGACGGCGTTTCTTGCGAAGTTCCGTCAGCGATCTCGCCGAGTGAAAGGTCAACTCGAGCGACCAGGAACGCCGGCGGGGTGACGTTGTTTTCGGCTGCCCATTGCAGTTTTTCGAAGTCACTGTGGCAGCAGCACTTGTCCCAGCAGTAATCGGCGGAGGAGCAGCCGCAAGGGCAGGCTTCGCAGGGGAACCGGCCAACTTTCTCGGGCCGAGGAGCGGTGAGGGGCAGTCCGATCATGCCACACCCAAGCACCAACAACAGCGTCACACAGACGCCGCGTCGTAGCAGGGAAGATCGGAACTGTCGAAAGAAAAACAAAACGGGCTCAATGCCTGACTGCGTGCCAAATCTGGCTCGCTCCTCACGAACAAAATCCTAAACAAGCCCTGGCTTCGAGGCAATCACCAACGCCACGAATCCGATGCGGCGACCTGCCGCATGGCGGAATTCCAAGCGGTCATGTCACGAGTGATTTTGCAACGATCGAGGCGTTTGAAATACGCCGGCCCCGTCCGGGGCGTTGGATGTTGGGTTTGTGTTCACGTTCCTCGGGGCTTCCACCCCGAGCTAACGACGACGGCCCCATCCGGGGCGAGATCGTGCATGACTCCGGAGGAGTCCGCGTTGGTAGCTCGGGGTGTGAACCCCGAGACCGTTGCCGGCCAACACGAACATCGCCCCGGACGGGGCCGTCGTCGGTTGCCTGCGATTCGTGTCGGTTTGGAATTCGCAACGACACGCCGGCCCCGTCCGGGGCGTTGGATGTTGGGTTTGTGTTCACGTTTCTCGGGGCTTCCACCCCGAGCTAACGATGACGGCCCCGTCCGGGGCGAGATCGTGCATGACTCCGGAGGAGTCCGCGTTGGTAGCTCGGGGTGTGAACCCCGAGACCGTTGCCGGCCACCACGAACATCGCCCCGGACGGGGCCGTCGTCGGTTGCCTGCGATTCGTGTCGGTTTGGAACTCGCAACGGCACGACGGCCCCTCCGGGGCGTTTGGTGTGTTGCGTTTGTGTTCATGTTCCTCGGGGCTTCCACCCCGAGCTAACGATGACGGCCCCGTCCGGGGCGGATTCGTGCATGAGGCGGGATGAGTCCATATCTCAAGCTGGACGCCCCAAGTTTGATGACGGCCCCGTCCGGGGCGAGATCGTGCATGACTCCGGAGGAGTCCGCGTTGGTAGCTCGGGGTGTGAACCCCGAGACCGTTGCCGTCCAACATGAACATCGCCCCGGATGGGGCCGTCGTCGGTTGCCCGCGATTCGTTTCGGTTTGGAATTCGCAACGACACGCCGGCCCCGTCCGGGGCGTTTGGATGTTGCGTTTGTGTTCACGTTCCTCGGGGCTTCCACCCCGAGCTAACCACGCCGGCCCCGTCCGGGGCGTTGGATGTTGGGTTTGTGTTCACGTTTCTCGGGGCTTCCACCCCGAGCTAACGATGACGGCCCCATCCGGGGCGGATTTGTGCATGACTCCGGAGGAGTCCGCGTTGGTAGCTCGGGGTGTGAACCCCGAGACCGTTGCCGGCCACCATGAACATCGCCCCGGATGGGGCCGACGTTGATTGCCTGATGCAACGCCCCCATTCGGGACCTCTGAATTTCATGTTCCGAGGACGCGATTGTCTTCGATCATACGAACGACAATCGTCGAATCGGCACGTCTTCCTGTTCGCTTTTGGTCTCATCCACCGATTGGTCGTCTGAATCGCCGAACCAAGTCGCGTCGCCGCTCTCGAACAACACCTCGCCTTCGGCGGTTGGATCGGCTTCGCACTTCCAAGCGTGATACAGCAACGATGCGGCGGTTTTGTTGTTGAAGTCCTTTTTGCCGGCGGGCGGAATCACCAAGTACAAACCTTGCCGCGCCCGCGTCATGGCCACGTACAACAAGCACATCGCTTCGGTCAATCGAGCGGCAACGGAACCGCCAAACACGGCTTGCCAACGTTTGGGGAGGAAGTGCCACTGGGCTTCGCCAACCGAACGACTGAGCCCGCGTGCGGGTTGGCCAATCTCTGGGATGTCGGCCAAGCATTGCGGTGATTGGCCGAGCAACGCTTTGTGGATTTCGGGCAAAAAGACGGCGTCGAATTCCAACCCTTTGGATTGGTGGACGGTCATCACCCGCACGACCGCGGCACGCGGACGCTGGACTCGTTTTTCATGAACCAGTTCGACGAAATCACGCAGGCGACTGTCGGCGGTGTGTTGGTACAACGTCGCCAGTTCGATCAATTGCTCCAAACGCACGTTCTCACGAATGTCGCAGTGAGGCATCAACGCTTTCGCCAGGAACAGAATCGTTTTGGCGAGACCCTGGTCCTCGATTCTCGCGCGAAGCTGATCGGCGGCTTCGCCTTTGCTGTCGCTGTCCGAAAGCGGCAAAACAAACTTGAGCGGGCTGTTGGCGATGTGCAATCGCCAGCGACCGTCGCCGGGATGTTCGCACATCATCAACGCCGACAGGATCCAACGCACCGCGACGGAATCGACCAAGGGGTTGCCGCCCTCGGCACTGACGTCGACATCGAGGTGTTCCAATCGATTGATCAACCCACCGACGGTGCTGTTCGTGCGAGTCAGCACGCCAATCGTCAGGTGCGGCGACTGGTGGTGCAATTCGGCAATTTGTTTTGCAACGTCGTCCAGCAAGCCTTTTTGAATGTCTGCGGCAGAGGGCTTGCTCTTTGTCTTTTCCCCGGAGTCCGCTGGCGGTTTCAGGTTCAGTTCCGCGGTTCGAAATTGAACGAAACCGGGCAGTTTCTTCGCCGCTGTGTGGGGAGGGAATCGCTTGGCGAATCGCTTGAGTGCCTTGGCTTCGTAGTGAGCCTTGTCAGCGGGGTTGGGCGGATCGGTTCGCTCGGCCATGGGGTGGCGAGGCAAATGCTGGAACGCGTCGGTGACCGCGTCGAGCACCACGCTGCTGCTGCGATAGCTCTCGTCTTGTTGCTTGGAAATGATCCCGGGAATTTGCTTGTCGACCGCATCGAAGATCTCCGCCACGCCACCACGCCAACCGTAGATGGCTTGTTTGGTGTCGCCGACGCAGAAGAATGACTTGGAGCGTTTGGGATCGAGGACATTGGAGGCGGCATCGGTCGACTGACCGGTGACCGACTCCGCCAGCAAACGCAGGACCTGCCACTGCACTGGGGAGGTGTCCTGGAATTCGTCCAGCAGCAGGTGATCGATCGAGGCGTCGAGTCGGTCTTGCAGGGTGTGATTGTCAAGCTGCGTGAACACGCCGGCCAAGCGGACTGCGATGTCATCAAACGCCAGTGCCCGTTGGGCTTGCTTGACCAATTGAATCAACGTGTCGTAGTGGTCGACCAGCGTGCCGGTGGCTTGGTTCTGAGCCCGCAGCAAGGACAGGGACTCGTGCCGGGCGACTTCGTAGATCAAGTCGAACTCAGGATCCAAACCCGGCGGGAACTTGCTGCGTCCAAATTTGACTTCTTCGCCATGCAACCGCGCTTTCGCGATGTTCTTTGTCAGCGTGGCTTCGACAAGCGGTCCGAATTCGCGAATTTCGAGGCTGTCGGCGGCGGATTCGAGTGCTTTGACCAACGACTTTTGTGGCACTTCGGCGGACCGGAGCATGCCCGCTGACCGGGTGATGTCGGCTGACTCAGGCAGTTCGGGAACTTTCAATTGGTCCCAGCGTTCCACGTCGGCTTGGCGGGCCAAGTTGTACGTGTTCTCGACCACATCGATCAGTTCACGAGCGATGTTGCGTTTGACATCCCCGCGGCTGAGCATCGAGATCAGCGTTTCCGTTTCGGCGGGCTGCAGGGACTCGATCAAGTTTCCGATCGCGACCTGTCGCAACCAGATTTCCTCGACCTCGTCTGTCAAACGCCAACCCGGCGGCAGGTCCAATTCGAACGGCAGTGCCCGCGCGAGTTGCGAGAACAAACTGTCCAGTGTGCAAATGCGAAGCCGGTGAATGTTGCGCAGCAAGCGATGGAAGAGTTGTCCACAGACGTGACGCGGCAAGCCTTCGATGCCGACTTGTTGTCGCAGTTCTGCGATCGCTTTCTCACTCGGGTCGATCGCGGCTTTGCCAAGCGTGATCAAGACTCGTTCGAGAATCTCGCCCGCGGCTTTGCGAGTGAACGTGGTCGCAAGGATCGTTTCCGGGGGCGCACCGGTCAGCAGAATCTTCAGCAACCGAGCGGTCAGTTGATAGGTCTTGCCCGTGCCGGCGGAAGCCCGCACCAGCGTCGGCTCAAAGGCTTCTCGCAGCGTGGTCGGTGACTCGACAACAAAGTCCAGTTCGTCGGGAAGCGAGTCGTCCTCGGGAAGTTGATTGTCTTCGTGAAGCATCTCGGCTTCCGAAGGCTGGGCTTCCTCGTCGAAGAACGGGTTGTCGTCAAACAAGGGGTGTTCGGATGGGTTGCTCATTCGAAGGCCTCCGTCTCGTCGTCCATGGGAATGAACACGCTTTCGTTCATCAGCATTTCGTAGTCGTCGAATTCGACGCCGTTGGGATTCGGCTCGAAGTGGCACGCACGGATTTCGCGAACGCAGTGGTGAATCAGTTCGTCCGCCGCGGCAAATTGTGCCGCAGTGAACTCGGCCAGATTGATTTGCGTTTCGGTGTCCTTTTCGGCAACGTTGAAGTATCCCAGTTCAACGTCCACCGGGTCCGCATCGATCCCAAGGTCGGGAATGAACCGACGGTACAGCGGCAACTGCAAGTCCACCCACTGAGTGGAGCCATCGGGCAACTTCTTCAAGTGTTTCTTTTCCGGTTTGTGACCATGTGTCTTGTAGTCCAAGATTGCCCAGCGTCCCGTTTCGGGATGAAAATCGATGCGGTCAAAGCGTCCGCGAAGTCCCGTGAATTCTCCGTCCAGAACGATGCCGGTTGGTTTCTTCGGTTTGCCGGTGATGGGATGGATCTCTTTCTCATCGACGGCATCTTCCACCGCGTGAATGAGCCACCCGGCGGCTGCTCGTTCGGCTTGTCGAAGGGCGACGGTTTTCAAACGCCGTTGGGCTTGGCGAACTTGCAGCTTCACCGTCGTGGATGTGTTGTCGCCAAAGTGTTTGGCCGCGTATCGATGCAGCTCTTCAATCAAGGCTTCTTCGATGCGTTTCGGATCGGTTTCGTTTTTGTAGTCGCTGTCGCCGAACTCTTCGAGCGCGCCGTGGACCAGGTCACCAAATTGATTGGCGGCCAATTCCAAGGGGGAATCATCCAGTGGACGGAGCCTCAAAACATGCCGTAGGTAAAACCGGTAAGGGCAGGCGAGGTAGGCCGAAAACGCGGTGACGCTGAGCGTCTGAATCGTTCGGCCAGGTTCCGGCGGAGGAGGCGCGAAGAAGGCCTTCGAATCGACGCTGACCACAGGCGGTGGCTGGATCGGTTGAATCTCGACCTTGGGACGCGGAATCGTCAGCAAATCACAAACCCGCTTGGCCGCTTCTTCCGGTGTTGCTGCGGCGAGCAAACGTGATGGCGGTGTGGGGGACCCGTCGGCGGAATGGGAACCGACCAGGAAGCGGACCGTTTCGCGAGAGGTCAGCAATTGCTGCATCGCATGCACGTCACGAGCGTAGCGACGATCGTTGGCGGATTGGTGCAGAGTCGATCGCAGTGACTGCGGCAAGAACGGGTCGCCCGATTGAGCTTCGGGAACGAACGGATGATTCAATCCACAAACAACGAGAGCCGGCGAATCATCGAGAGCAAGGTCCAACCAACCCAGCAATTCAATTTCGGTGGGCGAGGGATCCTCGACCCAACGCACTTCGCTCATCCGAGAGGACAGCATCTCGATCGCGACGGCACCATCCACCGGTTCGTCGAGCGAGGGGCTGAGGTCGGTGAACCGGTCCAGCAACCGGAAGACAGCCCGGATGGCTTGTTCGGTTCGCGAGAGCGACGTTTCGTCCTTCCTTTCAGCTTCTTCGTCTCCAGGGGCGTTGTCCGCGGGCAACAGCGATTGAGCGACTTCTCCATACAGTTCGATCAAGATCGCCTGCAGCACTTCGCTCCATTGTCGAATCGGTTGTTGCGCCGAGTCTTCGATCAATGGCGACAACCACTGATCCAGCACCTCGCGAATTTGATTGGCGGTTTGGGACTGTTGGACTTTTTCGGGCAGCGGTTCATCGACCGACCGGGGAAACGTGGACGAGAGAAGCTGATCCAGCTCTCGCAACCATTTTTCTGAGTCGGGATGGTCGGGGCACCGCGCGCTGACGTACCGAGTCACGTCGGCGTGACGGACGAGCGCCGCTAACGATCGCCAGGTGCGTCGTTGCAGGTACGTGACGACCAGGTGCATCAAGCGACCAACCGCGGTTTGTCCGACGCGGTGGCCCAAGTGTCGATGCGTGGCGACGCCCAGCAAATCGCAGCGGTTCTCGATCGGTTCGACTTGCGATTCGTCGGTGACGCCAATCGTGATTTGATCGACGCGGTACTTCTGGCCAAACTCAGCGAGCGTTTCCATCACCGCGGCGGTTTGATCCGAGATTTCTCCGGCGGGAATCAGTTGGCCGTCTTGCAAGGGCAAACAGTGCGATTGCCAGCGACTGGCGTTCAAGTTTCCAAACGAGTCGAACCGGTTTGAGTGACTTGCTGGAGCCGCAACCAAAGCTGTGATCGCGGCGGACTGCTTGGACGATTCGACTTGGCCGAGCATCGAAACCAAGAGTTTGGAAATGTCGGTGGTTCCGATCAGCACCATGGGCCGAGTCGCGCGGCACGCGTTCTGACGGATCGCATCGAGTTGAGCTTCGTTGGGATCGGCTTTCCCCGCGGCTGCCAACTCCGCCAAGTAGGCCTTCATCAAGTCGACAAAAAATTGCCAACGACGACGCTCACCGGTCGAGTCGCACATCTCCAGCACATCGGCGTAGGTCAAACCTTCGGCGGCGATGGAATTGTGCAGCCGCCGCATCGTGCCGCCCAGTTCCAACCAAGCGTCGGCGGCATCAGGAGCCGGCGGGCTGGAAATCAGCACGCTCAAGTCATCTTGGTTCGCTGCGGCGAGGACGCGGGCCCAGGCCAGCGTTTGTTCGAAGTCCAGTGCCGCGGCGTCCGATTCGTACAACCGCGATGGCAGGTCGCCCACCGTCAGCATTCGAGGGGGACGCAGAGTTTGTTCCGCCGCGTTGGCTTCCGCGAGCAGGAGTTCCCTCATGCGATCGATCGCGCGGCGGGACGGGAACACCAAATCCAAGTGCGACAAATCCCAGTCGCCTTTGGTTGGGGGCTTCGGCCCGTTGGTTTCTTTCAGCCACTGCAAGCTCGAGACCAGCAGCGGTTGGTTCCATCCCAGAAAGATTGTTTGCGTCATTCGGTTTGAATTGGGGATTCGCGGTGGGTGGCGAGCGGGGAACGCAGTGTCGAATGCGGCGGAAACGCGGTTCTATTCCGCGTCAGGCTTTTCTCGCACCCAAACCTCGTCGTTCTCAATTTTGATGTCAAAGCAATCGACCTTGGTTCGCGGGTTGTCTTCCCAGGTGCCGTCTTTGATGCAGAATCGCCAGGCGTGCCAAGGGCAAGTCACCGTGTTTTCCTCGACGTGACCTTCGGCCAGCGACGCACCCATGTGGGGGCAAAGATCGTCAATCGCGTACCATTCGTCGCCCTTGCGGAAAACCGCGACCATTCGGCCGTCGACAGGGACCGCTTTGCCCACGTTGTCTTCAAAATCGGAAACCTTCCCGACGCTTTCGTATTCGCTCATGTCTTGATTCTCTGTTTGGTGTGGACTGCGTTCTCGCCGCTCAGCGTTCTGATCCTCCGTTTTATCGCACCCCAGCCGATTCCCCAATGAGGCTGAGGATGACTCGGGCGGCCAGATTCGCTTTAATGGACATCTGGTCGTCGCTTGACCACTCGATCCGTCTTTGGTGCCAGTTTTTTATGATTCATCACGAACTCCGACGAAAACTCGAATCACGCGTTTTGCCGCACGTGCAAACGCCGGCTCAGTACGTCGGCGGGGAACGCAACATCGTCGTCAAAGACCATCGCAAACTACGCGGGAAAATCGCCGTTGGGTTCCCCGATGCGTACACGATCGGGATGAGCCACCACGGGTTGCAAGTCCTGTATTCGATGATCAATCGGCGGGACGATTGGTGTGCTGAGCGAGTCTTCATGCCTTGGCCGGACATGGAAGCCAAGCTGCGTGAACACAACTTGCCGCTTTACACGCTGGAAACGTTCACGCCGCTCAGCGAATTTGATGTGATCGGGTTGTCGCTGCAGTACGAAATCAGTTCGCCCAACGTGTTGACGATGGTCGATCTGGGCGGCCTGCCGCTGGATGCGGTCGACCGGACGATGGCGGATCCTTTGTTGGTCGCGGGCGGACCATGTGTCCAAAACCCGGAACCGATGGCCGACGTCTTCGATGTGATGGTGACCGGCGACGGTGAACCGGCGCTGCCTGAAATCTGCGATTTGTGGCTGAGTCTTCGCGAAGAGGTCCGCTTGCCTGATGGAACCTATGCGACCGGCGAAGAGGGCCTGAAGCAACGTGAAGAAGCCTTGGCACGCGTCGCACAGCAATTGCCGTATGCTTATGTGCCTCGGTTCTACGAGCCTCAGTATTCCGACAACAACCGAATCGGATCGATCGTTCGAACTCGTGACGATGTGCCAGAAACAATCGCACCCAGCGTGATCAGTGACTTGGATGGCATGCCGTTGCCGACCGAGCCCATTGTTCCGTACGTCAACTGCGTGCACGACCGAATCGCGATCGAGATCATGCGCGGTTGCCCACACCTGTGCCGATTCTGTCAGAGCACGGTCATCAAACGTCCTCTGCGAATTCGCGAGGTTGACACGATTGTTGACGCGGCCCTGAAAAGCTATCGCAGCACGGGCTTCAACGAGATCAGCATTCTGTCGCTTTCCAGCAGTGACTACCCGCACTTCGCGGAGCTGGTGAAGCGGTTGCATGAAGTCTTCGTGCCGCTGGATGTGAACATCAGTGTGCCGAGTTTGCGAGTCAACGACCAATTGCGAACGCTGCCGGAATTGCTGGGAAGCACGCGGCGGAAATCATTGACGTTGGCCCCCGAGGTGGCTCGCGATGACATGCGGCAACAGATCCGCAAGAAGATCAAGAACAGCGATTTGATCGAGGGGTGCCGGGCGGCATTCCAAAACGGTTTCGAAAGCGTGAAGTTGTATTTCATGTGCGGTCTGCCGGGCGAACGTCCGGTGGATTTGGACGGCATCGTGGACTTGGCAGAAACGATTTCAACGGTCGGCAAAGAAGTCAACGGTCGGTACGCCCGAGTCACGGCCAGCGTTTCGAACTTCGTCCCCAAATCGCACACGCCATATCAATGGAACGGGATGCAGTCTCGCGAATATTTCCAGTGGGCGCACAGTTACCTTTGGAAGCGTCGCAAAATTCGCAGCGTGAACATCAAGTGCCACGACATTGAAACGAGTTTGCTGGAAGGCGTGATCAGCCGCGGCGACCGGCGGACCGGAAAGGCGATTCGGCTCGCTTGGGAACGCGGGGCTCGCATGGACGGTTGGACGGAACACCTCGATGCAGAACGTTGGTGGCAATCGATCCAGGACGCTGGCATTGATATTGATCAACAGGTCCATCAGAAGTACGAGATGATGGACAAACTCCCCTGGGATCACGTCAACGTGAAGTTCGGGCGTGCTTACCTCGAAAAAGAACAGTCTCGTGCAACCATCCAATTGACCGACATGGCCAACGCGATATGACCATCCGAATTCTTTGCTTCAGTGACCTGCATCGGGACCAAGAGGCCGCCAAGCGATTGGTGGAACTTGCCGATCAAGCGGACTTGGTTCTTGGTGCCGGCGACTTTGCCAACCGTCACGAAGGTCTGGCTGACACGCTGCATCTTCTGCAAGCGATCACGCGGCCCACGGTGCTCGTTCCCGGCAACGGGGAGACGGTCGAAGAGTTGCGGGCGGCGACCGTGAATTGGAAGTCCGCGATGGTTTTGCACGGGGAAGGATGTGAGATCGAGCTGCATGGTGGTGCCGTCCCGGTGTGGGGCGTTGGCGGCGGGATTCCCGTGACTCCGTTTGGTGACTGGAGCTACGACTTCGATGAAGAGCAAGCCACCGAGATGCTGGCGGGATGTCCCGAAGGAGCGATCTTGATCACGCACTCGCCCGCGCTGGACACCGTTGACCACGACACTGCGGGACGTGTCCGTGGCAGCCAGAGCATTCGCGATGCGATCCTGGCGAAAAAGCCTCGTTTCGCTGTCTGCGGGCACATTCACAGCGATTGGGAACGCCAGGTGACGCTGGGTGCGACACCGATTTTGAATGCGGGGCCACGCGGGGTTTTTGTCGACGTCTGCTCAACCGGGGAGCGGTGACAGTGGATCGCCTCGGGTTTCAACCCGAGATTTCGAGCGGCAACACCGAACCGCACAAGCCGCGAAGCGGCGGCAGGTGTTTGCGATTCGGGGCCGGCTGTCGTCGCTCTGCGACTGGGGCGTGTTGGGGGCGTTGGTGACCTTGGGTTGAAACCCAAGGCTGACGGCTTCCGTCGCTCCGCGACTCTGTCGGGATGGTTCGAGAGCTCAACCGCGGAGCGGTGACAGTGGATCGCCTCGGGTTTCAACCCGAGGTTTCGAGCGGCAACACCGAACCAGACAAGCCGCGAAGCGGCGACAGGTGTTTTCGATTCGGGGCCGGCTGTCGTCGCTCTGCGACTGGGGGCGTGTTGGGGGGCGTTGGTGACCTTGGGTTGAAACCCAAGGCTGACCGCTTCCGTCGCTCCGCGACTTTGTCGGGATGGTTCGAGAGCTCAACCGCGGAGCGGTGACAGTGGATCGCCTCGGGTTTCAACCCGAGGTTTCGAGCGGCAACACCGAACCGGACAAGCCGCGGAGCGGCGACAGGTGTTTGCGATTCGGGGCCGGCTGTCGTCGCTCTGCGACTGGGGGCGTGTTGGGGGCGTTGGTGACCTTGGGTTGAAACCCAAGGCTGACGGTTTCCGTCGCTCCGCGACTTTGTCGGGATGGTTCGAGAGCTCAACCGCGGAGCGGTGACAGTGGATACCCTCGGGTTTCAACCCGAGGTTTCGAGCGGCAACACCGAACCGGACAAGCCGCGAAGCGGCGACAGGTGTTTGCGATTCGGGGCCGCCTGTCGTCGCTCCGCGACTGGGGGCGTGTTGGGGGGCGTTGGTGACCTTGGGTTGAAACCCAAGGCTGACGGCTTCCGTCGCTCCGCGACTTTGTCGGGATGGTTCGAGAGCTCAACCGCGGAGCGGTGGCAGTGGATAGCCTCGGGTTTCAACCCGAGGTTTCGAGCGGCAACACCGAACCGGACAAGCCGCGAAGCGGCGTCAGGTGTTTTCGATTCGGGGCCGGCTGTCGTCGCTCGGCGACTGGGGGCGTGTTGGGGGGCGTTGGTGACCTTGGGTTGAAACCCAAGGCTGATGGCTTCCGTCGCTCCGCGACTTTATCGGGATGGTTCGAGAGCTCAACCGCGGAGCGGTGGCAGTGGATAGCCTCGGGTTTCAACCCGAGGTTTCGAGCGGCAACACCGAACCGGACAAGCCGCGAAGCGGCGACAGGTGTTATCGATTCGGGGCCGGCTGTCGTCGCTCCGCGACTTTGTCGGGATGGTTCGAGAGCTCAACCGCGGAGCGGTGGCAGTGGATAGCCTCGGGTTTCAACCCGAGGTTTCGAGCGGCAACACCGAACCGCACAAGCCGCGAAGCGGCGACAGGTGTTTTCGATTCGGGGCCGGCTGTCGTCGCTCTGCGACTGAGGGCGTGTTGGGGGGCGTTGGTGACCTTGGGTTGAAACCCAAGGCTGACGGCTTCCGTCGCTCTGCGACTGGTTTGCATGCTCTCACTGCTGGAGAAGCTTGAGAAGCATGTCTTGCTGCTTCGCAGCCAGTGCTTCGGTGTCACCGAGCGGTTGTGGCGGGTAGGTCTTTTCTCGCGTGTAGCCGATGTGGTTCATCCAGGCTTTCCAGCGTAGGTTGCGGATCGCATCGATCGACGCGAACACGGGATCCGCTTTCACTTCCGCCAGCGTCTTGGTTGTCTCGCTGACACCCAATCCCGAAGCGATGGTTTGTGCCATCAGCCAATGGCCCTCCTCGTTCGGGTGCACTTTGTCTTTTGAGAACGGTTGGTCGCGTTCTTTCCTGGCTTCACGCATTGCGGTGTGCAAGTCGATGACTTTGACACCGGGGATTTCCAATTCCGTTTCCCAACGTGCGTAGGCGTTGAGCACGGTGTCGTAGTGGAAAGAGTCGCCGGCAGGCTCGTCGTCGTAGATCGGTGGTGTGACCAAATAGATCTTCTTCACGCCTGCCTGCTGGGCTTGATCGATCATGTTCCGGATTCCGTTTTGGAACGCTGCGAAACGGCTTTCTTCCAGCGGTTGGTAGATCCCATCGTTCATTCCGTAGCAAGCGATCAGGACATCTGGTTGGACCTTCGTCAGCAAACGGTCGAATCGCTCGAAGAGACAAGGACGCGGGAATTTGCCTCCGGCGTGCCCTTGTTCGCTCAGGCCGGAAACGGTTTCACTGGACAATCCCAGGGGATAGACGTCGAAGGTTTGGTTGGGGGACTGCGTCTGCAACTGATACGACAAAAACGAGACGTAGTGTCCGGCTTGCGTGATGCTGTCACCGACAACCGCGATGCGGGAATTTGCCAGCAAATCAATGTTCGATTCGTCGGCAAAGATTGGCTTGGAGAAAAGGCTGATCAGAAGCACGCAAGCCGTGATCGAGGCACCGAACCGGGGGAGTTGTTTGCGGTTGGGCGGGTTGGGGGTGGCTGACCTGCGACGGGACATGAGTGGCGTTCTTTCGGGGTGGGACAAGGGATGAATGACAGGGGGATTCAGTCGAATCAATTCCAGTGTTCGGCAATTTTGCCGCGTAGGAAATCGGCGCTGCGGCGAAGTTGGTCGATGCCATCGACTCCGTCTTCGATGCTGATCCAGGAATCAAACCCTTTGGATTTTAGTTCGCGGAAGATGGCATCATAGTCGTTCAGGCCCTTGCCGATTTCGCCATGCCGAAGTCGTTGAGCGTAGCCGACCGATCCGCCTTCTTCAGCCCGCAGGTCCTCGAGGGTGCCTTCGATCAGGAAACGATCGCTGGCGTGCATGGTGACGACGCGGTGCGACACGCGGCGAAGCAATTCCAGGGGATCGTCCCCCGCTAGAAAGGCATTGCTGGGGTCATAGTTGACGCCGAAGTTCGGATGATCGATGGCATTCACCAGGTCACAGAAAACGCCCATGGATTGGGCAAACTCGGGGTACTCCCAGAAGTCATCCTTGTAGTGGTTTTCGAGAATCAACGTGATGCCTCGATCGGCGGCATAGGGAAGGCACTGAGTGATGCTGTCGGCGGCCAGGCGAACGCCTTCCTCGGTGCTCAATTCGGGACGTCGTTGTCCGCTGAGCACCCGGCAGTAGCTGCCACCAAGCGTGTCGGTCATCTCAATCCAACGCATTTGCTGTTGGATCTGAGCGTCGCGGAAGGCTTGGTCAGGGTGGGTGAAATCGGGCGAGCAGCACAGCATGGGGATGACCATCCCAAGGTCTTCGACTTGTTGGCGAAGCCCGGGCCAGTTGCTTGGGGCTTCCAGTTCGAGGAAGCCGGCGTAGAACTCCAGTCCTTGCACGTCGAGGGTGGAGGCCAGTGCAAACCACTCGGCCAGCTTCATCGAGCCGTCTTTGCACAACGCGGTCATGTAGGCTTTGGGAAACGCGGCCAGTTGGGGCATGGTTGGGACTGCTGTTTGGTAAGGACAGTGGCATCGGCTTCCAGCCTGTGAGAAAAAACACAGGCTGGAAGCCGATGCCACTTTGGGTTGGATGGATTGTCAGATGGGTTGGAGGACGGCTTTGACGACTTCGCCACGGTGCATTTTGTCAAAGGCGGTTTGCCATTGGTCGATTGGCCAGATCCCGCCGATGATCGGGGCAACGTTCAGTTGTCCGCTGGTGAGCAATGCCAGCACGCGTTCCCAGATCGGCCAGTTGTGGCTGAAGCTTCCTTGCAGAGTCACGTTTTTTTGCACCAGTGGATCCAAGTTATAGCCAAGCGGTTGGGGACCCCAACCGACTTTGCTGATCCATCCCGCAGGACGGACAACTTGCATGGCAATTTCAAGCGTGGCACTGGATCCGGCCGCATCGATCACGCCGTCGCATCCCAGCCCGTCGCGTTGGTTGGCCCATTCGGTTGGATCACCGACGATGCCTTGGCAGCCGTAGTTTTCTTCCGCGATGTTCAAACGATGACGATCGGACTCCAGTCCCACCAAAGCCACCTCGGCACCGCAAAGGCGAGCCATGGCGGCGCACAAGATGCCGATTGTCCCCGGCCCCATCACGATCACTCGATCACCCGGTTCAATGCGTGCATTACGAACGACGGCGTTGTAAGCGACGCAGCAGGGTTCGGTCAGGCACGCGTGTTCGAATGCAAGTGAGTCGGGGACTTCATGAAGAATTCGCGACGGAACGCGAACGTGGCGGGTCATTGCGCCGTCCACTCCATACCCAAACCCTTTGCGTGTGGGGTCCAGGTTGTAGAGGCCTCGCCGTGACATCGGATTGTTGGAATCGATGATCGCGGCGGTTTCGCTGACCACGCGGTCTCCCTCTTTCCAACCCTCCACGTCGTTTCCGATCTCCACGATGTGGCCGCCAAATTCGTGGCCCAAAACGACGGGGTAGTTCACGGGCCAAGAATGATGGGCGGTCCACTGATGGAGATCGCTGCCGCAGACGCCCACGTGGGAGACTTCCAGCAAGACATCTTGTGAGCCGATCTCCGGGCGATCGACTTCGCGAATTTCAACGGAGTTCGGTTCGGGAGCGTAGTTCACTACCGCGGCGGATTGCATCTTTTTGCCTGTTGATTGTCGAAGTGAAAAAGAGTCGGAACGTCTGATAATCCGAGAGCAGTCGCGAGGAGTTCGGGGCAACTCCGTCCCTCGCTCACGCTGCGGGTTATGACAGAGAGCTTGTTGACGCTGTGAAGCAGGAATGATTGGGGTTCACCCTGTGAGCCGTTTGGGCGTTGACCCCGGTTGCGAGTGAAAACCGTGGCTAACGCCAACGGCTCACATACCCGATGACACCTGCGTACCTGCTTAGGCGACGTCTTGAGCGTGCACGGCATCGCAGATCATTCGCAGCGACGCTTCCAGGTCACCATCGGCGGTGCGAAACGCATCGGCATCGATGGTCAGTGGCGCGCCCAGGACCACCAAAGGGGCACCGTACTTGGGACACTCGATGGCTTGTTCGATCGACAAACCTCCAACCGCTTGAACGGGAACCTTCACCGCTTGCACGACTTCACGCAATTGATCCAGCGGACTCGGCATTCGATCGCCACGAGCCGCGATGCCTCGGCGTTCGTCGTACCCGATGTGGTGGATGACGAAACCGCACCCCAGATCTTCCAGTCGTTTGGCACCGGCGACCATGTCTTCGCTGACCATGTTGTCGCCCATGACTTGGCAACCAAAGTCGGCTCCCGCTTTGACGACGCAGCGGATGGTTTCTTCGTGAGCTCGGGCCATGACAACAACGTGGGTCGCGCCGGCATTGGCCATCATCTCGGCTTCCAAGTACCCGCCGTCCATGGTTTTGAGGTCGGCAACAATCGGCGTCTTGGGGAACGCAGCACGAAGTTCTCGGACGCCGTGCAAGCCTTCGGCCAAGATCAGCGGGGTGCCTGCTTCCAGCCAATCCACCCCCGCTCGCATCGCCAATTCGGCGGTTTCAAGGGCTTCATCAATGTTGGTCAGGTCCAACGAAATCTGGACGATCGGACGCATGGCGCGGCCTCGTGAGGTGGGAAGGAAGGTGGGGTTCAGGCGGGAGGCCCGGATTGTATCGCATTCCGATGTGCCCGAGGTCTTCCACGCGAGAATTCACTCTCATCCATTCGTCACTGTCGCGACGCTGTTCTCCCGATGTGTTCTTGGGGGCCCGCGTTGGATTGGACAATCTCCGGTACACGGGCCACGTCATCCATCTTGGATTCGTATTCGTAAAATTCTTTCGCGGGAAAGCTCTTTCCCTCGTCGTCCTGTGCTCCCCTGCAGTTCTGGAAGATGTTCCCCACCGACTCGCAGAAACCATGGTGAATGTCCGTTGGATCGGGGCGATACATCTGTTTGATCGGATGCTTCACTTGATCAAAGTGATTGCGTTGGGCGAGTACCAAGCACTGTGAGTGCAATCCGATTCCGTAATCATTTTTTGAGTAAAGGCAGTTGAACACGTGAACCTTGCCGTAACCCACCCGAGGGTTGCGGGTGTCGGAACCATCGAACCAGCAATGATGGATGGTGGTGTTGAGGTAACCTGAATCTTCCGGTTGGCTGGTGCCGCTGTTGATCAGCATCGTCTTGTGATGCTTTGAGAATCGAGTCCAGGAAACGGTCACGAAGTCGGATTGGTTGGTGATGTCGAGCAAGCCGTCGCCGCATTCCGAGAGGTTACAGTGATCGATCCACGCATGGTGGGTTCGACGCAGCGCGATCGCATCGCGAGCGTCCGAGATGTGGAGGTTGCGAATGATGATGTTCGAAACACCGCTCATGTTCAGTTCGATGTTTTTGAGCGATGTGGATGCTCCCAAACCAAGCAGTGTTTTGTTGGACGCGATCTTGATTTGACCGTCTCCGGTGATCGCTCCTTCGATCAAAATTGTCAGTGGTTCGGGGCGGGACGCGTACTCGGCCAACTCCTCTGCGGTGCGGGCTGTCACGACATCACCGTTTCTCCCACCAGTGGTCGTTTCGACTCCACGGCCACTGACCGAGGCCCATCCGATAGGAGCGTCGCTTTCCTCGGCGGACGCGAGCGACGTCCACACGAAGGCGGCGAAGAAAAGCGATAGAAGTCCGGCAAGTCGCGGATTGGACGGATGATCATTCATGCTGAGGTTCGCCATCGAGTGATAGGAATTGGAGGATCTGGGCAGCTTCAATCGAGCGGTAGCCACACCGACATTTCAGACTTCCCACGGTTGGCCCAAGCGAAATAGGGAATGAGCTGGACTGCAACGGGGGTAGACGGTGTCGGATTGAATTCGCGGTAAAGTTGGTTTCGCCAAGGGCCGCTCTGCTTCAAACTCAGCTCCGCGTCGAGAACCGTGACTCCGTCGAGGAGTTCAGGCTCAAAACGTGGGATCAGTTCCGCGTTTTTCGGGACGCGAAGTTCTGCGAGCGAGGTGTCATCTGGAAGGTCGACCGATTCCAGGCAGTAAATGATGGGGCCACGTTTGACCGCCACGTGGTTGCGAGTCTCTTCCACGAGCGGATGCGACTCGATGAGGCGTGCGGGCATCGCGAAGTCCAGTTCGATGACTGTGCCCGGGCTCCAGACGCGTTCCAATGAAACGTAGCTGCCCGGTGTGAGGGGGGCTTCGGTTGGGACACCATCGATTTCGAGCGTGGCCGTGGTGGTCCAAGCGGGGATTCGTAGCTTCAAACTCAGCGGTTGGTTCTGGCACTCTGCGACGGTGATTTGAATGCGACCGTTCCATGGGTAGTCGGTGGTTTGTTCAATGCGAACGTGACCGCTGTTGGTGAGGTGGGTGTCCAGCGTGTTGCTGCCATACAAGTTGACCCAGACCGTGTCGTCTGATTTGCCGTAGGCGTATTGGCCAACACCAGCAATCGTCCGGGCCAGGTTGGGTGGACAACAGAACGATGTCACGAACGGCTTTCGGCCGCCGGCCCAACGCAAGGCGACCGGCGCCGTGTCAGATTGCCGAAGTGGATTGGTGTAGAAGAAGTTTGTGCCGTCGAGGTCGACACCCGACAGAACGGAGTTGTAGAGTGCAAGTTCCAAGACATCGATGTGTTTCGGATCGCCACTGGCGAGAAACATCCGCCAATTCCAAAGCACGTTGCCGATGTTTGCACAGGTTTCGTTGTGTGCCGTTGTGTTGGGGAGTTGGTAGTTGCGGCCGAAGGCTTGATGGACGCGAGTGATTTCGCGTTGGTTTTTGGATCCATCGGGAGAAGCACCATCATGCAGGGCACCACAACCACCGGTGATGTACATCTTTTGGTGGACGACGTTCTGCCAGATCTTTTCTAGAGACGACCACAAGGCATCGTCGCCGGTTTCCGCATACAGGTCGGCGATTCCCGCGTAGAGATAGGTGGCTCGCACCGCGTGGCCGACCGCTTCGGTTTGTTGCGTGAATGGCATGCGGTCTTGATTGTCGTCTCCCCCGTCGACGGTCAGGTCACGCATTTTGACCAGTCGCTTCGCGAGATCCAAGTATCGGGCTTCTCCGGTGGTGCGATACAGATCGAGCAATCCCATGTAGTGGGATGGGCAGATCGCGTGCCCCGCTTGTTCAGGCGTTGGATTGCGATAGGCGTCGTCGAGAAAGTCGGCGGCTCGTTGTGCGATGCGGAGCAAGCTGTTCTTGCCGGTCACTTGATGATGGACACACGCCGCCGTCATCAGGTGTCCCATGTTGTACATCTCGAAGTTGAAGCGATCGCCAAATGGCTGGACACTGTCATCGCCGTTTCGGTTGGCAATCAGAACGGGGGTGTGGATGTATCCGTCGTTTCGTTGTGCTTTGCCAATGATTGTGATGATCTCGTCGAGTCGTCGCTCCCAATTGTGGTCGTTGTCAACAGCTTGCAGCGAGCAGACCGCCTCCATCCACTTGTAGAAGTCACCGTCATTGAACGACGCCCCGCGGTACCTGCCTTCAGCCAACCCGGCTGCGATGCGGAAATGTTCCAGGTAGGGCTTGTACTGGGTGCCACGCATGATCTCCCACATCGCTGGGATCGTCTTTTCACGACAAGTCTGCAGGCGTTGGGCCCAGAAACCGTCGGTCCAGTTCACTTCCCCCACCACGATTGGCTCGACCGAACGGAGACCTGGTGGCGCCGTCGGTTGAGCGGAGGCTGTGAATGCAAGCGACCAGATGCCAACATAGAGTGCAAGGATTTTGCAAGCGATTCGCATGGTGCGTCGTCCGTTGCCAACGGTGATGTCGTGTTGAAGTGAATGCATCAGGGGCGTGTTGATTGGAAACGCCTATTGGATGCTGGCGATGTATTGTTCGAGCATGGTGTAGCCGGCGGGATTGAGTTGGTTCCCATCCTGAGCATCATTCGGATCCAATTCATGCTCTGCTTCCCATGCATCCGGGATGCCATCGTGGTCCGTGTCGGGAGCCGCGGTTGCGTTTTTGAGTTCAGGCCAGCCACCGACGTCCTGTTGCGAATCAATGATGCCAGTGATTTGAGTGTCACTGCTCACGCGTTTCTTGGTTTTGTAAACGCCTTCGTAGGTTGCCGAGCCATCGCGGACTTCTTGGATGATACGTGAATCGATCGAATCCCGTTTGGGCCAGGACGCTCCTGCATGCTGGAGAACGGCCTCGAATGCTTCTTCAGCGGTTTGTTGATTGATTGGCATCGCTACCCAGGGTTGGTCAAGTTGGATGAAGTTGTTGCCGCGAACACCGCTCCAGTTGTCCGCTGAGACCGAGGGGCTGCCCTCGATGACATTGTCGGCGACATACCAATGCCCCTTGTCGTCGGCGCCTCGGGACGATGGTTCAGCGAGCTCGGCAATCCGGGCGGGGTCCGTTGCGGGGCCGGGTTTGTAGTAGTTGGCGACCATGTTGATGTTGGTGAAGTTGAACTTGTCGTTCTGTCTCTTTTCGCCTCCATAGCAGCTTCGATAGCCCCAGTTGTACACCACGTTGTTGCGATAATCCGTGTTGCCGCATCCGGATGCGAATCGAGGGTTGCGACTGGAATGATGTGCGATCAGGTTGTGGTGGTAAGTGCTGTGGTTGGATCCCCAGATGCCGCCGAAACCGTGGTTGCTTTTGGAGTGGTTGGAGTCGAACAAACTTTCTGTGATCATGCACCACTGAACTGTGACGTTTTCACAGTGGTAGATGGACACTGTTTCATCGACGCTCCAGCTTGCCGACACATGATCCAGGATCAGGTTCTTGACGTATCTGGCGGAGATGGCGTCGGCGTCCTTCCCGGATTCATCCCCGAAGCGGACGCGGAGATATCGAATGATCACTTCATCGGCACTGATCATGAGTGGATAACCCCGGAGGCAAATTCCGTCTCCGGGTGCCGTTTGGCCAGCGATGGTGATGTTTGGGTTTCTGATTCGGAGGTCGCTGTTCAGCTTGATGGTTCCGGAGACTCGGAAGACGACTGTTCGCGGCCCCTTGGCCTCCACTGCCGCACGCAGGCTGCCATCGCCAGAGTCATTGAGGTTGGTCACTTCGAAGACCTTGCCGCCGCGACCGCCCACCGTGTGTTTTCCGTAACCTTCGGCGCTCGGAAATGCCAGCGGACTTTGTGCGGACGCGTCCGCCGCAATGAACAAAATGCCAACCATGGCGATGGCGTTGATGGATGGAAGAGGCATGGATGGATTCTTGGAAAAGAGTGGAGAAGGTGACGGTCTTCGGTGTCAAACGTTTTGGCAGTTCGTCGCTGTTGGCTGGCGGCTGTTTCATCATTCGATTTGGATGACGACTCGTTGGTAGCGGGTCAATGCCGGGGTGCCATTGTCGGTCACTTCGCAGACGACATGAATGGTTTCGCCTCGGTGGGCGGACTCGAGAACGGTGAACGAGGCGTCCTGTTCTGCGGAATCGTGGATTTGGATGGTTTCGTGGAAGGAGCCCGCTTCTCGGTAATGCCACCAGCGGTAGCTCAGTTCATCCCCGTCGGGGTCGCTTGTTCCCCTTGCACTCAGGACCACTTTCTCGCCCGGTTGCACCTGCTGATCGAGTGGCGTCGCGAGCTTGACCACAGGCGGGTGGTTGGCTTCGGCGAAAGACTTGACGCACCAATCTGCGCGGGAGGCAAAGTCATTTTGCATCGCTTCCGTCCATCGCCAAATTGGTTTCACGTACTGCGTCAGCTCGGGATCGTTCGTTCTGTTCTCACGAAGCCGCGAGCGTCCCCAGGCAGAGTTTCCGTACCAGCGCCCCTCGGGATAGCTGTAGTTCGGATCCGCGACAGGATCCAGCCAGGTGTTCTCGCGGACCTTGACGTACCGGCCGCCCCAACCGCCCCAGCCCGGTGATTCCATGCTGCGCAGTCCGACTGGGATCGTATGCAGGAAGGCGGGGGAGTCACCCTCGGATCGAAAATCGCCTGCGTCGAACCCTTTGTTGTCGCCCGTGTGAGCCGGGTAGAGTGCGCACAAGGGCCCGTGGTCTTCCAAGACATGGGGCTTCATCCATGCGCCGGTCAGGTAGGATTGCTGCTCCGCAGGAAGGTATTTCTTCCAGCGGTAAAAGATCGCGATGAACTGATCCGAGATGATCGTCGGAATGTTGTGCTGGCCCCAGTGAGGTCGAATGTAGGACTGGTACGTGGAGTCCTGTTCCCAGATGAAAAAGAACCGAATCTTGTTGGCCACCGATTCCATCTTTTCTGGATGTTCCGACTCGATCGTCTTCAGGGCGCGAGCGATCGTGTTTGTTCCGCCCCAGGCTTGAATCCAGATTGGGCGGTTGTCGGTTTCATCTAACAGAACCTTCACGATGTGTTGCGATCCGGGCGTGATTTCATCCATCTCGCCTTCGGTCCGGACGTTGCCAAGGAGGGTGCGGGACTGAAGGAACTCCGCGGTTGGGTACTCCGGGTCATGTTGGATGAGGTTCGGGTAGACCTTTGAATAGGCCGCCAAGAATGGTTGAATCCAGTCATCGCCGGGCCACCTGTGATCGTGGGCGTGATACTGGGAACTCGACGTGATGATTCCCTCGATCTCCCATTCATTGGCGTACAACAGAAAGCGCACCAACGAACATTGATCATCGATTTCGCCGTCACTGGTGACCAACACGCGTGGTTTTGGTTTCGCGGTCGGAGTGTCGGCTGAAGTGCGGTTGGCTATGGAGGTTTGGGCATTGTCGGCTGGTGGCTGAATCGCTGAGGACAGTGTCGCGATGTCTGGGACCCAGTCCCCTTCCAGCTTCACGGCGGTGGTGCTGCTCGCCTTGAAGATGTTTTCGGGAGTGTACAAGGCACTTTCGGTCGCTGTCAGTTGCCGAGTCCATGGCAAGCGTTGGTCGGGTTGGTTGCCCGGACCGCGGTTGTTGTATTCCGCATAGTACGCGGTTTGGTGATTGGTTCTCCCTCGCCATTCCGACCACCCTTCCGCGCGAAGATGGGACCCCAGTTCACAATTCAAGTAGACGACACGAGCCGCGTTGCCCCAGGGCCGTCCCAGGGACGCTTTGGAAACCTGTTCGTCGGGGTGTTTCTTGATCACACAGTTTTGAAACACATATCCAAATTGGTTGACGTGCTTGGCGTCCTTCAGCTTCTGGCTGTGAGCCGTGATGTGCGAATTGCGACGATTGACAATCGTGCAGTCTTCAAACAAAGCGATTCCGTCGCCATAGATGAAGTCCGTCGTGCCTTCGATGAGACAATCCTTGTGATAGGATCGCTTGTTCCGGCCGGTGTAGTAGGTGTCCTGGAAACCCATGATCCGGCAGCGATAAAAGGCCGCTCGATCGCCGTCAACTCGCAACGCCGCCGCTTGGCCGCCACGGACACCGGAACGGCTGTCGATGGTGTTCTGAAACGTCAGGTTGGCGGCAAAGAAGTCGTCCGCCAAGATCCGAGTGCTGGCGTAGTCGGACGACTTTCCGGCGTAGTCGTCAAACGTGAGGATCGTGGTCTCGGGTGATTCGCCGATCAGGGTCAAGCGTTGCCGGTCTGAAGGAACTCGAATCTTCTCTTGGTAGACACCGGGACGGACGAAGATCACTGTGCGTTTGGGGTGGTCCGTTGGTGTCGCCTCGATCGCTTCTTGCACGGTCCGGAAATCCCCGCTGCCATCCAAGGCAACCACAAAATCGGCTGTGTGCGCTGGGAGGTGATCGACCAATCCGATCAATAGCAAAGCCGTGAGGCAAACGAAGGCTGTTTTTCGAGATGTTTGAATCATGTGGGCATTCAAATAGGAGTTTGTTGTTTGCGGTGACGCGATCGGGCGCGAGCGATCTGGTGATTCAATGCGTGGCTGGCTCCCAATTGCTCGCGAAGCAGGTGTCATCGGGGATGAAGCTGTTTGACGATGGACACAGTTCCCACGCGCAACCGGGGCGAACGCCCAAACGGCTCACGAGATGAAACCCAATCATTCCTGCGTACCTGCTAAACAAGTTTGTTGAGCAACGAAGTTGTTCCGGCCGGACTTGCAATTTGACAGTCCGTTCGTACCGCTTTGTTGCACCTGATGGGATTAGACTAAGCTTCGTTCTCCCGGGAGTCTCCTTGTTTGGGGCCGATAAGTAACGGAATTCTAAGGTCGATGAAGCAGTTCGATACGACTCGCCCCGAGTTTGCCCCCTATGGCTTCACCTGTGAAAGGTGGCTGCCTGTCGCGATGCCGCGTGCCGATCGGCACAGCGAAATCGAGCTGAATTTCTTAGCGTCCGGGTCGCTGACGTACTTGGTGGGCGGACACAGAGACACGATCCACGCCGGGCAGATGGGGCTCTTTTGGGCCGCCATTCCTCATCAAATTGTTGAGTTTGATGGGGGCGAGCCCTATTTCGTGGTGACGTTGCCGCTGAATGAATTCATGCGATCTGGGATCGACCCCGACATTGTGAACCGAACCCTCCAAGGCGAGGTGTTGATCAGTTCAGATCATGACGAGAGAGACTTCGCGTCTTTCCGGCGATGGGAGTCTGACTTGGCAAGTCAGGATCTCGCGCTGTCTCGTGCCGCACAACTCGAGATTCAAGCTCGTCTGCTTCGCTTCGCTCGTGACAAGTCGATTGGTGGGACCGGGGAGCCGGCAGGGGATCTCTCGAGTGCCGATCAGTTGGCTTGCTACATCGCTCGCCATTTTCACCAGGCGTTGACGTCCAAGGCGATCGCGGAGGCGGTCGGATTGCATCCGAACTATGCCATGAATCTGTTTCGAAAGACGTTTGGCATCTCGATCACCAGTTTCATCACTCAGCATCGCTTGTCGGAGGCCCAACGATTGCTTGTGACGACCAATCAATCGGTGCTCGATATCAGTTTGGCGTCAGGGTTTCAAAGTCTCAGCCGCTTCAACGAAGTGTTTCGAAAGACGTGCGGGTGTTCCCCCAGAAAGTTTCGAGCGAACCACCGCGATCCGTGATGTCGTTCTTTCGGAGGTCACTTTGGTGAACGTTCCGGGACGATTGATTTGTCATCGAAACAGCAAATGCATCGGCAGCTCACTGTGTGATCGGTTGCCCAGTGGCATCCAGCAGCGGTGGTTCGTCGACCCCTGACATCGCATCGGCAATCCGCTGCCGAAGTTGTTTGATCGCGGCTTTGTCTTCGGCGGTGGTCTGGTCCCGGTCGATGGCGATCTCTTCCAGTGGCCGATCTGTGAGACGGAATAAGCGGCCATCGCGGAAGTACTTGTGCGTGCGATTGAGTGCAAACACTTCCCGAGTGAATTGCGATTTGTCTTCGCCTGGACGAGGGTCGTACCAAAAGAACAAGGACTCTTTGTGCGGGCCGTCTTTGCCGAACAATTCTGGCGCGAAACTGATGCCGTCCATCGTTGGGTCTTCCGCCACTTTGCCGCCTGCCAGTTCAACCAACGTCGGATAAAAATCGGATGCGTCGATCAGCTTGTCACTCACACGGGGCTGGATATGCCCAGGCCACGACACGATCAAAGGGACGTGGATGCCGGTCTGTTTGGTCAGCCCTTTGCCTCCTTGGATTGACCGTCCATCGGAAAGCTTGGAAACCACTTTCAGGTGCGTTCCGTTGTCACCGTAAAAGATGACGACCGTGTTCTCTCGCAAACCATTGGACTGCAGCCCCTGAATCAAGTTCCCAACCGCAACGTCCATGTACTCGACCATGTCCTTGAAGTACCTCAGTTGCTCCACGACTGGTTGGGATGGATCCCAGTCGTCGCTGATTGGCGTTGGGACAAATGGCCAGTGCGGCAGAGCCATGGGGTAATAGACGAACGCCGGCTCATTGCGATCTTGCTTGAGGAAGTCGATTGTCTTTTTCACCCAGACATCTTCGCCAAATTGGCCGGGATAGGTTTTCAGCTCACCGCCCTGCCCTGCTTCGCCTTCCAGCATGGTTGGGTTGGCGTAGCGTGAGCCTTTGTCTTCGGTGTGCAAGGCGTGGTACAGAGCGTATCGGTCAAAGCCCGCGTCTTGGGGATGCATTCCGGTTCCGCGGCGTTCTTCTGACCCGGGGTATCCGGGCGGGTCGTAGGATTGCAATTGCCACTTGCCAAAGATCGCCGTGGCGTAACCTTCCTCCTTCATACGGTGACCAAAGGTTTTCACGTTTGGATCGAGGATTCCAAATGTCTTCCAGTTGCGATGGTTGTACTTGCCCGACATCAATTGAACACGAGTCGGGGTGCACAGCGGTTGCGAATACGCGTGTGTGAACCGGACTCCATCGCTGGCCAACTGATCCAGGGCTGGCGTGTCGTAGGAGACTCCGCCGTAACACCCCAGTCCTTCCATGCCGATGTCGTCGGCCATGATCAGCACGATGTTGGGCCGCGAATCGTCGGCGGACGAAATGGTCAGCGGAAGGCAACCAAGAAGGATCAGGAGAAAACGCATTCGACAATTCGCTCAGGGATGCAGGCTTGGGGAAGGAGCGGGACAGCTCCCAGGATAATCAACGATTCTCCGGCGGAGGTGGCAGCTGGATCGTTTGCGCGTTGGGGGTCAGTGCGTGCTGGTAGTACTTGAGCAGACTGTAGACGGATTGGAATTCCGGGCGTGCCGCCAAGGAGGCATATTGCGGGTCGTTGGCGACTTGGTCGTAGCGTGCAACCGTGGCCGCCAAGGCTTGGGGATCAGGGGCTTGGTTGGGATTGGCGGACAGCGGCAGTGCCAAGTGCGCTGTCCATTGGGGATCCAGCAGTTTGAACAACTCGGGAGCGATTTGCAGCAATTGGTCCTGCAGTACCGCGGGCCGATCGCTTCGGTATTGTTGAGCGAACTGCGATTGGGGTTCGGGAGGCGTGACCTGGGCTTGTTGACCAGCGTAACGGGCAACGGCCTGCGTCAATTGGGCTGCCGAGGTGGGGATGACCACCGGTTGTCCAGGGGCGGGGCTTTGGTAGTACATGCCGGTTGCGACTTGATCGACCCGCACGACGGTTCCATCAATCGAGACGCCGGCGAACAGGCCACGGCTTCGAGAGTAGGTGTAGATTTCCGCTTGCAGTTGACCGTCGGTGGCCACGGCGGCTTGACGTCCGACCGGGCCCGCTGCTGCGGATGCGTCACCACCCAGCGTGAGTTTGCCGGACAAGATGCCTTGCACGCTGCGCGCCGTTTTGAAGACCAGGATGATGTCCGAGGCTTGCACGCCGACTTGCCAACCGACATTGCCACCCGTCAAGGTGATGAACACAGGGGCGTGCCAGGTGCCATCGGGATCACGGATGAAGAGCAGTCCTTTTCCATGTCGAGCTCCGACGATGAAGCTGCCTTTGATCACGTTGGGGACGATCGCGACCCCGTGGCAATCTTGCAGCATCTGAGCCGGGATTTGGCTCAGGGGCGAGGACATGGTTTCATTCAGGACGGCGGTCGCGGATTGGACCGTTTGTTCCTCGACCACCTGGGCTGAGACGGGCTGCGTCCATCCGACCAGGATGATAGCCGCCGCCATCGCAATGCGCCGAGAGAAGCAAATTCGCGGTTGGGGAGAGGACTCCATCGTGCACATTCCTTGGGTAAAAGCGTTCTCATTCGAGAACGCTCGTTCGGGTGACCGGTTGGGGCCGCCGGAGGCGATCAAATCGTCGCGGTGGCGGCGTCGATTCCCCTGCCATTGTGGGGCCGGAGGGCCGTGGAGGCTACTCCATCTGCCTTCCCCTGCCCCGCGATTGGGAAAGAATGTGAAGCGTCGGCAAGGGAGAACGTTTTGTTGGCAACGACGACACCTTGTTGGGAAATTGCTTCACGCGTTTTCGAAACGGTGCTTTGGTCGGTTGGATAGACGCTCACAAAGTGCGAAGATGCGGTTCGAAGCCGCCAAAAAACGCCGGATGCCACGTTGGCATGGTCAGCTTGTTTCAGTGCGTTGGCGAGCGATGTTCACGACAAAGGAAATGAAAGATGTCTGATTCGGAACCGAAGGATCCCCTGCGGAACGTGCTCGTTGATGTGGCGTCACTCTGGTGGTTGCCGCTGATCCGAGGTTTGTTGTTGTTGGTGTTGGGGATCTACGCCTTGTTTCAACCCGGGATGACCTTGGCAACGTTCGCCCAGGTCGCAGGATTCTTCTTGGCCTTCGATGGGGTCATGGCCATCATTGCGGGAGCGGTCGGCGACACCCCGTCCCGGATGGGGACAATCGTCCGGGGTGTGATCGAAGTCTTGGCGGGGGTGTTTGTGTTCGCCAACCCAATGCTGGTCGCAGGGTTGACGGCAACGATCGTGATCAGCGTGATTGGCGCGATGGTGATTGTCTCGGGCGTGGTCGAAATTGCGGCCGCGATTCAAGATCGCCGGCACATCCAAGGCGAAGGTTGGTTGATCTTGGCCGGGATTCTTTCCGTGTTGATCGGCATTGCTCTGTTGGTCGCACCGATGGGATTTGGGCTGACGTTGGTGCGGGTTCTGGGAGCGTTGGCGATTGTCTCCAGCATTGCGATGATCGCGTTCGCGTTCCGATTGAGATCGTTGGGAAGCCGGATCTCTCAGGGCTAAACGCCCTGTGCGATGAAGGGAACAGGCTTGCTGAGACGATCCACCCTGCCCTGCCCCACACTGAGCGAGCCTGGGCGACTATGTTGGTCAGCCGCTTCTTGCTTGCAAAGAAGCGGGATTGATTCTCAAGAGAATCGGTCTCCCTCCCCTCCCCTCCCCTGCCCCGTATGAAAAGTGGTTCCAAATGAAGACTCGTTGGTTCATCCTCGTCGCTGTGCTGCCTTGGTTTGTCGTTCCAGTCAAGGCTCAAGAAAAAGTCGTCGACTCGATCGGCAATCTGGATCCGGAGATGGCAGCCGGCCGAACCGTCGAAGACGGCGTCGCTTGGTATGACGTAGAGGAGCAGAACATCGAAGGACGAATCCTGCCCGATCAAGAACGGGCGCGATGGTTCGATCGCTTTCCTGTTTCTGCCAATGGTTCGGTGACTTCAAACGTTTGGAACCTGAGTCGTCATTCGGCGGGCATGATGGTTCGCTTCAAAACGGATTCCACTGCCCTTCATGCTCACTACAAACTGCTCAACAGCAGTTTGGCGATGCCGCATATGCCCGCAACCGGAGTCAGCGGGGTGGACTTTTATGCTCGCGACGGGGAAGGCAATTGGCGATGGGTGCAGGTCACTCGCCCGACATCGCAAGAGGTCAAGGCAAAGGTCATCGATTCATTGGCACCGGGGATGCGTGAGTACGCCGCCTACCTGCCTCTGTACAACGGTGTCGAGTCTTTGAAGATCGGGGTCTCGCCGGACAGCAAGTTTGAGCAGTTGCCGCCCCGCGAAAAGCCAATTGTGTTTTACGGGACCAGCATCACGCATGGAGCCTGTGCGAGTCGTCCGGGAATGGTGCACACCGGGATCCTGGGACGCCGTTTTGATCGTCCAGTCGTGAACCTCGGGTTCTCTGGCAACGGAAAGATGGACGCGGAGGTGGGCGACTACTTGGTTCAGATTGACGCCGCGGTCTACGTCATCGATTGCTTGCCCAACATGAATGCGGCGATGGTGTCAGAAAAATGTGTTCCGTTGGTCAAGCAAATCCGCAAAGCGAAACCCAACACACCGATCGTTCTGGTGGAAGATCGCCGGAACACGAACAGTTGGATCTTGCCCGCACGGGATGCTCATCACACCGCGAATCACCAGGCCTTGCAGGCCGCGTACAAGTCACTGCTGGCCGACGGCGTGACTGGGCTGCACTACATCGCCGGCGATGAGCTGTATGGAACCGATGGCGAGGGCGCAACCGATGGCTCTCACGCCAGCGACCTTGGCTTTATGCGTCAGGCCGACGTTTTTGATCCCGTGCTTCGAAAAGCAATGGGTGGGGAGTGAGTTCCGAAGCGGTTCCGGCTCCCAAATCGCTGTCTACCCAATCCGTTGTCTACCAAACCAACTGAGATCCCACGGTCAAACCAAGGAATCCAAGGTTGTCGTCCATCGGCGAGTCTCCGTTGAGGCCGCCGTCGGGGCCAGTGAACACGCCCGTTGGGTTGGGTCCGCCGACGCCGTTGTAGTGCATGGCTTCCATCGCAACGGTCATTGAGAAGTGATCCGTCATCACGATCCGAAGCCCCATTTGCATCTCGGCGTTGGCAACCAAGGAGTCCGCCGAGTCGTCGCCGGGCCGCAAGTCAATGTCGCCGATGGTTTGGCGAACGTTGCCCAGCGGCGTGAGGCTGTCCGTGGCAGAGAACTTGCGGGCCCCGTAGAGCATTGAGCCGCGAAGGTTCGCGAAGAGTTGCAGGTTTTCAACAGGCAGGACATGGTTGATATGCAATGCCATTGTCGGCCCCATCCCACGGAATTGCGAGTGGCCTTGAATGGTGCCCTCGTCGGTGGAGGCGAAGTAACCTTGAGCGACTTTGGCGTACCGAATGCCGGCGTAGAAATCCACGGGGTTGGCAATTCGGCGTTGGAGTTCCCAGTCGATCACGTCGGTGCGCACAGTGCTTTGAAATTCGCCTTCGTTGATGAAGGCGAGTCCGGTCAGGATGTCACCGTTTTCGATGAAGTAGCCTGCCGTGCCTTCGTTGCCGGTTGGGATCAATCCATTGGCATCATTGGCGATCAAGCCGTCGGAGTGACGGAATTCCCAGAATCGAACTCGCCAACCAAGCGTGTCGTTCGCGGCGTCGCGGCCAAATTGAACGCGGGGACTGTGCTCGACTTGCCAGGGGAACCCGATGTGTGAGAACCCGTCATCGGTTTGCACGATGATCGCGGTGCTGTTGCTCTGAGTGGGTTGGACGAGAACGCTTTCAAAGCTGGCAAACAGGCGTCCTTCTTCCGGTCTTGATTGAAGCCCCAATTTCGCTCGTTGCAGCGTGTTGCGACCCGAGAATCGATCGGATTCCAACTCTTGGATTCGCATTTGCATCTCTGCGAATTGGGATTCCAGATCGATCGGTTGAATCTCGCTGAAACCAACCGGTGCTGCTTCGCTTTGGAAATCGTTTGTACCGGAACCCTGGATGTCCGACAGGGTGAGCACAGGATCGTCGTCGGCACGGAGAGGACTTGTCCATCCAAACGCAATCAGAATCAGGCACAGTTGCGAGCACAACAAGGCCCGTTTCAAGTTGCGAAAATCACGCGGTGGTTCAAGGCGGTGCACGTCAAGATCGCTTTCGTTTTGAGCGAGCGGCGAACGTTCGCGGTCACGAAGGCGTTCGTTGGAGGTGAATCAGGTTGTCGTAAGGTCTTCTCATAGCAGGCTTTGGCATCGCAGTGAAAGGTCGATGTCAATTTGACTCAAATTGGCGTGAAACGCGCGAAACTGGGTGGAAACCGACTGGCGCTGCCACTAAATCTAGTCTTGTTGAGAATCGCTGAGAAAGAGCGGTTTTGATTCAAGCCAATGGATTGGCTTGATCGTCCCCCGTGCATTGCTCGGGGCAAACCGAATGGATTTGGAGAGCAGCATTGAATATCGAACACCTTCTGAAACAACTCCGTCAACGATCCAGCCGAGCTTCCAAGATGGGGGCCGGCAGCAATGAACGCAGCATCCGTTCGCGACGCGCCCTGAACCGACGCCGCCGGGCTCGCTTGGAATCCTTGGAAGACCGCCGATTGCTTGCCGGTGATGTTGCACTGTCTGGAAACACGTTGGTTGTGACGGGAGATGACGCTGAATCCAACCAATATCAGATTCAGGTAATCGATTCAGCGGGGACCGATTCGTTTCAAATCACGAGCAATTTTGATGTCAGTGAATCCGATGCTGGGCTGACCGATACAAGTGGCGACATGAAGGAAGTTGTCGTGGAGGTTGGTTCCATCTCAGGGGTGGAAGTTCGTGGTGGAACGCAAAACAACCAGTTCACCGTGGGAAATCTTTCGGGGCATCCGATCCAACTCTTTGGCGAGGCCGGATCGGATGGTTATGTCTTGCAAGATCACTTTGGAACCGTCGCGGTGAATGACACCGGTGGTGCCATTGATTTGACTCAGTTGACATCGTCGTGGACGACCAGCCTGTCAGGCAACACAGCGACGATCGGTGCCGATGGAGGTGCAAGCACCGCGACAGTCACCAATGCCGATGCCTATGTGTTGACACCGAACTCGCTGACGCTCTCCAACACGACCGCGGTGATCATCGACGGTTTGCAGGAGCTCGCGAGTCTCGGTGATGAACTGGTCACGCAGGATCGTTTGGCTGAAAACCAGGTCGTGTTGGATGATCAATCGGTTGGCAGTTTCTTGCCGATCGGTTACATCCTCCGCGCGAAGGTTTTGGATCCAGTTGCAGGATATTTTTCGACCGGTTCTCCCGAAGTCAACATCTTGGGATTGTTGCATTATCTGGAGTCATTGTCCGGAACCAGTTCGCTTGACGACGCATCGCTGTCATGGGACATCGAAGCCCATGCAGTGAATACAGCTGAAGGGGCGACATTGGAATTGGAGATGAACGCGACTCTCACTCACTCGGATGTATCGCTTGCGCTTCCAGACTCTTTGTTGAGCTTGGATGGGGCGTTGGACAAGAACCTGGGTGCGTCGAAGCTAACAGGCGACCTGACAACGGGCTTCACATGGGATCTGACGATTGGTTGGGATCGATCGCCTGCCGCGTATTTCTTCGTTGACTTCAGCGATGACATTCACGTCTACGCAACCGTTCACGACACCAACGCTGAATTCGAACTCAACGCCGGTTTATTGGGGTTGGATGTTGGACAGCATGGGCCCGCATCCGCATCGAGCTCATTGCAGTTTGACTTTGACGCAGTGGTTCATGTGAGCGATCTGTCGTCGTTGGACGGGAGGAACGGAGGGGCCAGCGATGGAGTCATTCGGACGTTGGAATTGCAAAGTTCCGACCGAATGGACTTGCTAACAGATGATGTGAATCCATCGGCTCAATTGGACGTCAGTTTGTATGCCGTCGCGACGGGGATCAACGGAATCTCCGAGGCCGAAGCGGTCCACATTCAGTGGAGTGACGATCTTTCCAGCGAAGCCGATCCCATCTTGTCGGAAGATTTGACGACTTCGGAGTTTGAGCCGTTCTTCCAATCCGATGCGACCACTCTGCTGCAGATGGCCGAGCAGTTTTCGGTTTTTCTGGATACGCTTGCGGCAAAAACACTCGACTCGAACGTCGTGCCGCTGACCGAGAGTCTCACGGTGGCGGACTTGGTCGATGTGTCAGGCGTCTACGAGAATTTGGTTGTTGAACCCACCCGACTTCCGCAGCACACATCGGCGACTTCGATTTTAGCGGTCAACGGTGGGGACCCGCTCGGAACGAGTGGGGACGGCGATTCCGACCTCGTTTTGCAACTTCGAAATGGCGACACGTATCCCATCGATTTGGACTTTGGGAATCCGACGACGCTGGGGGCGGTGGTTCAGTTAATCGTTCATGCCGTCAACGATTCAAGCAAGTTGGTCGTGGTTCAAGATCCGAAGCGAGGACTGACGCTTGCCGACCTCACGTCAGGAGATAACAAGTTTGAGTTCTCTGCTGAAACGGATTCCGAGGGTGAAGACTACGCGGTGGTCGGGAACCTCGGTTTGGACGCGGCTGCGGTCGAGCGAGACGTCACCGGGGACGCGAGCGATGAGTGGGTGATCGACGTTGCACCGGTCAACGGTCCCGCTTTTACATCGATTCAATCGTTTGCGAAACTTGCGAATGATCTGACGGCGGGCGTTGTGACTGGACTCGCGTACGATGCGGATGCGAGCGGTGGCCCGACGCTTTCTTTTGAAGTCGTGATCGATCAATCGATTGCAGATCAAAATGGAAACGCCATGTCGTTGATCGACCTGGGAAAACTGAAACAGATCGATCTGTCAACGGGAACGATTGACGTCTCGAATGCTCGAGTCCAAATGCAGTTCCCATTTGATTTGCTTTTGACGGAAGTCGGAAGCGACGTGGAACGGACAACTCCGTTGGCGGAACTCAATGGCGGAAGAGGCGTGTCGGTCAGCCAGGATATCGATGGTTTTCTTGCCGATTTGGACATTCGTGTGGGCGACGGCACAACATTTTCTGTCGACTTGGATCTGGGACTTGGGATTCGTTCCCTTTCCGACTTTGGGATCGTTGACGGCAGCGGGAGCGACCTGAGTGTCGTCCTGAACGATGGCAGCCGTTTTGAAGTGGATCTGGCTGAAACGGTGAATTCCACCGGGAATGTTGCGGGGACATTGGCGGAGTTGTTCGAACTGATCAACGCATCGGCATTGGACGCTGGCGTGACGAGCGAGCAGTTCACAGCAACGATTGATGCTGCTCGGTCAAGCCTGCGATTGCTGGATAAGACAACCGGCGCATCGTCCTTTGCAGTGAGTGGGCGGGTCGCAGATGCTTTGGTCTTCGGAACATCCGTTTCGATCGAAGTGGACGGCAAGGATGCCATGCTGTTTGAAAAAACGGTGGGGACACTCGGTGACTTGGTGAGCAGGATCACCGACGCGGCTGAGACCGCGGGACTGACACTGCCCGATCCCGACAACGCCGGCGCCAGTTGGAAATTCGACGTTCGATTGGTCGGCACTGGAATTGAAATCGTGGATCAAACCACGATCGGAAGTGAGATCACGGGAAACGCCGAAACGAACTCGACCGAAGATCAGCTTCACGCGACAGGCATGTTCACCGGTCAAACGCTGTCGTTCCGAACAGTCACGATCACGGGTGGGGCGGGCGAAGGGCAAACACGCACGATCCAGTCCAACACCAATGATGCGCTGACACTGACCGAAAAATGGGACGTCCAGCCGGATGCGACGTCGATCTTTCAAGTCAACAATGGGTTGTTCGTCAACGCGGCGAATCGATCGGCCGCGGCGTTTGGCCTTGGTCTGACCAATGACCAACGCGTTGATGGTTCCGAGCGGACGGTCGGTGGGGCTCCGCTGCATGGGGATACGCCCAGCCGACGATTGCAGTTGAGCCAAACGTCAGAACCGCACATCCAAGTTTCGATGGAACTTGACGAAGGCACGCAGGGTGTGGGCACGGGAATCTACGGCCCATTGGAAGTGGTTGTGTCTGGGGCAACCGTCGATTCGGCGGCGTTCCAAACCGAACTCACTCTTCGTGAGAAGACGCTGGACCGTTTGAACGCAGGATTGGAAGATCCGTTCACAATGCTGCTCAAGGATGGCGAAGTCTTGTCGTCGTCTGCGTTTGATTTGTCGTTGCAGGTTGGGGCCGATCCCAGCGTCGTGATTGATGGTGCGACAGGGAACACTCCGTTTGATGTGACCGTCGGGAACATTTTCGACGTCCAGTCGGGCGACGAAGTGTTGACTCCGACGATGAGCAGTGACGACGGTGTTCGTGCTCTGCTGGAATCGTTGGCGTCCGTCACCATGGAAGACTTTCTGAGCACTCTTGATTCGGTGAGTGAGTATCTCTTCGAGTTGCAAACGCAGTCGAAACTCGGGAAGTCCCTGCCTGGTCTTCCAGAGTCCGTCGGTTCGATGTTGGGTTTTGGTGAGAACTTCGAAAAGCGATTGGAAGAGGTTCGTGATTTGCCCATCTCAACGTTGCAGCAACTGCACGCGGCACTGAATGACACCTCTCAGAAGACAATGAACGGGCTGGCCGGAACGTTGGCGACTTCCTTGAGTTTTGAAAAGGCAACGTCGCAGCTGCTGTTTGATTTGCATTACTTGCTCGCTGAAATCACTCCCTCGCTCCCGTTGACTCTCAACCTCACTTCGTTGGGTGACGATCTGAATGCGGCTGGCGATGATCTGCAGTCTTTGGGGCTCCGGCAGGTCGCTGCCATCGTTGATTCATCCGGAACCAGCCTGTTGGATGTGGTCGCAGATGGTGAGTTGCATGTGGTGGTCGGCATGGATTTGACCGATTCGGACGACCCTGCAACGGTGTTGGTTTCGGATCCCGATGCTGATGAGGGAACTCGAGCCGAGTTCCATGTCAAAGCGTCATCGGCCGAGTCCATGAACTTCCCCGCCGTGCTCGGAAGCATGGCGGTCGGAGTCATTGGTGGTCAATTTGCGTTGAATCTGGACGGTGTTGTGGGCACGTCTGATTCCGCGACCTATGAAGTGAAGTTGCAAAGCGATGTCGACGCAGCGACGGCGTTGGATGGTGCCGCTCTGCCAAACACCACGACAATTGGTGTCTCGGGAGAAGCAACAGCGAGTTTCGAACTCGTGCTTCCGGAATCTGTGATCCCGCAAGACGCTCCTACTCATTTGACTCCCAACATCACGGTCGAGGTCACCAATCTAAACGACATCGCTGCTGCCAATCCGAGCCGAAGTTCGACCCTGACGACGAACATGTCCGGGAATCCAGGCGAATGGCCGACCTTTGAAACGCTGACTCAGAACTTTTCGCTGACCGATTCGATGGAAGGGTTCAAGCTTGGTGTCCAGCGGTTGTTCCGCGGATTGGACGACGTGTTTGAGACGGCGTTGTTAGGGCAAGACTTGCCGCTGGTGGGCAAGCAATTGGCGGATGCAGCGAACTTCCTTGACCAAATCGGTGAGTCGGTTTACGCGAACCTTGATTTGCTTCCGACCTCGGGAATCACGATGGACTCCGTCCACGTGGCGCTCTTTGATGCGTTTGGACCGGGCGGGTTTGGATGGCTGCAAGACAGTGCCCTGCCCTCCAATCCGGACACGTTCGTCAACATCGACGATGTGGCGGTGACTCGGGAAACCATTGTGACCGCCAGTGGGCGTGAATTGGTGACCGGTGTCGAGTATCGAATGGATTTGGAAATGACTCCGGAGAGTCTGCCGTTCCCGATCGATTTGGATTTGTTGTTGCCTGGTTTGGGGCTGACGACCGAAGCCCTCGCGGATGTGAAGTTTGGTTTCAAAATGCCGCTGATCGTCGGCGTGAGTGTTCTGGATGGTGTCTACCTCGACGTCGCCTCTGACAACGAGGTGGAAATCAGTCTGGACATATCCTTGCCCAGTCACGTGGCGAGTTTGTCCGGTGAACCCTCGCTGTCATTCTTCAACACCGATTCGACCCAGCCCAAAATTTCGAGGGACCAAGGCAGTTGGATCATTGATGGATTCAAGGTCGGTCAAATCATCGAAGTCGAAGGCACCGCCAACGCCGCTGACAACGACGGCAGGTTCGTGATCACAGCGATCAATGCGTTGGGCACTGAACTGACGCTCGCGGCCACGGATGAGGCCCTGAATGCTTCCGACATGACATCGGATCGTGTTGTCCCAGAAGGCCCCACGACGGGGATTCAGGTGCAGGTGTCGACGGTCTCCATGACCGGGCCGAACACGGTGGATTTCAGTGCAACTCAACACACCATCTCGCGTGGTGCGGGCAGTTGGTTGGAGGATGGCTTTCGTGTCGGTGACACGATCCGCGTCGACAATGCAGGTGTGAACAATGGATCGTGGATCATTTCGGCGATGGATGCTGTTGGTCGGACCATGTCTTTGGAAGGCGGCCCGGTTTCCAATGTGAGTGGTGCGGCCAGTGTTCGGATCCGCTCCAGTCAGCGACATGGTTTTGATGCCCAAATGGGTGTGCTCCCCTATCGGATCTGGGATGCGACCCCCGACCAGTCGGAGTTCACCGGCACGTTTGTTTTCGATTTGCATGATCCCAACGAGATTGCGAGCCAGCAACGTTTGTCAGTCAACGACTTGGATTCGGAGCCATCGTTCCCCATCGCTCCTCGAAACGGATTCACAACGGCTCCGTTGTCGGGACTTCTCACGCTGACGGAGGGCACTGGCGTTGGGCAAGAGATCGTTCTCAACGACATTTCGCTTCAGTTGGAAACCAATTTGCCACGCACGGCGGCATTCCCACCCTTCCGAGCTCAACTGGATGTGACCCATTGGGATTGGGGACTGACCGATTCGCTGTTGACCAAAGGAACTCCCGACGAGATTGCCTTCAACGACGTTCAGTTTGAATTGGTTGGCTTCGTGCGAGATTTTCTCGGTCCCTCTTTGACGCGTTTTCGGGCCGCATTGGAGCCCATGGACGGAGTCATCGATTTCCTGACGAGTGAAGCGATGCCGATTTTGTCTGCCTTGTTCGGCAGCACATCCTATGCGTCGGCGCCTGGCGTGTTTGGTGGTCGAAGTGAGGCGGGCGATTTCGCAGGTGCCGCTGATGTGATTCGAAAGTTGGTCGATGGCGGCACACCGTCACACACGGGATTCACAAAATACTTGGACCGGATCGGTCTCGCTGATTCAAAGAGAACACTGACAGCGATCAGTGAATTGACGGGCCAGCATTGGATCGACATGGGGCGTTTTGAAGTGGTCGTCGCGGAGGCGATGAACCGGAACGCCACCGTCGAGACCATTTACGACGAGTCCAACAACGCAGAGCGATTGAAAGGTGACTTCGGAGACGCTCCGTTTCGATTGAGCGGAAGCCCCGAGATCGCCTTCTCCATGAGTGAAAACTCGATCGAGCGTCGAAACCTTGTGTTGACTGGTCAGACTGTTAGTTGGGGGTACTCTGCGGTCACTGGATCAACACTGACTAGCAGCGTGCCTTGGTCGACCTATGGTGTAGAAGAAGGATTCACTCTCACGATCCAAAATCTGACCGGGGCCAATGCCGTCTTCAACGGCAGTTACACGGTAGGGCTTGTCTCCGGGACGACGGTTCAGATTTCGCGAGATGGATTCAATCTGGTCGGGACATCGATCTCCGTTCCACGATTGGTGATCAACGCGTCGACGTGGATCCGTGATGGATTTCAAGCTGGACAAACCATTCGAATCGATGGTGGCACCAACGTTGGAACGTACACTGTTTCTTCAGTTTCCGAGACTGAGTTGACCGTGAGTTCGTCGTTCGTGGCGGAAGAGACGGTCCCATCGTCAGCAAACCCCAATGTTCGTGTGCAGAACGCGGTGGGAGACTACTCAGGAACCATCAAGGGCCAGATCAACGCGGTCCTCAACGATCCGCTTGCGTCTGCTCAGCAGGCTGCGGCCAGCTTCCTGATGACGCAGACGTTACCAGGTCGCGGAATTGGATACGGTTTTGACTTGCTAGGCGGCGTGACTCGAGAGATCTTCTCCCCAATCGATAGTACTTTGAAGGGATTTGACCCGATCGAGCTGCCCATCTTGAGTGAAGCGTTTGGGTTGTTGATCGGTGACACAACGTTCGGTGATAAGTCGGCGGCGGAGAGTCATCTTCTGAACTACAGCACGCCTGAACTGCAGTTCACGCTCTATCAAGATTTCCCGCTGGACAAGAAAACGTTCTTCTGTGAAGTGCCGTTTGGTTCTGCGTTTGCCAGTTCCGGAATCTGTGACGTTGTGAGCAGCGGATCTCCCACCCCGTTTGTGTCGGTCTCGTTTGAAGCACGCATGGACTACGGCGTTGCGTTTGATACGACGGGCCTGGAACTTTATCGGGATTCAGGAAACCCGGATGCGATCATCGAAGGTTTCTACTTCGACGACACCGACGGTGTGGATCTGAATCCGGCTCTCATTGGTGGCAATGAAAGCGGGCCTGTTGGGACCAGTTATGGACTGACCGATGTTCCGCAATCACGGATCCTTGGCGGGATTGGCGTGGGCGTCTTCCGTAAATTTGGAACCGGACTCGGGAATCTCAAAGTCGGTGTGGAGTTGTCATTTCATACCGGACAAGATCTCAATTTTCATGACCCCAATGGGGATGGACGAATCCGAGCCAGCGAATTCGATGTCTTGACCGAATCCGCCGTGGATGAAAACGGTCTGCTGACATTTGCGAATTCTGAGAATGCGTTTGACAAGAGCATTCGAATCGAAGTCCGCGGGGACGCCTTCATAAAAATCAAGGCTTTGTTCGTGACGATCATCAATGTTCGTGTGAACATCTTCACGATTGGATTCAACATCCCACTGGAGAGTAAATCGTTTGCGTCGCCTAATTTGGCGACCCTGTCGGGTGGAACCTTGCGGCTGCATGTGGGCGAATCCGATGCGGCGACGCGTGGGTATCGAACTGGCAATGTGAACGAAGCAATTTATGTCGGTTACAACCCCTGGACCAATGAGATTGTCGTCTCTGGATTTGGTTCGCAATCCGAACGATTCCATGCGTCCAGCGTCTCTCTGATTGAAGCCTCCGCTGGCACGGGAAATGACCTGCTTTTCGTTCGTCCCGAAGTGACTCGTCAGGTGTCCTTCGATGGTGGAGAAGGCGACGATGTGATGTTCGGCGGCAGTGGTCCGGATGAGCTGGTCGGTGGATTGGGAAATGATTCCATCGATGGACGTCTCGGCGATGATTCGATCTGGGGTGATCTGAAAGTTGGCGTCACTGGAGGTTTGGATTGGTTGTTTGGTGGTGACGGAAGAGACACGATCTATGGCGGTCCCGGGATCGATGTCATTCGTGGCTGGCGTGACGACGATGATTTGCATGGCGGCGATGGCGATGACTTGATCGATGGCGGACAGGGCAATGACACACTGCACGGCGACGATGGAATCGATTTTCTATTGGGGAACATCGGACACGACATCATTGTCGGCGGTGCCAAAGATGACCGACTGGAAGGCGGCCCCGGAAGAGATGCCCTGTATGGTGAGGCTGGGGAAGACGTCTTGTTCGGTGGGCTGGGCAATGACGCCTTGGACGGTGGAGCGGGTGACGATTCGCTGTACGGCCAGCATCACAATGACTCGCTGCAAGGTGGTTCTGAAGACGACTTGTTGGACGGTGGCCAAGGCAGTGACCAAGTCTTCGGCGGCGACGGCGACGATCTCGTCTACTCACGCGATGGAAACGACCATCTCGATGGGCAGGAAGGCGATGACACCTTCAAGGTCTATTTCGCTCGTGGGAAAGTGAACTCGCTGCTTTCGATTTTGGACACAGGCACGTCGGGAGTGGACGTGTTTGATGCCAATGGAACCATTGATTCGGATCAATTTTTGTTGCGGGCGAGTGTCAGCGGGACGAACGCGTTTGTGGCCGTTCTGACGGATCCCGATCATTCGTCGGATGAACCCGGGTACAACCCCTCGGTCCAGCGAGTCAACTATCTAGGTGTCGAACGGATCCTTGTTCAGGGCGGAATGGGCGACGATCAATTCGCAGTCGATGACACGGCGGCGGAAGTCACGATCGACGGTGGCGATGGTGACGATGCATTTCAAGTCGGGCAATTGTTTCGTTCGCAACGCACCGAAGTGGATGCCAACGTTTCGGTGGATGACGTGTTTGCGACGATCGAGACCACGCGTGGGTTCCTGTCCAACGGAATCAGCCAACCGATGACGATCAGTGGTGGGTTAGGTAACGATCACTTTGTCGTGTTCCACAATTTGGCTGTTCTGACCCTGAATGGAAACGAGGGCGATGACGGCTTTGAAGTCCGCGCATTCGCGTTGGTAGGATCACGGGAACCGGAACGTGCCCGAACGGACATCACCGGCGGTGCGGGAGCCGACTTGGTTCAGTATGCCGTCAACGCTCCAGTCAACATCGACGGCGGCGATGGTTTTGACACCCTGACGGTCATCGGGACCGAATTCGGGGACGACTTTGTGATCACCGAAGACGGTGTTTACGGTGCGGGATTGACGATTGACTTCACCAACATTGAATCGTTGCGAGTCGATGCGGCGGAAGGCAACGACCGCTTCTACGTCAAAAGCACCAGCGAAAAGTTTCTGACGGAATTGTTTGGTGGTCTGGGTGATGACACCTTCAACCTGTCCGGCGACACACCCCCGGTCGTCAGCAACGATCTGAAGGGGCACAGCGGCATTGTCACCAACAACATGGCGTACAGCAGTGACCTTCGTTACGAGGACCTGAAACTTCACGGCGTTTCATCCAACGTCGCAGACAACGAAGAACCCTTTGTGGTCATTCGAACGTCGGATGGATCCACGATTGTGGGCGAAACGGGTTCCGTGGATGCAAGCGTGGTGGACTTCTATGAGGTGGTGCTGACTCAGGCTCCGATGAGCGGTTTTGATGTCGTGGTCCAGGCTCTCGCCCCGCTTCCAAGTACCTCGCGGCGTGAACTGGGGGCCTTGGCATTCCGCCTCAGCAGTGTTGCGCCAGGTTCCACCAAGAAGGCGGACGGATCGGCTGTCACGCTGACGTTCACGTCTGAGAACTGGTTCATCCCGCAACGCGTGGACATTCTCGCGGATGATGAAGCTCAATTGGATACCGGGCGATTGTTCACTCGCGATGAGTTGTCTGAGTCGGACACGTTCTCTTATGACGACGCTGCCTACGAAGGCAAGCAGTCGGCGGTCATCAATCACATCGTGTCGTCCACCGCGACAACGATCGTGGGGACTCCGCTTGCTCTCAGCGATTCCCCAACCATTACGATCGAGACCAATCTGCCGTTTTATGAATTTGTTGGGGAAACCATCACGGTCACATCGTCGGATGCTTTGACCACGCAGACACGTCGGATCACCGATGCTCGATTGGTTGGCGGAAAGATGCAATTGACTGTCGACCGGTCTTGGTTGGCCGGATCGTATTTGCCGGACTCATCCAGCCTGTATGCGATTGTTTTGTCTGACTCAACTGAAACGGGGCATCCGACCGAGGTACGCAACACCACCTTCACGGTGAATGATCCCAGCGATCCGACGAACCCATTCATCGAACAGCCCAGAGACTTCCTGGGGCGCCAGATCACGATCATCGATGGGGCAGGTGTGGGACAGAGTCGATTCATCACTGGTGCCGACCAAGTCGTCACGTTTGCGTCCAGTGCGGTTGAGATTGATCGACTGAATCCGAAAACGTTTGCTTTGCAATTGACCACCGGTGGGGAATCGGTGACACCGACCACCGGTGGTGTGCTGAACCTGCGCTTCGTTGCTGATTTGGATTATTTCACCGAGACCATCGAAGTGACGTTGGATGGATCGCCATTGGAGGTCTTGTTCGACGACTATTCCGGTCGCCAATACAGTTTCGTTCAAGCCTCGATTCCTCTCTCTCAGTCGCAGTTGCAATCGGCACTCACAGACGGCCGTTTGGAACTCGGTCTGAATCCGTCGGACGCCGTCAACAACCTGGACGCTTACTATGATTTCAAGTCCAGAGTTTCATTCGATTTGCAGTTCCACATCGATGTTTCGAATGCCAGTTTGGTGGCTGGCATGGGCGGTGATGTCCAATTCACATTGGACCGTGGATGGAGTCTGACGGATCCGCCGGCATTGGAGAGTCGCTACCAAATCCGCATCGATGATTCATTGGTCGGACGGGTCTCTGGCTTCGATGAGTCGCCGGTTGGATTGCCGACTGATTCAGCCTTCCCTGCGGAGTTGGACACGCGAACAACGTTCGCTGACAGCGATGCCGATTTCACGTCGGCCGATTTTGGTGCAGAAGGACTCCGCGGAGCGACACTGCAAATCGTGGGCGGTCCGGGCGCAGGCCAACGTCGATTGATCTTGGATGCGATCGACTCAAACACATTGATTTTGAATGGCGATTGGCGGACGGATCCCGTTGCGGGAGAGAGCGTGTATCGAATCGCTCGTTTTGACGGTTTGGCCGTTTCCAGTGTCAGCGTCGAAATCAACGACAACGACGAAGCCGGCATCGTCGTTGATGAAACGCATGGCTTGGATCTCTCCGAATCCGCAATTGGCATTCTGGGTGAGAACACGGTGACCGCCGTGATCGAAGGCGGTGACGGCGACCAACTTGGCGAGCGTGACGTGCTGCGTTTGAAGTTGACTCGTGAACCCACCGCCCATGTGACGATGCGGTTGGTCTACGACGACGTTCAACTGAGTTTGCAGACCACCGACGGCAATCCGATCCCTTCCAATGCCTTGACTTTCACGCCCGGCAATTGGAATGATGTTCAGGAAGTGATGATCGTCGGTTTGGTGGACCAGATTCGCGAAGGATTCCATGTCAGCCAGATCAAGTTGGAACTGGATTCCGGGGACGTGGATCAAGAGTTGGTGAAAGTGGACCAATTCGATATCCCCGACACCGCAGCGGTGGAATGGGTTGGTTTGAGCGAACGTCCAACGCGAATCACCAGCGTTCAGTACAAGGGGCAAACACTCCAGTCGAAGGACGACGACAATCCACAGGGAACGGCGTCGAAACCGGTCTACGCGGTTGTGAGCAACAAAATTGTCTTCTTCGCTGGAGACGAAGTCACCAAGGTTTCAGGCAGTGACCTGACAATCACTTATGCCTATGTGAATCCGGGATTTGACGCGGCCTTCACCCACCCCGTCTTGGTGCGAATCAGCGATGCTGACGCGCCCACCGTTCTGGTGCGAGAAACCGGCGGTTCGACGGATGTGGTGGAGGGAGCCGTGACTTTCATGGTGCTTGAGCTGGATGGGGTTGAAATCCCAACCAGTGACGTGGTGGGCGAAACGGTCACTGTGAGTGACGGAACGGGCGTGGGACAAACCGCCACGATCGTCGCCAACGAAGGCAATCAGATCACCTTGGACACGATCTGGGCGATCGTTCCAGACGAAACGAGCGAATTGACGTTGGTCGTGTCCGGAAATTCCGAGCAGCGAATGGTCCTCGGCAATGAAGCGCTCACCTGGGGTGAGGACCGTTATGAGTTGGTGCTGACATCACCGCCGGTGGATGATGTTGCCGCTGGTCGTCGCGTCGTGGAAGTCGTGGTCACTCCGGAGGACACCAAGACGAGTCGCACCGGCGGAGTCGTGACGAAGGCTCGTCAAGTCCAGATTTACAACCTGGATGGGTTGGATATTACTCGAGTCCGAGTGGATCCTGATGACGCCAACAACCTGATTGTCATGTTCGATGAAACGAACTGGGACGTGCCGGTCCGGATTGGCGTCCGAGTCATCGACGATTTGAAGGTCGACGGTGGCGACACCAAAGTGTTCGCTCCAGGACCGAACACGCTCAGCGGAATCCTGGGCCCTGTGGTCGTCAACGGTGCTGGTGGTGACGGATCGTTGGCTGGTTTGGGCAACCCGGAAATCTTGCCTCAAGAAACCAACGTGAAGGCGGAAACTGGCGAAGTCGAATCGATCATCGGCAACACGGTGACATTCAAGACTTTAACCAGTGAAGCGTTGTTCTCTGTCGGTTTGGAATCGAACTTGAGCAACGTTCAAACGCTGATCGGCAAAACGTTTGAAGTCGTCGCCACCAACCCAACCGCAGATTGGTTGCAGGTCTTCCCATCGGCAACCGTCGGGAGTCCTCGCGATCCAGTGGTTGGACAATTCCGTCTGATCACCGATGCGATGGTGCAGGATGACCAAGTTGTGGTGACGCTCAACGAGCGATTTGGTGTCGGCGGCGCGTTGACCTCAGTGGATGCGACCGTTGTCACATCCAGCGTGGACCTGCGACTGTCTCGGCAAGAGCAATTGCAGCTTGGGATTGGGAGTGTGGGCGATCTGCACGGACGGACCATCGAATTGAGCGATGCGGATGGTCAGGCTCTTTCCTCCGCTGTGATCACTTCGGCCGTGGCTGATTCGGATGGATTGATCACGATCGAAGTGCAGTCGGATTGGACATCGATCGCAGCGGATGCCAAGTCGTTCTTCCTTCAGTCAGACGATCTGATCCAAAAGTTTGCGATCACTTCAGAGAGTTTGAATTTCTTTGTCAATGAGCAGACTTCCGTTGACTACATGTTCGTGCACGACGAAGACAGTCCCGCGGACAGCACCGGGTATTTGACGGCGGAGCGATTGTGGGGACTCAACATGGGGCCCGACGTCACCGTGGGCGGACGCCTGCAACCCGGCGGGGTTCAGTACGGGAATCTCGAGGTGCTGCAGATCGACTTGGGACGCGGCAACAATGACTTTTACGTGTCGGGCACGCACAAACGCGCCGATGATCCGACGACCGCAGAGGATGAAACGTTCCAGACCTGGACCATCATCAACGGTGGGGACGATGTCTACTGGCCGGACCATGGCCTCGAAGACGATTGGTCCTGTAGCGGTGGAAATGTCGACCACGTGCCGGGAACTGGCCGCGAAGGCGATCGGTTCTGTATCGATGTGAATGCAGAGAGCGTCACCGACGTGGTGACGGGATCGGTCTCTTCGGCCAGCAATGCAGTGGAGACGGCGCTTGCCAGTTTGGTGGATGCTTCAGCCCCGTTTGGCGTGGACGATGGGCTGGTCGGAATGGAATTGACGATGACCAGCGGAGCTGGAAAAGACCACTCCTACACCATCATTCGAAACACGGAAGACACCATCTATCTGCGAGGAGACTGGATTGATCTTCCTAGCGCGGGAGACACTTACACGATCACGGATCTGGCCGACGGTCCGATCGCGATCAACGCTCAAGGTGGTCACGACCGTGTTGATGCGTCGGCTTCGACGCTTGGCGTCGTGGCGTTTGGTGGGCTGGGGCGTGACACCTTGATTGGCGGTTTAGGAGACGACATTTTGTTCGGTGACCGCGGGCGGGTGGACTATTCCACGGCAGCGGATGGGGATGGCCAATCCACCATCGTGACTCGTTTGGGGCACGCACCCCAGCCAATTTCAGGTCATGCAACTGGTGGGTTTGATGAGGCGGGAAATCTTGTCGATGTGAATGCGACGTTCCCCGTGGCTGATGGATTCGACATTGGGCTGGTTGGATTGATGGTGGATATCAACAACGGCACCGGGTTCTTGCAGACACCACGATTGATCACTGCAAACGACGAAAACACTCTGTCAATCTCGCCGGACTTCACCGAGACGTTGGATGCGACCAGTGAGTACCGAATCTCGACTTACCCAGAAGATCAGACCGATGGGATTGTTCGCGGGCCAACCCGACTGATCACGGTCGATGACTTGGAAGGCGACGTCGACACCATCAACGGTGGGGCGGGGGCGGACCAGATCTTTGGCGGTGCCGGAGATGACGACGTCTTTGGGGAAGCCGGCGACGATGTCATTTTGGGCGACACGGGGGTGATTGAACGAACTCCCCTCGCTGCCAATGCGACGGGGACGGTGATTGCCAGTGCGATTGATTTGGTTCAGACCAAATCACCCGATGCTGGTGGCAAAGATTTGATCTCGGGCGGCGATGACAACGACATCATTTTTGGTGGCTTCGAAACGGACTACATCAACTATGATCGATCCAAAGTCGCTGGTATGGGTGAATCTGGCAACGACATCATCGTTGGCGACGGTGGTCTGGCCGATTTTGATGTTGCCTCCGGTTCTGCAATTCTGATCGAGGTCTCCACCAAAGAGCCAACGTTCGGCAGCGATGACTGGATCACCGCGGGTGCCGGTGAGAAGATCTTGTTTGGTGGTGCAGGCAACGATCAGTTGCTCGCCGGCAGTGACAACCTGCCGGATATCATCATCGGCGACGAAGGAACAGCGACGTTCGATGCCCTCACGGGGCTTCGAGTTCGCATCGCGACGAAGACCTCTGACATCGGCGGGGACGATACGATCACCGCCGGCGACGCACTGAATATCTTGTTGGGAGGGAGCGGTGCCGACTCGATCACAGGTGGTGATTCGCAGGACGTGATCTTTGGCGACAACGGAGAGATTCTGTTCGATGCCAGCGGGATTCGCGAGCGTTTGATCACAACGGACCCCACCTTTGGCGGAGTGGATACCATCCAGGGGCAAGGTGGCAATGACATCGTGATTGGCGGTGCCGACGGCGATGTGATTCACGGTGGTTCAGAACACGACGTGATCTTGGGTGACCACGGTGAAGTCGACTTCACACGCCCCGCTGATCGCAACGTGATCAGCCGCTTCATCGAACTGGCCGATGGTGGTGGGAATGACACGATTGATGGTGACGATGGTGACGACTTCATCTGGGGCGGACAGTCCGGTGATGTCATTCGCGGTGGCGCCGGACAGGATGATCTCGTCGGCGGTCACAACGTTCCCTTCGGAAGCGACGGCAACGACACCATCGAAGGTGGCGACGGCGAAGACGCATTGCTCGGCGACAATGGCATCATCACTCGGGAGTTGATCGGAACCGAACTTGGTACCTGGACAACTTACTTGGCTCCCTTTGATCACGTTGTCGTGCGTGAGTTGCAGCCGTTTGACGATCTGGATCTGGTTGGCGGCAACGACGATCTGTCAGGCGACGCCGGAATCGATGTGATTCTTGGGCAACGTGGCAATGACGTGATTCAGGGCGGAGCAGGCGATGACGAATTGATTGGTGGTTTGGGTGGTGACAACATCGATGGTGATGGTGGGCACGACTTCATTCTGGCGGATGCCGGACAGATTTTGCGAGATGTCGATGAGGATGGCAAACCGCAACTGAACTCTGACCTTGTTTGGCATCGTGACATCGTGACCGAGCGAATTGCTCGGGTGGTCGACATCATTCCGCTCGGGCCAACCGGTCTGATCAACGCGCCGGCCGATTTGATCGACCGGTTGTTGGATGCTGATCAATTTGTCTTGGCCAGCATGCACCTGCCGTCGGGCCAATTGCACACGAATTCGGACGGGATCAGCCAGACGGTCGCGTTGCTGCTGGATCTCGTCGATGCGGACGATGACATGGTGGACGGCGGCGATGGCAATGACATCGTTCTCGGGCAACGTGGCGATGACAATCTTCGTGGTGGGATCGGCGACGACCTGTTGATCGGTGATCACGGTATCAATGTCGCTCCCTACGAAACCGACCTGCCCCAAATGATCGACGCCACGCGTTTGATCGCAGCGGTGCCCGGCTACGATTCGCTATCAGGGATCGAGTTGGACTTGCCAGGGTTGGGGCATTTGATGGTTCCTGATTTTGTGGCGGAACCCGGTGCTTTGGTGGCGGAACGTCCTCGCTGGGACCGTGTGACGGACATCAACGCTGTGCTTTCCAATCTGGCAAACGACGATCGCATTTCGACCACGGACAATTTGCGTTTGTCCGCGTCTGTGATGATCACACCTGATTTCCTCGGTCACACTGATGTGCTGAGTGGAAACGACACCATTAACGGGGACGATGTCGCGGGTCTAGGCAATGGCGACGATTGGATAGTGGGCGACCAATGGATCGTCAACAGCGACCTGCAGTCCGGAATCGCACCGGTTGATGAAGCCATCGAACGCGTCCGAGCAACCATCGCGGGCATCATGCATGCCCTGGAGTCAGCCTCCTTGGATCGTGGTGTGGTTCAACATTCGATCAACGCTCAGCCGGTGGTTGAACGTGATATCTCCATTGCGAGCGATTCGCTGCATGGTGGCGACGGTGCTGACACCATCATTGGTGACAATGTGGTGGTGGAACTGCCTTCGACGCAAACCATTCCTGGTTCCGGAACGGTTGCCGAGAACGCGGCGGAGTTGTTGCGGCGACTGGATGTTTACCGGACCCTTTCGGACGATGCGATTCAATTGGTCTCTCGCGGGCATCTCGACTTGATTGATCAATTGCTCGACGACGCGGAAGCAACGCGACCGGCGTTGCCCGTCGTTGCAGGCGACGATGTTCATTACGTCCAGCACCATCAATTGAATTTCGGCAATGACAGTCTCCTTGGTGAATCGGGAAGCGACACGATGGTTGGCGGCGATGCACTGATGATCGCTCCTTTTGTCACCGGCGCAGCCAGCGACTTCCCTGATTCGCAAGGTGCAGTCGGACTTGACGCTGATTCACTGCGAGCCCTGGAACAGAACCTGTTCGAACAACTTCGATTGCAACAGGTCGACCTCGACCAACGTCATCAGTCTCGATTGATCAACGTCGCACAAGAACTGACGCGACGTCCGTCGCTGGATCGGATCGCCTACGTTCCGACGTTGGATCGTTCGATCGACAACGACACCATCAAAGGTGGGCACGACAACGATTTCATCGGTGGTGACTTTGGCATTTTGGTCTCGCCGCTGCTCCGTGACACACCCGTCGATGAGGATGCACTGCGTGACTTGGACCAGCATGTCGAAGCCATGTTGGACCAAATTGCCAATCTGGATCGGCTGAATCATGCGACCAGTTTTGACCGTAGCGTCGGACGCGAGGCTCAAGCCGCCTCGACGACCGATGCGATGGCTCCCGAATCGCGTCACGCTCAAATTGGCGGCCAATGGACCTTGGGGCAAGACACGCTCCAAGGCGATGGTGGCAGCGACGTCATTCTGGGAGATCATGCCTCGATGGTTTCTGCGATCACGGTTGACGATCCCGCTGCATTCACCTCCCTGAGACGTTCGAATTACCATCTGGAATTCATCGATGATTCGATGCGTACTTTTCTGGAATCATCCCGCCTGGATGGAGTGACCGTCTCACTGCAGGGCGATCACATTCGTGGTGGCGATGACAATGACATGTTGATGGGCGCGGTCGGTGCCGACGACATCGATGGTGAACAAGGCGACGACACGATCCTGGGTGGCAACGGTTTCGATACGCTCAGTGATGGTTTGGGGAACAACTGGATCCGCAACGATGGTGGCAACTACCCGCGATTGGATCCACAAGAGGAGTTGGGAGCATTCCGATTCGATCACATGACCTCCGTGAACAAACAGTTGTTCTTGGATGCAGCTGCGGGAGCGACTGCACCGGTGGGTTGGCAAGTTGATTCGGATGGAAACGAAAATGATCCGGGGAATGGCGACCCCGATGCTCCTGCGACACCGACCGAACGGACGGTCCACATCAATGGCGATGATATCGCTGTCACCGGCCAACCCGTCGCCTACGCAGCGACGTTCGAGTCCTTTCCGGATGGTGCAGTCGCGAGCTATCTCTGGGAGATCAAGGATTCTTCCGGAGAATTGGTGCAGACTGGTGCTGGTCAGGCGGTTGTATTCACCTTGCACGTGGCGGGGGACTACACCGTGGAAGTGAAAACGGTGGACACGGAAAACGGCGCCGGAACAGAAACTCATGCGTTGACTGTGCAGAGCAGTCGGTTGATCTCTGACGCAAACGCGCCCGGGCAGTTCATTCTGATCGTCGGTGGAACCGCCGGGGACAATGACATTCGCTTGAAGGACGTCCGCCGCGAACCCAACTCGGTCGAAATTCGAACCCGAGTTGGACGGAGCACTTGGACGCGAGAGGTTTTCTCTGACATCAGTCGTGTTGAGGTCTACGGTGGCGATGGGAATGACGATGTCTCCGCCGATCGGACTTTGACCATTCCGGTTCGGTTGCACGGCGGAGCCGGCGACGATGAGCTTCGAGGTGGTGCCGGCAACGACTTCCTCGATGGTGGAGTCGGCGACGATCGACTTCACGGTCAGTCAGGCAATGACGTGGTCATCGGTGGATTGGGTGCCGACCGGATTGACGGAGGCTTTGAGGATGACTTGTTGATCGCTGATGCCATCGACGAAATTTCTGCGGATCGATTGCTGGCGGATTGGTCCAACTCGTCACTGACACCCGCCGACCGAATGGCGAGCTTGGTCACGGATCTGTTGGCTGCCAAGATTGCCGACGGCGCCGTGGATGATTCCGATGGTGATCGAGGTACCGATTGGGTCTTCGGTCAGTCCATCGACACAACCCACGCGCGGCGTGGTGATGAGGACCTGCAGACAATCTATTGAGGTGGCACGGCAACGGAATGCGAACGAGATTGTGTGCATGGAAGGGATCGATCTTTGCTGGGGGATGGCATGCGGGCATCAGCTTGGCGGCCGCTAGATCTATACGTTTTGAACCGTCGAAAACTTGTTTTCGCGGCACATGAACCGGCGCCAGAATCGTCGACTCGGTGTAGACTGGCAGCCCGTTGAAGGCTCGGTGATCGACAGCTGGAAGCTCCCAAGGGTGTGGTGAACGCCCCTGGGGTGAATCGCATCGACTCGAGGCCTCGCCGTTGATGTTCGTGTTCTTTCGAGTGTGCGAACGTTTGCCCGCCTCTGTTCCGCTGGATTCTCGTGCACCGATTCTTTGTTGCTCTGCTTGTTTGTTGCATCACCTCGTCCGTGGTGGCTCAGTCCCCTCCCAACCTTGTTCTGATCATCGCGGATGACATGAACTGGGATGATTGCGGGGCCTATGGGCACCCGGCCATCCGCACGCCCAACATTGATCGATTGGCGGCGGAGGGCATGCGTTTTGAACACGCCTACCTGACCACCAACTCATGCAGCCCGTCCCGGGCCAGCATCATCACGGGCAAGTACCCACACAACACGGGGGCCGAGCAATTGCATTGGCCGTTGCCCGAAAATAGTGACACGTTTGTCGAGCGTTTGCAGGCTTCCGGTTACTACACCGCCGCGGCAGGCAAGTGGCACATGGGTGACGCCGTTCGTGATCATTTTGACAAAATCTACGAAGCCTCCACGGCTGGTTTTGTGTTGCCGTCCGGCAAAGACGGCCAGCCCGCGAAAATGATCGCGGCGCAGCCCAGCGGCTGCGAAGATTGGGAGCGAGCCTGTGAGGAACGTCCCAAAGATCAACCCTTTTTCCTGTGGTTGGCGGCTCTGGACCCGCACCGCGAATACAACGACGGGGCGTTGGATCCACCCCACACTCATGACGATGTCATTGTTCCGGCTCACCTTCCGGATGTGGCTGATGTTCGCGAAGACCTGCGGCTTTACTATGACGAGATTGGTCGCTTGGACCTTTATGTCGGCAAGGTCATGCAGAAGCTGAAGGAACAGGGCGTTGATGACAGCACGGTGGTGCTTTTCATCAGCGACAATGGGCGTCCGTTTCCTCGGGACAAGACGTCTCTCTACGACGGAGGGATTCGCACTCCGTGGATCGTTCGCTATCCCGATCAAGTCCAGGCGGGCCAGACGACGAAGGCCCTGGTCAGTGCGGTCGACATTGGTGCCACATTCCTGGAATTGGCTGGAGTAGAAGGCGGTGAAACGTTCTCCGCATCCAGTCAAAGTTTTGTTCCGGTTTTGAAAGACAGCACTCAACCGCATCGCGAATTCGCCTTTGCGGAAGATCACTGGCACGATTACGAGGATCACGCTCGCGCCGTTGCGACGCAGCAATACAAATTGATTCGCAACGACTATGTCGATCTGCCTCCGACGCCATCCGCTGACGCGGGACGAGGCCTGACTTGGCAAGCCATGCTGCGTCTGCATGACGCGGGAGAACTCACGCCGGAGCAGGAGGCTTGTTTCAGCTCGCCTCGCGCGAAATGGGAACTCTATGACCTGCAGCGTGATCCGGGGGAACTGCAAAACCGATTGGATGATCCCGCCTATCAATCTGTGCGTGCTCAATTGCAGTCGGCACTCGCCGATTGGACCGAGCGAACCGGCGACTACCTGCCGAGTCGCCGAACGCCTGATGAGTTTGACCGTGTAACGGGCGAGCCGGACCACTCCGTTCGCGTCCGCCCGCGTCCCTCTAAGAAGGAAATGTTCGGAACGAACGGGGCCTATTGAGCCCACTTGATCGACGGACCTTTTCATTCACCATCCCCACCCAATTTCAGTTTCCCCATGAAATACATCCTTCCTGCTCTTTTGGTTTTCGCCATCGGTGCCGTGGACGCGGTTTCCACGTTCGCGGATGACCGCCCCAACGTCCTTTGGATCACCATCGAAGATTGGTCGGCAGACCTGTCTTGTTACGGCACGAAAGGCATTCACACCCCCAACGTGGACAAACTGGCTTCCGAAGGAATCCGCTACGAACGTGCTTTCACGACTTCTCCGGTTTGTTCGACCTCGCGTTCAGCGATGATGACGGGGTTCCATCAGAACTACATCGGTGCCAATCAACACCGCGAATATGACAAACAACCGTTGCCGCATGGCGTCCGTCCGATCCCGCATCTGTTTGCCGATGCGGGCTACTTCACCGCTTTGATGAGCTACAAAACCGACTGCAATTTCGTGCCCCATCGGAAGGACGAGTTGTTCGAGGGCACCGATTGGAAACAAAGAGCTGACGGACAACCCTTCTTTGCTCGGATCACGTTCGGTGGCACTCACCGGCAATGGAAGCGTGACCCGCAACGGCCGATCACAATTGAAGATGTTGAGTTGCCGCCTTACTATCCCGACACGCCATTTGTCAGACGGGATTGGGCGAATGGTTTGGAACAGATGCAATTGGTCGACCGCGAGGTGGGGCAGCTGCTGCAGCGTTTGAGCGAGGAAGGCCTTGCTGACAACACGATCGTCTTCTTCATCGGCGATCATGGTCGATGTCACATTCGCGGCAAGCAATTTCTTTACGACGGTGGGATTCGTATTCCCATGATCATGCGTTGGCCTGGCAAAGTCACTCCGGGCGACGTCAGCGATGAGATGGTGATGTCGATTGACATTTGCGCCACGATCTTGGAAGCCGCCGGAATCGAAGCTCCCGTGCCATTGCATGGCAAAAATCTGTTGAGCGAAGAGGTTCGGAATCGTCAGTACGTCTTCGCAGCCCGCGACAAAATGGACGAAACGCACGATGCGATGCGAGCGATCCGTTCTGCTGATTTCAAGCTGATCCATAACTTGATGCCCGAGCGAGCCTACTGCCAATACAACCAGTACAAGGAAGGGGCCTACCCGGTGCTGGCCGAAATGAACGTCATGCACATGCGTGGTGAACTCACCCCCGAACAAGCGGCATTTTTCGCCGCGTCCAAACCAGAGTTGGAACTGTACGACTTGCGAACCGATCCGCACGAAGTTCACAACGTCGCCGAGGATCCCAAGTACGCCAGTGTTCGCGAGGAAATGCTTCAGGAACTCAACCGCTGGCGAAATGAGGTGATCCTTGATCAAGGCGTCAGCGACGACTTTCGTGCCTTGGATGTCTTCCCCGAATCGCTGCCTGCCGGTTCGGTGGACGAATGGGCTCACGCGAATGCGGACAAGTACGACTACGAAAAATTCGGATGGCCGAGTTGGTACCCGACCCGCACACTAGCGCAATGGGAACTCGCTCGCAAAGCTTGGGAGCCCTGGGTTTTCCGCGATGTGAATTCGAAAATGCAACGACCAGGCGTGACGATTCGCGAACAGCAACGAAATCAAAAGAAAAAGAAGTGACGCTTGTGTTGGTCAGGACATTTCTTGACTGACAATCGTCGATGGACGACGCTTCCCGAACCCTCAATCTAAAGCCGCAGCAACCGAGTTTTTCATGAACATTGCTCAAGCCTCGAAGTCTCGTCGTGATTTTCTGAAGACCGCTGGTGTTGCTTCTGCGGCGACCCTGACTCCATGGGCATTGCCCGCTCGGCAATCTCTCGCGAAATCACCGAATGAACGCAAGCGATTTGCGTTGATCGGGGTAGGAGGGAACGGGACACGAACCGCTCCGGTGGGCAAAGAATTCGCGGACTTGGTCGCGCTGTGCGATGTGGACCAAGAGCATCTGAAATACGGCAATGAGTTGCTGTGTGATGGCAAAGCAGAATTGTTTCGCGACTATCGCGAGGTGCTTTCCCGTGATGACATCGACTTGGTTCAGATCTCAACGCCAGATCACTGGCACGCGAAAATTTTGATTGAGGCGATGTTGGCGGGCAAAGATGCCTACTGCGAAAAGCCGCTGACCTTGACGATCGACGAAGGCAAACTGGTTCGGAAAGTCCAGCAGCAGACCGGACGTGTTGTGCAAGTTGGAACGCAGCAGCGCAGCAGTTTTGACAAGTTCAATCATGCTCTGGCGATCATCGCGGAAGGACGACTCGGCAAACTCAAACGCCTGGTCGTCGGAATTGATGCGGGGGGATGGAGTCCGGAGATTCCGGTGGCAGAGGTGCCCGAGGGATTGGATTGGGATCGTTGGTTGGGCCCGGGCCCTGAAATGGAATATCGCTACGCGTTAGACGCCAAGCGGTCGGATAAGAATTACACCAACGGGCACACCCATTTTCGTTGGTGGTACGAACATTCCGGTGGCAAACTAACCGACTGGGGCGCCCACCACGTCGACATCGCCATGTTGGGGATCGCGGCAGCAGGACAGAGCAACGATCCCGTGTCGGTCGATGGGACCGCCCAACACGACGTTGAATTTCGCGATGGGATGCCGCTGCAAAACAATCGCTACAACACCGCGCGAACGTTTGATCTGAAGGTGGCGTTTGCGGATGGTGATGTCGAGATGAACATTCGCCACGACGTCGACAACGGGATCTTGTTTGAAGGCGAACGCGGCCGAATCTTCGTCAATCGTGGCAAGCTGGTTGGCAAACCCGTCGAGGATTTGAAGACGAACCCGCTGGCCGAAGACGCGATTGCCAAAATCTATCGCGGGATGCCGATGGAAGGAAATGATCGTCCAGCACACTGGGCCAACTTCATGCACGCGATCGACAATCGTGTGCTGCCGATTTCCGACGTGCATTCTCACATGAAAATGCTCAACGTGTGCCACTTGGCCGGTATCTGTTGTCGGTTGGGACGCAAGGTCGAGTGGGATCAAGCAACCGAAAGTGTCGTGGGGGATGAGCAGGCCGCTGCGATGATGAAACGACCGTACCGGGCCGGCTACGAAATCGACATGTGATTCCTAAACAGGTCGGCAGGAGTCTTTCGGCATTTGAACAGTCATGGCAAACACCACTGTTCCCACGTTCAACCGGGGCTAACGCCGAATGGCACTTACTTTACAAATTCACCCTCCCCCTGGGAGGGTCGAGCGAAGCGAGGGGAGGGCTACACACCGGGTTTTAGGTTCACCCTCCCCGGCCCGAAGCGGGCCGACCCTCCCAGAGGGAGGGTGAAGTAAGTGCCATTCGGCGAACGCCCAAACGGCTCAGATGGCTATGCCCGATCATTCCTGCCCACGTGCTTCGAGCCGTTGCGTTCTTGCCGAGTCAATGTCATTCGACCGAATCTCCATCACTCCAGTTGTCACGCCCATGCCCATGAATCGTTGTCTGCCATTGATCGTCCGTCGCCTTGTTGTCGCTTGGATTGTTTGCTGTTCGGGAATGGCAGTGATGGCGGAGGACACCAGTTCCAAACCCAAGCCACGAATTCAACCGTACCCGAACGCAGCTGTCTGGACGGACGCTGCCAAGGCCTCAAAGGAATGGGATGGTTTTGAGTTTGTGGGTGAGTTTGTCCAAGACGATCAGGCGATGCAGGTCACGCCATCCGAAGGTCGCTTCTACGTTTCCATTTACGATGGTGGGTTCCCCGGCACCGGTTGGAATGGCAAACCGATTGTGCATGAGTGGTTGGATCGCGAGGGGATCCAGTCGCGTGTCGCGGGCTGGCAAAAGGTCGATCGCAGTGCAGCAGTCGTTGGAAAGAAGCCACCGGCCAATGCGATTGTGTTGTTCGATGGCAGCAACACTCAAGCGTGGCAGAATGGCAAGATTGAGGATGGCGTTCTCAAAGCCGGGGCGCGAACCAAGGACACGTTCCGGGACTTTCGGCTCTACCTCGAGTTCATGATCCCTTTGAAACCCGAACCACCGATCAGCCATCCGCATCGCGGGAACAGTGGCGTCTTTGCGGTGGGGGCTTATGAAGTCCAAATATCGGACAACTTCGGTTTGGATCCCAATCCTCGGGCCTGGCAAGACATGGACATGTTGAAACCCGTCAACACTTGGTGCGGAAGCATCTACGGAATTCGCGAAGCCGATTGGAATGTCTGCTTGCCACCGCTGGCGTGGCAGAGCATGGAAATTGATTTCACCGCGGCGAGATTTGAGAACGGAAAGAAAGTCACGCCCGCGGTCATCTCGGTGACCCAAAATGGGGTCTTGCTTCACGATCAAGTCGAATTGCCCAGGGGAACCGGCGGCGGTCCGGCGGGGCCGCGACCCGAGGTGGGCGAAGGACCGATCTACCTTCAAAACCACGGCAATCCCAATCGGTTCCGCAACATTTGGATCGTTCCACGATCGCCAACGGACCAGTAGCGAATTCAGCGAAGTGCCGACCTCTCCACCATTGTCCTTCCATCACTCTCTCCTCCTCTCTTCCCAAACGCCCAACCCTATGTCTCGATCTGTCCTCGTGGTCGCGTTTGCGACGATCGCTTTCGCGACACTCTCAACGCTTGTCGCTGACGACGCGTCCTCGGTAACGCCCGAAACAAAAGTCCTATTCGAGGATGACTTCGAAGGTCGTTCGGAATTGGGCGAAGGATACCGGACCGGACGTGGGATGGAGGCCGGATGGAACATTCGCGACGGGGTTTTGTTTGGCGAACAAGTTCGGGACGACCATGGTTCCACCATGCGAAAGCAAATGGAGTTTGGTGATCTTCATGTGTCGTTTGACTTCCGGTTTAGTGGTGGAAGTCGTTTCAACTTCGTGATCGATGACAACAATGAAAAGTCCGTGCACGCGGGACACGTCGCGCGTGCATCTGTATCGCCCAAACGGATCTCGATTAGCGATGACAAACTGGGATCCATGAACCTGGAAGTTCGTGAGAAACGCAAGCAGAAGTCATTGCCGGCGGAAGAACAAAAGGCGTTGGATTCGCTGTTGGCTCGCACGCAGGCATCCGCCGAAATCAGTGCGAAGCAAGGAGAATGGCATCATTTGGAAGTGATCATTCGCGGAACCGTGATGACCGTGCATTTGGATGGCAAACAAGTTGTCACGTTGGACTCGCCCGGATTCGCTCACCCGACCAAGACCCAATTTGGGATGACGGTGAATGGAACCACCATTGATTTTGACAACCTGAAAGTTTTCGCGACGGAGTGAGATTCGATTGATAGTGTGGCATAGGCTTCCAGCCTGTGTTCCGCGCAATCACAGGCTGGAAGCCTATGCCGCTTGTTTTCCGCTCAGTCCCTGTCTGCTTCGATCCACTTCCCTGCCCTCTTCTAATATGAATCCATGAGAAAACAATCTCCATTCATTCTCACGCCTTTGTGTTTGATATTCGCCGCGATCTTTTCATCGAACGCGGTGGGTGCCGATTCGCGGCCTAATTTTCTGTTTGTTCTGACGGATGATCAGTCTTACGGCATGATGGGATGCGATGGCAACGAGTTGACTCGAACGCCCAATATTGACCAATTGGCTCGCGAAGGGATCTTCTTTGATCGAGCGTATGTGACCAGCGCGATCTGCACTCCGAGTCGGATCTCGATCTTTCTCAGCCAGTACGAACGCAAGCACGGCGTGAACTTCAACTCCGGAACCAGCGTCGCACCGGAAGCCTGGGCCAAGTCTTGTCCGGTGGTCATGCGAGACAACGGGTACTACACCGGCTATGTCGGCAAGAACCACGCGCCGATCGGGAAAGGCGGTTACAACAGCGGATTGATGGAAGAGTCGTTTGATTACTTCTACGCGGGACACGGACACATTCGTTTCTATCCCAAAGACGTCCATGAGATCTTCGAAGGAGCGGCGTACGACACTCAGGTCGAAATCGTCAATGAGGGGGCTCAGGACTTCCTTTCGTATGAGCATCGCCTGGACGGCGCGGTGCGATTCCTGGAGGAACGTCCTGCGGACAAACCGTTTTGCTTGAGCATTTGTTTGAACCTGCCGCACAGTGCAGGAACGGGCAGCATGCAGCAGCGAGAAAGTGACGACGAGATTTACAAGTCTCTCTACCGTGACATCGACATTCCGCTGCCAAAGCACTACGTCGCCAAGGATGAGATCAAGACGCCGCGTTTGCCTGCTGAGGTGCTGCGGGCCAGCGAACGGCAGGCCAGCTACAACTTTGTCGACACGCCTGAACTGTTGAAAGAACGTATCATCCGGCAAATGCAATCGCTGACAGGAATCGATCGTCTGATCGGGAACTTGCGGACCAAGTTGGAAACCGAAGGGGTGGATGACAACACGATCATCCTCTTTTGTTCCGACCACGGTTTGTTCATGGGGCAGCATGGTCTGGGTGGAAAGGCATTGTGCTATGAGCAGACGACCCACGTCCCTTTGATCGTTTACGATCCGGAGTTGCCTGCCGTCTTGAAAGGGGCTCGTTGCAACGAATTGGTGCAAACGATCGACATCGCCGCCACGATGCTGGATCTGGCCGACATCAAAACGCCGGCAACGTTTCAAGGCAAATCGATGCGGCCGTTGTTGAGTGGCGATGGCGGTGCGATTCGTGATCACGTTTTCACGGAGAACCTCTGGGTGACCCATTTCGGAAACCCGCGTATCGAAGCGGTTCAAGACAAACGCTGGAAATACATTCGGTATTACCGAAATGACAGTGTGCCTGCTTCCGTCAAGATGCAGGTGGCCAAGGATCTCGGCATCAAGTCGTCAACCATGCTCTATGGCATCCATGACAACGAGATCGCGGTGTACCGGAATCATGCGGAAGCGTCTTTGCGTGGCGAGGAACCCATTCACGAAGAACTATTTGATCTCGAAAGCGATCCGGACGAGCTGAACAATCTGATCGACAATCCCGCCGTGAAGACTCAATTGGAGACGCTTCGCAGCGTTTGGAAGCAGCAACTCACGGAAGCTCGCGGCGAAGGATTCCCGGCGGTGCTTCGCTACACGGTCGATAGCGAGAAAGATTACAAATCGAAGTGATGGACTTCGTTGCCAATTCAATTCCCATTCTTCCAGTCAGAGCTCTCATGTTGAAACAAAGTCGTCTTTTATTGTCGTTGTTGGCGGTCCTGCTCGGCCTTTCAACGTCGGTTGTCTGTGCGAAGGATCGCCCGAACATTGTTTTGATCGTGGCGGATGATCTCGGTTACAGCGACGTTGGTTTCAATGGATGCAAGGAAATTCCGACGCCGCATTTGGATGAACTGGCGGCATCGGGTGTGGTCTTCACCAACGGTTATGCGTCGCATCCGTATTGCAGCCCCAGCCGCGCTGGATTGTTGACGGGCCGCCATCAACAACGTTTTGGTCACGAGTCCAATCCGGAACCGGATACGCAGTGGCACGGCGAAGACACGCCGGGCATGCCGCTCTCGGAAACGACATTGGCAGATGCCTTGAAAGAAGCGGGCTACGTCACTGGAGCAATCGGGAAATGGCATTTGGGCGATGCGAAACCGTTCTGGCCAAATCGTCGTGGGTTTGATGAATGGTTTGGTTTCAGTGGGGGCGGATTCAGTTACTGGGGTGACTTGGGCAAGAAGGATCCATTGTTGGGCGTGCACCGAGGTGACGAACCGGTGGACCCCGCAACGTTGACCCATTTGACCGATGACTTTTCGACCGAAGCGGTCAAGTTCATTCAGCGGCATGAGACCGAGCCGTTCTTTTTGTACCTGGCCTACAACGCGCCGCATGCACCTGACCACGCGACGCGAGCGCACCTTCAGAAGACGGCCCACATCGAGTACGGAGGGCGTGCCGTTTACGGAGCGATGGTGGCCGGGATGGACGAGGGCATCGGCCGAGTGGTCGACCAAATTCACGAATCGGGTTTGGGCGAAAACACGATGATCATCTTCTACAGTGACAACGGTGGACGGCGCGAGCATGCGGTGAACTTTCCTTATCGAGGTCACAAAGGCATGCTGTTTGAAGGCGGCATTCGCGTGCCTTTCTTGGTTTCTTGGCCGGGAACGGTTCGGAGTGGCATGAAAGAGGAATCGCCGATCACGGCGCTCGATTTGTTTCCCACCGCACTGGCGGCTGCGGGGATGGATCCATCTCAGAATGACAAACTCGATGGCCAGAATTTGTTGCCTGTGCTAACCGATGCCGAACAACGTTTGCCAGAGCGGCCTTTGTTCTGGCGATATTCAATGGGCGACGATTCGTATGGCTATGCCGTTCGCGACGGCGATTGGAAGCTGATCGACAGTCGCTACAAAGATCGGAAGCTGCTGTTTGATTTGGCGAACGACCCTTGGGAACGCGAAGATTTGGCTGAGCAGCACCCCGAACAAGTGGCTCGGCTATCTCGAATGATGGAGGCCTGGGACGCCCGCAACGTGCCGCCGAAGTGGAGCGACGCCCACGGCGCTAACGTTCGGAAGGAAGAGAACACGCGAAACGAAGCCGTCGAGAAAGCCTCCCGAGGAGAACGTGCTCGGCCGGATCTGGATTAAGCAGGTACGCAGGTGTCATCGGGTATGTGAGCCGTTGGCGTTAGCCACGGTTTTCACGCGCAACCGGGGCGAACGCTGGACTGTCAAAAGGTTGGTATTGACACGGAAAATGCGACATTGATTTTTATTCTGTCCTACGCCCCAACGGGGTAGCTCTAAGATAGCCCCAGGCATCGCCTGGGGTTTCGTTACGGAGATTCAGACACCAGCCCCAACGGGGCGGCCCTAAGAAAGACTCCCCAAAACCTGCTAGGACCGCCCCCGTTGGGGCTTTGTAATCTTGGTCCCGCCACAACCCAGGGCGTTGCCCTGGGCTGGCATAGGGCTGCCCCGTTGGGGCGAAGTCGAGGAACGAAACCTGCGCAGTCCAAAGCGGTGTCAATACCAACCTTTTGACAGCCCAGGCGAACGCCCAAACGGCTCACATGGTTGTGCCCGATCATTCCAGCCGACCTGCTTAGCATTCAATGATTGAGCCTGCCGTGCTGTTTTGCGCGGCCGAGGAAACCAAAGAGAAGCTGCATTCGTTCAACGTGCATTTGCCTCTGGGGCCAGTTCAGGACTGAGTTGTTGCCACACAACTGGCGACTTGTCAAACCGCGAGGTTGCACTCAAGCCAGGATCTCGTGGAGAACGTTTCCGTGAACATCGGTGAGCCGGAAATCGCGGCCGCCGCTGCGGAAGGTCAGTTGTTCATGGTCGATTCCCAGTTGGTGCAAAACGGTTGCCCACAAGTCATAAAACGTGCACGGGTTTTCGACGGCATGGTATCCCAGTTCGTCCGTCGCGCCGTAGACCGTTCCGCCGCGAATGCCGCCCCCCGCCAGCCACATGCTGAAGCCAAACGGATTGTGGTCCCGGCCAGCTGACCCTTGAGAGAATGGAGTTCTGCCGAACTCCCCTGTGAACACGACCAAGGTATCGTCCAGCAACCCGCGCGCGTCCAGGTCTTGGATCAGTCCGGCGATCGGGCGATCGACCTCATGTGCCATCGCGCGATGACCTTTTTCCAAATCACCGTGTTGGTCCCAGGGGTGCGAGGAGGCGGGGGCAACGGTCTCCGGCGAGACGCATGACAATTCAACGAAGCGGACGCCTTTTTCAACCAACTTGCGAGCCAGCAGGGCTTGTTTCCCATACGCAGCCGTCATCGGATCGGCATCATCGATGCCATACAACTTGAGAGTTGCGGCAGTCTCGTCGGAAATGTCACAGATCTCGGGGACAGAGGACTGCATTCGAAACGCGGTTTCATAGTTCTTGATCGCCGCATCGACCTGTTGGTCCCGGGATTGTGCCGCGAACGCTTGATCGATTTGTGCGACAAAATCCAGTTGCCGTCGCTGCATGGAGGCTGCTTGAGCAGGCTGGATGTGAGGGATCGGTTCTGGTCGGTCGGCTTGCAGAATGGACGCCTGGTGTTGGGCGGGCAGGTAACCACTGCTGAACACCCCGGCCCCGCCCAGAGGCGGAAGGCCACCGTCGCTTTGCAAGACAACAAAGCTGGGCAGATTTTCATTGGCGGTTCCAAGCCCGTAGCTGATCCAGGCTCCCGCGCTGGGGTGCCCTAGAAAAGGGAATCCGGTGTGAGCCACGTAGTTTCCTTGAGAGTGCTCGTTCACCGTGGTGGTTGCCGAACGAACTACAGCCAGGTGATCCGCGCACTTTCCAATTTCAGGAAACAGATCGCTGACTTCGAGTCCACTCTCTCCGTTGCGGTTGAATGCAAACGGGCTGCCAAAGATGGAACCATTGTTGTTGAACTGAGTCTTTTCAATTTTGCCTGGCATCGCTTGGCCATGCCGCTTTCGCAGTTCCGGTTTCGGGTCGAACGAATCGACATGCGACACTCCACCTGACATGTAACACAGGATGACCTTGGTCGCTTTGGGTTGAATCGCAAGATTTGCCGGAGCCGCATTCAGGTGGTGCTGCATGCTCGACAGGGCTAGCATGCCAAAACCACTGCTGCAGGTTTGCAACCAGCGTCGACGGGAGGCGAGATTGGGCGAGGAGGGATCAGCGGACATAGAGGAACTCCTTCATGTTGATCAGTGCGTGCGTGAAATCGATCCAGTGCTGCTGCGGTTCCGGGAAGGCTGGGCACTCGTCACGTTGCCTTTGATGTTCGGCTCGCTGCTCTTCGAGAGTGAGCAGCCGGTCGCGTGTTGCCGGAGAGAGAGAGTCGATGACGGCCTGACGCGAAACGACGTGCGTGGCATGGTTCGCCAAGTGTTCGACCTGGGTGGACGACAACGCGTGATCGTAGAGTTTGGCTGTGAAGAGGCGTCCCTTCAGCATTCGACTTTGGTTGAAGGTGGTTCCATGACGCATCCCGAAGATCACGTGCGAGCGATCCGCTGGGAAAGTTTGCAGCTTCGTTTGGTAGGCCGTTCCGTATACCTGACCATTGCGATAGCAAGTGATTCTTCCCTCGTTGCTGTAGGTCAACACGAGATGAACTGGTTCCGTATCGGCCACGTCCTCGGCGGTGCCGCGGAAACTCTGTGTCCGTTTGCTGTTGTCGCTTCCGTTCATCCACTTCTGTGGTTCGCGTTCGCTGAACACGATCGCATCGAACAGCACGCCATCGGTCGTTTGGACGGAGATCGCTGCCCCACCGGTCTGTTTCAGGTCATCCAATTGCACAATGACTTCGAGCGATTTGCTGGACAGAGGCACTGGCAAGGGATCCGCAACGGCCCAGCCATTTCCATCGAGGATCAACGCTCCCTCACGCAGCGCTGCTGAACCGTGCAGTGTCAGTCCCTCCGCCGCGGAGGAAGAATCGGCCAATGCATGAAAATTCCATTCCCTCATCGGCCGTGGCGCCGCAGGCTCGACGGCATTGGTCGCGGAGGATTGCGCCGAGTCCGTGTCGCGGCTGTTGCGTTTTGTCGCGATCAATTGTTGACGAGCCGGGCGGATGATCGCGTCGATCTCGTTGGTTGCTTCGGCAATTTCCTGGTCGAGCCGCTGGATCTTTTTGCGGAGGGCCTCGTTGCCCAATTCGCTTTGATGCAGGAAGTCGCTCGCCGCAGCCAACTGCGATGGAGTTGGTTCGCGTCCGAAATGGCGTCGCCAACTGGTCCGAATTCTGGAGGGAGTCTCTGTCAGCGATGGATCGGACAAAATGTTGTTGGCGGACGATTTCGCAGTGCTGATTCCAAACGGACTGTTGAGCATCATCAAAGCTTGGGCAGGAACATTCGTCACATCGCGACGCCCTTTGCAGGAAAACGGGACCGGAGCATCGAAGCTGGCCAGGAATGGATCCATGTTGTTGCGGATCACACGCACGTAGACCGAACGACGATCGCTGTTGCCAGCAACAGAACCAGGCGGCGGAGTCGTCTGCAAACGGCCAGATACAAATAGCAACGCATCTCGAATCGCTTCGGCATCCAATCGTGTGGTGTTTCGATAGGAGAGCAACCGGTTTTTAGGGTCGATTTGCTGAGCGGCTTCGGTTGGTTGGGACTGCTGCCTCCACGTCTTCGAGGTCACGATTTGTCGAATCGTTCTTTTGAGCGACCAGCCTTCTTGGCGGAATTGATTGGCGAGGTAGTCCAATAGTTCAGGATGCGTTGGCTGATCCCCCAGTCGCCCAAAGTTGTCCGTCGTTGCCACAATGCCGCGGCCAAACAGATGGTGCCACAGGCGGTTGACGAGCACGCGAGCTGTCAACGGATTGTCCTCACTGAGGAGGTCTTCCGCAAATTGGCTGCGACCGCTGAGCTGGGTTGGATAAGGTGTGTCATCAAACGCCTCCAGGAATCGCCTGGGGATGGTAACACCTGGCTGTTTGTGGTCGCCGCGAAGATACAACGCTTGGTCCTGCCCCTTCCATTCTGCAACGGTTGGGATCCGCACCGCGACAGGAATTTCCGCTTCCAATTGGCGGTAGCGTTCAATCAGCGGTCTGGCCTTGGGAAGCTGAGCCAGCGTGTTGGGAAGCAGGTTGTGTTGCAAACATGCGTCCAACAGCAAGGCTTGCGAATCGTCGATGGTTTCGTCGTACCAAGCTTCCACCGCTTGCATGATGATATCCTGGTAAAGCGTCGCAAGATCTTCCATCGACTGAATGTTTCTGGATTTTGCCGCTTGAAAAACGAGTGTCTGCGACTCGTGGAAGTCGACCGGTGGCGTTTGCCCTGCCCCGGTAACAATCGCTTGACGAATTCCAAACCAGGATCGGTCGCTGTTCTTGACTAGCAAGGGGGCGTCCCGGGCGGTGGTCAATTCGATGTGGGTTGCATCGCCTTGCCAATAACCGAGATCAAACTCCTGCCAATGCCATTGCTTTGCTCGAGGCCCTGCCAACTGGTTGACCGGGTAGACCGTTCCGTTGCGAGGGTAGTTCTGGACCACATAGCGATTGGACGCCAAGCCATCGCCTGCGATTTGCAACCATAAACGCTGCCCCTCGCCCACGCGGAAGTCGGTCGAGGTCAGCACACCGGGAAGTTTGTCGCTGAGCAGGTGTGAGAACAGTCCCGCAGGATAGATTGCGCGAATGGCCGCGTTGGAATCACTGACCGACACAGAGAATTCTCCAGCCGGTGTGGGGGTCGGTTGGTGATCCGCGCTCGCCTGATCGACGAGTCCTGCTCCGTAGGCAAACCACTCGTTGGCGGGCTGTTCGAATGCCAGGTTCCAATGGTGAGCGAAGGATTGTTCCGCAAACTGACGCTGCTTTCCCAACAGTGCATCGTGCTGCTGGACCCGGCGTTGCCAAGCTTCTTCGAATGACGACCCCGCTTCAATTTCACGCTGCAGGGAAGTCCCGAGTTCAACGAACGCACGGGGCGTTTCTGATGGCGTCGGGTTGGCGATCGTGTCCTGCAGTCGAGAGACGACTTGTTCGGCTGCGAGTTGCCAGTCAGCAATGATCGCATCGCGAATCGATGGTTTCAGCTTGGCGAGTGAGTCACGATGAATGTTCAAGCGTTGTGGCAGATCGATTGCGGCCCGGGCGGGCCGCGTGGAACCAACGATTCCGGCGAGCGCGTAGTAGTCGGCTTGGCTAATCGCATCGAACTTGTGGTTGTGGCAGCGTGCGCACGAAACGGTCAATCCGAACACCGCTTTGCTGACGACATCGATCGCATCGTCCGTGAATCGCACCCGCTCGTCCAAGGCATCGGTGGGAGCGAAGCCATGAAAAACCATCCGCCAGTGGGCCGTCCCAATCATCGACTCATTGATGCCAAGTTCGGGATTGATCCGTGGTTGCGACAGTTGGTCCCCAGCGATGTGTTCGCGGATCAGCTGGTCGTAGGGGACGTCAGCATTGAGAGCACGAATCAAGTAGTCGCGGTACAAATCGGCTCCGACGATTTCCGGATCGCCTTCGCTTCCGTGTGACTGAGCATATCGAAACCAGTCCATCCAATGGCGTGCCCAACGTTCTCCGAAATGGGGCGACTCGAGTAGTCGATCGACAAGCGTTTCATAGGCATCGGGGGAGGCATCCTTCACAAACGCATCGATTTGCGATGGAGTGGGCGGCAATCCAATCAAGGCGAAGTGCAGCCTTCGGATCAGCGTCACACGATCGGCCTGCGGGGCGGGAGGCAAACCTTCGGCGTGCATCTTGCGATACACAAATCGATCGATCGGTTGATCGGACCAGTCTTGATTCACGTCAGGGGGGTGAACCTCGCGGATCGGTTGAAAACTCCACCACTCGGCACGCTTGTTTCGTACCGCCTCCCAAGACGTGGACTTGGCGAGCGTTTCTGGGGATGGCGGAGTGTCGCGAGGATCGGGGGCCCCCATTGAGATCCATTGTTCGAAGTCCGCGAGAATCGCGGGGCTCAACTTCTCGGCCCCTTCGGGCATTTCCAGCCCTTCGATTTCATGTCGCATCACCTGCAGCAGGAGACTGTCGTTGGGTGGCTCTGAGATCGCCGCTCCCGACTGACCACCGGTTCGCAGCGGGGCTCGCCAGTCCAAGGCAAACTCGCCCTCTTGAGCTGAACCGCTGTTGTGGCATTCATAACAGTGGTCCACCAACACCGGTCGGATCTTTGATTCGAAAAACTCCACTTGAGCATCCGAAGGTGCTTCGTCGGCGGAGGCTGACGCGATGCTCGCGGCAATCAAGAAACTCAGTGCATACCAACGGTTTGAATTCATTTGGATTGCCTGGGGAAGGGACACCGCGAGGGGCAAGACACCGTTGTTGGGTGTCATTGAGGCCGCGATGAAGGCAACGAGGCGTCGTCACGACCTCGTGGGTGCTGTGGGGGCACAGGGGTGGGAGGCATTGGGTTGCAATGGCCTTGGAGGTGGGATTGTACCCCGTCGGTTAGCGGGAAGCCACCAAACCGTTCGCAAGGCAACTCCGGCTTTGAATTGAGATCCGATTGATAAGGAGATCACCAGCCTGGGTGGTCGATTGGTTGACGATGGACAACCGTTCCGTGAAGCCGTGCTGGATCAGCGATGTCTTGGTCGGGGAAGCAGGAGTCATTCGGCATTTGAACTGTTTGGCGAACGTCACTGTTCCCACGTGCAACCGGGGCCAACGCCCAAACGGATCACATGGTTCTTCCCGATCATTCCTGCCCACCTGTTTCGACCTGCCGGCAAAGTTCGTTGGCAAGTTGTTTCGCGGTCGCGATATCCGATGCGTTGATGTCGGCCGCAACCATCTCCGTCAGTTGGTGGACCAATTGATCGGGGCGTTTGAAATCTTCCCCGTTGACACGATGGCAATTCGCCTCTTGCTGAAGGTGGCCAATGGCGGATACTGCTCGAGCATGGTGAACGGCATCCAGCCCAACCGGTGGTCTCGGGTTTTCAGCGTTGACCACGATCAAGATCGCGTGCGGCCACGCGGATCGAATCTCCCGATGCATCAAGGCGAGTTTCGGTTGTGTCGCACCGATTGGCATCATTGGATTGGCGGACTTCAAACGCCGGTCAGCCCACATTTTCAAATGGCAAATACGGAACGCGTCATCATTGGCAAGATGCCACGCCGGATCAACGACCAAGTGGTTGCAAACGGTATCGAGCCCCGGCGCACAGTAGGATTCCGGTGCTTGGTCGATTGATCCCGGTGGCGGTGCATTCCCAAATGAAATGCCCAAACGATGCAGGATGGCGGCGACAATCAGTCGGTGCCTCCGATCAATTCCAATCACCACGACGACGGGCCGATCGATTGGCAGGTCGTAGAACGATCGTGCATCGGGAAAGAAGCTGGCTTCGAGATGCTTTCGTTTGATGTTGCTGTAGCCCGCTTCCTGTCCGATGAGCCAGCGATCGGGACAATACAGCCCCGTCTCAAGCGTTGCGTGCATCTCGCCGAAACGATGGTCAATGTGGTGTTTCTCGCCCCATGAATCACGGTCATGCAAATGAGCGACCACCCTTTGCATGGCGGTGGTACCGCGTAACGCATACGCGTGGCTACGATGCACATTGTACGGCCTGTAGACATGCTCGGTGATCGGGATCGGCAGACCTCGCTCTCTTTGGATGTGTTGCCCGCCCAAGTAAACCCACTGCCAATCGGTTGGGAGTTCCGTTGCGAACCGTTGAAAGAGTCCACTGAACTCGGGATGACAAAACGCGTCGTCTTCCATCACGAGCAATGACTGGACCTGATCGTTGATGGCTTGCTCGATCACGAACTGATGGGAGCGAAAACAGCCCCAGGCGGCATTCCCCGCAACCCACCATGGCGGCCCTGGAATTCGAGAGCCATCCAATGCCGAGAACCGCTCTGGTTTGGGAAAGGGCCAATCGACCGGCAAAGCCTGATAGAAACGTTGCAGTCGCTTGGAGTCGCGATCGAGATTGATCACCACAGCACGCTCGATTTCCATCGTCATCGACTTGCCCTCCTTCGCTTTCGGGAACCATGGAATCCATCGTGATGGACGCGGGTCAGCACGGAATCTTTGCTCGATGATCCATTTTATCGCGATTTCATTGCGTCGGGGGACCGATGGGTGTCGATCGACTGACGCCTTCGGAACGGGTGACCTTGCTTGGTAAGCCGACCCGTCAGCCACGGATGGGATGTGAATCGCTCGCCTCCGAGTCGGAGGCCCCTTTTTCCAGTCGCGTCACCTCGTTCCGATGCCACTGGTCGTTTCGGGGCGTCAAGAATCTAAATTGCAATCAGCGTCAATGCCTGAGCGATTCAAGCGTTTGGTCTCATCCGCTTGACGCACCAGTTTGATGAGTCCGGACCAGGAGCTGACCAATCATTTTGTCGAACACGTCGGATCGCTTGGATGATCAGAAAATCCAGTGCATCTTCCTCGGGAGAATCGTTCTACTTCGACGTCAGGTTGGTTGGGTCAGACAGAACCTGATTCATCCAATCCCAAGCTGCTGAGCGGTACCGACTGGGGCGATTCAGCCAGCGATCGTTGTGCACAGCCTTGGCGAATTCGTTCGGGAAAGGGCCAAGTGCTTCGGTCGTTTTGACTGACAGGTAGGTGAAATTTCGTGCGTTCGGGAGGACGTCACCGACAAATTCCTGGGTGGCATACGAACCATTTTGGCAAACCAAATACGGGCGATCTCTCACGCGTTTGAGTCGCTGGCTCGCCTCGGATTGATAGTTTGCGAGGGGACTGCCCCAATCCGTCCCTTTCCACGCACGCACACCGTCGAAGTGGTCATGGGTGACAAACGCCGTCCAAAGATTCGCGATTTCATCGTCATGCAATCCGATGTAGTTCACCGCGATGGCACCACGGGAAAAACCGCAGAGAAACACACGATCAGGATTCGCCGAAAATTGACGGAGGATCCGAGGAACGTTGACCTTCGCATATTCAACCGTCGCTTCCTCGTCGCCCCACCAAGTGATTTGATTGCGTTGACGATCGTGACCGATGAATGGCAGCGTCACCCAAATGAATTGACCTGCGGACAACCCAAACCCCAACCCCGCGTCAGCCACTTCGCCGGTTGATCCCGATGCCGGATAGTGATTGCCGGTGTATTCGAAAATGATCGGCAATGATTCGCCGTCAGCGGTCCAGTCATTTGGAAGGTAGACCGTGTGATGGACGTCCGTTCCAGCGTATTCAATCGGCGTGACGGAAACCCGTTTCCCCGGTTGAGGTTCACCGTTTGTGACCGTCGGAGTTCGCAAAATCGAATTCGAATCGACCGGCAATGGTGACTCGGCCGTTGTCGAAGTCGCGAGTCGAAGCAGTAGCAAGCAGAAGGCGAACAGTCGAGGGCTCATCGGGAAGCAGTCTTGGACGTGACAGGGAACCGGGCGTGAAGACGAGTCCCTGTAGTTTAGCCGCCCGTCGTCCGTTGAACGCAATCCACTCGGCCGTCGGTTAAAACCTGCTCGGCGAATAGGGAGCTGGGTCCAAGTGTGGTTCTTTCCCGGTGACCATCTCGGCAATCAAACGCCCCGTTGCCGGTGCAAGACTGAGCCCGAGCATGTTGTGTCCCGTTGCCAGCAAACCGTTCTTGAGTTGCGGGAGTGCCCCGATGATCGGCAAACTGTCCCAGGTCATCGGTCGCCATCCATACCACTGCGATTGAGCCGGTCCGTCAACAGACGCGACCAAGTAGGGCCGAGCCGAATCGCGAAGTTGCTGGATTCGGTGTTCAGGAATCGAAGTGTCGTAGCCCGAAAATTCCATCATCGATCCGAGGCGTAACCCTTCGTCGAATGGCGATACACCGACCTTGTGTTCGGGGAACAAAATGGCGTGATGGGGCGAGTGATCGGGTTTCGAAAGCGTGACCGAGTAGCCCTTCCCCGGTTGGACCGGGACGGAGCATTGCAGTTCCGTTTCCCATTTGGTGCTCCAGGCTCCCATCGCGAAAACGAAGTGGTTGCTGTTGAAGTCGCCTTGGTTGGTTTCGATGGCGACGATCTGGCCTGCTTCTTTGCGGATCGACTTCAGTTCGCAGTTCTCGACGAACCGAACGCCTCGTCTTTGTAGATTCGCCGCCCACTGAGAGTTCAGTTTGTCGGGACGCACGGAGGTGTCATTGGGATACAAAAACGCACCGGCCAATCCCTCTTTCAAACCGGAATCAAATTTCGGCAGGTTGATCCCATCAATGCGAGTGGCGGGGATCCCAAACTCTTCGGAGACCAACCGATCCGTTTTCGCGAATGTCTCCATGCCGCGTTCGGTTTGCAGGACGTACAGCAAACCCGCTTCTTTCCATTCACAATCCAGCTTCAATCGTTCCATCAGCGAGTGGTATTCGCTCATCGAAGCTTCCAGGATGGCTTGCAGCGGTTTGCCCGCGGCCAACATTTGTTGGTGCGTGCAACGTTTGGCAAATTGTAGCATCCACTTCCAGAGTGCCGGACTGAATTGCGGTTTGACTCGAAACGGAGACCGAGGGTTGAACACCGATTTCAGGGCGACCGAGAAGGCACCCGGTTCTGTCAGCGGCAACGCATGGCTGGGACAGATGTACCCGCAGTTCGCATGAGAGCACTCTGCGGCGATGGAGCCGCGATCGATGACGGTGACATCGAGTCCGGCCTCTGCCAAATAATGAGCGCAAGCGATTCCGACAACGCCCGACCCAACAACGGTGACGGACTCGGACGATGAGTTGGCGTTCATGATCGCGTGCTCATGAACAGATGTAGGATTTGCCCGACCAGTTCTTCCACCAAGTTTGGAAGAGCGCCAGTTGTTTCTCGGCGTATCGAGCTTGGCTGGGCGCCAGCGAGTCCGACGCATTGAGTTGGAATTCGTAGTCCTTGTCGCCCAACAAGAACAGCAGGTACTTGTAGTACAGGACCAAGTCAGGGCCTTCGTCGAAGGTCGAGAGGACGGTCAGTGCGTTTGACAACTCACGCGCGTACTGATCGGCTTCGCAATTGCCTTTGGCAGCGGCTTCACACAATTCAACGTACTTCAGCACTTCCTGAGGAAGACAGTTGCCAATGCCGGTGATGGCACCTGTCGCGCCGCACTTCACGAATCCGTGATAGACCTGGGTGTCGACACCTGCCATCAACAACACGTCGTCGCTGGTGTGAGTGATGTGTTCTCCAGCGTAGGACAGCGACGCGGCACCGCCGAATTCTTTGAACCCAACCAAGTTTGGAAACTCGGCTCGCAAGTTGAAGAACAGGTCCGCTTTGGTTTCGAAACCGTAGTATGGGCTGTTGTAAATCACGGCGGGGACATGGGGGGCCGCAGACAGAATCGCCGCGAAGTGATTTCGTTGTGCAGTCGGCGACGTGGCTCGCGAAAGCACCCGTGGAATCACCATCAATCCTGCCGCACCGACTTCCGCAGCATGGCTGGCATGCGCCGCAGCCAACGAGGTGTTCTGGGCACCGGTTCCGACCACCACGGGAACGCCCGCCTCGGTCAGTTCCCGAACACCTTGCTGGCGTTGTTCGTCCGTCAGCAGTGGCCAATCGCCCATCGACCCGCAGTACACGACTCCCCTCATCCCCGCGGACATCATTTCTTTGCCTTTGCGGACCAGCCCGGCAAAGTTAATTTTGCGATCGGCGTCACAAGGAGTCATCAGGGCGGGAATGCAACCCTGAAAGATAGAAGCGTCGATGGCGGGTTGGCTGGTGCTCATGGCAAGGTGACTCTGCAATCGCAATGGGAAGGTTGAAGTTCGCCCCCAGGGTAAATGTCGGGGGCGTGGTTGTCTTGTCCGAGGCTCGACAAGCAACTTGAAAATGCGCACAATCAGATCATGACGTCCAGCCCCTTGCCTGACCCGTTGTTCGAACTGCTCGCCGAACCGTTCACGGCGGAGCGTTTGTTCGATGGGCTGCACGACACGGTGTATTTCATCAAGAACGCCGACGGGCACTATGTCGTCGTCAACGAAACGTTGGTGCAGCGTTGTGGTTTGAAGCAAAAGTCACAGTTGATCGGCCGGACGTCCGAGCAGATCTTGCGGGCACCGTTCGGAGCCAATTTCACGGCGCAAGACAAAGCCGTTTTGCAATCTGGCAAACCACTCGAGGCCCAGTTGGAATTGCACCTGTACGCGTCACGAGACGTGGGGTGGTGTTTGACGAACAAGTATCCCTTGCGCGGTCGAGATGGGAACTCGGTGGGGGTGGTTGGGATCTCTCGAGATTTGGGCCGGCCGAACAAATCCAGTGACGACTATCAGAGTGTTGCCAAAGCCTTGGCGTTCGCGGAACGGCATCGCGACAAACCGACCAGTGTCACTGAAATGGCCGAGGTTGCGAACCTTTCGCGATTTCAACTGGACCGCCGGATGCGAATCGCGTTTGGGCTCAACACCGGACAATGGTTGGTGAAGCAACGCATTGATTTCGCGTGCCAGCATCTCGAGTCCACGCAGCAACCCATTGTGCAAGTCGCGCAGAATGCGGGCTACGCCGACCAAAGTGCGTTCACTCGACAATTTCGGCGAGCGACGGGACTCTCACCCAGCCAGTATCGCAAAGCCAAGCAAGACAACGAGCTCTGACGGATTGGCTTCCGGTGAGTGGAAAGCAAATCGATGCGTTGTCCGGTGGTAACCTCTACAATCGAAGGGAAGGCCAACGGCAATTTGGCGGGCCAACGGATTTCATTCCCCGAGCAGGATGATGGTGATGAACTCAATCAACCGAAATGAAATGACACGTGCGAGATCTTCGTTGCAACGTCGCAAATTCATGGAGGTCCTCGGTGGTGCGTCCGCTGCCCTGGCGTTGAGTGACGTGGTGATGATGCGTGGCCTGCCGCGGGTCAGCGCCGCGGAAGCCAAACTGGATCACAACACGGTTCGGTTCAGCGACGATATTGAACCCCTGGTCCGATTGTTGGAGGACACTCCGCGCGAACGCGTGGTCCAAGTTTTCGCGGACAAGATTCGTAGCGGAACCGGCTACCGTGAAGTGCTGACCGCGTTGTTGTTGGCAGGGATCCGGAACGTTCAGCCTCGGCCATCGGTTGGTCACAAGTTCCACGCCGTGTTGGTCGTCAACTCGGCTCACTTGGCCAGTCTCGGTTCCCCCGATGAAGATCGCTGGTTGCCGATCTTCTGGGCCTTGGATTACTTCAAGTCCGCGCAGTCGAGGGACGTCAACGAAGGCGATTGGACGATGGCGGCGGTCGATGAATCTGCGGTGCCGCCACCGCACCTTGCGAAACGCGACTTCGAAGAAGCGATGCGGAACTGGGACGTGGAAGCCGCTGATGCTGCGATCACGGGTTACGTTCGCTCCGCGGGGGCCAACGAAGTCTTCGAGTCGATGGCATACTTTGGTTGCCGGGACTTCCGTAGCATTGGTCACAAGGCGATCTACGTCGCCAACGGATTTCGGACTTTGCAGTGCATCGGTTGGCGGTATGCGGAGCCGGTGTTGAGATCGTTGACCTACGCCTTGCTCAATCACACGGGCGAACCGAACCCCTCGACGAGTGACTTGGCGGCGGATCGTGCAGTTCGAGTGACGGAGCAGCTTGTCACCGAGATGGATGCTGGATGGAACGAGGGAAAGATCGATCCTCAGGCTGCGATCGAGCACTTGCAAACGCTTCGGCAAGCGACCCCCGAGGACGCTGTTCGGGAGACCGCGAAGCTGATTCAATCCGGGGTGCATCCTCAATCGATCAGCGACGCGTTGTTCTTGTCGGCTGGTGAAATGGTGATGCAACAACCAGCGATTGTGGCGTTGCATTCGGCCACGTCGACGAATGCATTGCAGTACGCCTACCGGACTGCCTCCGGTGATCAAAACCGAATGCGATTGCTGCTACAAAACGCGGCCTTCATTCCACACTTCCGGCAAGCCATGGAGTCTCGCGGCAAGGTGAGTGATTCGCAGATCAACGAACTCACGGCGGATGCATCCAGCGACGATGACGTGAGCGTGGACCAGATCTTTGAGTCGGTGGGACAAGATCGATCGCGTGCCGCCAAGGCGACTTACCAGTACCTTGAATCGGATGGCAAGGCAGAGGATTTGATCCATGCTGCCCGGCAGTTGACATTTCTGAAGGGCAACGACTCGCACGACTACAAATACAGTTCCGCGGCACTGGAAGACTACTACGCGATCTCACCGGAACTGCGCAACCGCTACTTCGCCGCGGCAACTTACTTGCTGCCGGGGAAGAACGACCGCAATAACTCGCTCGTCAACCGAGTCCGAGAAGCGCTGGCGTGACCTGGAATGGTGCGAGGTGCATCCGACGAGGCCCGCGCTTGTCGGGCAAGCCAGAAATGTCCATTCAACCAAGTTGCCACGTCTTGCCTTCATCCACTTCGAGCTGACGTAAGAGAATCTTTGTCGGGATTTTGCCACAGAGTTCACAGAGATAGGTATCGGATTCCGGCATTTGTCCCGCGCAATTCTCTGTGCTCTCGGTGACCTCTGTGGCTAGAAAGCAGTTTGAGAAGCTCCGGATCAGCGTGGGATTTGGCCGAGTAGCATTTCGACTTGCGCACCGGTTTGTGAATTGATTCGAGGATGTTGTCGGTGGGATTTCGCCACCGAGGACACAGAGTTCACAGAGAGAGCCGTCGGACTCCGTCAATGAGCTTGGGCTGACTGAAATTGATCAACAAACCGCGTTTCAATCGCGTTGATTTGAGATAGGAAAGCGTTTGTGCGGTTGCGACATCAGGAAGTTTGGCAACCGCTTTCAGTTCGACGACGACCTCGCTCTCGACCAGAATGTCGAGCTTTTGCCCCTTGATGACGTGTCCCTTGTAGACCACGTCGATTTGTTTTTGACGTTCGCAGCTGATGCCTCGCAATTGCAGTTCATGACACAAGGCTTCTTCGTAAATGGACTCCAAAAGTCCAGGACCCAGAAGGCGATGCACTTCGATCGCCGCCCCAATGATCTTTTCTGTCAGTTCGTCTCTCGTCATTGTTAGTGACCTCGGTGTTCTCAGTGGTCGATCTTTCAAACCAAGTGTACCGGGGCAATTTGCTGTACGCTTGATCGTCAAAAGGGCGACCTCTTCCAACTATCGGTTTCGACTTAAGTCAAGGTTGTCGTCGGTGGAATTTGCCACCGAGGACACAGCGTTCACAGAGAGAGGTATCGGGTTCCGGCATTTGTTCCACGCAATCCTCTGTGCTCTCGGTGACCTCTGTGGCTAGAAAACTGCTTGAGATGTGCCCGATCCAGCGAGCGACTTGGCCAAGTGGCATTTCGACTTGCGCATCGGTTTTGAATTGATTCGAGGTTATTGTCGGTGGGATTTCGCCACCGAGTGCACAGCGTTCACAGAGATAGGTATCGGATTCCGGCATTTGTCCCGCGCAATTCTCTGTGCTCTCGGTGACCTCTGTGGCTAGAAAGCAGTTTGAGAATTGCCGGATCCAGCCTGGGATTTGGCCGAGTGGCATCTCGACTTGCGCACGGGTTTTGAATTGATTCAAGGATGTTGTCGGTGGGATTTTGCCACCGAGGGCACAGAGATGAGTATCGGACTTAGGCAATCGACCTACACGATCCTCTGTGCTTTCGGTGATCCCTGTGGCTAGGAATTGGCTCGATCGAAAGATGTTTCTGCTCGCACCGATTTTCTACGGAAGTTCAGGTCCTACGCTTTGCTCGGAAAAACCACTCAGTCGATGGCGGCGGGGACGGTGTCCAACGCGTGGTAGTTGTGTTGAATGCTCGTTTCTTGAACTTGGACGATTCGTAAACCGGAAGGATCCTTTCCGAGCGGTCGGCCGACCGGACCGGTGGTGATCATTTCCATCTCACCGGCTCGCCCGTACGCGTTGCGATGGTAGTGTCCCGCAAAGATGGCTCGCACTTGGGCTTTTTTCAGCAGGGCAATCAACGGCGTGCGTCGCTCCAAGGGGATGTTGAAGTACTGATCTGGTTCGTCTGCTCGTTCCAAGAACAGCGGATGATGCAGGAACACGAAAATGTGTTTGGCGTCCTTCACCCTAGGATGCTGGAGTTGTCGCTCCAACCAGTTCTGCTGTTGTTGCAGTTGCTCTGGAGCACCACTGGGATCTTTCAGCAGACTTGAATTGAGAACGATGTGGAAGACGCCGCCGACCCAAAACGAAAAGTAGTCGTCGCCGAAATGGTGGGTGTAGCGAGCAATGGATTCCGCCGTGGGGCGATTCCCGACATCATGGTTTCCGCAGACGCAAACCAATGGGATCTTGGGATCGATCTGAGAAAAATCTTGCTGATACTGGCTGACTTGAGCTTCGTAGCGGGCTTGGTTGGGGGTGGCATTGGTGAGGTCCCCGCAAACGATCACGAACTTTGGTTGAAGGCGATTGATATGTTCGACCGCTTGCTCAACGAGCACTTTTTCTTGGTCCAGCCCTTGGTTGCCGGTGAACATGCCGTACTGAGGATCGGCAAGCTGCATGAAAAAGTAGGGCTTGTCCCACGTTTGTTCGGTTTGCGAATCAAACGCTTGGAAGGTGCGTGAGCGGGCTTGTTGAAACCGATTCGAAGCGACTTCTCCCGGTTCGTCGGCCTGAAGAAGTGGCGTTCCAAGCAAACACAAAATGAACGGCAAGACAATGGTGGATCGATTCATCAAACTTCAGTTGGTAAGGGGGATGCTATGACGGAAGACCGTTCTGGTCGGCTTGTATCACGTCGCTTTCGCGGTCAGTGCTGTGCGACGAGAAATTTTGGTCTCTGACTTGTTTCTCAATCTGCACGAAAGAGGTCACAAACGAGATGAAGAAGAGGATGAAGTGGTTGCCAAACGATAGGTCGCTGAAGAACCTCCTGTCCTCATCGACATGCAAAACGTGCTCTTGTAGCAATGAATGCAAGTAGAACAAGCCGATTAATAGAATCGCCTTTGTGACCGCCGCGCTTTCATTGGCGGGCGAGTTGATAGGGAACGGTTCGTCGCTATCCAGCGAGACGGTCGACAAGTTGACCGAGCGGTTGACGCAGTGCGTGGACCGAGACGAATCCGGCCGGCCTCAGTTGCGGATCAGCCTTGAAAACGATGAGTCCCTGCGTTCCTTGGCGACAACGCTGGCAAGGTTGCTCGGGTGAGCCCGCGGTGAAATGGTCGACGGGCTCGGAAGTCCATCGTACGGGCGATTTGGCCGTTAGCGTTCAAGAGGCTGAGTGGGGATGCCATCCGGAGGGGCGTGCTCGTCGCATTTTTTGCACTCCAGGTGGTGGCCGAGCATTGAGTCGCGGCCTTGGGGGGTGGTGACCCAGGGGCGATTCATCCATGGCGGGTCGTGGCGGACGTGTTGATTGTGTCCGCACGCAAGACGTGCGACCCAGTGGTTTTCTTCGTCCGTGAGGTACGCGACGATGGGTTGTTGCATCAGAACTCTCGAAGGCAATTTGGTTCACCCGGAACGCGTCAATCGATGCTCGGCACTAAGCAGGTCGGCTGGAATGATCGGGCACAACCATGTGAGCCGTTTGGGCGTTAGCCCCGGTTGCGTGTGAAAACCGTGGCTAACGCCAACGGCTCACATACCCGATGACACCTGCGTACCTGCTTAGTTCCCGAGGATGGCGTCGCGGAGGCTTTCTCGCCATTCGTCTTGCTCGGGATCGTAAACTCCGAACCCGGAGTAGAACTCCCAGTAGGCGATTCCGATTCGTCGCTTGATGGCTTCGTCGGCGACGAAACGGGTCCATTGATTTCGCGATTCCATGTCGGCTTCTTGATAAGCGCCAAACTCACCGAGGTAGATGGGGACCTCGTTTTCAACGCTCCAGCGCAAGGCTCGATCGAGATCGTTGCGAACGGCCTTTTGTTGCTCGGGGGTCCCGGTCCAGGTCGTGCCTTTCCAGCGTTTGGATTCTTCGCCCAACCAACTGGCACCTTGGTGCGTGAATTGAAACGGGGAGTAGTAGTGGAAGGTCGCAACCAAGTTGGCGCGATCTTCGGGGAGTTTCAGGAACTGCAATGCATCAATCGAATTGAAGTTCGCTGGTCCAACCACGATGGTCCGAGTGGGATGTTTCTCACGAATGATCGGCAAGGTGTCCGTCAACAGACGATTCCATTTGCCCGCATCCAAGTTTTCGTGAGGCTCGTTGAGGACTTCGAACACCAGTTCATCCGGTGCACCTGCGAATGCATCCGCGATCTGTCGCCACAATTCCAGGAACCGCTCGTGATGTTGTTCCGGATTCGCGTACAAGCCCTCGTAGTGATGAATGTTGATCATCACTTTCAGATCCCGGCGAAGAGCTTCGTCGACGACCCACTGAACCCGCTGCATGAACTGGGGATCGATTCGGTACGGCGTAGTCTTGGATGCATGGGTCGACCAGCGAACGGGGACACGAATGGAATCAAACCCGGCCTGTTGAATCTGATCCAAGTGCTTGGCTTCCAAGCGAGGTCCCCAATCGCCTTCGCGGGGAGCTTCCAAGGTGTTGCCAATGTTGACCCCGCGTCCGAAGAAGGGCGTTTGGCTTCGGAAGAATGCTGATGTCTTGAGTTGTTCCAACAAACGTGACTCGCTGACGGCGCGGAGACGCTGGATCACAATCGAACTTTCCCGGGCGGGTTTTTCGATCATGACCGACACCGACTGAACTTTGGCGGAATCAAAAGGCACATCCGTTTGACCGTGCCAACTGCCAAACGCGACTCGAATCACCCCGGATGAATTCGCGGGCACCGTTGCCGCTGCGGCACTGCTGCCGTCGCGACCTTGTGATCCGGGGTTGCGAGTCGACAACACGACCTTGACCGGTTGGTCCCCAGGATTGAAGACATCGGCTTCCAAGGCGTCAAAGGCTTCCAAGTCGAGTGGTTTGCTGGTGGCATCGAACTGCACATCCGGGTAGCCGTTGCTCGGCGGAACCGTCAGCTTCAGCGAGCCGTTGGGAGCACGTTCGATCTGGGCGTTTTGAGAGGTGATCTTGATGTTTGTGATCGCATTCTCGCCGAACAAAATCTTTTCGCCGTCCGAGTCCTTTTCATTGTCCGGGGATTGTGCGGCCACGGTTGTCGAGTTGGCAGCGAAGAACCCCGTCGCGGAGAGTACCAAAACCGGGAGCCAGTGCGGCAGACGAAGACGGATACCAAGCGTGCAAACGAACATTTCTAACTCGAGTGAAAATGGTGAGGGTGAGGGACGAGACTCCGAGACCACCGACTGCAATCATATCCCATCCCAAAACAAAGATGCACGCGTCGGAACCCCAAACGGACTCTCGCGGTCAGCTACAATGGGCGAAGTCGTCTGAGGACGAGTCCCGCCCCATCTGATCCGCCCACTGATCGTCCCCACAATCGATCACCGGCTTCCGATCCAGCCCCTGGAACCGCAGCCATGTTGAATCTGACTTCGCGTGCCAAGACGCACACATGCAACGGGGCGACCCGTCGCGACTTTTTGCAGGTCGGTACCCTCGGTGCGTTGGGCTTTGGGCTGCCGCAATTGTTGGCCGCAGAGGCCGCCGGAGCGGCTGGCGAGAACACCGACCGGAAATCGTGCATCATGATTTTCAACTTGGGCGCCCCCAGCCAAATGGACACCTTTGATCCCAAGCCGAACGCGCCGGCGGAAGTCCGCGGGCCGTTCCATACCATTTCGACTCGCGGCGATTTTGAGCTGACGGAGATTCTGCCCAAGCACGCTGAAATCGCGGACAAGTTCTCCATCGTTCGCTCGTGTTACCACACGGCCGCCGCGGTTCACGATGCGGGATGGCAGATGCTGCAAACCGGTCGTCAATTCACGGGCGGCGTGAACTACCCACATGCCGGGGCGGTGGTGGAGTACCTGCAAGGCCGCCGGACCGACTTGCCCGCGCACGTGGTGTTGCCAGAGACGATGGGCCGGGGCGGTGGGAACCTGCCCAACGGACAAGCTGGCGGTTTTCTCGGCAAGGCTTACGATCCCTTCGCGTTGATGGCGGATCCGAGCAAGCCGACGTTCAAGGTTCCTGATTTGTTGCCCCCGGCGTCGCTTCCGGACGTGCGCATCGATCGGCGGCGACGCATGCGGGATTCCATCGAGAGCCACATGGCCCGATTCGAAGCAACCGAATCGGCGAAGTTGTTTGATGCCAACTTCGAAGCTGCCTACCGGATGATGAACAGCCCCGAAGCTCGGCTGGCGTTCGATCTTTCCAAAGAACCCACTGCGGTTCGCGAACGATATGGCATGAATCGTTTCGGCCAATGTTGTTTGCTCGCGCGTCGTTTGATCGAAGCCGGTGTGCGGTTCGTCACCATCAACACGTTCCTGACGGTCTTCAACGAAGTCACCTGGGACATTCACGGCAGCAAGCCGTTCACGACCATCGAGGGCATGAAGAACATCGTGGCACCGATGTACGACCAAGCTTACTCGGCATTGATCACGGATCTGCACGACCGCGGGTTGCTGGAAGACACGATGGTTTGCGGACTGGCCGAATTCGGACGCACGCCCAAAGTCAATCCAGCGGGCGGTCGAGACCACTGGCCGCAGTGTTTCTCGTGCACCTTTGCCGGTGGCGGGGTGGTCGGCGGACGAGCGGTCGGCAAGTCCGATCCTGTCGGTGGCGTGCCCGCGGACCGTCCGACGAATCCCGGTGAGATCATCGCGACAATCTTCAAAGCCATGGATTTGGACCTGCACGCGGAATTGCCTGGCCCCGGTGGCCGCCCGTTCCCTCTGGTTGACTTTGGCGTCCGAGAAATCAAGGAGCTGTTCGCGTGAGAAGGTCCCTTTCCAAGAAGATTCTTTGGACGCTCGCGTTCTTGGCTGTTTCGCCCCTCATGGTCTCCGAGAGCATCGCGGAAACGGCCGAGTCATCGATCGTCTTGTTGCCTCAGCAAATCACTCTGTCACATGCTGGTGATCTTCAGCGTGTCTCGGTGGCTGAGTGGACCGATGGCAACGCCGGAGCAGCGATCGATGGCGTCATCGTTGAGTCCTCCGACCCGAACATCGTCAAAGTCGTGGGGCAAACCTTGCAGGCGGTTTCCGCTGGAATGGCGGTGGTGACAGCCACCACCGAGAACGGTGAAACCAATTCCGTTGAGGTGACCGTCAGCGGCACCGGCAAACCTCATTCCTGGAGTTTCCGGAACGATGTCCAAAGCGTGCTGGCCAAGCAGGGGTGCAACATGGGGGCGTGCCATGGTGCTTTGGCCGGCAAAGGAGGTTTTGTGCTCTCGCTGCGAGGGTATGACAGCGACGCAGATTTTCGTGCGATCACTCGGCAAGCCCGCGGGCGTCGAATTGAAATGGCGGATCCGGGACGCAGTTTGCTGCTCGCAAAACCGACCGGTGCATTGCCGCACAAAGGCGGTCTGCGTTTGGACACGGAATCGCGAGACTACGAGATTCTGGCTCAGTGGATCGCCAACGGGGCCGCGGCTCCGGCGGACGAAGATGCGTTGATCGAGAGGATCACGGTGACACCGGGAAATGCCAAGCTGGGGCTGGGCGATCGCTCGCAGGTCCTGGTGACCGCGCATTACAACGACGGCAGTTCACGGGACGTGACGCACTGGGCACAGTTCACCGCCACCGACGAAGCCGTTGCTGGAGTCGACGAAAACGGTCGCGTTCAAATCAACGGCAGTGGGGAAGCCGCGGTGTTGGTTTGGTACGCGAGTCAAGTTGCTCTCGCTCGAATGACGGTCCCGTATCCGAATCAAGTTGAAGCGGGTGTGTACACGTCTGCACCGCGTCGTAATTTCATCGACGATCTGAATCTGCAGCAACTTCAAACCTTGCAATTGCCGCCTTCGGATCGGTGTGACGACGCAACCTTTCTGCGGCGTGCAACACTGGACACGATTGGACGCTTGCCCACTCAGTCCGAACGCACTCACTACTTCTCTTTGCCGGAGCACCAGCGTCGTGACGCATTGATCGATCAGCTTTTGGCCGCGGATTCGTTCACCGACTATTGGTCCTACAAGTGGTCCGATGTGTTGGTCATCAGCGGCAACAAACTGCGCCCGGTTGCGGTCAAGTCTTACTACGATTGGCTGCACGACAGCGTCCGCACCAACAAGCCCTGGGACGTGCTGGTGCGAGAGATTTTGACCTCCACCGGCAGCAGTGCCACCAACGGGGCCACCAACTTCTTTGCGGTCAACCAAACGCCCGAGGAGATGACCGAAAGTGCGTGTCAGTCGTTCCTGGGACTTTCCATTGGATGTGCCAAGTGTCACAACCATCCGCTCGAGAAATGGACCAACGACCAATACTACGCAATGGCCAACCTGTTCTCGCGAGTGCGTGCAAAGGGCTGGGGCGGCGATTCCCGAAATGGAGACGGTCGACGGCAATTGTATGTGTCGAATTCAGGCGAATTGGTTCAACCGAAACTCGGCAAGGCTCAACCGCCAGCACCGCTTGATTCGGAACCGATGGCATTTGATGACCCACGCGACCGAAGGGAAGTTTTGGCGGAGTGGCTGACTGACCCTTCCAATCCTTACTTCGCCCGTTCGATCGCCAATCGCATCTGGGCCAACTACTTTGGACGGGGGTTGGTCGAACAAGTCGACGATCTCAGGCTCAGCAATCCAGCTAGCAATGAAGCACTGCTGGACGCCGCGTCGCAGCATTTGATCGACGCCCGGTTTGATCTCAAGACATTGATGCGGACGATTCTGCAGAGTGAAACCTACCAACGCAGCAGTGTGAGCGTTGCGGAAAACCGTGACGATCCAATGTATCTCAGTCACTACGCACCGCGACGTTTGATGGCGGAAGTCTTGCTGGATTCGATGGACCAAGTCCTGGGCACGTCGACCTCGTTCACTGAGATCGCTTTCGCGGGTGCTGACAAGCAGAAGACGGATTTTTACAACGCGGGAACTCGAGCGATTGAGCTCTATGATTCAGCTGTGGACTCGTATTTTCTGAAGACGTTCGGCCGCAACCCTCGCGAAATTGTTTGCGAGTGCGAGCGGGATGCGGAGCCGTCGATGGTTCAGGTCTTGCATCTCTCCAATGGCGAAACCCTGAATCCAAAGCTGAATGATCCGGCGAGTCTGCCTAGTCTGGCGGCGTCTGAAGAATGGGACCGTGACGAATACCTCGACACGCTTTTTCGACGGGCTTTGTCACGAGTCCCAACCGTGGCGGAACGTCGATCGTTGGTGGCCGTCATGGATGAATACGGCGACGACCAAACCACCGCGATGCGAGACGTCGCATGGAGCGTGTTGACCAGCGTCGAGTTCACTTACAACCACTGAGGCGATTGCTTGATGAAAATTTTCTGCCTCCCGTTGGTGTTGGCCGTTTGCTGGTGCCCAGAAAGATCCTGGGCCGTCGATTTCGCCCAAGACGTGGCCCCGATCTTGCAAACGTATTGCGTCGGCTGTCATGCCGAGGACGATGCGCAAGGCGGATTGGCAATGGACACGCATGCCGCGTTGATGAACGGCGGCGAATCAGGGCTGGCACTCACCCCAGGGGTGGCTTCGAGCAGCCGGATGTTTCTGATGGCATCGGGCAAACTCGATCCCGTCATGCCGCCCGATGACATGGAAGGGCCGAGTGAAGAGGAACTGGAGATTCTTGCCGAGTGGATTGAAAACGGTGCTCCGGGACCTGACGGTGACATGCCAATTCGGCGTGATTTGAAGACACCGAAGATTGCAACTGCCAGTCATGTTGCCCTGCCCGTGACAGCGATCGCACTGTCCGCCGACGGAGCATGGCGGGCGACGGCACGTTTCGGTTCGATCACCTTGGTCCATCAATCCAGTGGTGAATTGAAACAGATCGCGACCGAGCTCGGGAAAGTCAACTCGCTCTCGTTCAACCACGATGGCTCGCAGTTGCTGGCTGCCTCGGGGCTGACCGGCGGTTACGGACAAGCCACCTTGTTCAAGGTGGCGGATGGAACGGTGAAGCAGGAATTCATGGGGCACGATGATGTGCTCTATGCCGCCGCGTTTTCACCCGACGGCAAGCGAATTGCCACGGCGGGTTACGACAGAAGGATCCTGATTTGGGATGCGGTTTCTGGGGCGTTGATTCGTGAGTTGGTTGGTCACAACGGTGCGGTTTTTGATCTCGCGTTCTCTCCGGACGGCGGGCTGTTGATTTCGGCTTGTGCGGACGAAACCGCCAAGGTGTGGCATGTTGAAACAGGCGAGCGTCTGGACACGCTCAGCCAGCCGGAAGGCGAAGTCAACTGCGTTCTGTTTTCCAAAGATGGCCGGTGGATGCTGGCGGGCAGCGCTGACAATCGACTGCGTGTTTGGGAATTGGTTTCAAAGGCTGGGCCTGCAATCAACCCGATTGTGCAAACTCGGTTTGTTGATGAATCACCGATCACTCGAATGGCGTTGACCCCGGATGGGCGTGGCTTGGTGATTCTCAGCGAAGCCGGCAACGCGAAAATGCTGCGCACGGATGATTGGTCCGTTGTGGGTGCGATGGAACCTCTGGGCGAGACCCCCAGCGACTTGGTTGTCTCCGCCGATGGAACAACAGCAATCATTTCGTTGATGGACGGACGTGTGGTGGAACGGCGGTTGCCTGGCATGGGACGCCAGGATGCCGAATCCAGAGGGAAATCGTTGGATCCGGTTTATCTGGATTTAGGATCGTTGGCCAAGTGGAAGGAGTCTGAACTGTCGTTCAACGATGGAATCGCGAGTGTTCCGCGTGGCGTCCAAGTGACAGGGACGTTGGCAGCAGAAGGCGAAGCAGATTGCTATCGATTTTCTGCACGCCGCGGCGAGGCTTGGATGATCGAAGCGGATGCAACCTCCGGAGACTTGGATCCAAAGCTTGCGGTGCTGGACGAAGCTGGGCAGCCGCTGTCGCGAGCCAGGCTGCAGGCCGTTCGAGACACGTACTTCACTTTCCGTGGCAAGAACAGCAATCAAGTCAATGACTTTCGGTTGTTCGGATGGCAGGAGATTGGTTTGAACCAGTACCTGTACTCCAACGGCGAAGTCACCCGGACCTGGCGACATCCGCGTGGCCCTGACTCGGGGTTCGATGTCTATCCCGGTTCTGGGAATCGTCTGACCTACTTTGGCACGACTCATACAACGCATGCTCTGGGGGAACCAGCTTACGTTGTGCGAGAATTGGGGCCACAGGAAGAACCGGAGCCCAACGGTCTGCCTGTGTTCGAAGTTTTCTATGAGAACGACGATGACCCAAGCCGGATCGCAGGGAAGTCGAGTCGCTTGCAGTTCATTGCCCCGCGTGACGGGGAGTTCACGGTTTGTGTCCGCGACACCCGCGGCCATTATGCAGAGGACTTTCAGTACCGATTGCGAATCCGACCGGCGGCTCCTTCTTACATCGCATCGATCGGGAGCATGAACCCCCTGCTGCTTCCCGGGGCTGGCCGAAAGATCGACTTGAAGATTGAACGCATCGATGGGTTTGCTGGCCCCGTCGCATTCGAAATCGGTGATCTGCCTTCAGGCTGGCATTCCAATTTCCCTGTCGTCATCGAGCCCCATCAGTTTTCTGCCGAAGGATTGATCTTTGTGCCCGAAGGGATCGAGTCACCGTCGGAGCCCGTTGATCTGCAGGTCAACGCCTCCGCCGAAATTCTGAATCGTCGCGTCGAGAGAAAGGCAGGCACGATTCAAGGTTTGACCATTGGCTCCCCACCGAGCGTGATTCCGAGGATCCAACCCAGCGGTCGAGATGTCCCTGACAATGAAGACTGGACGCTGGTGATTCCGCGAGGCACCACGGTCTCGGCCCGCATCGTCCTGCGACGAGGCGAGGATGCGAAGGGCAACGTGAACAACCGTGAGGTTCGGTTCGGGAAAGAGGGCAGCGGACACAACGCGGCCCACGGCGTCTACGTCGATAACATCGGATTGAGCGGGTTGCTGGTGCTTCCCAATGAAAATGAGCGAGAGTTTTTCATCACCGCGGATCCTGTTGCTAGACCGGGGAAACGTTCGTTTTTCTTGCTCTCTGAAAACGAGGGTGGGGTCGCCAGTTTCCCAATCACGGTCGAAATTCGCGACGCCTCGGCACTCAGTGCTTTCCAGGATTGAACTTTTGGGCGTCCAACTGCATCAGAACGCCAGCAACCATTCGGGGAATTGATTCTCGATCTCCCCCGAAATACACAGGAGCAGCGTTGAGTTTGCAAAACCGATACCTGGATGATCAAAGAATGTCCATTCCCCGTCGAATCGGAATCTGTTTCGCGTTCGCGTTCGCGTTGCTTTGTGTTTCTGCGATGGAATCGGTGGAAGCCGCCACGTTCGCGAACTTCTCAGCAGACCGGCACAACCGCTTTTTGGGCGACGATTCGCTCAATCCAAACTTCTGGTTGGATCATGCGTTGCTCACCGGCGTCGCGGTTCAGCGTGCTGTTTTGATTTCCCCGCAACACTACGTGACTGCGACGCACACGGGAATGATCAACCCGACCTTTGTTGCCGCCGATGGGACGCGGCATACCTACACCGCTGATTCGTCGACCATTTTGCAAACAACCTTGCAGAACGACTTTCTGCTTTCGAACGGCACGACATTGCTGGCAGGCACCAGTCACAACAGCGATTTGTTGCTCGTCAAACTGGATGCCCCGGTTCCGCTTGCCGATGGGATCACGCCGTTGGCGGTACTGGGCGGTGGCTACTTTGACATGCTGGGGCGGAGCATGATCGTTCAAGGTCAAAATTCTCAGTTCGGGTCCGACACGATCGATTTCACGCAGACGGTGGAACTGAACACCGGTGCAATCACCGAGTCAGTGATTTATCGATGGGATGATCCACTGGGTGGGGGCGGCCTGGATGAGCTCACGCTGGTCGGTGGAGACTCTGGCGAGGGCTCGTTCATCGAACTTGGCGGGCAGTACGTGTTCACCGGAACGAACATGGGAATCGCCACGGATTCGGAAACGATGGAGAAGTTCAGCTTCAACAACTTCGTTTCGCCTTACGTGGATCTGATTGCGACAGAAGTCTCCGCGGACGGTTTTTCGATCTCCGTCGTCGCGGTGCCGGAGCCGTCCATGGCTTGGGCGATGCTTACAACGCTGGGCTTTGGATGGGCGCGACGACGTACCAAGCGATCCCGATTGCGTGGACAAGTGACGCAAGCAGTACCATCAGGTGCCACACCGCATGCAAGTACGGGGCTCTGCGATCGTTCATGAGAAAGATGGTGCCCAGGCTGTAGAGCACGCCGCCAATGAACATGGCGTAGGCGAGTTCCACGGGCACATTTGCGATCAGCGGAATGGCTGGCAACCAACCCAGCAACAAGTACGAAACCACGCTGATTGAATGCAGTCGATGCATCCGCACAGCTTTGTTGAAGAACCCAGCCAGAGCTGCCACCCACATCGCGGTGAGCAACGGAATCCGCCAACCGCTTGGTGAATACGCATAAGCGATCGGCGTGTACGTTCCGATGATCATCAAGTAGATCGCGGCTTGATCACAGGCACGGAAACGGTCCACCCAGGGACGCTTCAGGAACACGTGTGACAATGTCGAGCAAACAAACGTTGTGACAACCGAAGCGGCGTAGACGCCGCAAGCAATCGCCAGACCAGGATCGCCTGCCGATGACCTCACGAGCCAAGTTCCAACGCCACACCAGAGAACGGCGGACAACCCGTGTGTCCACGCGTTCGCCCATTCTTGCTCGGGCTGAATCGGCGGTGCATCCAAGGTGTGGTTCAACGTTTTAGTTTCCTGATAGAAGGTTTTCGTCACGCAGCCAGCGCAGACAGAGTTCGGGCCAAAGGTCGTCGGCTCGACCGTCCATTCGTCCTCCGAAACCGTGCCCGCTTCCGGTGAACACGTGCAGTGCCGAGGGCACCCCGGCTTCATGCAGTTTGGTGAACATGGTCACGCAGTTCATGACCGTCAGGCGATCATCTTCGCCATGGACCAAGAACATCGGCGGTGAGTTCTCGTTGATTTCAAAGCCGTCCAGTTCCGTGGGGGAATCTTCTTTGACCAACCAAGCGGGATAGATCAGGCAAGCGAAATCGGGAAGCCGGATTGCTTCGTCGTGCTCATCGATCGATTTGTACTGACGTTCTGTGATCGTCGCTGCACGGCATGCCGCCTGACCACCGGCAGAAAAACCCATCACACCGACCTGATCGGGGGCGTTGCCCGTGACCTTGCCCGCCCGAATCAGGGCGATTGAACGTTGGATGTCTTGGACGGGTGGTTTCCATTTGGGATCCATGGAACGGGTCGGCACCCGGTACTTCAAAACCACGCTGGTCACACCGCCGGCGACCAGTTGCTCTGCGATTTCAGTGCCTTCCAAGTCCCAAGCCAGAATCGAGAACCCGCCCCCTGGGCAGATGACCATCACGGTCTTGGACGGATCGCCGTTCTCATCTTTGGCGGGAAAGACGTGCAGTTCTGGAGTGGAGACATTTCCCAGGCGAATCAACCGTCGACCACCCACTTGATTGTCGGTCGGTTTGGTGAAATCACTTTCTGGTTCTGTAGGCGCGTCCCACTGCGGTGCCGCGGAGGGCCAAACGGGAACAACATCGACGGGTTCTGCGCCGAAACAGGTGGTGGCCATCAGCATGGCGATCAGGGAGACGCTCCAAAGTCTGTTTTGATTGATCAAACAATTGATTTTCATTGCAGGCAAATCCGTGGGGAGAACACTTTCGAAAAACAGATCGACATCGTAACCCATGCGTTGTTCACGCGCGGCTCCACCAGAAACGGACCAGATCCGCGACCTGTTCACCTTCGATTTCATCTCCCAGCATCAGCTCGTCAGCCAATGCCGCGATCGCCGACCAGCAGGGATCCGCGGCGACGATTTTTCGCAACCGATGGACCGCTTCCCGTAGCAATTGAACTTGCTGTGCCGCCTGTGGCTTGATCGCCGCGGCACACAGCTGAGCCTGTCGCCAATCACTGGCCCATGTTCGAACGTCCAGCAAATCCTCGTCACCACTTTGGTAGACAAATTCGGCGACTGGTCCGGCAAGAATCGTCAGCAATTCACGTTGTCGTTGCCAGCTGTCACTTGGATCGACCCGCCCCCAGTTGACGATGCAGTCACCAAAGCGATGCGGCATCCCGTCGTCTTGGTCATCGAACATGGACGCTTGCGACAGGCTCACGCGGTCGATCTGCGCCCCCAGAGCGCAGCCCACGATCGCGTGACCGGCCTCGTGGTAGGCGGTCACCAACTCGTCTTCGTCGTCTGCCCAAGTCCAGTCCATCAACCATTCATCGTGCTGGTGTTTCGTTGCGATGTTCATCGTAGCGGTGACGATTGATTTGCACGACCTGACCGGGATCGATTGCGGCAGCGGGGGGGACGGCGCACGAAAAAACCGCCGCGAGTGAGCAACACTGGCGGCGGTCCATTGGCATGGTTCGAGAAGCTCGGAGTGCGAGCTTCGAGACGAACTAGTTCAACATTTGCTTGACTTCGGACATCACAGCTGCGACGTCGACCTTGTCAGCATCGAATTCGTGGCGAGCGACGACTTGCGAGTCGTTGGCGATCACGATCGTGACCTGTGCGTCGGACAGTTTGTAGTTGGCAGGGCCATTCTTGTCCTTGGCAACGACGATTGGCACGTTTTTGCTAGCCATTTTCTTGCCTTCGCCTTTGAGGCTATCAGCTTTGTCGCCGAACAGCGTGACGAAACCCTTCAGTTGTGCGTCACCGTTGGCAGCCACGGCGGAATCGATTTCCTTGACCAATTTCGCGACAGGTTCACCCGTTTGGCGAGCGAAAACCATGACCATGGGGCGTGAGCCGTACTTGCAGCGATAGCAAAGAGCTTCGCCGGCTTCGACACCATCGTCTTCAGCGCCAGCGACTTTGGTCACGTAGAACGCGCCGATTGGGTCGCCCTGGCAGAGTCCTTTGTCGGCGGTGGCAGGGTCTGCGGCGAACGCAGCGGGAATTGCCATTGCACAGGCCAAGGCGGCAGTCAGAAACAAACGCGACATCAAGCTTCTCCGTTTGAAGCGGGGATACTTTGCGAGGTTGGGCAGAGTCGCCCAAATTCCTCGCGAGGGGGAACAAGTACTGTGTGAGGGAAATGACGTTTGGATCAATTGATCCGCCATTGTTGGTAGCCAATCCGCGAGAAAAATTTGCGACTTGGGGGACCGCTTCTGATTATTCTAACGTCCATGCGATGCGGCTAGTGAGGATCGCTCCAATTGTATCGTGTTGTTCCCTGACAATGGGCTCAATCTGATGGCAAGGTTTCCCCCAAACGCACAATTGCGTTGAAAGTTACAGCGTGTACCTGCTCCTTACCCGTTAGGAATTTCCAATGAATTTCGCTCGTTTCTTTGCCGCTGCTGCGGTTGCTGTTTGTGTTTCGTTCGCTTCAACCGCCAGCGCTTGCGGCCTGCTCGGCTGTGGCAGCGACTGCTGCGAAGCCGCTCCCGTGTGCTGCGAAGCACCCGCACCGGTTTGCTGCGAACCAGCTCCCGTGTGCTGCCCACCGGCACCTGTGAAGGTCTCGTGGTGCGTCAAGAATCCTTTGACCTGCTGCCCTGTTGAAGTCAGCGCCTGCGTTCCTGCTTGCTGCGAAAACGTGATCCCTGAAATGGTTTGCTGCAAGAAGGGTTTCTTGGGCCGCAAGGTCATGACTTTCAAGTTCCCTTGCTGTGACACTTGCGTGGACGTCGTCTTCACGCCACTGGGCCGCGTCATCGTTCGCGACTGATTGGGAACGGCTGGCCGGATCACCGACCCGCCACAATTGAACAACGTCTTTAAGACGACTACAAAGCCGGTTGAGTTTTCAGCCGGCTTTCTTTCTGCGCAGTGCCATGTCCAGCAACCAACTGTCCAACGACCCGCCCACCGTCGTTTGTAAAATTGCAACCCAGCAGCAATGGGAGCAAATGCAAGCCACGGGCGTCCTTCTGCCAGCACCGATTGATGTCAGCGATGGCTTCATTCATCTGTCGAGTGAGCAACAAGTCCCCGGAACATTGGCGGCTCACTTCGCCGGCCAGACCGGGTTGGTGGTGCTGCACATCCGTGTCGCTGAGATCGAGGCGAATTTACGATGGGAGGAATCACGCGGAGGCGACCGCTTCCCACACCTCTATGCGGAGCTGCCGCTCTCGGCGGTCGAACGAGTCGAATCGGTGTTGACCTGATTCGGCAACGATCGCGCAGCCGAGTTTTCGTGGCCGCGAGCGTGTTGCAGTGTCCAGCCCCAATAGCGAAGCCATCGCAAACCGCCCCACGCCGACGCGATGAACATGAATCCGCAAAACACAGAAGCGAGCATCAGACCCAGGATGACTTCTTCCAAGATTGCTAAGTAACCGAGTCCGAGAACAATGCAGGACGCCAACCAGATCAAAAGCCCACCCAATCCGGCAGCGAAGCTTTTCCTGTCCACGGCACGCCAAGTTTGGAACCAACCTTGGTTGGTCGGAAGCTGAGCAGATGAATGGTCAGGCGGCAGGTCCATGCTGGTCTCCTTCCACGGGATCCCGCGGCTCACATCGATTGAATCAAGGGATGTCGATGGCAGCCAACCAAATGATCGTTGACCATGCCGGACGCCTGCATCAGAGCATAACAGGTCGTTGGTCCGACGAATTTCCAACCGGACTTCTTCAGCACGCGGCTCATCTTGGTTGACTCGTCGGTGATCGCCGGGACTTGATCGAGTCTTCGATAGACCCGTTGTTTCTCAGGGGCGAATTGCCAAAGCAACTCGGCAAGCGACTCACCATCATCCAGCAACGCTCGCATCGTCCGAGCGTTCTGAATCGCGGCTTCCATTTTGGCTCGGTTTCGGATGATCCGAGCATCGATCATCAGTCGCTCAACATCGGACGGCGTGAACTTCGCGAGCCGATGCGGATCGAAGCCAGCGAAGCATTCCCGGAACGCTTCGCGGCGTTTCAAAATCGTGATCCAAGACAGGCCGCACTGAAAACCTTCCAAGCAGATCTTTTCAAACAGACGGAGATCGTCTCGGACAGGGACGCCCCACTCCTCGTCGTGGTAGCGGATGTAGACCGCGTCGGGACCGCACCAGCCACAGCGAGCATTGCCTTCTTCGTCGGTGAGGAGATCCTGTGGCACGTCGCTGGACTGTTGCTCAGTGGAAGCGAAACGGACCTACACCAGCGAGTCACCGCGAGCGTAGCGGCCGAGGGTTTGCTGGTATTTCTTCTTGCCTTCCTCGACGCTTTTGCGAATTGCCTTGGTGCTCTCTTCGCTTTCTTTGCGGAGTTCAGCGATCATCTGCAGCGATTCGATTTGGAAACCGCTGATCGCGTCGACCAGTTTCTGCACCGACTCGGGATCGATCGTGCTTCCGTAACCGGCTTTCAAAGCGGCACGTTCCAATTCGCGACCCAAGCCAGCGATGTCTTCCAGTCCCTTGTTCACGCCTTCTTTCATGGCCTCGGTGGCCTGGGTGACTTCGTGCAAACCATGTTGGCTGGTGTAGACCGTGCCCAGGATCGTGAAGACGTGTTCGTTGGTGGTGAAGAACGTCACGGCGCGACGGAACACACGTTCCTTCACATCGTGAGTTTGTTTCAGTTTGGTGATCAGCGTTTCACCGACGTCGTAACCAACCTCGAGGTTCTCAGCGATGTCCTTGAGCAATTGGTAGGTTTTGTCCTCTTCCTCAAATTTGTGACGCGCTTCGTCGCGTCGCAATTGCAGTTGGCTCTTGCCCGCTTGGTCTTCTCCTGCGTAGTTGTCGAGCGCCTCTTGCGCGGTTGCCAACCCATCTTTGGCGGCTTCTAGAATCGGAGCGTGGGTGTCCAGCAATTCGCGAGCGAGCACTTCGGCTTCCTTGAGCGCGAAGCGGAAGTCGATGTACGCGTCCATGATCTGTTCTTCGATCTTCAACGCATCCTTCGTGTCTTTGGCGACCTCGCCGTAGACTTCCGCGATTTTTTCAAATCGATCGCTGGGGGTTCCGCGACGGAGTTTCATCCACCAGTTCGAAACCTTTTCGGTGCCGCTGATCTTTCCATCGTCCAATTGTGAGATCAGACGCTTGCTGTCCTCGCGGACCGAATCGAACATCTGGGTGATGTCCATGTAGCGGTTGCCGATCTGGACCGATTCGATGTTGTCACGGACGAGTGCGTTGAACGAACTCATGTGTTTGATCACGTCCGCGATTGCCAGCACCTTGGCTTCGTCCAGATGCCGAACACCTTCGAGCAAGCTGAGCAGTTCTTGGGGGGCCGTGTTTTCGGCCGCGCCAAACTTCTTCAGCGTTTCGAGGGCACTGTCCAGGTACTGGCGCATGGATTGAGTGTCACGCTGCGTCGCCGGAGCGGCCGGCGTGGTTTGTTGGGCGGACTCTGCCGGAGCAGAGGCTTTGGCTTGCTGGCTCATGACCAAGAACTCGTGCGTAAAAATAGAAACGTGAAAAGGAAACTCATTCTCGGGGGACGCATCCAAGGCAGGATGTTCCGCCGCGAGATTGTACCATTGCCCAGCTTGGCGGATTTTTACCACCGATCAGGGCGCATCAAATTGATCGTGTCAGTTGGACGTCACGGGAAACCACCCTGCCCCATTGGCGTGGAACGTGAAGAGGCGGGAAAGTCGTTTCCAGGACCCTGGTTAGACTACGTTGCTCTGCAACCAGGGGCAATCATACGAAAGCGGAACAGACCACTCCCGCGATGCCGCGACTCAGCGATACAATTCATTCCGCAGCATCACGAAAGACTTGTTCGATTTGCAGCGCCTCGAAGATCGCGATGAACGGCCTTCTTCATTCAACGCCAACCACTTTTCTCCATTCTCGTCCTCATGGCCAACGCTCAAGCACAAGCGACCGCACCGTCCACCATGGAACAGCTGCGCGAACGACGCGCGGCGACCAAACTGCCTGGCGAAGACCTGACGATCGCGGAAACCTTGCGGGTCATGGACGTGGCTCGTGAATTGCGGGACCGGCGTTCCACCGCCGAAGACATGTTTCGTTCCGACGACGTCCGGATTCAATTGCGTGAAAAGCTGATGCGAACCGCAGCGTTGTCTGGCGATCACGTCAGTGCGGCGGAGATCGACGCCGCGATTGATCAATACCTGTCCAATCTTCACACCTACGAAAAACCCCAGCCCGGGTTCAAAAAGTTTGTCGCCTATTGCTGGATTTGGCGAACTCGGATCGCCATGGCCGCAACGACGGTCGCCGCCGCGGGAGCTTGGTACTTTTTTTCCTGAGCCGACCTCGGTCTTCACTTCGATCTCGCTGCCTCCTCGCGTTTTTTGCAAACGTTCCTTTCTCCCCCTCGTCTCGCCATGCCGCTGACCGGACCCACCGTCCATCAACAACTGCTGACGGCTTACAACCAAGCCGCCGTGAAATTGGAACAGTTCCGTTCTCAGTTGGGTGACTTTCAGTCGACCCAAGACACGTTGCAAAATCAGCGGGAAGAGACGCTGCGCAGTTTGGCTCAGCACTACCTGCCGGAGTTGACCACCGAAGCGATCCAGGAGACCTGGTCCGAGGTGCGACCCTCGATGGCCGAAATTCTATTGCGAAAACAGGACCATGCACGGCGATTGCACGAGGACCTGGAGGCCGACACGCATGGACGAGAGACCCAAGAAGCCGCGCTGGCGGAGCTGAATGAATCGATCGAGTTGGCCGAAGCGAAGCAAGAAGAACTGATCACCGCCGTCGAGCAAACGCTCCGAGAGAACCCCGGTTTTGTGACTCTGTCGGACCGCGCCGCCATGGCCGAGGCCGCGCTGGAACGCGCCGAAGCCAACTTGGACGAAATCAGTCAAGATGCCGCGAGAAAGCTGCCGGCGTACGAAGAGTGCAATCTGTTCAGCTACTTGAAGGACCGAAAATTTGGAACGTCCGAGTACACCCACCGTGGGCTCACGCGGCGGATGGACCGCTGGGTTGCCAAGCTGACCAAGTACCACGAATCCAAACGCAACTACGACTACTTGACGACCACTCCCGAGACGATGCGAACGATCATCGCGGAAGATCGGGAGGCTCTCGAAACCGTCATGGAAGAGCTGGCGAAATATCGAGACGATGCCGCTGCCCAACACGGATTGGATCAACACCTTCGCGAAGTGCGGACGCTCCATCGGCAACGCGATGCGACGCTGAAGGATCTCGACGAGTGGACGCAGCGTTGTGAACAAACACAGGCCAAGCTGACCGAGCTCGAGACGCCGCAGTGTTCGTATTACCAAGAAGCGATCGATCTGTTCCGTGACATGCTGGCTCGGACCGACACACATGAACTTCGCCAGCAAGCCCGGCGGACGCCCGAGATCACCGACGATCAAATCGTCGCGTCGCTACGTGGGATCGAAACCCGCATGGACGAGACGGAGTTGTCGAGCAATCGGCATCAGGATGAAATGGTGGAGCAGCAACAAATCCATCAAGCGATTGGCCGATTGATTCAGCGATTTCGTGCGTCGGGTTACGAGCAAGCTCGTTGTCAGTTCTCGGACATGCTCGATGTGCTGACGCCGCTGGATCGAGCCCGCACGGCACACGATGTGGACGACCTCTGGAATTCCATCCGGCGGATGCAAAGTTGGGGGCCAACGGCGATGGATCGAGTCACCAACGTCGCGACGCATCCCATGACGCAGGTCCTGGTCAACGCAATGGCGCATGCTGCCGCTGGTGCGATGAGCGAGCACGCTCGCCGCGCCGGTCGACGCACCCGTCGTCGCCGCTGATCGCTTTCGAATCGCGTGGTCCGTGTTGGGTCTCGAGTCGCTTCTCGCTTCTCCCTATCGCGGAGGTCGTGCCGTTTTGAAGTCGTGACTTGCAGGACCCCGCCCGCTGAAAACGGGAGGGGTCGGAAAACGAGCGTTCAGCGAGCTTTCCGGGGGAGGGTAATTCACGCCGCCTCCCATGCCCGTCCCTCACCCTCGCGTACGCCTGAACGGCGTCGCGCGATCTGTCCCCCAACTTCGTTTCGGGAGAAGGGTTCGGGCCGTAGCGAAAGTCGTCAAGACTTTTGGTTTTCCCGCTATCAGCAAAACGCTTGCCGAGTTTCGCTACCCTGAAATCAAGCTGTAACAGACCACTGGTTGGCAAAACAAGAAAAAGCCACGCTTGGATGATGGGCATCCAGGCGTGGCCGATGTTGTTGTCTGAGCGATCTTGCTCAGAGAAATCGTTGAGTGTTCCCGGCGATCAGCGAGTGCCGTTGCTCTCGGCCGCCACGCGTGGGATTTCTTTGGCAGCGACGAAGAAGTTGTCGATCTCAGCTGTTTGCTTGAGTTGGTCGTATTTCAGACCCATCGCCACGTTCATTTTCTTTTCGATCAGAACGCTGCGAAGTTCTTCTTGGACCGCATTGAAGTCCGAAACAACGGGCTCGGTGAATCCTTGGCAACGCAGGATGATGTACTTGTCGCCGGTTGCGATGATGCCACTGAGGTCGCCGGGCTTCATTTGGAAGACCTCTTTTTCAACCGAGGGTTGGCCACCGTGTTTGCGAATCGGTGGGACCTTCCCGAAGTTGCTGGAAGAAACCGGTTCGATGCTGTACTGGTTGGCCAGCTGGCCGAAGAATTGGTCCGTTGGGTTGTCGCGAGCCATCTCCCAAACCTTTTGGGCGCTGCGTTGGTCGGACAACACGCACGCCAGGACTTCGGCACGAGGTCCGTAGTGCGATTCGAAGCCTTGTTGCAGGTCTTCTTGGGTCAGGTTCGTTTCGTCTTCGACCAACTTCTTGAGTGCGACGCTCGGCCAGACCACATCTTCGATGTAAACCTCACGGGTACCGGGGCCACCTTCGAGGACGGCAGCGAACCAGCCTTCGATGTCCGCGGATCCGTTGGCGTTCATGTAGCCAAAGCTGATCGCTGCTCGTTCGATCTCGAGTTTCAAGTCCTCGTTGCTGATCTTCTTGCCCGATTTCGCGAGCGCTTGAGTCAGCAGCTTGCGATTGATTTCGCCTTCCAAGACGCTTTCGCCATGACGCTTGATGCATTCGGCTGCCACGTTGGCGATCGAAACTTGCTGTCCGTTGATGATCGCGGCGACGCCGGGGTGCTTGGCTGATGCTTCGGCATCTCCCAGGACTTTGACGACCTGAGCTTGCTCCTGAAGTTGGGCGAACAGCTGGCTGGCAGCCGTCTTCATTTTTTCGTCGCGGATTCGGTCGTTGATCTGTTCTTTGATCGCGGGCAAGGCTTGCGGTGCTGGTTGACTGGCTGGCATCCGGCGAACGGCTTGCAGGAACATCCAGTGGTCGCCGACTGGCAACACATCGGAGACTTCCGCGACATCCAAAGCGAAGGCGGCATCTTCGATGGCTTGGTCACCCATGTAGCGGCGGATCGGTGGAATCAAACCACCGACGCTGGCACTGGTGGGGTCTTCGCTGAACTCCTTGGCAAGGCGAGCAAAGCTGCTTGGTTCGGCGACGGCTTGAGCATGCAATTGGGTGGCTTGCGATTTGTCTTGCACCATCACCATCCGGCATTTGATCGCTTCGCCATACTGTGAAACAAAGGCGCGGTTGAATTCTTCTTGCGTCACGACCACTTCATCGGCCACCAGCTTTCGCAGTGCCAGCATGGGCCAAATGATTTCACGGCTGTATTGATCCGGTGTGATGTCGCGTTCTTCTTGCAGCAATTGCAGGTAGCTTTCGACATTCAGGCCGAACTTCTTGGCGACCCGAAAGATTTCGGTGCGAACCTCTTCGTTGGTGACGCCGAGTCCACGGCGTTTGCATTCCTGCATGATCAGGTGTCGGTTGATCAGGTTGTCCAGCACATCGGTCCCGTACCGCTCAACGCTGGCAGATGCCAATGCGTCACGTGAAATCGGGTCGGCATTGACCACGGCGACGACCGAGTTTTCCGCCGCTTCGACTCGCATGGTCGAAACGCCGCCCAGGATCGCCATGATGGCAGCGGTGAGCACAATGGCTCGCCGAATGAACGTGCGGGAAGACGTTGGGGGCAACGCCAAGTGTGATTGAATGGTCATCTTCGGACATTCCTTTATCCGGGTGATTTTGGTCCTGAAGTCGCGACTTTAGGAAAATCACATTTTTGCCTCAAGTTCAATCAAACCACGCAGCGACAGAAACGGCGGCAAAGAAGAGGCATCGCTGGTAAAGCGGGCGGTCTCGGCAGGTCAGGAAGGGTCAGGAGTTCGCTGCTTCTCTTTCGAACAAGCAAATGCGAGCGTGGTTGGGCAGCAATCCATCGGTCAACGGCTGTCCGAACGCTTCCATCGAATCGGCGAGCAACCGCCAGGATCCAGGCGAGTCTTCCATCGGTTTGGCCGGCAGCGGTTGGACGGTCGCTGCTTCCTGGGAGGCCTCTTCTTCCTGCAGAGGTGAGAGGCGGACCATGACCTGCAACGCCTCGTCCGGTGTTTGGTAGCTGAGCGAGTAGAGGTTGATCTCGCGGTTGACGTCGACGTGAAAGTGGTCCGGTGACAAGAGCCCGGTTTCAACGAAGCGTTTGCGGATCGAGATCAGGGTCTTGTACCAGTTTCGCATCGTTTCGCTGCCCGATTCCACGCTGCCGATCACGGAGGACCGCATGGCGGCTTCGTCGGTGGGGAGCACCCCGTCGCTCCAATCGTGCTGGGGGTAATCGCGTTTGCGACCTCGGACCACCGCCCGTTGCAAGCGCGGGTCGCCAAAGTCAACGAAGAACTGAAACGGGTTGGGGGAGGCGAATTCTTCTCCCATGAACAGCATCGGAATGGATGGCAGCAGGATCGCCAGCGTCACGGCGGCGGCCTGCGTCTCCGGTGAGGTCAGTTGGTGCAATCGCATGCCGGTCGGATGATTGCCGATGAAGTCGTGGTTTTGGATGCAGACGATGGACGACTGAGTGTTGATGCGTGGCAGCATTGCGTCTGTGTCCAAGGTGGTTTCCGACTCACGTCCTCGGTCGCCTCGGACGTCGCCAGCAAACACGAATCCACGCCGAAGCGTTTGTTCCAAGTCGCTGCCTGGCGAGTAAATTCGATGCGTGAGTTGTTCGCCCGGCCGAACAGTCGCGAACATGCTGTGGACATAGTCATCGCTCCACTGTGCGTCGAATCCGGTGCCGCCTTCGCTGAGTGGTTTGACCATCGCGGCATCGTAGACGTTGGTCTCGGCGATCAGCCAGACGCGACGGCCGACTTGGTCGGACCAACGCCGAATCTCTTCGCTCATCTGAGTCGTGATGTGTTTCTCCGAGTCGTCTTTCATGCAGTGAATGGCATCCACTCTCAGACCATCCAAGTTGTATTCGTTGAGCCACATGATCGCGTTGTCGATCACAAACCGACGAACGATGTCACCTCGTTTGGGATCATCGAAATTCGGGGCTGCTCCCCAGACGGTGTTGTGTTTGCGAGAGGTGTAAGGACCGAATTCAGACCAGTAGTTGCCTTCCGGACCGAAGTGGTTGTAAACCACATCGACCATCATCAGCAGCCCGCGGGTGTGCGCGGCGTCGATGAGTTGTCGGAACTCATCGGGAGTTCCGAACGCCGTCATCGGAGCGTACCAATGTGTTCCGTCGTATCCCCAGTTCCAGCGACCGGCGCACGCAGCAATCGGCATCAATTCAATGGCCGTGATTCCCAGGTCGACCAATTCGTCCAAGCGTTCGATGGCGGAGAGATAGGTTCCTTGCTCGGTGAACGTGCCCAGGTGCATCTCGTAGATGATCAGTTCATCCAATGCGTCGGCAGCTGAATCGGCTGTTGGTTGAAAGGGGAACTGAGTGGCGACAATCGCGGAAGGGCCATGGACACCTTCGGGTTGGAAACGCGATGCCGGGTCAGGAAGGGCATGCAACAGCATGTCGGCCGTCAGTTTGGTTGCCTCGTCATCGAACGCCTTGGCGTGTTCATCGCGAACGAATCGGAATTGGTACCGGGTGCCATCCGTGACCCCGTCGACGATGGCATGATGAAAGCCTCGGTCTTGGCGTTGCATTCGGAACAGTTGGTTGGGAAGCACTTCCAGGACCACTCGTTTTTGCTTGGGAGCCCACAACGTGAACTCGGCTCGGTTGGCGCCAATCAGTCGGGCTCCCCAGGGGATCGATTCAGGCAGCACTGCCGGGTTTGGTTCCGCCGGACTGTCTTCGGCAGGCGAATCAAACAGTCCAAACCAACGCGCGCCCTCCAGGACTCCTGACGTGCTGGTTCCACGCGCCAACTTCAGTCGATCCACCCAGCCCGAAGCGTGATGCGTGTCGGCAATCTGGCGAGCGATCTGGCGGTCGGCGTTGCCAACCACCACCGCTCGATAGCCAGCAATGAGTGCCGCGGTGTCGTTGCCCGAGTCGCCGCAGAACACGATCTGCTCTGGTTGCAAATCGTTTTGTTCACACCACCACTGCAACGCGAAGGCCTTGGAGGCTCCGTGAGGCAAGACGTCGACCAAGCCATCGTTGTTGAACGGGTCGATGCTGCTGACGATGCTGCATGGAAGTTCGTGCAGTTTGAGATACGCTTCGACCGCGTTGTGGCAAGCGTCCAGTTGGTCGGCGGGAACGTAGTAGCTCCACTTGTGGCGGCCTTGCTTGAACGACTCTTGCAAGGTGAAGTCGTCCAGTTCGGCGATTGCTTGCCGATGTTTCTCCACCTCGATGTCACCGAGGACTTCATCGAGCAGTTCTTCGTAGGCGGATTGGAGCACGTAGTCGCCCTCCGTGTCCCGGCGATAAATGCTGACACCAACGTCACACAGAATCCATTCTGGTTTGGGCAAGTCGAATTCGCCGATGGCGTTTCGCACTGAGTCGAAATGGCGTCCGGTGACAAAAACCAGGGGGATTTCGTTGGCCTGCAGCAACTCCCGAATTTGTCCCATCGACACTATGGCGGCATCGTCCCCTTCGAGAGGCAGGAACGTCCCATCCAAATCCGTTGCCAAGACTTTGGGTGGCAAGGACGTCATGGAAACGGTTCGTGCAGGACTGGGGTTGGATGCGATCGTGGAATTCATCGTGTAAGATTAAGCGGTGTCGCGTGAGGATGATGTTTCGATTTTCAATCAGTTCGCTTCTCCAGGATTACAACGCACGATGACCGATTCGTCGATTGCCCGCAGTCAAGATCATCCGGCAGGCGTTGCAATCATCGTGGGTGAAGTGCTTTGGGATTGTTTCCCCGATCGTCAAGTTCTTGGCGGTGCGCCGCTGAATGTGGCGTGGAATTTGGCTGGCTTCGGACTGCAGCCGTTGTTCGTCAGCGCCGTGGGCGATGACGATCTCGGCCACGAGATTCTTCGACGGATGCGTCAGTGGGGATTGTCCACCGAAGCCGTCGCTGTTCTGCCGGGCGTTCCCACCGGCACCGTCGCTGTGACGCTTGATCATGGCGAGCCACAATACGAAATCGTTCGTGGCGTGGCCTACGACCAGATTCCTATGCCCAACGATTCAGTGTTGGCGTCGATCAAGAATCGGATTCGCGAAGCCACCCGACAAGGTCTCCCGTCGTTGCTGTATCACGGGACATTGGCTTACCGAAGTCCAGCCAATCGAGAAACCATTCATCGCCTCCGGGAACACTTTGCGGGCGACAAAGCCACCCAGCTTGAGGTGTTCTTTGACATCAATGTTCGCAAGCCGCACTACGACGTGGCTTGGTTGGATGACCTGATGCCGGGTGCGGGGTTGGTCAAATTGAACGAAGACGAAATGAGCGACTTGGCCGGTCGTCAATTGTCCAGTGCTGACGATCGACGAGCAGCGGCACGCGAATTGCTTGATAAATACAGCAATCTCAATTGCTTGCTGGTGACGCTCGGCGCGGACGGTGCGGAGTGTCATTTGAGCGAATCCAGCCAATCCGATAGCAGCGGTGATGCGAAACCGCTCACCGTGGCTGCTCCGGAACCAGATCCGCTGATCGATCCGGTCGGTGCCGGAGACGCGTTTGCGTCGGTGGTGATCGCCGGGCATTTGAGAAATCTTCCGGTCGAGCCAACCCTGAACCGTGCGACTCAGTTTGCATCTCAGGTGTGTGGTTTGCCGGGAGCGACGAGCGACGAGACCAGTTTTTACCGGATTGATTTCACCGGGGATCCCCAACGCGTTCCGGATGATTGAACGCAACCTGCGGGCCCGGCCCTTCTATCGACAGGAATGCTATGAGTATGCCCGCCAGCGGGACACTTCGCGTCACTTTGCTGAGTTTGCACGGACTGATCCGTGCTCGAGATCCCGAGCTTGGACGAGACGCGGACACGGGAGGACAGATCAAATACGTTCTCGAATTAGCGGAAGAGCTTTCGCGTCGAGAAGAAATTGAATCCGTGGAATTGGTCACGCGGCAAATCTTCGACGAGCGGGTCGGGCCGGACTACGCCCAAGTCGAAGAGGTCATCAATCCAAAAGCGAAAATCGTTCGGGTGCCGTTTGGCCCCAAACGATATCTCCGCAAAGAGGGGCTCTGGCCATATTTGGAGACCTTCATTGATCAGATGTTGGGGCACTACCGGCGAGTTGGTTTGCCCGATTTGATCCACGGGCACTACGCTGACGCGGGTTACGCGGGCGGGCAACTGGCTCGTCTTCTGCATGTCCCCTATGTCTTCACCGGACACTCCCTAGGGCGGGTCAAACGCCAGCGTTTGATTGCGGCATCCCAAGAATCCAAGGCTCCCAAGCCGCCTCGCGATTTGGACAAAAAGTTCAAGTTCACGGTTCGGGAAGAAGCGGAAGAGTTCGCGCTCGAGACCGCTTCGCTGGTGATCACCAGCACTGGTCAAGAAGTCGAGGAACAGTACGCGATTTACGATCACTACCAACCCGATCGGATGGAAGTCATCCCGCCGGGCGTCGATCTCAAGCAGTTCCACCCGGTCGACGAGTCGGAGCCGCTGCCACGGATTCATGACCTGCTCACGCCTTTTTTGAAGGACTCCGAAAAGCCGATGGTGGTCGCCATGGCTCGTCCGGACGAACGCAAAAACATTGAAATGTTGGTTCGAGTGTTTGGCGAGAATCCCAAGTTTCGCGAAATGGCGAACTTGGTCCTCGTGCTTGGTTCACGAGAAGACCTTCGCGAGATGCCCTCTGGCCAGCGTCGAGTTCTCACCAACGTGTTGCATCTGATTGATGTTTACAACTTGTACGGTCACGTTGCGTACCCGAAGTCGCATCGTCCCAGCGATGTGCCGGAGTTGTATCGTCTGACCGCCCGACGCAAGGGGATTTTCGTCAACCCCGCACTGACGGAGCCGTTTGGATTGACGCTTTTGGAAGCCGCTGCCAGTGGGGTTCCGATCGTTGCCACCAATGATGGTGGCCCGAGCGATATCATCGCCAATTGCCAAAACGGGTTGCTCATCGATCCGCTTTCCCCGGAGGAAATCGATCACGCTTTGATGCGAGGTTTGACCGAACCTGAGCAGTGGAAAACGTGGTCCGAAAATGGCATCGAAGGGTCTCGAACGCACTACAGTTGGGGCAACCACGTCGATCGATACTTGCGAGACGTGACCGAGATCATCGAGCAGTCCGCCACTCCCGCGTTGGCACAATCCGTTGGCCGAACGACGCGTCGACTGCCTGAGTTCGACCGCATCATCATGACGGACCTCGACAACACGTTGACAGGTGACGACGACGCGTTGGCTGACTTTGTTGACCTGTTGAACACAGCGGGGCGAGACATCGGGTTTGGGATCGACACCGGGCGGTCTCTCGACGAAGCGATGGCGTTGATCACCAAGCTCAATTTGCCGCGTCCGGATGTTCTGTCGGCCGCCGTGGGAACGGAACTGTATTACGGCCAAGACCTCACGCCCGACCTTTCGTGGCGAAAGCAGATCAAGCACCACTGGCAGCCCCAGTTGGTGCATGAAGTGCTGGACGATGTGCCGGGGTTGTTTCTGCAGCCGGAGAAGGACCAAACCGAATTCAAAATCAGTTATCGGATTGACCCAGAAGCTTCGCCGGCAGTCGCACAAATCCGCAAAATGCTTCGTTCGGCGGGACTTCGTGTGAAAGTCGTGTTGTCGTTGGGATCGTTTTTAGACATCATCCCGCTCCGCGGCGGCAGCGAACTGTCGTTGCGGCACCTCGCTTATCGCTGGGGTTTTGAACCGGAGCGATTGCTGGTCGCGGGTGACTGCGGCAATGACGAAGGCATGCTGAAGGGCGGCACACTGGGCGTCGTCGTGGGGAATTACAGTCCCGAGCTCGACAAGCTGCGTCGATTGCCACGGATTTACTTCGCCGAAGGACATCACGCTCGCGGGATCATGGAAGGGATCGAGTACTACGATTTCCTGAACCACATCCGGATTCCGAACGATCGGATCGAGCACGAGCCTGGGAAGCACCGGACCAGCGAAACGGCGGGCGAGGAATCCAACGAACAACATGACGAACAATCCGCAGGCGAAATGAATGACGACCCTCACCAACGTCAATCTTCCGAAACCGCCACGGCATCCTGATTCAGCCCCCGGTCCAGCAGAAACCATGAACGCAACGCACACCAATGCGCTGATGCACGCGGTTCGCAATGGCGTGAAGGATTCGCGGGCGCAAAGTGCGCTGAATCGTTTGCTGCCACGACTGGAATCGTTTTGGGAGGTCGAAAACGTCTCTCAAAGAGAAGCCGACGAAATTCAATTGCGAATCGTTCAGCACTGGGATGACCTGTTTGGTCATCTGGTGCACTTGTACGGCGATCAGTGGGATTTCTTTTATCACCTTGAACAGATCCTGCTCACAATCATTCGGGGCTGGCGGATGCGCCCGGAACCGTTGAAAAAGGACGATGAAAACCGGATCAACAATCCGGAGTGGTACCAGTCGGAGAAGTTGGTTGGCGGAGCGTTGTATGTGGACTTGTTCAGCGAGAACCTTGGTGAATTGCGGAAGCAGATCCCGTACTTCCAAGATCTCGGGCTGACCTATCTGCACCTGATGCCTCTGTTTGCAGTGCGTCCCGGCAACAATGACGGGGGATACGCGATCAGCAATTATCGCAGCGTCGATCCGCGTGTCGGAACAATCGATGATTTGCGTCTGCTGGCCGCAGACCTTCGTGAAGCGGGCATCTTGTTGGTGCTGGACTTTGTGTTCAATCACACCGCCGATGATCACTACTGGGCACAGCAGGCACAGTCCGGAAACGAAGAGTATCAGAAGTACTACTTCATCTTCCCTGATCGCAGCGTGCCGGATCAATATGAGCGGACGCTACGTGAAATCTTTCCCACCGTCCGTCGTGGGAACTTCACCTGGCATGATGGCATGCAGCAGTGGGTGTGGACCACGTTCAATAGCTTTCAGTGGGATTTGAATTATCGAAACCCTGACGTCTTCCGAGCGATGTTGTCGGAGATGTTGTTCATCGCCAACACCGGCGTCGACCTGTTGCGACTCGACGCGGTTGCGTTCATCTGGAAGCAAATGGGAACGAATTGTGAGAATCTTCCCGAAGCCCACACATTGATTCGTGCTTTCAATTCTTGCGTCCGAATCGCAGCCCCGGGATTGGTTTTCAAAAGCGAAGCCATTGTTCACCCCGATGACGTGGTCCGGTACATCAGTCACAAGGAATGCCAGACGTCGTACAACCCAACGCTGATGGCGCTGATGTGGGAGTCGCTCGCAGCTCGCGACACAAAGCTCCTGCGGCGTTCGCTTTCGCGGCGTCACAAGTTGCCCGAGCGGACCACATGGGTGAACTACCTCCGCTGCCATGACGACATTGGTTGGACGTTTGACGATGCGGACGCTGCGGCGGTTGGCATTGAAGCGTTCGGGCATCGCCAGTTCCTGAATGCGTTTTACACCGGCCAATTCGAAGGCTCCTTCGCTCGCGGGGTCCCGTTTCAGCACAATCCTGAAAACGGTGACATGCGGATCAGCGGCACGCTGGCTTCGCTCGCGGGGTTGGAGCAAGCGATTGAAGCGGATCGCGATGATTGGAAGGAACTTGCAATCCGCCGGATCCTGTTGCTCAACGCGATGATGCTCAGTGTCGGCGGAATTCCGCTGGTTTACTTGGGCGAAGAGTGGGGAGCACTGAATGATTACGACTTCGTCAAAGATCCTGCCAAAGCCGGGGACACCCGTTGGGTTCACCGGCCGAAGATGCAGTGGAAGTTCTTGGACGAACTGGGAGACGACGGCTCCATCCGAGGTCGCATTTATCGATCGATTCGCAAGCTGATTGCGATTCGCAAGATGACACCCGCGTTTGGTGGCTTGGACATGGAGTTGTTGATTCTCGAATCGTCTCACCTGCTCGGTTACGTCCGGCAACACGAAGGCAATCGCGTGATTGTGGTCGCGAACTTCTGTGAGCATCCGCAGCAGATCGACAGCAATCGACTTCGGACGGCCGGAATGGGACGCTTCTTCGAAGACCTGTACTCCGGTCAGACCATCACCACATCGCACCCGCTGGAGTTGGGGCCTTACGAGTTCATGTGGCTGCACCGCGTTTGATCACACGATCAGCATCGCGTCGCCGTAGCTGAAGAAGCGGTATTCGTTTTCGATCGCCTCTTGATAGGCTCGGCGAATCAGTTCGTGGCCTGCAAACGCACTGACCAGCACCAGCAGCGAACTCTTGGGCTGGTGGAAGTTGGTCATCAACGCGTCCACGACGCCGAAGCGATACGGCGGTTTGATGAAGATGTCCGTTGCTCCGGTCCATGTTTCCGCGACCCCGCGCCCGTCAGATTTATTTCGATCGGCGACGCAGCTTTCCAAGACCCGGACGCTGGTCGTTCCGATGGCCACGCAGCGCCCGCCACCGCTCCGGCGGTCGTTGATTTGGGTGACCGCGTCGCTTTCGATGCGGCCCCATTCTTCGTGCATGCGATGCTCGTCGATGTCATCGACTTCGATTGGACGGAAGGTGCCGATGCCGACATGCAAGGTGACCTCCGCCATCGCCGTTTGCCCTTTGGCGATGTCCGCCAGCAACGACTTGGTGAAGTGCAGTCCCGCGGTGGGGGCGGCAACGCTGGCGGCATCTTCGGGTTTGCTGCTGGCGAAAACGGTTTGATAGTTGGTGACGTCCGCATCCACCATGTGCCCATCTCGAATGTACGGTGGGATTGGAATGCGGCCGTAGCGGTCCAGCCATTTTCCAGGCTCGATTGTCTGCGCCGGTCCCGCAAAGAAATCGTTAGGAACAGGTTGGACGAGCAGGTGTCCTTGATCGTCGCGGCCGATCACGATCAGTTCTCCACCGGCTCGAGCATCACGGTCATCCAGGGTGATCGTTTCGCCGGTCTGCAGTGTTCCGCGTGTCTTCGTCAGCAGTTCCCAAACACCGGTTGCTCGATCCGACCGCAAGAACAGCCCCTGCCATCGGCCACCGGTTTTCGTTCGGCGTCCAAACAAGCGTGCCGGGACGACTCGCGAATTGTTCATCACCATCACGTCTTCGGCTCGAAGCAGCTGCGGGAGGTCTCGAACGTGGTGATGTTCGATCTCGCCGGATGCCCGGTCGATCACCATCAGCCGAGCGTCGACGCGGTTGAGCAGAGGTTCCTGCGCGATGCGTTCGCGAGGCAATTCGTAGTCGTAGAGATCCAGGGATGGCATGCGGAAGGACGCGTCCGAGCGGAGGAAATGGGTTGGAAAGAATCGAGCGACCAGCATAAGGGCGCTGAGCAATTGTCGCGAGCACAGCGAACGAGAGCCCGCTTTTCGTCAAAATGGTAACCCGATGCGTGAGCGAGGGACCCAGAGGCTCGTTGCAATGGCACGCGATCCCTCGCTGACGCTTCGGGTTGGGATTCCATCAGCAGGCCGTCACGCGTCGGGTTTCTATTTCGGCGGGCTTGGAAGCTCATCGTACGGGGACTCGGAATGGGGGGCGTTCGGCGATGGGGCGGCGATCAACTGTCGTCGCTCCGGGACCGGGGGAGTTGTGTGTCGTGGGCGGATGACCTTGGGATGAAAACCCAAGGCTTTCGGCTTTCGTCGCTCTGCGACTGGCGGTGTGTGTTCGGGGATCGAACAACCGCGGAGCGGTGGCAGTTGTCAGCCTCGGGTTTTCAACCCGAGGTCTTAGGCGTTACGCCCTGCCTCGACCTGCCGCGGAGCGGCGGCAGTTGGAGAGCGGTGAGGTGGGGATCGATTGAAAAAGTGAAATTGTAAATTGCAAATTGAAAAATGCCGCAGACGATGTGGGGCCGCGTACCGGGGCACCATTCGGCGGCAATCATCGCCCCGGAAGGGGCCGGCTTGCTTAGCTCGGGGCGGAAGCCCCGAGACCGATCACGAAAAACAAAAGGACGCCCCGGATGGGGCCGGCGTGGGGCATGTCGCGTGGGCCTCGCTGACGCGTCGGGTTTCCAGGATGTTGACTCGGTGGTGTTGCTGGGGACTGAATCGGAAACGGGGCGGTGCACGCTGGATCCGACGCGACCCTCCTGGCGGGAGGGTGGTCTGATTGGGGTGACTTTGCGGGCACCCGAAGGGCTGGTTGTGACGGCTGGCACTCATCTGCCGATCAAAGGGATTGGATCGTCAGGTGTCATTCGGGGTGGCGCTGGTCTGCTCGTGTTGGCGGAGGGCTGAGGTGACACACAGACTGACTCGCGAGCTTTCATCGAGGCCGTGTGCAGCTCCGAGAGTGCTGGCGGTTGCGTGCTTGGCAATCCTAGTGGGATGGAACGCCCCAATGGCGAATGTCTGGGGCCAAGACGCTTCAGGGCTGGACCTTTCGACGCCAGACACTGCCAGCGTGTTGTCGGAACTGCAATCGCAACTGGACGCCCAGCAGGCCAGAATCGAAGAGCTTCAAAGCCGTCTTGAGATCGCGGAAGCTCCCTTCGGTTTGTTGGCGGAAGTCGATGGCGGCGGTTGCACGCCGGGCATGATCGAGCGGGTTGCGTTGGTCGCCGAACAACCTTCGGAGGCGAACTGTGATCAGAGCGAGGAAGCCAAGGCGTTTCGAACGCTTGATTACTACGCCGACTACGATCGCGGTTTCGTCATTCGCCCGTTCGACCAGAAGAAGCATCCGTTCGATGTGAAGTTCAACGGTTGGACTCAATTCCGCCATCATTCATTTGTCACCCAGAGCGATTCCTGGACGGACAACGCCGGGGTCACCCGTTCGAAGGCGGACCGCAACGCATTGGATATCGAACGCGCTCGACTGGCGATTCGTGGCCACGTGATTGACCCAAGGTTGTCGTACTTTGTGCAGGTCGATGGCGACACGGACGGTGGCCACATGCTGGACTTCTTTGATTACTTCTGGGCCTGGCAGGCAACCGACCGTTTTCAAATTCAGATGGGCAAACGGAAGGTGACCGCGAGTCGGCAGTGGCTGCTTGGTGCAAGGCGGACGCGGTTCGCTGATCGCCCGATGGCGAACGACTTCTTTCGTCCCGATCGGACGGTTGGTCTGTTCGGCATCGGGAGATTTGCTGAGCACGGCCATTATCAAGTCATGGTTGGGAACGGGTATCGGACGGCCAATCTGCCAAATTCAGCAACCGACAATCGCTTCACGTTTGCGGCGACCAGCTACGTGGATCCAGCGGGCGATTTTGGATCGCAAATCGTTGACTTTCAAAACACCCCTGCGGCACTTTGGCGACTTGGGCACTCAGCGGTCTATTCGCCGCTGGCCGCCCAGCCGTCAGGAAGTTCCTACGACGAAGCCGATTTTGTTCGGCTTTCCGACGGCACTCGGTTGACCCAGACGGGGGCGATCGCGCCGGGCGTGTCCATTTCGGAGTTCGACGTTTGGTTGTACGGGGTGGACTTCGCTTGGAAGCGTCGCGGATGGAGTTTGACAAGTGAACTGTTCCTGCGCTGGATCACGGACTTGCAGGGCAATGGAGCGATTGCGAATGACGAGCTCTTCCAGCGTGGGCTGTATGTTGAGGGCGGCAAGTTCCTGATCGCCAAGCAGTTGGATCTGAACCTGCGGTATTCGCGAGTCGACGGTGATTATGGTGCGGCCAACGAGTACGCCGTGGGCATGAACTGGTACCCGTTGTCCAAGCCAAGTTTGAAGGTCACCTTCGACGTGACGCAGCTTGACGGCAGCCCGCTGCAGAACACGGCCAGCGACATTCTGGTCGGTGACAACGGAACCTTGTTCCGAACACAGTTTCAAGCGGAGTTCTGATGCGGGGGGCGGACGCTGGGATCCGCCTCAACGCGTCGTCTCGACGAATCGGCTTTGAATCGCCATAACAGTGGCCGTCGCGAGAACTGCCGGATCATGGCGGTCTCTCCCCTCCCCTTCTTTCCCTCAATCTTTCAGGCAACTCGATGGAAGCCGGAATCGTCGGCTTGCCCAATGTCGGCAAAAGCACCCTTTTCAACGCTCTGACGTCCAGCGTCGCGGCTCAAAGTGCCAACTATCCGTTCTGCACGATCGAGCCGAACGAGGGAATCGTCAGTGTTCCCGATTCGCGTTTGAATCGGATCACCAATTTTATCAAACCTCAAAAGGTCATTCCATCGGCGCTGAAGCTGGTCGATATCGCTGGCATCGTCAAAGGTGCGGCTGAAGGCGAAGGTCTGGGCAACAAGTTTCTCAGCCACATTCGCCAGGTCGATGCGATCATGCAGGTCGTGCGCTGCTTTGAAGATCCCGATGTGATTCACGTCAGTGGGCAAGTCAATCCAATCGCGGACATCGACACGATCGAAACCGAACTGGTTTTGGCCGATATGCAAACGCTCGAAAACGCGTTGGGCAAGGCACAGCGGACTGCACGCAGCGGTGACAAAGAAGCCAAGCTTCGCGTGGCCGTGATCGAGAAGTGCAACGCTCACCTGGAAAGCGAGCAACCGCTGCGAACGTTGGAATTGGCGGAGGCCGAACAGGCCGCGATCAGCAGCTATGGGTTGATGACCGCGAAACCGATTCTGTACATCGCCAACGTCGACGAAAACGACCTCAAGGGCGAACACGAGTTGGTGGACAAGGTTCGAGAGCATGCTGCCAAAACGGGAGCATCGGTGGCCTGCGTTTGCGCCAAATTGGAATCCGAGATCGCGGAACTTGACGAAGAAGATCGGGCCGAGATGTTGGCGGATGTGGGCTTGGAAGAGCCATCGCTGAACGTCATCGCACGGGAAGCCTACCGCACGCTGGGGCTGCAAAGTTTCTTCACAGCGGGCGAAACGGAAGTCCGAGCGTGGCCAGTCCGGATCGGATCAACCGCTCCACAAGCGGCGGGCGTGATCCACAGCGATTTCGAGCGCGGGTTCATCCGGGCCGAGATTTACCAGTTGCCCGAGTTGGAAGAATACAAGACCGAGAAAGACATTCGCCAAGCCGGTAAACTCCGTGTGGAAGGCAAAACGTACGTGATGCAAGACGGTGACATCTGTCACTTCTTGTTCAACGTTTGATCGTCTTGGCAGCAGCGAATCGTCGCTCCTTCCATTCGTTCGCCGACTTTTCGACGCTCCCACCGCCATCCCTCCTACTGACGGTTCTATGAACAAAATGTTGATTCCCATTCTTTTCGCAATCGGCACAGCGTTGTTTTGGGGTTGTTACGGCCCCACGATCGGCAATGCCCAGGCACCTCGGGTCAACGGCGTTCCGCTTTGGTCGCCGTTCAAACCTTACGTGTTCATCGGCATCGCTTACTTGGTCATCGCGATCTTGGGCGGTTTGGCCATGATGGGCGTCAAAGGTGACTCGTTCAGTTTCTCTGGCGAGCACTTTGCGACCGTCAAATGGGGGTTCTTGGCCGGTTGCCTGGGGGCCTTTGGAGCGTTGTGTTTGACCACCGCGATGATGACCAGCAAAGGCAACGCGTTGTTGGTGATGCCAATTGTGTTTGGCGGAGCGGTGTCGGTGTCGGCATTGGTTTCTGTGCTCCGGTTGGGGGACCACGTGCAGGTCAGTCCGGTGCTGTGGGTCGGAATGACGTTGACCGTGGTGGGAGTGGTGGTGGTGGCGATGAACACGCCTCACGGGCATGCACCCACCAAGCCGGCGACCGAATCAAGCGAACCGGTTGAGTCGCATGCCGCGGCGCCGATCGAATCCGACGACACGCAAGCGTCCTAGTTCTCGCCTTGGGAACGAGTTCTCGACATGGAAAGCAGATCGCGATGACCCCACCCAGTGATCCACTCGCGGTTGTTCGAGCCATCGACGCCGAGCTGACTCACGTTTGGATGATCCGCACGTTTCTCAAGCACGCCGATGAGGCGGAAGAGGACGAGGATCTGAGAGAGGTGGTTCGCGATTTGTACGACTTCATTTTGGCGGTCGGCCCGGTGACGGACGAAACCGACCCGGCTGTCTACATGAAAATGGCCAAGAAAAAGCTCCGTCGCCTGCGCGGTGCCACGGAGCTGTACGAAGCAATCCAGCCTGAGGTCAGCGGGCACACGAACTTTGCGATGGCCGCGAAGTCCCTGCGATTGGCGGTCGATCGGATCATTGCGTTGGTCCAACCCCCGCAATAGATCGCTCTGTTTTGGCAAGCTTTCGGGAGGTGGTTGGGGGCGTCAGATCCCACTTCGCCTGATCGGGATCCAGCGAATCAGTGCCGTCCCAGCAGCCTGCAGGGAAACCACGCGAAATCAGCTGGAAAACGGGGCGAACGCAGGCTCGGGGGACTGGAAGAAAATCGATTCGACAGCGATAACAGGGCACCTCTTCGAAGGTCTCCAATTTTTTCCGCGACTCCCATTGTGCATTGATGAGCTCTCCCGCCAAAGCTGCCAAACTCGCTCTTGAAGACGGCACCGTCTACACCGGAACCAGCCTCGGGGCAGAGGGGGAAACGACTGGCGAAGTCGTCTTCAACACCTCGATGACGGGATACCAAGAAATTTTGACCGATCCCAGCTATCGCGGTCAGCTGGTGACGATGACCTATCCCGAAATGGGCAACTACGGAATCAACTCCGTCGACCTCGAAAATCGCGGCACGTCGCTGGCTGGATTCATCATCCGCAACGAGAGTCGCCTGCACAGCAACTACCGCTCGGAGGGTTCCCTCAGTGACTATCTGAAGTCACAGGGTGTCGTTGGGTTGGCTGGCATCGACACGCGAGCCTTGGTGCGTCGCATCCGCAGTGAAGGTGCGATGCGAGGGGTTTTGTCCACGACGGATCTCGACGATGCATCCTTGGTCGCCAAAGCCAAAGCTTCTCCCGGATTGGTCGGGCGTGATTTGGTTCAAGAGGTCATGCCGACTCAATTGGAAAAGTGGACCAACGAACTGGACGACTGGACCATTCGTGAAATTCGGGAAGCTGCCAAAGACAAATCCATCGACGATGAAAGCCGACCACACGTCGTCTGCATGGACTTCGGCATGAAGTGGAACATCCCCCGTCACCTGCGATCGCGCGGCAACCGGGTCACCATCGTTCCGGGAAACCTGCCCGCCGACGAGATCTTGAAGCTGAATCCGGATGGCGTCTTTTTGTCCAACGGACCTGGCGACCCTGAGCCGTTGACCTATGCACACAAGGCGATTGGCGAACTGCTGGGACAAGTGCCCGTGTTTGGGATTTGCCTCGGACATCAGTTGCTGTCGGTGGCTTGTGGCGCCAAAACGTTCAAGCTGAAGTTCGGTCACCGCGGTGCCAACCAGCCCGTCCTCGACTTGGAGACGGGCAAGGTTGAGATCACCAGCCAGAATCATGGCTTCGCAGTCGATGACCAAGGCTTGCCGGATTGCTTGGAGGTCACCCACCGCAACCTGAACGATGACACCATCGCTGGTATTCGCCACAAAGACACCGGTGCCTTTGCAGTGCAGTATCACCCGGAAGCTGCAGCAGGTCCTCACGATAGCCATTACTTGTTCTCGCGTTTCCAAGAACAACTGAACGAGAAGTGCGGGGTGAACGCATGAACAAAGCCCCCAGGACAGCCATCAGCCCCACTCGTGAAGAAAACTATCCCGAGTGGTATCAACAAGTCATTCGGGCAGCCGATCTCGCTGAAAACTCGCCGGTTCGCGGCTGCATGGTGATCAAACCATGGGGGTATCAGCTTTGGGAAAACGTGCAACGTGCGTTGGACGACATGTTCAAGGCGACGGGCCACCAAAACGCCTATTTCCCGTTGTTCATTCCAATGAGCTTCCTCGAAAAGGAAGCGGAGCACGTCGAGGGGTTTGCCAAGGAATGTGCGGTGGTCACGCACCATCGACTTGAACCGGATCCCGATGGCGGTTTGCGGCCGGCCGGCAAGCTGGAGGAACCATTGATCGTTCGCCCCACCAGCGAAACGATCATCGGTGCGACGTACGCCAAATGGGTTCAGAGTTATCGTGATTTGCCGATCCTGATCAACCAATGGGCCAATGTGGTTCGCTGGGAGATGCGGACGCGAATGTTCTTGCGAACCGCGGAATTTCTTTGGCAAGAAGGCCACACGGTTCACGCGACTTCGGAAGAAGCGGTGGAAGAAACCGAGCAGATGGTCGAGGTCTACCGTGACTTTGCCGAGAACTGGATGGCGATGCCCGTGATCGTTGGCAGCAAGACGCCGTTGGAACGTTTTCCGGGTGCGGTTGAGACGCTTTCGATCGAATCGATGATGCAAGATCGCAAGGCGTTGCAGGCGGGGACCAGTCACTTCTTGGGGCAGAATTTCTCGAAGGCCCAAGAGATCAAATTCCAGAGTGAATCGGGTGAAATCGAATTTGCTTGGACGACGTCTTGGGGAGTCAGCACCCGTCTGATCGGCGCGCTGATCATGACGCACAGCGATGACGATGGGTTGGTCCTGCCACCTCGTCTGGCGCCGATTCACGTCGTGATCCAGCCGATTTACAAGGATGATTCTCGTGCCGAGGTGATGGCCTACGTGCAGTCACTTCGCGAGGAGTTGACGGCGCAAACTTACGCCGGCGCTCCTGTCCGTGTGACAATCGACGATCGTGACATTCGTGGCGGCGAGAAGAAGTGGTACCACGTCAAACGCGGCGTTCCAATTCGACTGGAAGTGGGACCCAAGGACATCGCGGCAGGGACTGTTTTCTGTGGCATTCGGAATCAGCCCAAGAGCGTCGGCATCGAACGTTCTGTCTTGGTTGCCACCATCAGCGAAAAGCTGGCAACGTTGCAACAAGAGCTCTTTGATGCAGCGTTGAAATTGCGAGAAGACAACACCGTCGAACTCAGTTCAGAAGCCGAGTTCCGCGAATTCTTTGCCGACAATGGCGAGACCGCGATCTCGGGCGGATTCGCGTGGTGTCACTTCGCCGATGAGGATTCCTTGCAGCCCTTGCTGAAGGAGCTGAAGGTGACGATTCGATGCGTCCCGCGTGTCGACAACGACGTCCAAGGCACCTGTTTCTTGACCGGCAAGCCCGCCGCTCAGCGAGCTGTCTTCGCAAAGGCTTATTGAGCCTTTGGCGGGGCGCCCGGTGGTGGGGCCCCGTGGTAGGGAACCAGTGAATGGGGAACCAGTGAAGCTCAATTCGTTGCTGGTTCGCCGCGAAGCGTTTGGCGTGTTCGTCGACGAGTCACAAATTCCAACGCGATCACTGCCAGCCCACAGGCAGTCGCCACGCCCATCAGCCCGGCTGGCCAGGCTCCGATTTGGACGTACAGGCTGACTCGCCGATCACGTTGTGGCTGGGCTTCGATCACGCCGCTTTGGCCTTGGGGCAATCGCTGGACGACTCGGCCCGCCGAATCGATCCAAGCCGTGGGGCCGCCATTGGCTGCCGACAGGACGGGCCGTCGACAGCCCACCGCCACCAGTTGGGCACAACGCAGATGGTGATCCACCACAGCGGAATCGCGGAACCAAATGTCGTTGGTCAGCGTCACCAAGGCATCTGGCAATTTGGGGGTGGCACGCGAATTCAGCTCGTGCAGGTGATTGATCGGGATTCGCTCGACGGCGGTTTCGATGCACAGGTTTGGCATCAATGAGATGCCATCCAGATCAAAGCGTTCCGGTTGCGTGCCTCGATCCAGCCCCAATCCGGGCGGCACCAGGTCGCGGATCCAGGGCAGGCTGTGCACCAAGGGGATGGTTTCGCCGAACAGCACCAAGTGGTTCTTGGAGTATGTTCCAGCCAGCTTGCCCGCGGGATCGACCCACACGACCCCACTGTATTGGCTGGGATGTTTCGCGTACTGGACCAGCCCGCAGCCGCCGATGATTGCGGGGGGGACATCGCTGGGGAAATTGGAACTGGCGACCATCGCCAGTTGGAGATTGGTCGCTCGATCCAGGAAACCAGCCTGATTGTTTTCGACTGCGAAACGAAGCTGTTCAGGGGCCAGGGGTGGGAGCGAGGGATCCTGCATGAAATCGGGGACCGCCAAATCCGGGCCCGTCGTCATCCAAGGCATGCCTCCTGAAAACATGGATTCTGGCCACACGACCGCCGTCACCTCGGACTTTGAGTTTGCCACCGCTTCCAAGGCCATTTCAGCGTAGACGGCAAAAATCTCTCGCTCACGCTCAATGTTTTGCTCGTAGACCGTCAGCTGATTGCCACCCAGCAAGGCAATTGTTTTGCCGATGGGTTCCGTGGCGACTTGGAGGGCGACCGCGCCGTAAGCGATGGTGGCAATCAGCAGACCGCTGGCGATTGCGAGGGAGGACCAAGGCGTGTCGGAAGGTGGGCAACGGCGAACCACCCATCGGTTCATCGCTTCGAGCATCGCCACGTTGATGCAGACGATCACAAAGCTGACCGCGTAGGTGCCACCCAGATCCGCGATTTGAATCAGGATCGGCATGTCGGCCAACGCATGTCCCAGCATCAACACCGAGATTCCGGTGAACAGGTAGTTTCGAATCCACTCCAGTCCGACCCAGATCACCGCGGCGACCAAGCAGAATGGGACGCGGTTCCGCCAGGTCCTGCTGGTTTGATTCTGGCCTGTGGTTCGCCAGCGGCGCAGCAGGGCGACGAACAGAACCGGATAGATCGCAAGGTAAGCCGAGAGTGCCAACCAAGGCAGGAACATCAGCGGGTGAGCATGGCGGAGTCCTTGCAGACTGACCAACCAGTACACGAGCGAAGCCAGGTACAGGGAGCGCTTCCAGGGCGATTGCGGGTCGACTTCTGCAATCGCCAGAAGTGGCACCAGGGCCACGAAGACCAGCGGTCCCATGGCGATCGGTGGGCCCGACATCCAGAGGACGACTGCGAAGGCGAAGGACGCCGCCAGAAGCCACCGCATCGAAGCGGGGACGGCAGGAGGCTGTTTAACAAGGTCCGATGGGCGGGCATCGGACGCAGAAATGGATTCGCTCAACGGAGGGGCTCACGTTCGCGGGCAGGTTGTAGGCCCCGTGAAATACCAGCCCAACCGCGGGCCGGCAACCCGTTTCAATCGTTCGCAGATCGGATCAGGCCTTGGCGGCACCAGGCCAGAACCGTTTCCAGCGACTTTCGTTGCCCGCTTGGCCATCCGGACCGCCTTCGTCGTCCGGGGTGAGTCCAGCGTCTCGGTGAGTCAATCGATGGGCAACGTCCCGGAAAGCCTGGGTCAAGGCTGCCTTCGGGGCTTGCGTGATCAACGGCACACCGTTGTTGCGGACTTCGACCATCGTTCGATAGTCGTTCGGCAGCAGCGCGAAGATTTCTCGGCCCAGCGTTTCCTTGGCCTTTTTCAGGCTGATCTGTCCCGCGTCCAAACCGGCTCGGTTGACGATGATTTCGACTCGATCGGCGAGACCTTCGGTTTCGTCAAAGCTCATCATCAAACGCACCACGTTGCGAAGACACGGCAAGTCCAATTGAGTGACCAGCAGCACCTTCGACGCCGTTTCAATCGCGATCATGTCCAGCGCGTTGTAGGTCTTCGACAGGTCCACGATCAAGTGGGTGAACGAAGCTTTCAACAGTCCAATCACCTTGCGGAGGCTTTCCGCGTCGATTGCCTCGAGGTCATGCAGTTCGACGGGACGCGGCAGCAGGTACAAGCCGCTGGAGTGTTTCGTCAATGACTTCTTGAGCAGTTGGATATCCAATCGCCCGATGTTTTGAACGACATCGGCCAGCGTGTAGTCTGGAATGGCATCCAGGAAAACGTCGGCATCGCCCAATGCCAAATCCAAATCCAACAGAGCGACGCTGTTGCGGCTTTCCTCGGCCAACACGCAACCCAGGTTCACTGCGGTGCTGGTCGTGCCAACGCCACCTGTGGCACCGGCGATCGCGATGACTTCGCACGAACGACTGCGAGCGTCGCCACCGCCAAACTTGGTTTGGCTGATTCGGCCGAGCGCCGATGAAAGCTCTTCTTCCACCAACGGCAGCGTCAGGAATTCACGTGCTCCCGCCCGGATGGCCTGCAGGATCAGTTGTCCATCGCTGACGGCACTGGTCGCCAACAATGCTGTGTCTGGTGTCTCGCGAGTGATCCGCTCAATCAGTTTGATTGCTGCGGTGGAATCCGTGTCCAGGGAGATGACTCCCACATCCGGAGTCGTTTGGTCAACGATGTCCGGGAAGAACTCGTAGCGAGAACAGTCTGCTTCCAACCAAACGGTGTCCATGCCCAACAGCATGGCTTTGAGTGTTTCGCGGGACGAGTCGTTTGGATCGACCAAGGCCAATCGTAGGACGTTACTCATAGCTGACTACTTCGATAGACGGAGAAGATTTTCATGGGGAAAGCCCGACGTTCCGTCGGACAACATGTTGGGGCAACTGGATTTCACTCAAACGATCATCGGTATTCCGGTTGGCTGACGATCACTCCATCCGCGATCTTCGTTGGTTCGGGACCGGGAACGATTGCTCCCGGAGGAAGCAACTCACCCGCCCCAAAGCGATTGTTCGTAGGGCGTTGAGGTGCTCGTGCCATTTGCGGTGGGTAATACCCAGCCGGGTTGGGCATCGCTCGCGGTGGAGTGTTACGTGAGGCTTGCGGTGACGGCATCGTGGGGTCAACGATCTGGCCTTCTTGGTAGCCTTGGCTGGGGACACCGTTCATCGGGGCGTGATAGATGGGCGGCTGATGCAGCATCGGGCCGGATTCAATCTGTCCACCGTGGAAGCCACCGGTGACTCCAGGTTGCAAGTTGGGGTTGTCGCAATCGTTGGCCTTCAGATTGGGCACTTCGATGTGACCCAAGGCATAGAACTCTTTGTCATCCGGCGAGTGTGTGTTCATGCCAGGACCGCCGCGAGGCACTTCGTGAGGGTCCATCGCTTCCACCAATTCGGGCGTCACCATGATCAACAGTTCGATCTCGTTGCGACGCTCTTGCATTTGGCGGAACAGCGATCCGACGTAGGGCAGACTTCCGAAGAACGGGGTTCGGCTGACGGTTGATTCGGTGCGGCTTTGCAGCAAACCCGCCAAGGCGAACGTTTGCCCTGCTTGCATCTCGACCGCGGTTTCGACGTACCGAGTCGTGAACGCAGTCACGTTGGTACCGTCGATCGTGATGGCACGTGAGGAGTCGGGCTCACTGACTTCGGGGCGAACCTCCAGACGAATGCGTCCGGGGCCGACGACGAAGGGCAAGAAGTCGATGCTTGTGCCGTAATCTTCGTAAGTGACTTGAACCTGGCCATTTTGACCGGGAATGATCGTTGGGATTCGTCCCCCCACGGTGAACCGAGCGGGACGACCGTGTGTGGCAACGACAGTGGGTTCAGCCAGCAGCTTGACCATCCGTTGTTCCTCCAAAGCTTTGATCATCGCTTCGAAGTCCCCGTTGACATTGAACCGCAGGTTCGTGTCCCCAGATGGGACGGGGCCGAACGTTCCGTTGTCGCCTTCTACCAATCCGGCGGAGACATCCAGGATTCCACTCGGACCATTGAGCAACACGAAGTTGTCGCTCAAGATGGCGAGGTCAACTCCCAACTGCCGAAGCTTCGTGCGGCTGATTTCCATGATCTTGGTGTGCAACAGAACCTGTTGGATCCCAACGACTTGGATGTTGTTGATCACGGTCGTGTAGAACTGTTCGGTGATCGCCACCGCTTTGTCCACGTCATCGACGCTGGTCACGTATCCCGAGATGATGGAAGACTCACCAATCGGCGTCACGCGAAGTGATGCCAGCGGCAATTGCGAATTCAGGATGCCTTCGACTTCGCGAGCGTCTGCGACGACCGTGACATCGATCGTGTACAGCTTGTCCTCGGTGTCCCAGAGATTGATCTGGGTGGTACCGGGCGTCTTGCCGAACACCTGGATTTGGTTTTCAGAGACTGGTGTTGCTCCCAGGACTTCCTCGTTGTGAACTTGGAAGCGCGGGATGCGTTCGCCGAGCGACAGAATGCGGCTGCTCTTGACGATCAGGTCCATCCGTTCGACGGATTGGTTGATCTGATGGTCACCAGCGGCGGACGCGAGCGTTGTAGCAGACTGCGCCATCACCGGCTGGGAAACCGCGATCATCGCGAACCCGAAAACGGCCGTGATCAAACAGCGGACCGAACGGTCGCGACGGGTAAGAAAAGTGCACACTCGCATCTGAGGCATCCTTGCCGGGGCGGGTCGAGTTATTCATTCATCTCCGCGAGAGTTCGTCCATGAACTCTCGGCGATCAGCTCGTCGCGGTGAAGCGATGGGCTGGGTGGCAGTCCGCTGGGTGGCGGGCTTGCCTAGGCGTCAGTGGTGAATCTTGTTTCGTTGGTCCAAGAGCTTCAACGGCTCGTGGGACCAAACTCTTTGGTCGGCGGGGCATCTGCTTCGGAACGGTCCGAAGGTCCGCTGTTGTAGAACGGGCTTTGTGACCCATTCAGATAGCTGTAATCGGTTGGTGCACTGGGTTCATCCAGTTCGTTCTCGCTAGGGAGGGGATAATCTGCCCCCGGGCGAGTTCGCAGGTCGGTGGTCGTCTCTTCCAAGTCGTCACGCCCTGATTCGGCGAGCACCTTGGGGACACTGGATCCTTCTTCAATCCAGTATTCCGTCAGCACGCCACCGGACATTTTCAACATCTTGAATCCCCGCTTCTTTTCTTTTTGTGGGGCTCGAATGGAAGGCGTCACGATCGGCGGTTCCACGCGGTTGCTCTCTTCGACGCGTTGTGCCTGAGCGATTTGATAGTCCGACAGCCAACGCAAGAAGTCCTGTCCGGCGCCGCCACCTGACGCACCGTCTTGGGTTTCGTTGATGTCGCTGGGGTTGCCCAACGTCAACCGAATTTTGCCCAGTTCGCTGGCATAGGTCCACGCGGGGGTGTCTTTCTTATGAATCAGCAGCGAGATCGAACGAGCCGGTTTGGATTCGACTTCGGGATCGACTTCGCGTTCGGTCCGGCCGTCAACGGCGAAAACTCGGACACCTGTCAAAACGGTTTTGGCGGTGGTCTCGGGGATCAACTCGCTCTTGATGAAGTACGCCATCACGTCGACTCGGTCGCCAGGGCGAACCAGGGTGGCAACGCTACTTTCAGGATCCGCACGCATCGAGACCACGCTGAATCCAACTGGAATCGTTTGGGAGGAACCATTGGCATCCGCCATCAGTTTGACTGGCATCACTGGTTCGCCCTCGTAGAAACGTTGGCGAGCGAATTTCCCTTCGACGTCCTCGAGGTTTCCGCTAGCGCCCGTTGGGACGCGGTCCGCGGGCCATTGTTCGAGTCGGATTTTGTCAGCCGTGATTTCTTCTGCGATATCAATGGTCTTTGAAGTCACGAAGATCTCAACCGTGGCGACCGAACTTTGACCCGTTGACTGAGCTTGCATCCACTGGCTCACACCGATTGCGGCGATCGTGCCGCAGACGCAGGCCAGGATGAGGAAGACTGATTTGTTTCGCATGGCAATCGGGTGGGTAACCAGAGGTGACAGACTGCTCGCGTTGAATTCGGCCGAAAATTCGATCGCCCGCAATGAAAGCGTCACTCACGGTATCGGGTGTGAGTGTTCAGGAGCTAAACACACTTGGGGCAACCGAGTCTCTTTGCGCAATCGTCACAGATTGACAAAGGGTCGTTTGGCTTCGGATTTCCAACGCCTGGAAGGAATTGCCCCGGCATCTGGGGCATAAATGACGACAGGCCGCATGGGGGATCCATGCGGCCCTCGACTTTCAATCTGAATCAGACCAACTGGCCAGATGCAGCGAAGTAGATGATGGTCCCGATGGCCATGGGGATGCCGTAGGGCAACAGGTACATCGTTGGTTTTCGCTCGCGGGCAATCGCGGCAAGTTGTTCCGGTTTGCGGATCGTTCGCCACTCATTCATGATTTTCCAGAACTGAGCGTAGTGTTTCACCCAAGCTCCGCTCTTCCAAATCATGAACGCTGCCATGATGCCGCCGACGATTGCAGTCGCAGCAAAGGCTTGCAGTGTGATCGTGGTACCGCACCAGGCACCGATGCCTGCCAGCAGTTTCACGTCGCCAGCTCCCATGCCGCCGACGTTGCGAAGCGGCAACAGCAGCATCATGCCGACGAAGGTGCCAAGCAAACTGTAACCCAAGCCCGGCATTCCGCCTTGGATGAAACAGTGTGCCCAACCGCAGATGATGAACGGGAAAGTCAACCAGTTTGGGACTTTCAAAATCATGCCGTCGATGACAGCTGCAACAATGAGGACCACCGTCACGAACCAAATGGTCCAGTTTTCGGTGATGCCTTGAAGGAGAGTGTCCATGGTGATTTCCCCGTGTTTCTTCGGCCGAAACGTTCGTGCAACGTGTCGTCCGTTGGTGGTTCAAAGTGGATGGTGTGTGTGGATGGCGGTGAACGTGGTGGTGAATTCCGGTCGTTATCGGATGGATCAGCGAGGACCGATCATCCAGCTCAACATTGCGAACAGCAACGTCACGCCACAGCAGGCCAATTGCCAAACGTGGGCGGCAGCGTCTGCAGGAATCAGTGGGTAGTTCATTCGCTCAATGCCCAGGGGCAAACTTGGAAGGTGTGAAGTGAGTGGCAGCCAAGACATCCATTGAACTCGCAATGTCGGACCGTCTCATTTCGGTCCGCAAGGTCTTCGCAACAGGGCTCCCCCGAAGGGCGATTCCGAAAGGCGACGAGACGAATCTCGTCGCCGTTCGGGATGTCGCCAAATTGACGGGACAAGCCCGCCAGGTCAGGCTCAGTTGGCAGCGATGGCAGCGCCAGCTTCGCCGAACTTTGCGTTGGCATTGGAACCGATGGTGGTCACAGCACCGATGCAAACGACGATGATCAGAGCCAACAAGACGGCGTACTCAACAGCCGTTGGTCCGTCTTCTTCTTTCAGGAAAGCAACAACGTTTTCAGCAAACTTTTTCATATCTAACTCCAGACAAAAACGGGGGCCACGATTATGTCTCGTTAACCCGGCGACAAGGTGTTAGTCGACTCAATGTGAGCCGACCCAGGTGACAACAGCCTTCGTCAATGGAAATCAAACTGACAAGCCTCGGTTCAAACCCATGCGTGTTTCAGAACGAAACAGCGATGGGCTCTTTCCACGGCAACCCGGCTTTCCTGAAGCCAAGCCAAATCGCAGTTTGCGATCGGCCGACTCACGGACCCGTGGTTTTGCGTGCCGCCCTCTCGGACGGTTTGCCTTTGTCAGGGAACTTCGGCTGACCCCGTCGAATACCCCAAGGCGACACACCTTCGACTGTTCGACGTGGCAGTGAATTGCCATTCAAGGCAACTCACTTTCTCACTACCGAACACTACGACAGAAAACGGACGTGTCAAAAAAGATTGGTTGGCCAAACCTTAACGGCCGGGCAAGATGCCGGGTCGCTCCGGTTGTAGCGATTGGGGGATCGTTCGCGATTGCGAAAACGGCCCATCGCGTCCGGATCATTGAAAAGTCCAGGACCCCTCGGTGCTGTTGATGCCAACCCCAGCGATGGCGGAGTCAGTTCTGGGACGGCCAACCAGGCAATTGGAACTTCTTCTGCGTGTTGGCGGTGTGCTCGCTGTAATGCCGCTCCATTTGCTTGAGCAAGGCGCCCAGAGTTGGCCAGCGACTGCCGGGGACTTTGTCATCGGTGCCATAGCCATCCAGCAAATAGGCAAATCGCCGGCTGAATTCGCTGACACGTTGCATCTGGCGAGCTTCCTCTGCGCCCGACCAATTCGGATTGGCGAATCGATAGTCCGGCGGCATTTGGGCCGGATTCAGATCCATGACCGGGATTGCAGCGTCAGCTGTGTGATACATCTGCGAGAAGAACTGCAATTGCCGCCCCATCATGTGTTCCACGTTCCAACGTGGCGTGTGAGTACCGTTGGCGGGTTGGAAGTTCATTTGCTCGGCTGTCAATGCAGAGAAGACTGCTTGGGACTCGGAGCATGACTTTTCCATTGCAACGAACATTTTGTCCATCGCCTCCGGCATCACCCAAGGTTGAGGCGAGACGTTCCACCAAACCGCTGGTGACTTCGTCTGGGATTCGGGCGACAGGGATGAGATGGCGACCGTGTTGTGGTTTTGCGAGCGGACTTTGGCTGAGTCGGGAGCGGTTGCTGACTCTGAGATCCAGTTTCGAACCGTTGTTGGCAATGATTTGCCGTCTTCTGCCGCGAATCGCTGCAAGTCGGATCCGATGACCGCGTCGATGTGCTCGATGGATTCCAGCGTCTGAGCGTCGCAATCCGGCCCCGCCACAATCAGATGGACACCATCCAGTTGAAGGTGGACCGCTTTGGTGCCCAGCAAATTCACTCGGATGTCATTGGGCGTCTCGGATACGTCGCTTGTTTGGGTGTCGCTGATTGCTACCGATTGCCAAGTCGGTTTGGCTTGGTTGGCTGGGCGGCGGAGAAGGTAGGTGCCTGCCTGACCCAGTCCAACGGTTGCGTCCGTTGGCGGAATCGCATTGGTGTCTGAATCACTGGCTGGCGTTGATCCGGCAGGCGAGGCGGGGGCGTTCTGAACCGCGACGCTCAGTCCCCAGTGCGCCTCAACCGTCACCGTCCCCCCAGGCCACAATCGCACCGCGATCGGGTCTCCTTCGGCGGCATCCACGGGGGCAGGGAACCAGGCTGCTGGAAACAAGGCCAGTAAAAGTCCAGCAAAAACGAGTTTCGCTGTGGTTCCATTGCAGAAACAGATCGAATTCATCGCGATGGCCTATCTGGGTGCCGCGCGTCTTGAGTCGGCGCGGGCGATTCGTGGAACGTTCGTGAACGGCTATCGTAGCACGATCCCTTGAACACGTTTCCACTCTGTGATCGCCAGCGAGACGTCCAGTTGCCGGGCGAGTTGATCGCCGCGAAGTTTTTCGAGTTCCAAGCGAATCAGGTCATCGGAGCCGACGGGTTGTTGGTCCAATTCGATCGCGGCCTGCGTTTCTTCCAGTCGTTCCTGGGCCCACTGCAGTTGGCGGTCGATCAATCCAAGACGTGCGTTGGCAAGACGAACGTCCAGGACAGCCTGCAAGGTTTCATTGCGAACCACTTCTGCCAACGATTCTCGAAGCAGCGAGCACTGTTGACGGCGGCAGTTCAGATCGCTCGTGTTGGAATCGGGGGACAGGCACGAGAACAGACCTTTTCCCGTGGCCGCTGCGATCGCCAAACCAGCGCCGGGGCTGAGGGCCCCAATCAGTTGCCTGGCCGAGGACAGGTTGCAGGTTCGCATGCCAGCACACAATTGCTGGACCGCTTTCAAATCGTTGCGATTGGCCAGTGCGGTGCCAACGCTGGTGCCAGCGTCGACCGATCCGACGGAGGCGGCTGGTTGCAATTCGTCCACCGTCACGGCCACGGCGACTTCCGACTCGGGCCGACCGGTGCGACGAGCGAGTTCTTGGCGGAGCTTTTGGGTTGCGAAGGATTGTTGGATTTCCATGTCTTGCCAAACCAGCTTGGCTTGTTGCAGCTGCAAAACATTGCCATCGGGGACTCCCAATCGATCGGCTTCGTTGGCTAAATCGATCAAGCGGTTTTGGACCTTGATTCCTTGCTGAGCGATTTGCTTGCCAAGCTGGGCGGCGACCAAGCGGTCGTAGGCCTTGGCTGCATCGGCCGCGTCGTCGGCGCGGCGGCCCAGAGCGATCTCGGCGAGAACGGACCGGATCAGCCGCAACTGGCAGACAGCCGCTTCATCCTCACAATCCACCCCACAAGCGACCGACCGTGATTCTTGGTCGATCATGTTGGCTTCGGGCGAATGCTGGTGCGCCCACTGCATGACTTGTTGCCGCGTGTAGCTGACGATCGATCCCGTTTCGATCGGCATCGCCATGGCGTCCAGGACAACGGTGTTGGCTGGCAGCGGGCTTTCCAGCGCAAGAGTTTCCGACTTCGTCGATGTCAGCGTCGTTTCGGCCGCCGGAAGCGTGCCGCTTGCGGGCGGCGGATCGACGGTGGAGGGCGTTGCCCAGTCGGTGACACTCCCATGGGGCGATTGAGCGGACAGGACCGCCATGGTCGCCACACCAAAGATCAACGGGAGAATCCAGCGGTGGGCCGGGGATCGAGCGGCTGGAATCGCAAGTTTCACGGCAGAAAGCATCCCTGGAATGAACAGAGGCCCCCTTCCGTCCGTGAAAGAGTATTGCAGTGTCCTCTATCAGACGGGATCGGTCAGAGTTTGCATTGGAATCAGCGGACTGTTCCACGACTGCATTGGCGGGATTGCACCGGTTTGGACGAAAAAAACCGATGGTCCGGTCGAGCCGATCTTTCGCTAGACTGCGTCATTCGCAAAATTCCACGTTTTTCCAGCAACATGAATTCATCGACCGAATCGAAGTCCACCAACGACGGTTCCGTGTCGGAGGCTCAGTCAGCCTTCGACGCCATGACGATTCCTCAACAGCGCGCCGCTGTGTTCCGGTTGCAGGCCGGACGCGAAACGGTGGAAGCCTTCGCGGTTGCCTTCATCTTGGCTCTGTTGTTCCGGGCTTTCATCGCCGAAGCCTTTGTGATCCCCACTGGATCGATGGCTCCCGCCCTGATGGGGGCTCACAAAGATGTGTTCTGCGACGAATGTGGGCAGCAGTTCCCAATCGGGGCGAGCCTGGAAAACCGCACCCCCGCGCTTCAGAAAGTCGTGGTTGGCGGGATCTGCCCGAATTGTCGGCACGTGAATTCATTGGATTTAGCCAATGATGCGAATCAGCAAACCTTCAGCGGCGACCGGATTCTCGTCAGCAAATTCGCATACACGCTGAAAGAGCCCAAGCGATGGGACGTGATCGTCTTCAAGGTTCCAGTGAACCCCAAGCAGAACTACATCAAACGCTTGGTCGGTCTGCCCGACGAAACCGTGTCGATCCAATTTGGAGACGTCTACGCGAAATCGAATTCTGAACCCGATTCCTCTGAATTTGGTGAAATCCAGCGCAAGCCCCCTGAAAAGCTGCTGGCGATGAGTCACCTGGTTTACGACAGCCAGCATCAACCCAAGGCTCTGCTGGAGGCCGGCTACCCATCCAGGTTGCAACCATGGACCCCAGGAAGCGAAACGATTCCCACGGATTCTTGGAAGGTGACCGAGACTGCGGAGGGGATGACCGCGACGGTCGAGGCCGCCGAGGATGAAACCAAGTGGCTTCGCTATTACCACCATTTCCCGGATGAACAACAGTGGCGAGCAGCGATCAATGGTGAATCATTGGCGGACGTGGATCCACAAAGCGGAAGACTGATCACGGATTTCTACGCCTATGATTCGTATCTGAATGTCGCATCCGACCGAGTCTACGACGTCAAACCTTCCCCGGTCGGCGTCTCGCGTCTGAAACGCATGCTGGGGCAAACCCGCACTGCCGGTGTGTTTCGAAAGAGCTATGAGTCCGGCGGCGACTTGGCTCAGTTCCGAGGAACGGTTCAGTACGGTGGGTCGTACCACGGCTCCGGAGGCGTTCATTGGGTTGGCGATCTGATTGTTTCCCAGACCATCGCAACTTCCGACGATGCTCAACAACTCAGCTTTGAAATTGTCGAAGCCGGAGTGCGTCATGTTTGTGAAATCAATCTCCAAACCGGCGAAGCCAAGCTCACACTGGACGATGGTCAGGTGCATGCGTTTGACGGTGACAGCAATCTGCATCCAATCGCCGAAACCGCCGTGCGGGCTGGTCAGCAACATGACTTCCGGTTCAGCAACGCGGATGATGAACTGAGGTTGTGGATCGACGGTGACTTGGTGGCCTTCCAATCGCCGGCCACTTTTGATTTCAATTCCATTGTCCCACGCGAAGAGAACCAGCCCCGATATGACGGGCCGGGCAATCCTTTGGATGCCGCTCCGATCGCCATGGCTGTGACCGGTGGTTCGGCCACGCTGAACCAGTGGACAATCCACCGCGACAAGTATTACATCGCCGTCGACACCAGCGACGACGGCATGCTGGACTATGACATGGGAGCCTTGCGTCGCTTTGTCGGCGCTGGGGCTCGACCGGACGAAATTGTTCGCGACATTCAACTGCTGATGGGCGAGCCCACGATTTGGGCCGATTTCCCCGGTTGGCAAAGTCGCCGCGCCGTTTCCTTCCGGATGGAAGAAGACCAATTCTTCCCGATGGGCGACAACAGTCCCGAGAGTTTGGACGCACGTTGTTGGGCCGGTAAGAAAACACGACTCGGAAACTACGCCAGTCCCGACAAAGACGCCTACAAATTTGCGGACGTTTCGTATGTCCCGCGAGACCTGTTGGTTGGCAAGGCATTGCTGGTGTTTTGGCCGCACCCGTGGAAGTCGCCGTTGCCGTTTTGGCCCAACCTGGACCGGATGCAACGAATCAAGTGATTCACAGAAAGGAATCGAATCATGAGTGACGAATTTACCCCGACCTCCTTTCCCACCGAATCACCGCTGGGAGCCAACGTCGAACGCCAGTCGAGCGAGCCTGTTCTGGAAGCGGTCGGTTTGCAGAAAACCTACGGGCGACGTCGGGTCGTCGATGGAGTGAACCTGCACGTCGGTGAAGCCGAGATTGTGGGATTGCTGGGGCCCAATGGTGCCGGGAAATCGACCAGCTTTCGAATGATCTGTGGGCTCGTTCAGCCCGACCAGGGACGCGTGTACTTGGGTGGCCAAGACGTGACCGATTGGCCGATGTTCCGGCGCGCTCGAGACGGCCAAATGGGATACTTGCCACAAGAACCCAGTGTTTTCAAAAAACTGACGGTGGAGCAAAACATCTCGGCGTTGTTCGAGTTGCTGGGCGTGGATCGCAAGCAACGCAAAGAACGCACCAATGAATTGCTTGAAGAGTTCAACATCACGCACATTCGAAAGAGTCGTGCGGCGGGACTTTCCGGCGGTGAACGCCGCCGACTGGAGATCGCTCGTTGCTTGGTTTCCAATCCGCGAATTGTGATGCTCGATGAGCCCTTTGCCGGGATTGACCCGGTCACAGTGCAATCGATTCAAGGTGTGATTCAACAGCTTCGAGATTCCGGGATCAGCGTTTTGATCACCGACCATGCGGCCCGTGAAATTTTGACCACCGTCGACCGTTGCTATGTGATCTATCAGGGCCAAGTCCTGATCGACGGCACGCCTGATGAAGTCAAGCGGCACCCGAAGGTCCGCGAAGAATATCTGGGAGACCTCGATGCGGCCGCCGGTGGTCCCACGGGGCCACCCGCCGAGAATCAGTTTCGCATTGACCCTGCCCATTCTCAATCGACTCCCCCAGCTCCGTCCTCTGCTCAGTCTGCCGCCGCACCGACACGCCGCCAAGTGCCGCGGCGTCGCGTGACGGACGTCTGACAACCACCTGATTAGCACCATGTCTCCTATGATTGCCGCCGACAAAATCCAGGCGGCTCGCCAGCGAATCGCTGGCGTGGTTCGCCACACGCCTCTGATGCGAAACGCTCGTCTCTCGGCGCTGTATGACGCCGAGATTCTGCTCAAGCGCGAAGACCTGCAAGAAGTCCGTAGCTACAAAATTCGTGGGGCGTACAACCGGATGTCGCAGCTCAGCGACGAGCAGCGTGCCGCTGGGGTGGTTTGTGCCAGTGCCGGCAATCACGCGCAAGGTTTCGCGTATGCCTGTCATTCGATGGGGATTCAAGGTCGAGTCTTCATGCCTGCGGTCACGCCCAAGCAGAAGGTCGAGAAGGTCAAGCTGTTCGGGCAAGAACACGTGGAGATCATTCTGATCGGGGACACGTTCGATGATGCGGCCGCAGAAGCCCACCGCGCCGCCGAAGGTGGTCTGACCTATATCCCGCCCTTTGATGATCCCGCCATCATCGAAGGCCAAGGCACGGTCGGGGCTGAAATTTTGGAAGACCACCCGGAGCCAATTGACATTGTGCTTGTCGCAGTGGGTGGCGGCGGTTTGATTTCTGGTTTGGGAAGCATCTTCAAGCAACTCTCACCGCAAACCAAGATCATTGGGGTGGAACCGACGGGCGCACCGGCGATGCATGACAGCCTTCGCGAAGGCAAGGTCGTCACGCTCGACAAGATCGATAGCTTCGTCGACGGTGCCGCGGTCCGGCGGGTCGGCGATTTGAATTTCCAGATTGCGCAGCACGTCATCGATGAAATGGTCCTTGTGCCGGAGGGCAAGGTCTGCAGCGTGATGTTGCAGCTCTACAACGACGAAGGCCTGGTCGTCGAACCCGCGGGAGCTCTTTCGATTGCGGCGCTCGAACAGTTGGCCGACGAGATTCGGGGCAAGACCGTCGTGTGTGTGGTTGGTGGCAGCAACAACGACATCACTCGCACCGAAGAAATTCGCGACCGAGCGATGTTGTACGAGGGGCTGCAGCACTACTTCATCATCAAGTTCCCGCAGCGTGCGGGCGCTTTGCGAGAGTTCCTCAACAATGTGCTCGGGCCCACCGACGACATCACGCACTTTGAGTACACGCGAAAGCACAATCGCGAAACCGGGCCGGCGCTCGTCGGTTTGCAGGTCGCCCACCGCGACGACTACCAAGGCTTGCTGGACCGACTGACGGCCAGCAACATCGAATACCAAGTCGTCAACGAACAACGCATGCTGTTTGAACTGTTGGTGTAGGGGGTGTTCTCGGGGCGATTGAAACTCCTTGCGGTGGGGCTTGAGGATCTCGCGCGAGCTGCTCGGTTGGTTCGATCGAGAACGCACGTGGGAGCATCGTCTTCGCAAGGTTGTGTCCTGCCATTCGCGTTTGACCTCCTCGGATCTCCGTTGTGTGGCGCGGCTGCTCGCACTGGCGTACAATCAGTTCCCTCTGACGAGCTAATGGGGGCACGAATCGTGTGTGGGCGAAGTGCCGCTTTTGCATGGCGCGTCCTATCCGGGAGGGAATTGGATGAATTCACAAGCACGCTTCCAGTTGATTTCGATTGTCGCGTCGGTCTTTGTGTTGCTGCTGATTGGGATTTCGCGGGCTGCGAACGCCGGTCGTTCCGACACGTCCGCGATGGAAATTTTGTTTGCAAGGGAGCTGGATGTCCTTGCACAAGGTTCTGACGGCGTGGTCCTGCAGGCGTCAAAACTGGCCCCGGTCGATCGCTTTACCGTTTTGGCCGATTGGGTGTTGCCCTCTGAAACCCGGCCAAACTTCCGAATGCAATCGAGATTCGTGCAGATTGCTCCGATCGCAAACTCAGAAGTGGCCCCCAAGGAAAGCATCGTCGAAGGGATCACCTCGCCAGCGTTCTATCTTCTAGCGGCGGCCACAGAAACAAACCGTCTGGCTGAACTTCGCCGGCGAGTGCAAGCGATTCCGGATCCGTTGGAATCGGATCAAATGCGAGCGAAGCTGGCTCTCCTCTTCATGATCGAAATCGCGGATTTCACGTTGAAGTCACCGGCAAAAGTCGAGGAGTCAACTTCCGCGATGCTGGCCTCTCTGGCAACTCATGTCCGGACACGAGATCCAGCTGCTGACAGGCAGGCTTGGCCAGAGATTTTGGCCCTCGCGTACGGGATGCACAGTGACCTTCGTAGCAGCGAATTTCTCGAGCTTGTCACCAGCGTTTACTCCGTGCAAATTGAGAATCTGAGCTGGGACGCAAATGCAGCTTGGGACGTCTATGCCTTCGGTGCCTTTGCGGGGCTTGACCCAAGCAATGAAAGCGATCCAAAACTTCAGACGGTGTCGCCCAGTTCCTTCGAAAGTTGGCAACAAGCGTCGGTGGTGTCTGCCAACTCTCGCGGCAACGGGTTCACCGCTGCAACGTGGCGGCCTGTTGGCAACGCGGTTCACAAGTTCGCTGGTCACAACAATGACTACCTGTATTTCCCTTCACCGCTGACGGGAGATTTTGAAATCGAGTGTGACGTGACTGGTTTTCATTTTGGAGAAACGCAGGTTGCTTACGCAGGAATTTTTGCGTCACCTCATTCCTCGCGAAGTCAAGCAGAGATCGGCGGGCTGCGCAGTCAAGAGATGCTTCCCCTCGATCCACCAATGAGCCCGCCAGACGATTGGATGAGTTGTCGAATCTCGGTTCGTGATGGTGTTTGTCGTCACTTCATCAATGGAAGAAGCATTCTGCAGCGGACGTTGGTGGACGGCCAATTCCCCTGGGTGGCGTTGCGAGCACATCGGTTGAGCCACGGAGGCATTCGCAACCTCACCATCACGGGATCGCCTGAGATTCCATCCTCCATCGACATGGTGAATTCGCCGAAACTGGTCGGCTGGTACAGCTACTACGACGAGCCAGTTGACGACCCGAAAGGCATGTTTGCATGGCGATCCGTTGCGACGCAAGAAACAGAATCGTCGTTTGAGGTTCAGCACGCGGCTCGACGCGAACTCGCGGGATCCAATTTGGAGAGTCTGCTGATGTATCACCGGCCCCTGATGGAAGATGGCTCGATTGAATATGAGTTCTTCTACGCGAAGGGAGAAACCGCGGTCCATCCGGCGATCGATCGCTTGGCGTTCCTGCTCGAACCGGATGGCGTCCAGGTGCACTGGGTGACAGACGGTGCGCATCAACCGGGCAATCTTTCGCCTGCGAATCGAGCGTTTGTAACCAAGCAAGAACAGAGACGTCCCGAGGTTGTCTTGAAGGACAATTCTTGGAACCGAGTTCGATTGGAGCTTCGGGGTGATGATGTCCTGTTGCTTCTGAATGGAAAACCCGTCATGGATCGGGCACTGAAACCATGGAACCAACGGCAGTTCGGATTGTTCCATTTCGCGGACAAGACCAACGCTCGAGTTCGCAATTTGCGCTGGTCAGGTGACTGGCAAAATGCTGAGGAGGTGCTTGGCAAGCATCGCGGCGTCAGGCCAGATACAGCTGAGATGGAACGGTTGACTTCAGCACTGCCTCAGTCCTACCGGCAGGATTTTCGAAACCTGGAAATTGACTCGAGCCATTTCATTCAGCGAGGCGGTCCGATCACGGTGGGGGCGGATGGCATTGCGATGAAAGCGAGCGGTAGCCAAAGCACGGATCTGCCTCTCTGGTTGGAAGTCCGCGGCGACTTCGATTTGCGAGCACGTTTTGAGAACTTTCAACATGCGGACGTCGGCGACGGGGCTCTCGAAATGCTGGCGTACCTGCCGAGCGATGGTCAGAAAATTCGAGTTGCTCGGCACCGTTGGGACAACAAAGAGCAAAAGTTGCGAACCCGGTTTTCACCGATGACGGATGCCGGGCACCAAGCTCAGCGAGCCAGGGATCATTGGGCCGCGAACGAAGCCACATCGGGAGTTTTTCGAATGGTCCGTTTAGGCACCACCGTTCATTACTTGTTCGCTGAAAACGATTCTGAAACATTTCGTCTTCTGTCGACCGATGAAGTCGGCCGTGGACCTTTGAGCGCGGGGGGCATCACCCTCAAAGCGTTCGCCGAGAAAGGTGGTTCTGCATCGACGACCTGGACCAACATCAGCGTGCGTGCCGAGCAGATTGAGGGCGTCGCGGTGCAGGACATGCAAGCGTTGCGGAGCCAGTTGGACGACTCGAAGAAGCTGTTGAAGAAGTCATTCGTGCATGACTTTACGGAAGCCGCACCTGATCCGGAGACGTTTTCACGACTGAATGATACAAGGCCTTGGAACGAGGCCGACGATGGTCTTCGATTGCGAGACATCGGAAAGGTTGATTGGGGCGCCAGCGTGCTCATCGCGAGAATCCCCGTCGAAGGTGACTTTGATATTCGTCTGGAATTTGACGAGCTCAAACTGGCGAGTGCGGGAAACGGGCAACAAGCCATTCTCGCAATCGAAGTTCAGCCGACGTCTGAACCGCGAACCACCGTCAATTCGATGCTGGGGCTGAATTCACCCGGAGTGATCCAAGCGGAAGGCTACGCGCGAGTGAGAATGCCCGATGGAAGTCAATGGTTCAACGGAACCGAACGGCACACCGTGACATCTGCCACGGCGCTGCGAATCGCTCGCCGGGGCGAGCGATTCTTCATGATGGTTCGTGCCGAAGGTGAACAGCACGATCGCATCGTCTCGATGTCAGACCATTCAGACGCTCCAATCAACGGGATCATCATGATGCTGCGTAGTGGCGGGGCGGGAAGTGAATCAAGCGTGCGGCTGAAGAAGTTCGAGGTTCACTCGGGTGAGCAGTGAGTGACTTGTTGTAACTCACTGTTTTCGGTTCACTCGACGATGGATTTGAGCAACGCCTGCATCTCTCTTCGTTTCGCGGCTTCTTGTTCGTAAAGGTTCACTGTCTCCATTGGGTCTTGCTTCAGATTGTAAAGCTGACCCGGGGAGTCGGTTTCAGCTTCCTTCTTTGCATAGGGTTGAAGCACTCGGTCGTTGTAGTTGTTGCCGCCGGAACCGGTGTGATTCAAGTATTTCCAATCGCCGACTCGAAGCTGGAACTCACCGCGAAAACTCTGGGTGATCATGTGGGGCCGAATGGACTCGCCCTCAGGCACTTGCCCCAGCAGTTCCGGCAGCATGTTGAAACTGTCCAGCGCAACGCTCTTGGGCAAGTCCACGTTTGCGACGGCTGCGAGTGTTTTGAAAATGTCGGTCGTGTTGATCAGTTGGTTGGAAACGCGACCAGGGGAGATGTGGCCGGGCCACTTCATCATCATGGGCACGCGGTGGCCGCCTTCCCATCCATCGCGTTTCATCCCACGCCATCCGCCAGCGGCGTCGTGCTGATGATCTTCACGCATCCACACGGTGTGCATCGTTTCCGGGCCGTTGTCCGAGTTGAAGATCACCAATGTGTTGTCATCCACTCCCAGTTCCTTCAAGTGATCGAGCAATTCACCGGTGAGCGAATCCAGTTCGCAAACAAAGTCGCCGCGAGCGCCGGCTTGCGTGGATCCCGTGTATTGGTTGGCAGGCAGCACAGGGGCGTGTGCGATCTGGGTGGAAACAATCGCGAAGAAGGGTTGGTCCGGTGACTCTTGGACGTGGCGGTCGAGAAACTCTCGAGTCTTGTTGAAGAACAGAACGTCGGCGTCGACAAACTTGTAACCGGGGGCTTTCCAGCCTTCGTCGTTGTCCCATCGCCATTTGCCGCCGGGGTTAGGAAGTGTGTCACGTTTGTGGCGTTGGTTCGCTGGGACGGGGACCATGCCGTTTTCGATGTACAGATACAACGGGTCCGTGGTGGGGCAATTGGGGGTCACGAATGACTCATCGAAGCCTTGGTTGTTGGGCCCATCGATCAGGGGTGTGCTTCGTTCGTAATCGATTTCGGTGACGTCTTGGAAGCCACCTCGCAGTTGTTTGCCATCGCTGCCGTACCAGGTCAGCCCGAGGTGCCATTTGCCGAAGATCGCGGTCTTGTAGCCTGCCTGTTGAAGCATCTCTGCGATCGTCAAATCATCCGGCCGCAAGTAGCTGGGGCCGCTGGCTCCTTCGAACGCAGTCGTTCGGCGTCCCGTCCGGAAGACGCACTGACCGCTCATCAAACCGTAGCGAGACGGCGAGCAGATCGTTGAAGGGCTGTGTGCGTCCGTGAAGCGAATTCCCTGGGAAGCCAATTGGTCCAAGTGAGGTGTTTCGTAGGCGCAGTTTTCGTTGTAAGACGACAGGTCCCCGTAGCCGAGGTCATCGGCGTAGATGATCAAGACATTGGGTGGCTGGTCCGCTGTGCCGGTTGGGCTGGTGAGCACGGAGCCCAGGCTGACCAGCATCGCAGAGAGAATTGTGATGCGGGTTCGCGTGACGGCGGGGGCACACAGGCGACGTGTCGGAGGCATGATTCAAATTCTCGAGGGAGCTTGTCAGTGGGGCTGGATTGATCAGCAGAGCGAACGCCGGTCGGACAGCGTTTATGCTCGTTCAATCCTAGCGACCAACGACGGAACCCCGAAGCAGTCCCTTGTCGGAGAGCCCAGAAAAACGGCGGCCTCAGGCCGCCGTGTCGCAAATCGTTTTCGAAATCCAGTGGGTTACGCCACACCTGGCTTCGTGTGCTCAGTGGCAGGCCCGGCGAACTAAGCAGGTACGCAGGTGTCATCGGGTATGTGAGCCGTTGGCGTTAGCCACGGTTTTCACCGCAACCGGGGCCAACGCCCAAACGGTTCACATGGTTGTGCCCGATCATTCCAGCCGACCTGCTTATTTGCCAGATGCGTCGCTGATCAACTGACGCAATTTCACCGAGTCCGTGACAGCTTTTCCTGCCGCGACATCTTCCTCGCGAAAACTTGCAAACAGAATCTGCCGGTCTTTGGTGCGACTGTAGTCATAGGCGATGTGGATCACGCCGTTGGCGTCTTGTTGGCCATCGGGATAGGAGACACCGGCTCGTTCATCAAGCATCAGGCCCCCCTTCCAAGTTTCGCCGTCATCGGTGGAAACGAAAGCCATCAGGTGCGAGCGACCGGTTCTCTTTTCGATGGGGCCGTGTTTGACCAACAGGAGATTTCCTGAAGCGAGTCGTCGGATGAAAAAGCGTGCGCTGGGGTGAGCGATTTTTGATGGCGTTAGTTCAGGCCAAGTTTTCCCTCGGTCCGTGGAGACACTCTCGCCGATTCCGTATTTCGTGCGGGCAAGCAGCCAAATCGATTGGTCGTTCCGCTCCACGAACATGTGTTCATCGAAGGCGCGAGCATCCTTGGGCACATTGCAGCCGCCGCGTCGCGACCAGGTTTTGCCTTGATCATCCGAGACAATCATGCGAGCACTGGCGTCGGTCTCGCGCCATGTCGAAGCCGGCAACGCCCATTCGTCCGTTGAGAGGACCAGCGGTTTGCACATCATGATTCCATCGGTGATCCGCTTGGGTTTGCCATGGACAGGTTGTTCCGCATCGGGGTCTTCGATTTCCAGAAACCAAACTCCGGCGACGGTCCCCGCGTGACCCACGGCCTGTGCCCAGATCAGCCGCAACTTTCCGTCTGGTGCGATCCACAGTTCTGGATCGTAGGTGCGGACCGGACCGTCCTCGTCCGGATCAACCACCAGCACTTCCTTCCATGTCTCTCCACCATCGCCGCTGGTGCTGAGAACGACGTAGTTGTTCTCGTCTTCCTTGGGGGTTTTGCCGGCATACCAGGTTGCCCAGAGCCTGCCGCCGTTGGAAACCGCAAGGCTGGGGATTCCCGTGAATGCCCGGTTGGTCACCGCCTGCACGGTTTGGGGAAGACCGATGTATTGCGGCGGATTCAGAAACGGGGCGTCTTGTGCTGGAAGGATTCCAATCGCTGAAAGAGTGAAGCAGACCGCAAGGGGGATGGTTCGAATCATGAGGTGGGGCATTGGTGGGGAGGGATGTGTGGGGAGGGATGTCGCGTCAAAGTTTATCGTCTCGGCGTCCGGTTTGCTGTGTTTGACGAGGAGTTTTGGCGAGCTGAGTGAACGCCCTTGGAAGGTCATTGCACGGGAATGTGAGCCGGGGGATCGCGTGGGGAGGGGGCGGCAAACAACTGTCGTCGCTCCGCGACTTGGGGGCTTGTGTCGTTGGCGTATGACCTTGGGTTGAAAACCCAAGGCTTCCGGCTTCCGTCGCTCCGCGACTGGGGGTGTTCGGGGGATCCAATAACCGCGGAGCGGTGACAGTTGTCAGCCTCGGGGTTTCAACCCGAGGTTTGGTTTTCCTCGACAAGCCGCGGAGCGGCGACAGCTGGCGAACGATGTGATGGGGGATCGATTGAAAAAGTGAAGTTGTCAATTGAAAAATCTGGCGATTGAGGCGATGGCGGGGCACGAACCGGAGAGCTTTCGGCCGCAATTTTCGCCCCGGATGGGGCCGGCTTGCTTAGCTCGGGGCGGAAGCCCCGAGACCGATCTGACGCGTCGGGTTTCCATATCGACGGCCTTGGAAGGCCATCGTACGGGTGGCTTTGCGTGTCGGGATTCCATAAAAAAACACGGCGGCCAATGGCCGCCGTGTCGTTCGTCAGTTGGGAAGTCCTGGGGGCTATGCCACAGGTTTCTTCATGAACTCGGTTTCCGCAGCGATGTCGCTGTCGTCGGGGGTCGCGTCGTTGTCGATGTCGAACCACTCTTCCTTGAACTGCAGGTAACCGCTTTCACCCTTGGCTGAACGCTTCAGAGCGACGTTGGTTCCTAGAGCGATGACGGCGTCGCCCATTGCGACTTCCGGGTAGCAGCGAGGTTTGTTCTCGCCGTCTGGGTTGCGGATGCAATAGGCCCAGTGCTCAATCTCTTCGCGGTACCCACGGCTGACTGGGCCGGACGAAGCGGCTTGGGCCACCGGTGCAGCGTAGTCGCCGCTGGCCGATGTATCCAAGGCGAACCCGGCATCCTTCTTGACGACGCCCGCTTTGCTGCTGGTGTCGCTGTTGCGGTACAGGTAAACGTCCGTTTCCTTGTCCAGGATCAACGTTCCCTTGGTGCCCATGACGACTTCGCCCCAGCCGCCAAAACCATTGCCATTGATCGATGAGTAGGTCACAACGACCTTCTTGTTCGGATCGGTTTCATAGCCGGCGACAGGTCCGTTTCCGGGGCTGTCAGGGTTGGGGTAGCGTTCGACACGGTCGTAATAACCGACATCGAAGGTGCTGCTGTACTCTGGCCCAGGGAACTCGAACATGCAGTAGACGTGGTCGCCGACTTCACGATCCAGCGGCATGATGTGGCGTCCGCCAACTGCGTGGACGCTCAGTGGGTGGACCTTCTTTTTGTCATCACGCAGCGAGCTGAGGAAGATGCTGACAGCGTCCAGTTGGTGGCTTCCGAGCTCCGCCATCAGGCCAGCACCGGTGCGATTGAACAAACGCCAGCGGTGAAGTTCTTCCATCGCACTGAAGGTTTTGTCGCCGGCTGAGAAGCTTTCGTAGCCGAATTCCGAGGGGTCGACGTTCTTGTCAGCGTCCCAAGCGGTCCACTGTTCAATTTCCATTTGCAGACGAATCATTTCGTCTGGGTCAGAGGTTTCCGACAACTTTTTCTTGCGATATTCGATGTCCTTCGCAATCTTGTCGAAGTTCTTGCCGTTGACCATCTCGCCGCCGGGAATTGGCATCGACCAGCTGTCAGCACCGGGCACGTTGCTGCGGTGCCACTGGGCACGGATGTGGTGCAGTTGTCCGAGCAAGCCCCAGCGGATCAGGTTGATCGCGTCTTGGTACTTCACGTTGTAGTGACGTTGGTGACCGGTCGCCAAGTGCAGCGGGTTGCCGTTCTTGTCTTCCATGCTGCCAGCCATTCGCGACATGACCTTGCACTGAGCCACATTGTGGGCCATCAGTTTTTCGGTCAGCACGTGCAGGCCACGTTCCATCGCTTGGGCGGCGACGGGAGCGTGCAGCCAAAGCGGCAAGGCGATGATCACGGCTTCGATGTCGGGATCGTCCAAGCAGGCCATGATGCCGCCGTTGGAGCCGTCGTAAACCTTGACGTTCTTGCGAGCTTCCGCTTCGTCTTTGTATCCAGCAACGCTGATCAAGCCCGGGCGGCGTTTCAGAGCCGACGGGGAAGACCAGTCACCGTGGAAAGCACGGAATTGGCTGAATGGACGAATGTCGCAGATTGCTTTGACGTCCACGTACTCGGGGTTGCAACCTCCGATCAGGACGTTGCCTTCGTCACCGGTTCCGATGACCGCGACGCGGACCGGGTCGGTGACTTTGCCGTAGCCGAAGTAAGCGGCCCCGAGGCCAGCGCCACTGACGGCACCCGCGGCGACGATGCCACGCAGGAAGTCACGACGATTGACGTCGTAGTAACTGCCGACGGCGGAATAGTAATTGTGTGAGCCGACTTCTTTTTGATCGGCGTTGAGCTTGTCTACCATTTGCTAAGACTCCCGGTCACGCAGTTGCGGCGTCGTCGCCGTTGAATTTTCGAATAATGAGATGCAGAAAGAAATCGAGGCCGGCGAAACGGCCAGCGCCGGTGGCGGCGAGAACCAAACAGGCCAGGCCTTCAATCAGCTGATAATTGCTCGACCCTGGCCCGGTCACGGGTGGATACTGGCTTAGAAAAACTGAACCGAGAAAACACGCGGCGGCTAACGCGGCCACGGGTGTGAACAACCCGAGCAACAGACACCAACCAACGATCATGTCAAAGTACGGCACCATTGTGTCGATCACACTGGTGTCCATCATTTGCAGGCGTGGGCGCGTCAGTTTGTACGCACTGTGGGTGAGCAGTTGTTCCGGTGAGGCGACCTTGTTTTGTGCTAATTCGTAGTTTTCCCAGATCGCATCGATCTGATCGAAGACCGGGGCGATCTTCTGGGACAACTCTTTTCGAACGCTCTCGCGTTGCCCGCTCAGTGAGCTGACCCCCGATGCGACCGAGTCCCCGTCGAGTTCCGCGACTCGGTCCAACCCCAGTTGAAACTCCTGGACCTCATTGGCGTTGAGCTGCAGCACGATTTCGTACTGATCGACGGCCTTGATGTAGTTGTTCTGAGCCGCGGCAGCCTGCTTTTCATCGAACCCGTAGTGGCCCGAGATTTGATCGCGGTAGTAGGCCCAGTTGACTTTGGTTTGATCGACGTCCAGTCGCATGGTGCCGTCGTAGTCCCACACCATTTGGCGAAAATGACCAGCAAAGGGTCCGCGAGCGTTTGCGAAAAATGGCTTTGCGGACCAGTTTCCAGCTTGATACTTGTCGACACCTTCAGTGATGAAGTGCCAGCCGATGGTGAGACGAAGGAGGGTCAGCATGACCACCGCGATCGTTCCGAGCAGCCGGGGTGAGATTCCCCATCCGACAGCCAAACGCAAAGGGGAAAGCAAATACTTGGCCACCGAGAATGGGCTCCGTCAAAGGCAGGGAGAATGAAGGCACCAGGTCGACAACGTGGCCACCAAACGCATGCCATCTCCGGCACATTCGAGGCTCGTTCAATTCACACCAGGAAACCTCCAGTGAAGAGGGAACGCTCATTATGGCAGCCGAATGGCCGTTCGCCAACCGATGTGTGTTCAGAAACAACTGAATCCTGCGGTTCATCGAAGCCCATTTCTCTGATGGACCGGATTGTGGGGGTCGACAAAGTCGTCTGGATCAGAAAACCTTTGGCAACGCTGGTTGCTGGGCCACCGCCAACCGAGTCGTCCGCCGGCGGTCTTGTCCGATTGCCCCCCACACTGTTCAGATTTCTCCTCAGGAACAACGCCCGTGTCCATTCGAATCATGCGCCGCTTCACATTTTGTGCCGGGCACCGATTGGTGGGGCACGAGGGGAAATGTCAGAGTTTGCACGGTCACAACTACGTGCTGGAAGTCTACGTGACCGGCAAAAAGCAGGATGCGGTGGGCCGGATCCTCGATTTCAAGCAACTGAAGGCTCGCTGCAAGGATTGGATCGACGAAAACTGGGACCACACATTCGTGTTGTGGAAAAACGACCAGAACGGGTTGGACGCGATCCGCAGTTCGCAGCCGCACCGAATTTACGAGCTGGACAGCAACCCCACGGCCGAAAACATGGCCAAGCACTTCCTGGAACAAGTCTGTCCCAAAATCCTGGGTGACTCCGGTGCGACCGCGTACAAGGTCCGCCTTTGGGAGAGCGAAGAAACCTACGCCGAAGCAGAGTTGGACTGAACCAGTCGCAGCAGCTTGGGAATGAAAACCCGCAGGGCTCGCGAGCGATGGCTGAGAGCCCGCTTCACGGTCAGGTTCAATTCCCCGAACGTTCTGTGGTACTCCGGGATTACAAACAATGGGTCGTAGCCAAATCCCGCGCCACCACTGCGCTGCGTCGCGATTCGGCCGCGACAGATGCCGGACTCGGCCAAGCGAACATTGCCTCCGGGATCGGACAGGCACAAGTGGCAGTTGAACTGAGCCCCGCGGCGATCCAGCGGCACCTCGGCCAGTTCACGCAGTAACTTTTCGTTGTTGGCTTCATCGTCGCCGTGGGTTCCGGCGTAGCGAGCGGAGTGCACGCCCGGTTCACCCTTCAGTGCATCGACCGTCAACCCGCTGTCTTCGGCCAGCACCCATCGTCCCAGGTGCTTGGCTTGCTCGGTCGCTTTTTTGGCAGCGTTCTGTGAAAACGTGTCGCCGTCTTCCACCACCTCGATCGCGTTGTCGATTTCCGACAGTGCGGTCAGGGCGATGGTTTCTTCTGGCAGCATCATCCGAAGCTCAATGAGCTTCTTCGCGTTGCCTGTTCCAAGGACGAGATCAAACATTGGGCTCAGCGTCCAACCGCAGCGCTGTAGAAGCTGCGTTTGCTGGCTTTGGGAACCGCAATCGGGGTTGGCTGGACATCAAAGGGGATGTTTTCAATGTGCTTCGCGGCGAGCCCGTCGCTGGTTTTGTTTTTGACCTGATTGGCGATGTTGGGATCGACATTGAAGGCACGGTAGGTGGACATGAGCGCTTTGATTTCGGGAGCGTATTCAAAGCCGCCGTTTGGCAATTCATGGCCCAGCGTATCGAAGCTGCCAATTGTCACAATCGAACGCGTTCGGTCGTGGTACTGATAGGCCTCTTGCCCCTCGTTTCGCAGTGCAATCACCATTTTGTTGGCGTCCATCGCCATCCGGTCCAAGCGGTTGATGTTGGGCAGGAAGTTCTTCTCCTTCTTGCCGTCGACAATTGTTTTGAAGCCTTCGAAGGTGCGAACCACGACCGTGAATTTCCCGTCGCACTCAAGCAAGCTGAATTGCTTGTCTTCGTTCAATTTGCGGACGAAGGAATCCACTTCAGGCGAGTGCGAAAAGTCGTCGGGGAGCAACGGGTTGCGAGTCAGGAAAGCGCTTCCCATCTCGCCGCGATTTTTGTCGCCGCTTCGGTTCACAAATTGCCGGTGCAAGGCTTTGACCGCCGTGACGGGGTTGCGAAAGTCCGTTTCTGCAGCCATCTCTTTTTCGTCACCGAAAACGGGAAGTTTGGCGGACTTGATGCGTTTCAGATCATCGACGATTTGCGGGTGTTCCGCGTGGTCGTATTCGCCCACCAGAACCGCGTGTGCATCGTACTGAATGCTGTTGGCGTAACGCATTCGACGTTGGTGAGGACGAGTCGAACCACCGGCAACTTGGATGCTGGAGGTTGGCGTTTCCACTTCGCCGGAGAAGTCAAACTTTTCTTCGTAGACATAAGATGGCAAGTTCAATTCCTGCCGGATTTCCAATGCCAAACGCTCGGCGCGTTCTTTCGAACCAGCACCGACAAAGGTGTGCGCCAAAATCAACCAAGGACCGTCTTCTTCCGACAGTTCATAGGTCTTGTTGGTGTCGACTTCGACTTTGGTCCCGCGTTTGAACATCCGCAAAAACGGAGAGGTTTGAGCGGCGGCGGGTGTCGGCGACACGAAGCCGGAGGCGACGACGGCGAGGATTGCGATCAATCCGAGGCGAAGCGAACTGTTCATCGGAACCAAATCCTGAATCGAAACGATACGAGCGAGTTGTGTGACTCGTCATTAGCAGATTCCATGGATTCGCAGCAAGAGAATCAAAGCGTTTTGAGATATTCCAGCACGGCACGCTTTTCTTCTTCGTTCAGCTCGTCGGGGTAATCATGTCCAGCGGCACTCTTCCCGAAACGACGGGTGTCAAAGTAACTGCGTCGAATCAACACGTCGGGCTGTGACAACGGCACCTTGTCAGCCAATTCGATCTGAAAACCCATTCGTTCGTGATCGATTGCCTCAGCGGAACGCTGCCATAACACGGGGCGTTCGCGGGGGTGCAGCACGTGCCACAGGGTCGGCACGCTGCCATTGTGAAAGTACGGTGGACTGGCCCAGACACCGTCCAGTGGTGGGGCGACGTACCCTTCGGGATTGACCCGTGTCTCCTGCGACTCACCCGGTTTCAGCTCTGCGAACCATGAGTCCGCGTACCGCTGACGCCCCTTGCTGGACAAAGCCTCAAACCGAACCGGATCGGTCCCGAGATCATCGATCGGAACCATCTCGTTGGGGTAGGTTCCGCCGTCCGGGGCGTAGGTCCCGTGGCATCTCGCACAGGTTTGCTCGAACAGGTGACGTCCTGATTCGGCCAGTTGCTGGTCGATTGGTCCGTCGTACTTGGGGGCTCTCAGCGATGACAGGAAGGCGAAAACGTTTCGGAAATCGTCTTCGTGTTCGCGATAGAAATCCGGCCCGTTTTCAGGGACCAGCGTGAATTGCATCAAACCGCGATGCCCCTTCTGAGCAAAGCCATCGATGTACAGGTAAGGCCGCTTGTAGAAATGCCACCACGGAGGAGCGTCCATGTCGTGGTGAACGAACGTCTGCGGTGCACGCTGAACGACGTTCAATTTCGAATCGCGGTAGTTCATCAATCCCATCCCAAAGACCACTGCATTGGTGGTCCCATTGGTGGTCCCGAGCGGAATGACTAGCGATCCCAATTCCATTCGTCCCAGGGGCATGCCGAGCCGAAATTTGGTGCTGCGGACTTCTTCGGTGAGTGTCTGCAACGCGTAGCGATTGTTCGGTGCGCCGGGCGTCGGGACCCCGTACACCGAGCCCCCATGGCAGGACAGGCAATTCATCGTCCAGTCGCCATTTTCGCTCACCACGTACTGCATCGGCGGTCCCACCGATGCCTCTTGCTGCGGGGGAACAAAGGCCGCGATGCCGTCTTCCCCCACCAGCAGGTCAGGTCGCTCGGACAATCCATAGCGATGGTAAATCAATCGCAAGCGATCTTCGGGCGATGCGTTCTCCGCCTTCGTGCGAGCTTCTTCGGGCCAGCTTCGCCAGATGTCATCGATCACAGCCTGCGAGAAATCGCTGGGCAGCAAGGCTTTGCGTGTCAGCACCTCCCAGCCCAGTTCAGCCGCCCGATTGTGCGACGGCTGCTCCGCGTTGGTTGCAACGGGGTTGGTTGCAGCGGCTGACCCATTCGCGAATTCGGTGGCCCAGGCAACTGGATTCGCCGTCTGGCAGGCGAAGACGAGAGTGCATGCCCCAATCGCCCAACGAATTTTGACTGGCAAACGGTCTCCGGCGGGAAAACAGCAACGAATCATCTGTGCAAATCACGGAAAGAATGAATGCGGGATGGAAGGCCAATGGTTCCGAGAAGACCGCTGGCAACCGATTCGGTGGCGGTTGGCTTCTCGGTTCAATCACCGTCTGGACCATCGCAGTTTAACACTGCGTCCAGGGGCGAAGTCGGAACAACCAGCCAATCGGTCGAAACAGGTTGGGCAGATAGCGCTGCCTGGATTGCGCTGCCTGGATTGCGCTGACTGGATTGCGCTGACTGGGCGTCTGCTCTTGTGTCGCGTTCCTCCGATTGACTACTTCCAGGAATAATCGAGGCCAATCAACTTACGACGAACGCATTCGTACGCTCATGAACGCAACTACCGCTCTCCATCGCTGCCGATTCGGGTTGGTGTGGATCACGTTGTCTTTGACCGCCGCTGGCGGATGCACTTCGTTTTGGAAACTTGGCAAGCAGGATGAGGTCGACAATCCTCAATTGGCCAAATTGCTGAGGGTCCCTGAGCCGCCGGATTTGGTCCGAGAAGCAGCCATCCCTCATGGCATGCAGAGCGTCCCTGTCACGGGAGTTGCGATCGTCAATGCGTTGCCCGACACAGGCGGTCCCGCACTGCCCTCGGGGTTTCGCGACATGCTGCTCGAGGAAATGAAACGCAAAGAGATTCCGAATCCAAACGAGTTCTTGGAACGCAACGACACGGCGTTGGTCCAGGTTCGTGGCAACATTCCTCCCGGGGCACGCCGGGGCGATGTGTTGGATTTGCAGGTTTTGACCCCACCGAAAACCGAGGCGACGGACTTGCACGGCGGTTGGTTGCTTGACACTCGCATGCGGCACCAGAAGGTGCTCGACAGTTCGGTTCGAAGCAGTGAAGTCTTGGCGGTCGCGACCGGGCCCATTCTGACACGTGCCGATCATGAAGGCGAAAAGGACGAAGCCCTGCAAGTGCAAGGTTCGATCTTGTCCGGCGGAGTCGTGCAAAATGATCGCAAGATTGGGTTGGTGCTTCGTCCTGATTTTCAACACGTCAAAATGTCCGCGGCGATTGCGCAGGCCATCAACAATCGATTCTACTTCTTCGATGGCTCAACGCGGCGTGGGATTGCGGAACCGATCGAAGACGACTTCATTCAATTGGATGTTCATCCACGTTACCGAAACAACGTGGCTCGTTTGATGGCCGTGGTCCGAGCCATTGGTGTGGCGCCCGAATCCTCCAGCACCCAAGTTCGCCTGACCAAACTGGGCGAGCGAATGAAACAGCCATCCAAAGCCGCGGACGCTGCGTTGCAGTTGGAAGGATTGGGGGAACCCGCGATTCCGACCTTGTTGGAAGCGGTCCAGTCGTCCAATCCCGAATTGCGGTTCTATGCCGCCGAGGCTCTGGCGTACTTGGATCGGGACGAAGCCATCGACCCTCTGATTGCCGCCATCCGAGCGGAGCCCGCCTTCCGTGCTCCCGCTTTGAAAGCACTGGAGGACATGGAACATCACAACGTGGTCGAAGGTCTGCAGCGATTGATGGATTCACCCAGCTTGGAAACCCGCTACGGGGGATTCTGCAAACTGAGAAATCGCGAAGACGGCAAGCAGAAACTGGCTGGGCAGAACCTCCGGGGAACCTACCGTTTGTATCAAGTCCCGTCGTCGGTGAAGCCTGCCGTTGTGGTCTCGCTGCGTCGCAAGCCAGAAATCGTGTTGTTCGGCGATGTCCAACCGCTGCAGATCGAAACCTTCTTTTTGGGCCCCTCGGGCATCATGATTCGGTCCGTTCCTGATACGGGGCAACTTCGCATCAGCCGCTTCCAAGCTGGCAAGGACGATGCCTTTGCGGAAGTAGACAACTCGCTCGCTGCCGTGCTGGAAGGTTTGACCGAGGTGGGCGGTGGCTATGGCGACGCTGTCTCGCTGTTGAGGATGGCGAAAACGAAGGGCATCTTGCCTGACCAGTTGGCGTTCGATCCTCTGCCGAAGAACTTGCGGACCTACTACCGCAACGAAGGCTCGGGGGTGGACGAGTCGGACGAAGACAGCAAAGGATTCGCTGCTGATTCCGAGAGTGAGTCCAAGGGCGATTCCAGCGGCGTCTGATCGTCGCTCGACATCTTCTTTTGCTTCCGTTTTTCGCGTGCTCGTCCCATCATTCGCACGATCGGAAAGAGGCAGAACGCGACGATCAAAAGCACCACGTTCAGCAGGACGCCTTGGACAAGCGTCGTGCCGACCGCGGAGAGGAAGCCGAATTCGGATTCCGCTTCAAACTGGCTGATACCGGTGACGATCATGATCGCGAGCATGCCTGAAAACATGTCCACGATCATGCCCGCAGGAAGGATCACCGAAGCCACCAATCGCAGCACATAGACGGTGCGCATGGTGGCCGTGATGTGGCGTGAACGACGCCAAGCTTGAGACCGTGTGACCAAGTCGGCCCAGACATAGCCAGCGATGAAGATCGCAATTCCGGTCACCATCCCCCAAAGTTGACCTTGAGTGACGGTGAACCCGATCACAAAACTGGGGATCGCTGCGATGCTGCAGACCAGCGTCCAACGCAGAATCGTGCGTGGAATCGTCGGGAAAGTGTCTGCGTTTGGCGGCATGTCCAGCGGCAATGCTCGGTTTTCGTCGTCTCCCTCTCTGGGAGGTCCCGTCGCATAGGGATTGGGCAAGCCGGCATGGTCGTCGTCGGAATTCATGCAATCAGCATAACCAGTTCGGTTGCTGCACACGGAAGGGATCGCTGATTCTCCCCTCCACCAACAACCGATTCATTCGTCTCGGTCAAACGTCGCGGATAGAATGGAAACCATGTTCCATTCCCATCGCATCGCTGGCATGACTGTGCAACCAACATCCACTCCACCTCGGTTTTGGGCATTCCTTTCTCTCGTGGTCATCGCGGCGTCGGTCGTTGCTCCGACGCGTCCCGTTCATGGGCAAGGTTTCAGTGGTGCCGCCGGTTCTGGCAACCAGTACCCGCCCCAGAACTATTACACCGGGCTGAAAATCTATCGTGACGGCGATATGAAGAACGCGGTGAATGCGTTCGAGTCCGCGCTGCGAAGTTCGCGAACGGACGTCAACGGAAAGTGGATCGATGCGATTCCTGTGCATGCGATGTTGGCGGAGTGTTACTGGCATCTGGGCCACTTGCCACTCTGTCGCACGCACTTGGACGCGGGCATGCAGATCACCGTTCGCAATCGCGGATGGTTGGGGGCGATTGATTGGACCAGTCTGAATCAAGGCAACGCGATCAGAGCCGGGGCGACGAATTTGTGGCCCGAAGCCAACGCGGTTCGGCTCGCTCCGATCCCAGATGGATTGATGCTCCAAAGCGGCGAGGTGATCACCGAACAACGTCTCCAACAGGGCGGGCGAATTGAAAGCCAAAATCTCAAACGCGTCGATGCGGTTGAGATCATGCGATCGATCGCATTGATGATGTATCGACGACGCGTCGTGATGGGGGAGCTATCGGCGCAAGAACCACTGGCATCCGAGTTGATGGAATCGACCAAGTATCCCGCCGGATTGAATTCCCCCGGTGGCCGTTCGTTGATCGGTGCGATGCGAGGCGTGGGGCAAATTGCCGTGGGCGAAGATTCAACGGTGGTCGATCGCGTTGGCAAATACGCGACCCTGGGTGGCTCGGTGCATCCGCTCACGCCTCTGATGTTTCTGGCCGGGATGACGGTCGGTGTCTCGGGGGACGCAAATGGAAAATTGGAACCCAACGTGGCCGCTGGTTTGGTCGCGACCAGCCAACGAGCTGTCAATTCTGCGGCGGCCTTGGAACAATATGAATTCATTGGCGAAGCCCTGCAGTTGGCAGTTGGTGCGGCAGGACCTCAGCAATACGGGACGGTGGAGCAAACCTCGTTGCTGGCCGGACGCACGTTGATTCGCGAATCTCGCCTGGCGTCGCTGCATTGCTACCTTGTCGCGGCAGACGCTGCGATCAGTGCGGGGCGAGTCGACGCCGCCACGGAAGCGATGACGCTCGCCATCGAAATCGCTTCCCGTCGTGACGTGGATTTCCCGCGTTTGGAAGCGTACGGCGCTTATGTCGCTGCACGAATTGCAGCGGCTCGCGGTGAGTCACTCGGCGGTCCCGAAGGAAAGCTTTCCAACGCGATGGGATCGTTGAACGAATTCATCAACAACCGACGCGACCGCAATCGGCCTGTGATCTCCATGCCCTCGCACTATCAACTGAGTTTGGTGCAATCGATGATGGGCCGATCGATCGGCAACCAATCCACCAAGAATTTGCTGGCCTACTTCACGTCGCCGGTCTCGATGCCGACTTGGCGGCGTGATCCGGTGGATGCGATCGCTTTGATTGGACTCGATTCAACACCCCTGCACCGTGGCCGATTGGAGTTAGCGGTGGCCGAAAACAATGGCGTGGATGTGCTCCAGTCCACTGACCGAATTCAGGCGGCTCGCTTGGCTGCGGCGCTGCCACTTCGAGGTCGTTTGATGGACGTTCGATCGCTGGTCACGGACCCTGCGGAATCGTTTTGGCCATCGGCCAAGGAATTGGTTGTGCAACCTTCACCAATGCTTGCCGATCTTCGGCAGAAAGTCCAAACCTCTCTTCGCGAAGGCCTAGAAGAGACCGCACCTCGCGACGCTGCGTTGGCGAATCTTCAGGAGTCAGTGGTCACTCAGATTGCACTCCAGCGTCTGAGGATTCCCGCCGTTTGCCCTCCGCCAGTCGCAACGGAAGACGCAAGTGCTCTGCCGCCGGGAACCGGACTGTTGACCTTTGTGGTGGATGGTCCTCGTCTGGTCGCCACCCTTTCGCGAGACGGCACGACGACGGGCTGGATCTCGCCTGCCGGGCGGCGCATCCCCACGATGATCTCGAAGTTGTTGGCCGAGATCGGTGCCAACCGAAGTCGAGGCAAGCGGCTCCCGGATGACGAATCATGGCGTGACACAGCCGCTGCATTGAAGGAAATGTTGTTTCCCTCGAAGTCGGCATGGAATGAATCGGGGCTGGAGAAATTGGTGATCGTTCCTGATGGACCGTTGTGGTACCTGCCGTTTGAACTGTTGCCCGCCAGCGATGGGCCGGAGGTCACCGCCGAGGAAAACGCGGCGGACGTGGGAGAGGAAGTGGCGGAGGACGATCCAGCGGGACCGGCCCAACTTTGGGCGGACACGATGAAAATCAGCTACGCCCCCACACCAGGCTTGGGGCTTCGGGATGTCGGATCCGCGAGCGATGGCAACCGAGTCGCGGTGATGGCGGGAACGTTCTTTGCGCCTCGGCAAAAGGAACTCAACGATCAAATGATCGAAGAGATGCTAGCCGCGGCAGATGATCCATTGCAGTGGACCGTTGGATCCGCGCCACCGACCGACCGTGTCGGGTTGGGCGTGGCGCACTTGGTGGTCGCTTCACCGCTGACTCCCAACGTGGTGGCGCCGATGGCAACCACAACCATCCCCAGCACCGCGTCCGCTCCTCGATCGGATGCCAGTGGCTCCTGGGATCAATTGTACGGTTGGGTTCGGTTGCCGGCCGGTGGACCGCGGACGGTGGCGCTGCCCGGTTATCGAACCGCCGCCGGGGCAGCGAAGCTGGGCGACGGATCGGAGGTTTTCTTTCCTCTCGCCGCCCTTCGTTGCAGCGGAGTCAAGGAGATCACGCTCAGCCGCTGGGTGACCGGTGGCCAGTCCGCGGCGACCGTGATTGGTGAACTGATCAACGAGGCACCGCACACGTCGCTTGCATCGGCCACACGTCGAGGCGTCTCGCTGCTCCGGCAAGCTGACCTCTCCGTCGCGGGCGAACCACTGCTGGGAAAAGCCGATGAGGATTCTCAGGACATCAACGGGAACCAACCGTTGTTCTGGGCCACTTACATGACCTCGGATTCGCTCCATTTGCCTGCTCCCAAGAGCGAAGAGTGAGATGGGCAGCGGAAATGCCGGCTTGCGGTTCAGGCTGCTATGATTGCAATCCACGATTCGTGCTTCGCATTCTCAAGCTGTCATGACCAATCCGTATCAGCCACCGGAAACCGCGCCCGCGAACCTGACACACCACTGTCCGGTTTGTGATGGGCCGGTTGGATTTTGGCGGTTCGCATTCCCACTGGGATATTGCCAGCACTGTCGGAACTACCTCGCCATTCGCCATTGGGATCGCCATGCTTGGCGATGGACGCTTGGCTTGTTCGGCGTCATCTTCATCCCGATTGGGCTCCGCGCTTACAAGTTCATTGACTTCACACCGCCGACTGGCACGTTCCTGTTGCTTTGGTTCGTGGCGTCCATTGTCCACAGCAAACTCTATGGCCGGCTCGTGCCTGCGTTCTGTTGGGGATTTTTTGCAATGCCAGATGACGACCGAATCAAAGCGGACGATCGCGGATGACGTCCGGAAGGGCTCCATCGCCGTCCGAAGGAATACAACACGGGCACGACGATCAAGGTCAGCAACGTTGCATCTTCCACGCCGGCCCCATCCGGGGCGACCGTTTGTTTTTCACATTCGTTCTCGGGGCTTCCACCCCGAGCTAAGAACGCCGGCCCCGTCCGGGGCGATTTCGTTTGATCGTGAGACGATTGCAAATTGCAAAATGGACATTGCAAATTGGCAATTGTTGATCGCTGACTGCTTTCAGACTCCGGTGTGCGATGTCATCCGAGGCGGAGCATACGGGTTGTTGTCGATGTTGCTGGTGGTGACCTTCGAAGGATTGGTCTCGCCCGGCACGCAGATCGGTTCGTACTCGCTGCCTCGGGCGATCTCGCAGATGGCATCGACCATCGTGTCTCGCTGTCGACGTCGATCGGCAGATTTCATGCTCGCGAAGCGAAAGTCACGGTAGACCAGCGGGATTTCTTCCGGACCGTTTTCGGTGCGAACGTAGATCATCGCAGCGTGCAGTTGCGCCCAACCGCCTGCCGGGGTGAACGATTGAGGGATCGCTCCGAGGATCGAACTCGGGGCAAAGTGATACCGATTGCGATCGCCTTCCATCCAGACTCCGTTCTCGTCGATACGAACCCAAACCAGGTCAGAAGCCGTTTCAAGACGCAGACGGTTCCAGCGTTCTTGGGGGACGATTTCGCAGAACCTGGATCCTTGGTCGCTGGGACGAACCACCGGACAGCGGCGTCCTGCGATGACTCGGCGAAGTCGACGAGCCAGGAGCAAATGGAACGGGTACTCTTCGTAGCGAGAGACAATCGTCAGTTGGAGGGTGGCGGTGAGACCGCCGACCACGATGGCTGCCACAAACAGAAGGGATCCAGCCACGTCAACTTGTGGGGTGAAGAACACGAACCGCACGCTCAGCAAAACACACAGGCTGGCAATGAAGGTAAGCGAGCCGTGAAAAGCGGTGATGCCAAGCAACGTGACGATCTGACGGAACCAGTTCAACACGCGGCCCGGACGTTCGTTTGGGAGATCCGTTCCAAACGTTTGGATCGAAGCAAAATGGCTCGAAACCGATTGATTGGAGGATGATTCGGTTGGCGGTGTGGCGGACGCCTGGAAGGTCATGGTCCTCGCCTGCGAAAGGTGACTCTCGTTTGTCGCGGAAGCATTCTCGTTTGCGTCGCCGCAAATTTTCGGGGGGGCGAATGAGTCCGGACATCTCAGCCTAACGCGGGGCGGCGAAGTTTGCACGCTGATTTAACGTGGAAACACCGCAAATGATTTTGGCGGCGGGCTTTGCGTGAGCCTGGAGGAGCCGAACCAGGGCTTGAGGTTCTCTGTCACAAACAGCGAAAGGGGCTGCGTTTGTCAAGTTAGGCAAACCTTGCCGCCCACCCCTTCCGACTTCTGGCGCGGTTGGTGCGATTGTGTGCATCGAATCGGTGTCAACGGCCGAAACGAAAGGTGAAAGAAAGACTCGTATCACGTGTCGAGGCGTTTGTACTCGGCACCCAATTCATATTGGATGGAAGGGTTCGGAATGAATCGTTGGCTCTTACTCGGATCGATGGCCGGAATGCTGATGATCAGCACCGGATGCCTTCACCACAATACGCGTGGCGGATGTTCGACTGGCAACTGCGGCGTCGCCTCAAGCGATTGCGGTTGTGGTGACTCCTCCTGTGGCAACGGTGCCTGCAGCAATGGCTCGTGCGGTCGCAATGGCAGTGGCGGATTGCTGGGCAAAACTCGCGGTCGGCTGATGGGTTGCAAAACCGGTTGCCGAACGGGCTGTGAAGCCGGTCCTCTCGGTTGGCAGCAAGGTGGGTTGGACTACAGTTCGCACATGAACCCAGGTGTTTTGGGTCACGGAGCGGCGGCTCAAATGCAAGGCCAGCCATTCACAGCAGGTGCGCCGTCTGCCCAGGTCGCGTACCCTTACTACACGCACCGCGGTCCTCGCGACTTCCTGCTGGACAACCCGCCCAGCATCGGTCCCTGATCGTCCTGGGAGTTTTCGGAAACGAAATCGAGGTCGCTCAGGCCATGGTGCCTGAGTCTCTCGGGTCGGTTCCGCCGGTGAAGAGTGTTTCGCAGTCGCCCGAGGGAGTATTGGCGTGGCATCCGATTTTCGGCTGAAAGAGCAGTTACCTGAGCTGACCGAGCAAATCGTCAGCACTTACACCTCCGATGATTCGATCAATCATCTGGGGCACTGCCCTTTGCCTAGCTACACCGCCGTCGTTGACATCCTGCTTGATTTCAAGGACATCTTGTACCCGGGGTACAAGCGGCACACGAATTTGCACGCCGGCAACATCCGCTATCACGTTGGCGGTTTGATTGATTCCTTGCACGATCAACTGACAACCCAGATCGCTCGCGCTTTACGGCACGAGCACCGGGTGCTTCAGAATCACAAGGATTGCGAAACGGACATTGACTTCGAAGCCAAGGGCCAAGCCATGGCGATCGAGATGCTCAAACGCATTGTCAAGCTTCGGCATGTGCTCGCCACGGATGTGCAAGCCGCACACGACGGCGACCCGGCCTGTCAAACAACCGATGAAGTCGTCTTTTGCTACCCCGGTTTTGAAGCGATCACGGTTTACCGAATCGCTCATGAGCTGGTGCAGTTGAACGTGCCCTTCATTCCTCGAATGATGACGGAATGGGCGCACAAAGAAACCGGCATCGACATTCACCCCGGTGCCACGATCGGTGAGTACTTCTTCATCGACCACGGAACCGGCGTGGTGATCGGTGAGACGTGCCACATCGGAAAGCACGTCAAGCTTTACCAGGGGGTCACGCTGGGTGCATTGAGCTTCCCAACCGACGCGGACGGACAGTTGATCCGTGGCCAGAAACGACACCCAACGATCGAAGACGATGTGGTGGTGTATGCCAACGCCACGATCCTCGGTGGTCGCACGGTGATCGGTCGCGAATCGGTGATTGGATCCAGCGTTTGGATCACGCGCAGTGTCTCGCCCGGCACAACCGTGGTGCTTGAAAAGCCGCAATTGAAAGTCCGCGGATCCGACGAACCCGCCGATGAGTTGCGTCCCGAAGTGAACTACCAAATCTGATCACTGGGTATTCCCAGACGATTCGGTATAGTGTGGCGATGTTGAAAAAAGAACGTGCCGCCATCGTCCTCGAGCGTCTCAATGCGCTTTATCCTGACCCCCCGATTCCGCTGGACCACACCGACGATTTCACCTTGTTGGTCGCGGTTCTGCTGAGCGCTCAGTGCACCGATAAAAAGGTCAATGAGATCACGCCGGAGTTGTTCTCGGTCGCCGGCACGCCATCAACGATGCGCGATCTCGGCGAAGAAGGGATCCTGGAGATCATCCGGCCGCTGGGCTTGTCCAAGCAGAAAGCCAAGGCCTTGGCCAAGTTGTCTGGGATGCTGATTGATCTGCACAAAGGCCAGGTGCCCAGCACATTTGAAGAGCTGGAAGCGTTGCCTGGTGTCGGTCACAAAACGGCCAGCGTGGTGATGTCCCAAGCGTTTGGCTTCCCTGCCTTTCCGGTCGACACCCACATCCATCGGTTGGCCCAGCGTTGGGGTTTGTCCAGCGGAAAAAGCGTGGTGCAAACCGAACGCGACCTGAAGCAACTGTTCCCGGAGTCGTCCTGGAACAAGTTGCATCTGCAAATCATTTTCTACGGTCGCGAATTTTGCACCGCCCGAGGCTGTGATGGACGTGTTTGTGATCTCTGTCGGGAACTCTATCCCAACCGACGCAAGCCAGTGACCTGGATCAAACCCTGATCTTTCTCACTCGTCCGCGTAGCTGAATTCGCCAGAATTCAGATGATCCAGTTGCGTCGCGTCCGCATTCTTGGCGAATCCGGCGACGGTGCGTGAGAGGCCCGGAGGGCCGGCAGATCCTCTGCCGGGGCCGTGAGGCCCCGGTGCATGAATTGGCCGATGCACCAAGCCCCGAGAGGGGCGACACAGTTGGACATCCTGTGTCACCCCTTTGGGGTTTGAGTTCCGGGGGGTGGGGAGCTTTTCCGGGGCCTGACGGCCCCGGCAATGGCTGTGTCGGCCCATTCGGGCCTGCTTGCTAGCCGGTGCGTAGCTGGATTCGCCAGAATTCAGATGATCCAGTTGGAACGCGTCCGAGTTCTTGGCGGTTTCGGCGACGGTGAAATGTTTGCGGATCAAACCGGCGCCAACCGTGCAAGATTGCTTCTGGTTCGAACCAGAGGTCATCTTGTTCAGAAAGCACCGGGATGATCGCCGATTCGCGTGCTTGCACCGGAACGCTTTCGGGCTTTGTTCCTTGGCGGAAAGGTGAGAGGCCCGGAGGGCCGGCAGATTCTTTGCCGGGGCCGTGAGGCCCCGGTGCAGGGCTTGGCCAATTCACCAAGTCCCGAGAGGGGCGACACAGTTGGACATCCTGTGTCACCCCTTCGGGGTTTTGGTTTCAAGGGTGGAGAGCTTTTCCGGGGCCTGACGGCCCCGGCAATGGCTGTGTCGGCCCATTCGGGCCTGTCGCGCGTGGCGACTTGCGTGGCAGGTACGTAGCTGGATTCGCCAGAATTCAGATGATCCAGTTGGAACGCGTCCGAGTTCTTGGCGGTTTCGGCGACGGTGAAATGTTTGCGGATCAAACCGGCGCCAACCGTGCAAGATTGCTTCTCGTTCGAACCAGAGGTCATCTCTTTCAGAAAGCACCGGGATGATCGCCGATTCGCGTGCTTGCACCGAAACGCTTTCGGGCTTTGTTGCTTGGCGGAAAGGTGAGAGGCCCGGAGGGCCGGCAGATCCTCTGCCGGGGCTGTGAGGCCCCGGTGCAGGGCTTGGCCAATTCATCAAGCCCAGAAGGGGCGACAGAGTTGAGCATTCTCTGTCACCCCTTCGGGGTTTGAGTTCCGGGGGTGGCAGTGCTTTTCCGGAGCCTGACGGCCCCGGCAATGGCTGTGTCGGCCCATTCGGGCCTGCTTGCTAGTCGGTGCGTGGCTGGATTCGCCAGAATTCAGATGTTCCAGATGGAACGCGTCCGAATTCTTGGCGGTTTCGGCGACGGTGAAATGTTTGCGGACTAAACCGGCGCCAACCGTGCAAGATTGCTTCTCATTCGAACCAGCGGTCATCTCGTTCAGAATGCACCGGGATGATCGCCGATTCGCGTGCTTGCACCGAAACGCTTTCGGGGTGTGTTGCTTGGCGGAAGGTGAGAGGCCCGGAGGGTCGGCAGAATGACTGCCGGGGTCGTCAGGCCCCGGTGCATGGCTTGGCCAATTCACCAAGCCCTGAAAGGGCGGCAGAGTTGAGTGTTCTCTGTCACCCCTTCGGCGTTTTGGTTTCAAGGGTGGAGAGCTTTTCCGGGGCCTGACGGCCCCGGCAATGGCAGTGTCGGCCCATTCGGGCCTGCATGCTAGCCGGTGCGTGGCTGGATTCGCCAGAATTCAGATGATGCAGATGGAACGCGTCCGAATTCTTGGCGAATCCGGCGACGGTCAGTGGTGACGGATCAGGCACCTGCCAATTCGGTCATCTCTGCTTCGCTGTCGCCGAATCGTTCGAGGTCCAATCCGTAGCGTTTGGCCATCGAGAGATACAAGTTGCAGACGGGGACTTGGCCTTTGGCAGCGATGTGACGACCGGGCTGGATCGTGCCGCCGCCGCGACCGGCCAGCAACAATGGCAGGTTGTCAGGGTCATGGCGGTTGCCGTCGGAGAAGCTGCTGCCGAACATGATCATGCTGTTGTCGAGCAGCGTCGATTCGCCTTCCTGGATCGCTTTCATCTTTCGCAACATGCGGCCGAATTGCTCCGTGTGCCAGCGGTTGATGAGTTGGTACTGAGCGATCTTTTCTTCTTTGTTCTCGTGATGAGATAGCTCATGGTGCCCGCCATTGACTCCGTCAAGGAAGCTGAACGAACGGCCTGACACGTCGTTGGCGAACATGAACGATGCGACGCGAGTCGAATCGGTTTGGAATGCGAGCACCATCATGTCCAGCATCAGATCGATGTGCTGGCGGAAGTCGCCCGGAGTTCCGGTTTCGGGAATCTCCAACGCGTGACCGTCAGCGATGCGATCGCGTTCCGCTTCGTAGCGTTCCCGGTGGCTTTGGTCGCGGGGCGCGAATTCAATCCGCTTTTCGACTTCGCGGACGGAGTCCAGGTACTCGTCCATCTTGAATTGATCGTCGCGACTGAGTTTGGCACGAACGCGGTGGGCATCCTCCAGAACATAGTCCAGAAGGTTCTGGTAGGAGCGAGCTTCCGGTGTGCGCGTCTTCATTCGCTTGCCAAACAAACGCTCGTAGACGACTCGTGGGTTGATGGCTTTCGCAACGGGGCGAGTCGGTGACTGCCAAGAGATATGCGAACCATACAATCGGGTGTAACCGACGTTGCTGTCGATGCCGCTGATCACCGGGTCGATGCCCAATTCCAACGAAGGCAGCGGTGTCTGATCACCGACTTTCGCCGCGATCAACTGGTCGATGGAAACACCACCACTGCTGATGTCCTTTCCGGTCGTTTTGGCGACTGGCATGCCGGTCAGGTAGTTGGCTGTTTTGGCGTAGTGGCCATCGCCGCCGTGGGAGTGCTTTTTGTCGAGCCCCGATAGCACGAGGAAGTCGTCCTTGAGATCCGCCAGCGGTTCCAAAGAGGGCGACAATTCGTAGTCAGCGCCTTCGGAATCAGGCACCCAGTCCTTTTCCCAAACACCGTTGGGGAAGTACAGAAATGCAGAGCGGAGCGGCGGCTGAGGTTCGTCGCTTGAACGGCTCGATGAAGTCGAGTCTTCGGGGCGGGGGCCAGCCATGGTTTCCGCCATGGAAGCCATCCAAGGCAGTCCCAGCACGGCTCCGCTGCCACGCAAAAAACGACGACGAGGAATGGGGGTTTGCATGATCAACCTAAGTGGGCTCAAGGGTTGGCTGGTTTGAAGAAGCGATTTCGAAACGGGTAACTGGTCACGATGGTTTCCAGCACCACGGTGGCGCGCTGGTCGTTGGCATCCAATGCTTCGATCGATTCGTCGACCACGCAACTGTCGAATTTGTTGAGTGATCGCCCGAGAGCGAAGCCAAATAGCTTTTTGACGAAGTGCTTCTTGAATTCACCGCTTCGTCGCAGCAGCAATTGTTTCAGTTCTTCGGGGCCGGAAAACGTTTCCCCCGATGGCAGTTTACCACTGGAGTCGATCGCTTGACCGTCTTGTTCCGTTCGCCAACGCCCGATCGCGTCAAAGTTTTCCAACCCGAATCCGATCGGATCCATGCGGTTGTGGCAGGCTGCACACTGAGGGTTCTTGCGGTGGATTTCCAGTTGTTCGCGAAGCGTCGCGGCGTGATCCGCTTCTGCTTCTTCGAGTGCTGGAACACCTGGTGGCGGAGGTGGCACACGTCCGCCCAACACTTCTTCGAGGACCCAACGGCCCCGCAACACGGGGCTGGTGCGGTGACCGTACGACGATCGAGTCAGCACAGCAGCAAGCGTGATCACACCGCCTCGACGACGATCCGTCAGTGGAATGCGTTTCCACATCTCCGAGTCGTCGGATTCGGTCAGCCCTTGTTCGGAAGCATCCAGCCCGTAGTACGAAGCCAGGGTCGCATTGGCATGAATGGAGTCCGCGTCAATCAATTCCATCAACGGACGATCGTCTCGAAAGACGTTCCAAACCGTTCGCACAGCTTCTTCTCGCATGTCTGCGGCCAAGCGTTGGTCGAAGTTTGGAAACAGGTTCACGTCGGGCTTCGATTCGCCTTCGAACTGCGAAAGCCCCAGCCATTGCAACCCAAAGTTTTCACCGAGGGCTCGCGAGCGTTCATCGGCGAGCATGCGGTGCATCTGCGCGATGATCTGTTCGTCCGTCGCCAATTCGTCTGCATCGGCCGCGTTCATCAAGGTTTCATCGGGGACAGACGACCACAAAAACAAAGCCAACCGAGTGGCCAGTTGATGCGGCGTCAACGGTTGCACGCCACCGGCTTCGGATTCTGTTTCCACGACAAACAGGAAATTCGGGGAAACCAAGATGGCCTTGAATGCGTCGGCCGTCGCATCGCGTACCGACATCCCAGATTCCTGGGAGTTCTTCATCAAAGCCGCCAAGCGATCGACTTCTGATGCTTCCACGGGGCGTCGCCAAGCTCGGCGGGCAAATTGCTGGACCGCCTCCCGTGCGTCACCTTCGCTGGAAATGTTGTTCAGCAAACTGCTGGCCAGGGAAGCGTCACCGCCGGATTGCATTGCGTCACGGATGACTTGGTTGGAAACGGCCAAGTATTGTTCGATGTGCAATGCCGACGTGAACAACGAGTCTCCGGCGGTATCAAATCCTTCGCCGCCTGAGCCATCCGAAGGCACCTGCAAGGAATCGTCGACTGGCATGCCAACCAAATCACGAATCGCGTTGAGGTATTCGGTTCGCGTCAAGCGACGGCTCATCACGACGCCGCGGTACCAAGCCTGAGTTTCTTCATTGGCGAGTTTGGCGCACTCGTTGTCTTCGGGTCGCGAATCGAACCAGCGGTGGACGGCTGCTTTTTGTTCGTCGTTGAGCTGTGGGCTGCCTTCCGGCGGCATCTCGTTCAGGCGAACTCGTTTGGCGACTTCTTCCCAAACCGTCGCGTTCTTCTGAAGATCAGCTGCCTTACCGAATTGATCCAGGTCAAAACCTTCGGAGTCTGCGCCCCGGTGGCACTCCGAACAGGCCTGATCCAAAATCGGATAGATTGCCTCTTGGTAGTTTTTACGCCATTTCGCGAACGGATCATCGTCCGAAAACGAGAGCGTCGGCACCGAGATCACCGCCAGAAAGACGGCGCAGCACAGTGGAGTACGGAGAAGCGAGATCGCTGGGAACATCAAAGGATGCTCGAACGGCTTGAGGTGGGGAATTTCGCAGGCAAAGTGGAATTGTCCGCAGGTGGGAGCTTCAGTCTACCCAATTTGGTCCCATCCTCCAACTTGAATCACGCCGGAACCCCCGATAAACCGCTGAAGGTTCGTTTCGGTTGCAGGCCATCGAAATCAATGCTCCGCGCCGCCTTCGATGCGACGCACGCCCCCCACCCGAAAGTGAATCGACTGATGAACACCGAACCCGCACCGGATGAGAACGAAGAGGCGATGGGGGAGGTTGAACTTGCGAGTGTCCTGGCAGTCGAGAATGTGCCCGCCGGCGATCAAGCGTTGCCAGCCACGGACGCATCGAGTTTTCAGTCCTTGCCCTGGGAGGCTCTCCGGCTGCATCGATTCTTGGGTGGCATTTTCATTGGCGTGACAGTTTTGCTGTGCCTCATTGGCGTCGTGGTTTTGTGGTTCATTGCCCCCTCCACGATCGAGGTTTGGGGAGGTGCTGCGGCAGGGATCGCGTTGATTCTGGGGTGGGCGATTTGGATTGGTTGGATTTATCCCAAAGCCGCGCACCGATCCGCCTCGTGGAAAATCAGCGAACATGGATTGGAGATCCGACGGGGAGTCTGGTGGCGGCATCGAATCGTGATTCCACATTCGCGAATGCAACACAGCGACATCGAGCAAGGTCCCCTGCAACGCATGTATTCCTTGGCGACGTTGGTGATTCATACCGCAGGAACCAAGAACTCCTCGATTCAGCTTGAGAATTTAAACTCGGAAAGCGCGGAGCAGTTGCGAGATGCATTGACGAGTGGACGTTGGGACATGAGTGCGTCCCTCGATACGACGGTGACGACATGAGTTCGGAACCGAAGCCACTGCATCCGATCTCGATCGTGTTTCAAACGGTCGCGATCGCAAAACACACTATCCTTCCACTCGCCTTGGTTGCCTGGAACGGAGCTCAGACGAGTTGGTTGGGATTTGTCGGCGCGTACGGCTTCCTCGCGATAACCATCGCGGTCTTCACGGTGGTGGGTTTCATTCGGTATTGGTTCTATCGATACCAATTGGCCGATGGTGAGCTGATTGTGACCTCTGGGGTTTTCTTTCGATCCAAGCGAAACGTGCCGGTCGCTCGAATTCAAAATGTCGATTTGGTGCAGAACTTGTTCCATCGTGTGTTGGGGGTCGCGGAGGTTCGAGTGGAAACCGCCAGCGGGACCGAACCGGAAGCGATTCTCAAAGTGCTCTCGCTGCGAGACGTGGAATTGCTGCGCGAACAAATCGAAACGGCGCGGAGAAAGGTGGCATCGGGATTCGCCGGTCAAGCTTCGATGGGGGCGGAATCCACCTCCGATTCAGCGACTCTGACGAACGCGGATTCGGAGGCGAACGTGGTGCCCGTTTCCGCATCGACGACCTTGCTTGAAATCCCCTTGAAGTGGTTGGTGCAAGCGGGGTTGGCCAGCAACCGCGGCTTTGTGATGGTCGGGATTGTGATCGGGCTTCTTTCGCAGCAGATGGGCAACGGCGATCAGTTCGCTCGCCGAATCGCACGCACGCTGAGGTCATCAAGCGACAGGGAGCTCACGACACTGCCGTCCAATTGGTGGGAATCCTGGCTGGTTTGGATGGGGGCACTGGTGCTCGTGTTGGGGTTGATTCGGTTGCTTGGGATCGCGTGGTACGTGCTGCGATTCCATGGCTATCGCTTGGAGCTTCGGGACGAAAATTTGCAGCTTTCTTGTGGCTTGCTCACGCGGGTGTCGGCCACGGTTCCACGACGCCGCATTCAGTGGATCAGCATTCACCGCACACCGCTGCAACGATGGATGAAACTGGCGTCCATTCGGATCGAGACCGCGGGAGGCGCGGGGAAACAAAACGAAGACGCTGCAACGACGGTCACGCGTCGGTGGTTCGTGCCGATCATCCCGGAGTCACGCTTGGACGAATTGGTGGAACAACTGCGACCGGGGTTGGATTGGTCGGAAGCATCCTTGCCCTGGCAATCACTTGATCAGCGGGCTCGTAAACGCATGCGGCGAAAGTCGATGTTGCGAGCCGAGGGCATCAGCATCATCACCGGCGTGTTGGCCCATTTGACCTTGGACCATCCCTTCGCATGGACGCTGGGGGGGCTGGTCGCGTTGGTTTTGCTCCCGTTGAACGTTTGGATGGCAGGTCGTTGGCATCAACACTTTGGATTCGCGGAATTGCCATCGGGGGAGGGAGTCGTCATTCGGGAGGGATTTTGGAACCGAAAAGTCAGCTGCACATTTTACGACCGGATTCAATCGGTGAGTTGCTCGGAGAGTCCCTTTGATCGTCGCTGGAACATGCAAACGTTGAGGATTGATACCGCTGCGGCGGGCCCCGCCGATCACACGTATCGGCTGCCGATGCTGTCTGGGCCTGTCGCCAGCGAACTATTCGATCGTTTGGCGAGCAAAACGTCGCGAATCGAGATGGTTTGGGATTGAATTGAGGATTTGAAATCGATTGTTGAAAGCGTGCCCGATCAGGGTGGGTGCCGCCTCGCGGGATTCCAAACTGTCCTTACAATGGACGCTTTTTACGACCGAAATCGCTCGTCTTCCTGCAAGTCCAACCCATGTCGATCATCGAAGTCCGCGATTTGACAAAGAACTACCGCGTTTATCAAAAACGCGAGGGGATCGGCGGCAGCATTCGCGGCTTGTTTCACCGTGAATTCCGCGAGGTCAACGCTGTCCGTGGGATCGATTTGCAAGTCGAGCAAGGGGAGTTTGTTGCCTTTCTTGGTCCCAATGGAGCCGGCAAAACGACAACGCTGAAATTGTTGAGCGGGGTCATTCAACCGACTTCCGGCACGGCCAGCGTGATGGGGTATGTCCCCTGGGAACGCAAGGATGGGTACCGTCGCCGGTTCGCTCTGGTGATGGGACAAAAGAATCAGCTTTGGTGGGATTTGCCGGCCCGCGAATCGTATCTCTTGCATCAACACATTTATGGGATCCCGGAAGGCGAATTTAAAACTCGCTTGGACGAGATCAGCGATTTGCTGGACGTGACCCGCCTGCTCGATCAACCCGTGCGTGAACTCTCGCTGGGGGAACGGATGAAGATGGAGTTGATCGCGGCGTTGCTGCACAGCCCCGAGGTGTTGTTCCTGGACGAGCCAACGATTGGGCTGGACGTGATCGCTCAGCACAACATTCAGCAGTTCCTTCGTTACTACCAAGAAAAACGCAAGATCACGATCCTTCTGACCAGCCACTACATGAAGGACGTCGCCGCACTTTGCCGGCGTGTGGTCGTGATCGCGCAGGGCACCATTCAGTACGACGGTTCGCTGTCAGGCATCGTCGACAAATTCAGCGGCTACAAATTGGTCACGTTGCAGTTCGCAGCGTCGGAGAACTTGACGCGGCCCGAACGACTCGGCGATGTCGTGGATGAAAATTGGCCCAAATTGACGTATCGTGTGCCCCGCGCTGACGTGCCCCGATTGCTGGCTGAAACCTTGCGTGACCATGTGATCGAGGACGTGGTCGTCGAAGACCCGCCTCTCGAAGACGTGATCGCGGATCTGTTCCGTGAGTCCATGACCGATTCCACCAACGACGTTTCTGAAAGCACCGCGACAGTATGATTTCACTGGATGATTTGACCATCGGTTTTCGCGGACCAGCTTTGCTGGACGGGGTCTCGGCACGCATTGAACGCGGCCAACGCATTGGGTTGCTCGGTCGCAATGGAGCCGGCAAAACGACCTTGCTGAAGATGTTGTCGGGCGATGTCACGCCGGACAACGGCCAAGTGATCTTGGACCCCAATGTGCGTTTGGCGAGGCTGACTCAGGATGTCCCTCAGAACGTCCGTGGGACAGTTCGCGATATCATCACGCTTCCCGCCGCGGAGTTCTCCAAGATGGGGACAACCGCTGGCTTGGGAACTGCCCTCGGGCCCACCGATCATGGGACCTGGGAGGAATGGGAGATCGAGCAAAAAATCGAGGAGACGCTCACCCGAATGAACCTCGAACCGGAGACGGAGTTCGAGAGTCTTTCCAGTGGGATGCGACGTCGTGTGTTGTTGGCCCGAGCCATCGCCAGCGAACCAGACATGTTGCTGCTCGACGAGCCAACGAACCACTTGGACATCCAGTCGATCTTGTGGCTCGAGGATTTCCTGAGTCGTTGGTCGGGCACATTGATGTTCATCACTCACGACCGCTCGTTTTTGCAGTCGCTCGCCAACCGAATTTGGGAGATCGACCGTGGTCGATTGTTTGATTGGACGTGCGATTATCAAACGTTTTTGAAACGCAAAGCGGCGGCTCTGGATGCCGAAGAAAAGCAAAACGCGTTGTTTGACAAGCGACTGGCGGAAGAAGAGGTCTGGATCCGGCAGGGCATCAAGGCTCGGCGGACCCGGAATGAAGGTCGCGTGCGAGCCCTCAAGACGATGCGCAACGAAGCCAATCAACGACGCAGCCTCGAGGGCAAGGCCAAGCTGAATCTGCAAGTCGCGGAACGTGGCGGGGCATTGGTCACCAAGCTCGACAACGTTTCGTTCGCCTACCCGGGAACCGACCGCGTCATCATTCGCGAGTTTTCATCGCTGATCATGCGGGGTGACAAAATCGGGATCATTGGTCCCAATGGAGCCGGGAAGTCCACGTTGCTGAAGTTGATCTTGGGCAAACTGCAACCAACCTCCGGGACGGTGCGATTGGGAACCAATCTCAAAATCGCTTACTTCGATCAATTGCGCGACACCTTGGATCCTGAACTCACAGTCCAGGAAAACGTTGGCGAAGGAAGTGACAAGATCCAAGTGGGCAACGCCACCAAGCACATCATGGGGTACTTGCAGGATTACCTGTTCACTCCCGAGCGAGCTCGAACGCAAGTCAAGTTTCTTTCCGGCGGTGAACGCAACCGTGCGTTGTTGGCCAAGCTGATGACTCAGCCTGCCAATGTCATCGTGCTGGACGAACCGACCAATGACTTGGATGCCGAGACGCTGGAACTACTCGAAGAGCAATTGGTTGGCTTCGATGGCACGCTGTTGATGGTCAGTCACGACCGGACGTTCTTGAACAACGTTGTGACCAGCACGTTGGTGTTCGATGACGATTCCGATCCAGGGATCGTCAACGAGTACGTTGGCGGCTACGACGAATGGGAGGCGGTCGCCAAACGGAGGCGAGCTGAACAAGGGACAACCAAAACGAGTGGCAAGAAGGCCACGTCGAAGCCCCCGGCCAGCAACAGTGTTTCTGAGGAGACCACCGCGAAAGCGGTCAAGCTTTCGTACAACGAACAACGCGAGTTGAAGCTGTTGCCAGGCAAAATTGAAAAGCTCGAGATGGAAATCGCGGCCATCCACGAAGAGATGGCCGCGCCAGAGTTCTACCAATCCGGTGGTGACACCATCACCGTCAAGAGCGATGAACTGAAGGCCAAGGAAGCGGAGCTCGCCGAGTCTTACAAACGCTGGGAAGCTCTCGAAGCTCACTGAGTTCCTGCGATTCCTCCGAGCGGGGCAGCATCAGAGTAGAACAGTTGTCCTCAACTGTTCCGTCGGGCAGCGTTCAACCGCCGGGCCTCATCGCAACCGGGTCCGCTTCCAAGCGTTCGCTTCACGTCGTTCAACAACGCGGCATTGCCCACGCCGGCCCCCTCCGGGGCGACCTTTTGTTTTTCGCGATCGGTCTCGGGGCTTCCGCCCCGAGCTACGAACGACGGCCCCTCCGGGGCGATGTGACGTGATCGCGAAGTGAAACGGGGCGATTGCAAATTGCAAAATGGACATTGCAAATTGGCAATTTCAGATCGGTGAAATCACGTGACTTGCCAGCCCGGAAACACTTTGCAATTTGCATTGTTTAATTTGCACGCGGAAATGACGGCCGTCAGAGTAGAACAGTTGTCCTCAACTGTTCCGTCGGGCAGCTCTTAACCGCCGGGCCTCATCGCAACCGAGTCCACTTCCAAGCGTTCACTTCACGTCGTTCAGCAATGCGGCATTGCCCACGACGGCCCCGTCCGGGGCGACCTTTTGTTTTTCGCGATCGGTCTCGGGGCTTCCACCCCGAGCTACGAACGACGGCCCCTCCGGGGCGATGTGACGTGATCGCGAAGTGAGACGCGGCGATTGCAAATTGCAAAATGGACATTGCAAATTGGCAATTTCAGATCAGTGAAATCACGTGCCCTGCCAGCCCGGAAACACTTTGCAATTTGCATTGTTTGATTTGCACGCGGAAATGACGGCCGTCAGAGTAGAACAGTTGTCCTCAACTGTTCCGTCGGGCAGCTCTTAACCGCCGGGCCTCATCGCAACCGAGTTCGCTTCCAAGCGTTCGCTTCAGGCGGCTCCATAACGCGGCATCTCCCACGACGGCCCCATCCGGGGCGTCCTTTTGTTTTTCGCGATCGGTCTCGGGGCTTCCGCCCCGACCTGCGAACGACGGCCCCTCCGGGGCGATTTGACGTGATCGCGAAGTGAAACGGGGCGATTGCAAATTGCAAAATGGACATTGCAAATTGGCACTTTCAGATCAGTGAAATCACGTGACTTGCCAGCCCGGAAACACTTTGCGATTTGCATTGTTTGATTTGCACGCGGAAATGACGGCCGTCAGAGTAGAACAGTTGTCCTCAACTGTTCCGTCGGGCAGCTCTTAACCGCCGGGCCTCATCGCAACCGAGTTCGCTTCCAAGCGTTCACTTCACGTCGTTCAACAATGCGGCATTGCCCACGACGGCCCCGTCCGGAGCGCCCTTTTGTTTTTCGCAATCGGTCTCGGGGCTTCCGCCCCGAGCTACGAACGACGGCCCCTCCGGGGCGATGTGTTACATCCGTGGCAGGAACATCCGCAGGTAGTCGTGGCTTTGTTTGAGGGCTCGGATGCGGTTCTCGATCGAGCCTTCGTAGGCCCGGTCTTCGACTTCCACGCAAACCGGTCCGCTGTAACCGGTGTCAGTCAGGACCGAAAAGAATTGGCCCCAGTCGACTTGTCCGAGTCCAGGCAATTTGGGGGTGTGCCATTCATTCGGGTTGGCAAACACGCCGACTTGATCCAGCATCACTTGATCCACTCGAACATCTTTTGCGTGGATGTGCACCAGTCGATCTGCAAACGCACGCATCGGTGTCAAGTAATCCATGTGCATGAACACCGGATGGGACGGGTCGTAGTTCAGACCAAAGTGTTCGCTCGGGAACGTTTCGAACATCCGTCGCCAGATCGCGGGGCTGGTCGCCAGGTTCTTTCCGCCCGGCCATTCGTCGTCCGTGAAAAGCATGGGGCAGTTTTCGATGCCAATCCGAACATCGGCTTGCTCTGCGGCTTCGATGATGGGACCCCACACGGATTCGAACCGAGGCCAATTGTCGTCCACGTTTTTCTTCCAGTCACGGCCCACAAACGTGGTGACTCGGCCGATGCCAAGTTGGGAGGACGCATGGATCAGCTGAATCAGGTGTTCCGACGCCAGCTTGGATTCCGCTTCGTCCGGTGAGAGTGGATTGGGGTAGTAACCCAGGGAGCTGATCGCGACGTCGTATCGTTGGCAGAGCGATTGGATTTCGTCAACGCGTCCAGCGGACAGGTCGGTGACATCGATGTGAGTCGTGCCCGCGTAACGACGTTCGGCTTTCCCCGGCGGCCAGCACATGACTTCCACGCATTCATAGCCGCATTGACTGGCGACCGCGAAAACTTGTTCCAGGGTGTATTCGGGTAAGATGGCGCTGACGAAACCAAGTTGCATCATGTCAATCACACTCGTTGGGGGCCGATGGTTGTAGCGAAGGGGGGCGGGGATCGGAGTGCGAACCAGCCCCAGATTTTGGTAGAATATAGCCGGTTTGATCGTCGTCTGATCGCGTGCAGACGATCTTCTTGCCAACCTATTCACAATGCTCAACGCGCATGTCCAAGTCCAATTGAACGATGATTGGCCCTCGTCGTGCAACGCCTTGAACGCGCTTCCAATTCAAACTTTTCAACGTCGATTGACTCGTGAAACCTACCGAACCCAGCGTCCCTGCACCTCATGAGCCCAATCGCGTTTGCGACGTGGTGGTGGTCGGTGGTGGCCCCATTGGGATTGAGACAGCGATTGAACTGCGACGAAACGGCATCGACGCGATTGTGTTCGAAGCTGGGCCACTCGGGCATACCATTTCATGGTGGGCACCTCAAACGCGTTGGTTCAGCAGCAACGATCGAATCGCAATCGCGGGGGTGCCGCTGAACACGGTCGATCAATCCAAAGCAAGTCGCGAAGAGTACCTCAACTATTTGCGTTGCGTTGTGGACCAGTTTCGCGTTCCCGTGCAAACCTTTTCGAAGGTCGACAAGATCAAAGCTTGCCCGGACGAGCCCCGTCGTTGGCAGGTGCAAGTCGGTTCGAAGTGGATCGAAGCGTCGGCGGTTGTCTTGGCAATTGGCGGAACGGATCATCCCAATCGGCTGAACGTTCCCGGGGAAGATCTCCCGCACGTTGATGGCTACCTGCGTGAGGCTCACCATTACCACGGGCGTCGAGTTTTGATCGTGGGTGGTCGCAACAGCGCGGTCGAAGCCGCGATTCGCCTTCATCGCGTCGGTGCGAAGGTCACGTTGAGTTATCACCGAGACGAATTGCCCTCGGCCAGCATCAAGTACTGGCTGCGTCCCGAGATCGATGGGCTGATTCGCAGCAAAGCGGTCGAAGCGTTGTTCCAAAGTCGCGTGACGGCGATCACGCCGGAACGGGTGGACTTGGAGCAGACGCTACCGGATGGTCGCCATCACACCTTGCACATGCATTTCGATGACGTGTTGACGCTGATTGGCTACGACCAGGACAAAACGTTGTTCAAGCAACTGGGGATCCCGTTGGAAGACCCTGGTGCCAAGCCAGCGTACGATGAAACAACCATGGAAACCAAGCTGCCCGGGATTTACGTCGCGGGGACGGCGGTTGGTGGAACTCAAAGCAGCAAGTACCAAGTGTTCTTGGAGAACTGCCACGTGCACGCAACCAAAATCACCCAGCATTTGCTGGAAAACGGAATGGGACCGTCGTTGTCCGCTGAAGACGGACGGTCCAGTTCTGGAAGCCGAGCAGGCTCCAGCACACAATCGGCTCCGGGAGCAAAGCCTGGCAGCACTCCCTCGGAAGCACTCTCGCGTCAGATCGAGATGAATCCCGAGAGCTGATCACTCTCGAGAGAGCTCATGCACTTTCGGGACGCTTGGTGTTCCGCGGCAGTGGAGGAAGCGTGCGGTATTCGACCGCGATCACTCACCCGCAACAGCGGCCGCGAGTTGCTCGTAGGTGCGTTGGTTGTTGATTCGACTCCCGCGGTTATCGCAAGCGATTTGGTACAGGTGCTGGCCGATCGGAGTCGGGTACTTGCCCGTCACACAGGCTTGGCAGAGGTGGTCCTCTGGCAAATCGATCGCCCGGGCGATGGCGGAAACGGGGAGGTACCGCAGTGAGTCCGCGCCGAGATCGTCTGCCATCCGTTGCTGGGACTCTTCGTCCAATTCGCCGGTCAACGAAAAGTACTTGGGCGCGATCAATTGATCGATCGTACTCATGTCGATGCCGTAGAAACACGGTGCAACGATCGGTGGGCAAGCCACTCGAACGTGAATTTCCTTGGCACCGCCAACATCACGAATTCGGTCGAGCAAGGCATTCATGGTCGTGCTTCGCACAATCGAATCTTCCACCAGGATGACGCGTTTGCCCTGCAAGACTTCGCGAAGTGGGGTGTACTTGGCGGCCGCTTTGGCCTTCCGAGCTCGTCCGCCTTCAATGAACGTTCGCCCCGCGTATCGGTTGCGGATCAAACCTTCGCGACAGGGAATCGACAACTCATACGCCATCGAATCCGCGGCGGCTTTGCTGGTGTCCGGAACCGGGACGATGATCGTGTCGGGGTCGTCCAGTGGGACGCGTCCAAATTCTCGTTCAGCATCGGCTAATTCACGACCCAGGTTGGTACGTGAAAGATAAACGCTGCGATCGTCGAGGGTACTGGCAACATTCGCGAAATAAATCCACTCGAAGAAGCAATGTTTGGGAGCTTCCGGTTCAGCGAACCGCTCCATCCGAAAACCTTCCTCGGGATCGATCAGAATCGCATGGCCAGGTGGCAACGAATGAATTTGGTCCGGTTCAAACCCAAGGTTCAACAACGCCACACTCTCGCTGGCACAGGCAAACAGCGGGCCCTCGTGGATGTAGCACATGGGTTTGATACCCAGCGGGTCACGAGCGACCAACATTTCGCCTTCCGCAGTCAGCAATGCCATCGAATAGGCGCCGTCGAAACCAGCCGTGACTTGCTTCAGAACATCCATCCAGTCGAGTCGCTCCTGCGACTGCGAGAGCAGACGAGCGATCTCGTGCAGAAAGATTTCCGTGTCGGTGTCGAGCGCCAGGTGGTGGTCGCCATCGGCGAGCAAACGTTGTTTCAGCAGCGTGTAATTGGCCAATTGGCCGTTGAAGCAGAAACTGAACCATTTGCGTTTGTGGATGTGGCGACGCTCAAAAGGTTGAGCGTAATTTCGGTCGTCGGCCCCGCAGGTGGCGTAGCGAACGTGACCGATCGCGGCTCGCCCGGCCAACGATTTCATCAGTGACTCCGCTTTGGCACGGTGATTCAGACGGAAGACTTCCGTCACCGTTCCAACATCCCGTCGCGTTTTCAGTAGCGCGGGACGGTCGGGGTCAAAGGTGGTCATCCCGGCGGCAAGTTGCCCTCGATTTTGAATGTCGAGCAACATGCGGGGCAACAGACGCGAGATTTGTCGCGGTCCGTCGTCCGTGCACACGGGGCTGCGCCCGCGACCAGAGAGATGGTAGATCGCGGCAACGCCGCATTCGTGATTCAATTCAGCCATGAAATCTGCAATGAGGTAATCGCTGGGGCGAGGAAGCTACAGTCTACCGATGCCAGGCAATAACGCAATTCGCTGAACTACCTGGTTTGCCAAACCCACCGCCATTCGGGCGGGGAAAGGGACGGTTTCGAAGGGTCAATGGGATCGTCTCGATCGAACCCCCAGCAGGATCAACACGATCAGCAAAGTCGCCAGCAACAGGGCTGGCCAAGCAATCGAAACTCGCGAAAGCACGACCAAAGGCATCGCAACGGTGATCATGCCACCCCCAATGAACGGTGCTGACAGGGGAGCCGCCAACGCGTAATCCTCTGCCGCCCCCGACTTCAGTTCCGGGTCGACGACCCGTAGCAATACAAACCCAGTCGCTGTGGTGCCAGTTGACATCCCAAAATTGATCAAACCCAACGGGAACCATTTTTCAGGCGGCAAAATCTTTCGAGACAAAAACAACAGACAAAACGTCGACCAAATCGATCCGGCCATCAAGAGAATGGCCAAAGGCACCCACAAAGACGCCACCGCTGCCAAATTCAGGGTCGCGACCGCGGCAACGACCAGCAAATCCATGGATGTCCCCGAAATGCGATGGATGGTTTGCTCGTCGATCAAATGGACTTGGCCAATCGCTCGCAGCAGCATTCGCACGATTGCACCGCCGAAAAGCGTGTAAATGAACAGGGGAAACGATCCAACGATGCTGGCCAATGTCAATCGCGATCGCAGCTGGGACTCACCGGCGTCGGGGGATTCCCTGGTATCGGATGTCTCGCTGGCCCCCACCGCGGCCAGTTCAACGGATTCGGCGCTGGCGTTTGTTCCCATGGTCTCAGCGACCCAGCCCACCCCGCCTTGCAGGGCGACGCCAATGCCCATCGCGAGTGCCAGCCAGATGGCTTGCAACAACAACGGATCGAGCACGCTTCCGTCGATGCGTGCGCTGCCCAACGAGGCCGCACTGGAACGCGGAGCCGACTTCGTTGGATTGGAGGCCGTCTGAAGGGCGACTGAATCCTCGGCGGATTCAGCGACCGGAATCCAATTCCGCCGAAGCGCCAATTGGATCCAGAGAATGCCGGAAACCAGACCGTAAACCAATCCACCGGTTGCCATCATGACGCCCAAGTCAAAGCCTTCTTCCCAACCGATCGAAGGGTGCTTGAAGACGTCTCCCATCGCCGCGGCGGTTCCGTGCCCGCCAGCAAACCCGGTTTCGATCAACATTCCGGCCGAGGAAGGCAACTCGAACTGCGGTCCGATCCACCACCATGTGACCCACAGTCCAACCACGGTTTGGCCCAGCACGATGATCCAAACCATCAGGCCCTGCTGCATGACGTCGCGGACCAGATGCTGGCTCGACGACGAGGGATCTTGCTTGCTTTTGCCCAGCAACATGGCGGCAAAGACGACGGCAATCAAAGTGGACGGCCAGGGACCGAGGGCGGACACAATCGGTTCCAGCGTGTCGCGTTCGTTCCAGCGAAACCATTGAACGACTGCCAGACCTAGAAATCCCGCGATCAACGAGGCAGGGATCAACCCCTGTCGAAACCATGCGACTTGTTGACGCAACCCAACGCCAAGGAGCATCAGAGCAGAAACAAAAACGATGGCGTGAAGCATGGTCCTCGGTCCGGAAGTTTCGGGATCGGCCTTCACCGATGCCACGAGCATTTTGGGCGCTGCTGGCCTTCGCGGGAGGGTGTCGTCGAAGGAGTGGCCCCAGTGTCGCTGGTCACAGGAGCCACGCAAGGTGACGCGAACCGGTTGGGGCTGCGAGATGGGCAGTGACAAAGTTCCCAAAGGAGCCTACAACATTCGCTCCGGAGTCCGCCTCGGCGACTGCTTTTCTCCGTCAGCCTCCGTCTTATCGCACCCCAATATGCTCGCAAGAAAACCACTGTTTCCCGGCGTGATCGAGTTGAACTTTCAAGCTGGTGAAGTGCTTGGGTGCAACGTCTATTTGATCCACGATTCGAACGAGTGGATCCTGATTGACATTGGGTATGAGGAGACCGTCGATGACTTCATCGAAATCATTCGTGGTTTGGACTTTCCTCTTTCACGCTGCAAGACGCTGGTCGCCACCCACGCGGACGTGGACCACATTCAGGGGCTGGCCAAAGCCAAGCAGATCCTGAAGACCACGATTTCGGCTCATCCCAACGCGGTGGAACCACTGACGACGGGCGACACGCTGAAAACCTTGGCGGTCATCGAAGCGCAGAATCTGAAGATGGCAATGCCTCCCGTTGAGATCGAAACCCAGATCAACGACGGGGACATCATCACGGTCGGCAAAAAACAAATCGAAGTCTGGCACACTCCCGGGCACACCGACAGCCAACTCGCGTTCCGCATCGGCGACGTGCTGTTGTCCGGTGACAACCTCTACCGCGACGGCTGCATCGGTGCGATCGACGCCCACCACGGCAGCGACATTCGATCGTTCGTCCAATCGCTGACTCGCATCCGCGAAAGTGATGTGAAGTGGTTGGCCCCGAGTCACGGTCCGATCTTCGCCAAAGACAATGCGATGCTGGATCGTGTCATCGAGCGAGTCCGTGGCTACCTGCACATGGCTGACTTTGGAACACTCGCCGAAGATTGGCCGTTGATGAATGAGTGGGACGATGAAGTCGAGCAAGGCATTTTGCCCGATGGATGGCAAGCTCCCGCGGAGTGATCGGTTCGTGTCCCTCGACATTCGGTTCGGCGATCGAGAATCCAATTCAACGTGAACTCTTCCCAACGCCCTTTGTCGTTTCCTGATTCGATCCCAGCGAAGGTCGACCGTCCCGACCAATTCTCGGATGGAATTGTGATTCTGGGAGGCGGTTTGTGCGGCCTGCTTTTGGCTCATGAGTTGGCCCGGTTGGCCGCGTCGCGGTTGGGTGCCGACGCGCCCCGCATTTGGGTGATCGAATCTCCGTGTGGTGAAGTTGCCAGGCGAGATCAGCAGCGACCTGTTCGCTGGTTGCGGTTGTTGGGTGGCGAAGCGGACTACCAATACCGAACACAACCTGCCGATGCCTTGGCAGGGAGATCGATCCCTTGGCCACGCGGGAAGGGCTTGGGAGGCAGCGGGAGAATCAACTCCATGATTTGGTTCCCGCCCACAGCCGCCGAGATCCGATCGCTGGCAACATTTCTTGTGTCAAAGCAGTCGCCGAATGACAATCGGTTGATTGGCGACTCGCCCACCGATGCCGAGCAGCAACTTCAGCGAGCATTTGATCGGTCCCGCCAAATCATTCGTCCCGAGCAAGCCCGCTGGCTCAGTCCAACGAGCGAAGCCTTTTTGAAGGCAGTGTCAGGTCGCATCAGCGGAGACTTTGCTGCCTACGATCGTCTCAATCGAAATGGGCGACGATGGACGGCCGTCGACGCGATCGCGGATTTGTGTCAGAGCAATGCCGTGGCGGCCAATCGGATCCGCGTCGTTCGTGCGCAGGTGTCGTCTCTGGAAATCAATGACGGTGTGGTAGCGGGGATCCGTTGGTCGGATGGTCGGACGAGTCTGATTGCGAATGATGCGGAAGTCGTTTCGTCATTGGGCGCGATCGCGTCACCCACGTTGCTTCATCGCAGCGGACTGACCAACCCGCAGATTGGTGAGAATTTGCATGACCACCTGATCATGCCGGTTGTCCATTCGCATGATGGCCCAGCGTTTTCAGATTCGAGCTCTGACATGACCGCTTTGGCTCAGTGGCAACACGCAGGTCGAGGGCCGATTGCATGCAACGTCGCGGAGTGCGGTGGTTTGGACGAATCGCATCGCTGGCAATTGCATGTGACTCCCACTGATTACCTTCGGTTCCCGAATGACACGCGACGTCCCGCGATGACCATCGGCGTCAACGTCACGCGTCCTCATTCGCGTGGCCGGTTGGATTGGACGCCGGATGAGACGCTCATCGACGCCGGGTATTGGAACGATGACCGCGACCGAGTTGGATTGCTCGACGGTGTTCGGTGGGTGCGAGAACTGGTTCAGCAATCCGGATTCGATCGGCGATTGCGATCCGAGATGATTCCGGGGGCCAAACGACAAACCGATGAGGCCATCACCGCCGCGATGGCTCGCTATTCACAGACGCTGTATCACCCCGCTGGCACGTGTGCGTTGGGGAGCGTCGTGGATTCCAATTTTCGCGTCCGTGGCATCACGAATTTAAGCGTCGTCGACGCGTCTTTGTTGCCCGAACCAACGACCGGTAACCCGACTGCGACACTTGCGATGTTGGCTTGTTACGCCGCAACGCAGTTGGTTCGCCAGTAACAATGTCTTTGATCCAGGAGCGGAATTGAGTCCGCTTGGATCAACGAGGCTGGCGGCGATAGCGTTTGTTGGAAGCCACCAAGGTGACAAACTTGCCTTGTTGCAACGTCCGGCCATCGTCGCTGACCAACTGGCGATGCCAAGTGATTTTCGCGGCGCGACGACCGTGGGCCTCGGTTGATTCCACCGACGTGACCACGCGAACTCGTTCGTCAAAGAAGACCGGGTTGTCAAAACTCCAGTTGTCCACGGACACCAACGCCAAGGTGGCTGCTCGAGGGAACTCGGTCGACAACCCCGCCAGAATGCTCAGCCCCAGCAAGCCGTGTGCGACCGGTCGACCAAACGGCGATTTGGGGAAGTCGTCCTCGACGCCACTTTCGTCGCCGTGCAACGGATCGAAGTCGCCCGTCAAATGGGAGAAGGTCCGCACATCGTTAGCAGAGATGACCCGCCAGGGACTCAACCATTGCTGGCCAACTTGCAGGTCTTCGCAGTACAGCGTGTCGGTCGGTTCTGGAACGCCCTTGGTGATGACAACAGGTTCGGGACGAGTCGCGTTTTCGGACGCAATGATTGCGTCATGTGTCGGTATCGAATCGGACATTCACGTCACTCCTTGTTAAAACACCTCATCGTGAACCGCTCGGGTCGAAAAACCCGTGGTTGACTGTGCTGTCGCAGCAGCCGATGAAGATCGTTCCGGCCTCGCAACCTTGCGAGTCGAACCCATGGTTCGCCTGCTCGGCACTTTGGCCGAAAGAAATCGCGGAAGCAATTCCGTGTTCAGGCATTCGCATAGAATATGCCAATCCCAGGCAAAGACAATCTGGCTGAGGCGATTACACAAACTGTGCAGCCTTCATTTGCCCGCGAAATCCGTTTGATGACGGGTGATTTCGGTGCATTTGAAACGAATTGGCGACCGCGATCCCGGTACCTTTCCACTCTGCGTTTCATGGAAGGCTGTTTGCAGCGGGCGCAGGGGACCACCGGGGAAGATTTCGGTTGTCAGATTGCCCCAATGGTTGGCGTCGGCGATTCGTTCAACCATACTCTGCATGGATCAAATCTGATCTTTGCTTGCAATTCCCTCCTAAGGATCCCACCTCGATGACAAAATTGTTCACTGCAACCACCTTGACGCCTTCTTGGTCAACGACGCTCGCGATCGGTTTGGCTGTCGTTTTTTCAAACGTGCTTGTTGTTTCTGCTGATTCCCCGGTGAAGCTGCCTGCCGAGAGCGGCATGACCTCGATTTTCAACGGCAAGGACCTCACAGGTTGGAGCGGTGATGAACGATTGTGGTCGGTGCGTGATGGTGTCATTCATGGCGAGACCACCGAGGAAAACAAAGCCAATGGAAACACGTTCCTGATCTGGCAAGACGGCAACACGAAGAACTTCGAACTCCGCCTTTCGTTCCGTTGCAACGCGGACAACAACTCGGGCATCCAGTACCGGTCCAAGCACATCACCAACAAATCGGCTCGCAACGAGTGGGTCGTGCGGGGCTATCAGCACGAACTTCGCAATGAGATGAAGTTCCCCAACATCGCCGGTTTCATCTACGACGAAGGTGGCCGTCGTGGCCGCATTTGCATGGTCGGTGAGAAAGCAGTCTGGAAGGACGGAAAGAAACAGGTCTTGGAAAACTTCATGGACGAAGCTGAGTTCCAAAAGCTGTTCAAATTGGATGACTGGAACGAAGTCGTCATCATCGGGAATGGCAACCACATCCAGCACTTCTTGAACGGGAAGTTGATTCTCGACTTCACCGATGAGCAACCCGAACTTGCGTTGTTGGACGGCAAGTTGGCTTTGCAACTCCACGCTGGCAAATCCATGTGGGCGGAATTCAAAGACATCCGATTCAAATCGTTGGATTGAAAACGAACCCGCGATCGATGCCGCGAAGTCCGCGTGACCACCGATGGGATCGCCTTGAGTTCCAAGTTGGAACTCGGCGATTCGGTGGCGGACAATTTCGCTTCGCGACGCAACTTCGTCGATGGATATGGGGTAAGGTGGACACTTGTGGAAGTCGTTTGGAAACGTCTTCCGCAGGTTTGTTAAGCAGGTCGGCTGGATTGATCGGGCGCAACCATGTGAGCCGTTTGGGCGTTAGCCCCGGTTGCGAGTGAAAACCGTGGCTAACGCCAACGGCTCACATACCCGATGACACCTGCGTACCTGCTTAAGTCCCTATTTATGAGGATGAAGGTTTGGCTTCCGATTCGGACCTTCCGAGTGAAACTCCGGCGAGTAAAACTCAACCGGGCAACGTCAAGCGTCCGCCCGAGACATCGCAGGTGGATGCGACCGTCGCGTCTGGACGAGCTGCTCCAGACATCGAAACCCCGGACTGGATTGGACGTTATCGCGTCATCCGTCGGATCGGGAGCGGCGGCTTTGGTTCGGTGTTTCAGGCCAAAGATGAGTCACTCAACCGTGACGTCGCGATCAAGATTCCGCTGCGGTCGCTGCAAGATGTCAACGATGAATTCCAGTGGACATCGGAAGCCCGGATGGTCGCCAAGCTGGACCATCCCAACATCGTTCCGGTTTATGACGTGGGCAACTCCGACGAGTTTCCCTTCTTCGTCGTTTCGCGATTCATTCAAGGCCTGGATCTTCGCGAACGTTTGCTGGCATCCAAGCCATCACTGGAGGAAGGACTGGGCTGGATTCGCTCGATCGCCGAAGCACTGCATCACGCGCATTCCAACGGCTTGGTTCACCGAGACGTCAAACCAAGCAATCTGCTGATCGACACCCAAGACCGAGCTTGGTTGACTGATTTTGGATTGGCGATGAGTGACGATGCTCCTCGCCCGACCCGTGCGGGGTTGCTGATCGGAACCTATTCCTACATGAGCCCCGAACAAGCTCGTGGCGAAGGTCACTTGGTGGACGGTCGAGCAGATATTTTTGCTTTGGGGATCGTGTTGTACGAGCTTTTGGTGGGACGGCGTCCCTTCAGCGGTGGCTCCAGCCAACAGTTGCTGCAAGACATTGTCCGCGCCGAGCCCAAGCCGCTGCGGCAATTCGATCCGAATTTGCCAATTGAGCTGGAACGCATCTGCTTGAAAGCGTTGGCCCAGCGAGTTTCGGATCGCTACCCCACTGCGGCTGCCATGGCAGCGGACCTTGGTTCTTACCAAACCGAAGAGTGCACGGTCGATTACAGCGGGGATTTGTCGGCGACGTTTCTCCCTGGCACCAACTCGCTGTCGCCACCGGGTGTGTTGGCAAACTCGCCCCGTCCCGATGCGGAACCACGTGTGATCCCCAAAGGCTTGCGGGCCTTTGACCAGCACGACCGCAGTTTCTTTTTGCAGTTGGTCCCCGGGGCGCGAGATGCTCGCGGTGTTCCCGAGGTGCTGCGTCAGCTGAAGATCCGGATTGACTCGCGAGACATCGACGAGGCATTTCGTGTGGCACTGATTTACGGGCCATCCGGTTCCGGGAAGTCATCGTTGATGCAGGCGGGTTTGGTGCCCTTGCTGGACGCATCGGTGGAAGTCGTTTCCGTGGAAGCCAACGCGACGCACACGGAATCCCGCCTGTTGGCGGCCCTGCAAAAACTGGACTCCAACACCGCTGCGGAGTCCACGCTGATCGGCGCGATGGCATCGATTCGAAAGAACGGTGTCGGTGGCGGAAAAAAAGTCTTGGTCATTGTGGACCAATTTGAGCAATGGCTGCACATCCACCCGAGAATGCAAGACGAAGTCTTGGTCGACGCAATCCGGCAGTGCGATGGCAAAAACCTGCAGTGCTTGTTGTTGATTCGGGACGACTTCTGGATGCCTGCGACTCAGTTCTTTCACGAACTGGATTTGCGATTGGTTCAGGACGTGAACTGCATCGCGGTGGACCGCTTTGATCGCAGGCACGCTCACTATGTTCTGACGGAATTCGGTCGGGCGTATGGATGCTTGCCAGAAGACCTGGGGCGGATCACTGCCGAACAGACCAAGTTCATCGCCCGGATCATTGAGGCTGTTCAAGAAAACGGCAGAGTGATCTCGATTCATTTGGCCGTGCTGGCGCAAATGTTGAAAAGTCGCACGTGGGATCTGAAGACGTTGGCTGAGTTCGGCGGCGCCGAAGGCGTCGATATCGTTTACCTCCAATCAACCTTTGAAGACTCCAATGCTTCGCCGCACCACCGAAGGCTGCGCGACCCTGCCAAAGCCGTTTTGGCCGAGTTGCTGCCTGAACGAGGGGCCAAGATCAAAGGGCAGATGAAAGACCTGGATCGACTCCAGGAAGTCGCTGGTCTGGATCACGCGACCTTTGGCGAACTGATCGAGGCTCTCGACGGAGAACTTCGGTTGATCACACCCACCGCAGCGTTGGATGGCGTGGATTCCGATGTTTCCCAACGCAGCTATCAGCTGACGCACGACTTTTTGGTCGAGCCCATTCGGGATTGGTTGACTCAAAGTGACCGCCAGAGCATTCGTGGGCGAGCCCGATTGCGTTTGAATGAGTTGACGGAGTATTGGAAACCGAAACGCGAAAATCGTTTTTTGCCAAGTGGTTTGGATTACCTTCGCTTTCTCGCTTTGACCGCACCTGCGCAACGCACGGAAGATCAGGCCAAGCTGATGACCGCCTCGGCTCGCTACCATGGAACTCGCTGGGCCATCGCTGCTGCTCTGCTGGTTCTCGCCGGCCTCGCGGTCGCCACCGTCAACCAAAACATTGCCAATCGTTTGGCCAACCAAGAAACGGAATCGATGGTTTCTCGCCTGCTCGCCGCCGATGTGGCGATGGTGCCTCAGGTGATCGAAACCATGCAGCCATTTCGCGAGGAGGCGGAACCTCGATTGCAATTCGTGTTGGCGGATTCAAGCAAGACGCCTCGTGAGGTCCTGGCTGCCAGGTTGGCTTTGGTGGATCAGGATCCCAGTCAGATTGAACCTCTGATCGATGCCATTTCACAATCGAATCATGACACGCTGGGTGTGATTGCGGAACGTCTTGCGCTGCAACCGGAACTGGCAACGCGAACGCTTTGGTCACGGTTTCAGTCCGACACACTGGATGAAGACCGGCGACTTCGCTTGGCGTGGGTGCTCGCGCAACTGGATCCCGTGAATCCCGATTGGAAACACCACGCATCACGCTTGGTGCAAGCCATCGTGAACCAGAATCCGACGCGAGTCGGTGAGTTAACACCCGGCTTCACACGCATCGCCGAACACATCATCGAACCCGCCGTTCAGTACTTCGCACCAACATCGGATGCGAACCAATTTGATCCTGGTAGCGACGTTCGATTGAACGCTGCGTTTCTGATCTCGCATTGTCTGACACCCGCCGATCCTCTCCTGAAGGACTTGCTGATCGTTGCGGAGAAGGACCAGTTTGAGTTGCTGCTGTCGGTAGCGAAAACGGATCCCCGGTCCATCTCGCAGTTCCTCAATGAAGAGTTGAAGCAGCGAGCACGGCCCACCTGGACGGACGCCGGAAAACAGGAACCGTTCCCGGAAATCAACGTTGAGTTGAAAGACGAAATCACAGGAATGCAAGGGTTGGTCGGAGAGGCTTTCGCAATGGTTCAGCGTTGTCCCTGGGATGACTTTGAGTCGCTTGCACGATCGATGCAGCCCTTCGGATTCCGTCCCGAGTGTGTTCGCGTCTATGAGAAAGACCAGGATTCGTGTGTCGCGGCTGTTTTCAAACGTGACGGTTTGGATTGGCGGTTCACTGGTGATGAGGATCGCGAATCCGTGGAGGAAACTCAACAAGCGATGCGGGACGAAGGGTTTTATCCCTGTGACGTGACGGCGGTTCCCGTTGGTGTTGTCAACACGGAATCGGAACCGACGCAGATGTTGCAGAAATACGGCGTGCTGTGGACGGAACGACCTCCTGGTGTCATTGATTCCAGGATTTATCTGGGACTCTCTGGTTCGGAACATCAAGCCAAAGGCTGGGAGCCGCTTCTTCACAGCGGGTTCGTGCCCAAATCCAATTTGAAACGTCGTCATCCAAGTGGGAGCGATCGTTACAGTTCGGTCCGGCATCGGTTGGTTGCGCCTCCGATGACCGAGGACGCGTGGAACGAAAGTCCCTACGGCTTTCAAACGCGGGTGACGTTGGGGAAATATCAAACCGACATCCGCTTGAATCCTCGCGGTGAGTTTGACGAAGACACGTTGAGCTACGCCGCGGTTTGGTGGAACGGTGGCGCTTTCGAATCAAAAACGTTGGAACGGCTTCCCGCAGAGGACCATTGGCGAGAGTCAAAGGGATTGGCCGCGGCAGGTTATCGCTTGGCCAGTCTGTCTCTGGTGGAAGACGGCGAAAGCGTCGCTGCATCGGTGTGGCTTCGTCCCGTTGTGACGGATGAACAAAAGGACCATGTTGCGAGCCGGCAGGCCAACGCCATCATCGCTCTGGCCCGCCTGGGATCCGCGGAGCACCTCTGGAAGTCCTTGGAGGACGCTCCTGACCCTCGTTTGCGATCATTTCTGATGGATCGACTGGCGTCGCTCAGTGTCCCCTCCTCCATGTTGCTGGAGCAACTGCGGGTGGAGGGCAATGAGTCTCGTCGGTTTGCGTTGCTCGCTTCACTGGCGCGATATCGTCCCGAGCAGTTGCCAGCGGATGACCTTCGGGAGCTAAAAACACTGGTGAGCGATTGGGGGACGAAACATCCTCAGGCCTCCATTCATTCGATTTGTCGCTATCTCGCGAATCGCTGGAAGTGGGATCAGGTCGTGGAGCAAATTGACCAATCCCATCGGCCTTCATCGTCTGCTGACAATGTTTCGGAAGCAGCCAGCGTCTCAGACGCAGATGAATTGGCTCCCGGTTGGGACCGAAACGGGCAAGGGCAAACGATGGTGACGATCCAGGGGCCAGTGGAGTTTGTGATGGGATCTCCTGGGCATGAGTCTTTCCGCGACCACTCGTTGGAGATTCCGATTCGCACCAAGATCCCTCGGACATTCGCGATTGCTGACGCGGAGGTGACCTTGGCGCAATACCAACGCTTTGATCCCGATGCGAGTTACGCGACCCAGTACGCACTTCAACCCGACTGTCCGATGACTTCCGTTGGATGGTTCGAAGCGATCAAGTACTGCCGTTGGCTGAGTGAACAGGAAGGCATTCCTGAATCGCAAATGTGTTACCCCTCAATCCAAGAAATTGAGGCTTCGCACCAGTTGCCCGAAGGGATCAAGCGTCCCAAGGACTTTCTGGAACGCACCGGGTACCGACTGCCAACGGAAGCAGAATGGGAATATGCCTGCCGCGGGCGAACTCACACGCCTCGTTCCTATGGAAATTCCCCCGAGCTTTTATCTCAGTACGCCTGGACGACGGAAGGATCCGCCCAGAACTCGAGAGTCTTGTTCCGGCCGGTCAGGCAGTTGCTCCCCAACCCGTTCGGTTTGTTTGACACGCTCGGCAATGTGATGGAGTGGTGCGAAACTCATGAAGTCTCACGCCGCGAAAATAAGACGATGATTGTCGACACGACCAATGGCTTGATCGACAACCAATCGACTTATCGGGCCGCACGAGGCAGCGCCGTGTTCTACATTCCGACGACCATGCGTTCGGCCAAACGAGAACAAGAAAAGCTTTACACGCAACACCCTTACCTCGGATTTCGTGTCGCACGCACGTTGCAGGTGTTGGAAGAACCGAGTGCGGAATGAGTCGCCTGGCGTGTTGCTGGTGACCACGAGTGCAGCCAATGATCAAGGGGCAAGCTGAGTCTGTTCTCCCCATTGGCCGTCGGTTTTTCGTTGGTAAACCGTGCCCTTGTCCGTGATCACTCGGAGTTTCTGGTTGACCGTTCGCAGGTCGATCGGCTTGCTGTCATTGGACGGGAGAGAAACGGGGGACCATGTCGCGGACGCTGCTTTGAATTGGTAGAGATTTTGGTCTTCGGTGAGAGCGTGAAGCGGTTGAGAGTCCGCTGCTGCCATCATGCAAACCTTTTTGCCCGCCAACGGATCGCGACTGAGATGCGACCAACTGGCGCCCGAGGCGGCATCCTTCAGTTGGTAAACGGTTTGGTCGCGAGCCAGTAGAAACAGGTTTTTGTTATTGCAGACCAAGTCATCCACTTTCCATGACGAGGGGGAGATGACATGTCCGTTCTCGTAGACTTTTCGGTCGTTCTTCAACAGGAAGCGTCTCCGGATGAGAGGTGGCGGTGGTGCGAACGGATTCACCGGGCCAGCCGAATCGGTTTTGACCATCCATGCTTCGTAGGGGGCGTGGTCCTTGATTCGCAACACATGAGCTTCGGCGCACCACTGGCTGACGTCGATCGAATCAAAGTTGTCGTACGAAGCCCAGCAGAACCCTTGGTCCTTCCACTGTGTGCCCCACGAATTCATCAATCGAAGGGATCGCTTTTGGTCGTCGTAGCCAACTGCGGTGACGGCATGATGGTTCACCTCCGCGGCTGAATCGCTGCTCCAACGGTAAGGGGAACCATCGCTTGCATCGGAACGGAACTCCGTTTCCATGCGAACGACCAGGATGACGGGGTAACCCTCATGCAAGTACTGCTTGATCTCATCGAGGTTGCCAGCACGTGTGTTCTCGAGCAGCCGAAAGGTGTTGGCCTCGACCGCCGCTCGTGGTGAGACTGGTCTGTTGGATTGATCCAGGTTCGCTCGCGATGCACACCCATTGAGTTTCAAGAAGTCGATCGCTTGGAGAACAGTCAACCCCTCTCCATTGCTGGAAATCTGATCGTAGACATATTCGGGACTGAAGTGGTCGCCAGCGAAGGTTGGTTTGCGTCGACGTTCTTGGCTGATTTGGCAGGAGTAGGTCGAGTAGGCAACCGCCCAGGCGACGCAGTCGTTTTGGGATTGTTTGCCGGGGGTCGGCAAATGGTCTCGCAGGTCGACTTGTTCGGGCAGCAAGACCGAGTCCGTCGGGCCCCAGTTTTGGTCAATCCCGGGCGCCATGCTGTAAGCGGTGCCCATCGGCGGTACGAGGTGAGTCTCGTGCTCGGGGCTTGGAACGCGGTCCGGAACGGCTGTTTCATTCCGGGCGGCTGGGCCCGAAATCGCCGCACTTGGAATGGGGGCAGCGGTCGATGGTGAATGGCGTATTCGTGTCGGAATCTGTTGGTAGATTGGTGGCGGCATCAAGATGACACCGGGGTTGTCGGCGGACTGAGCGGCCAAATCGCTCGGCCCAATGGCTGTCAAAGCCACGCCGACGAAAGCTGTCACGAAACACAAACGCATGCTGTCAGGCCCAAAGAAAGATCAACGGAAGGAGTCGGAAATGGTTGGTTCTGCGTTGCTCACGCCCGCTGGCAAACTTGCGTGGGGCCTGAAAAAGGAATAGCCTTTCTCTTCGTGGGGTGAACAAACCAGCCGCTAGCATTCTATCCGAGACAAGCATCATGAGTAAAAGTCCAGAGCAAGTTCGTGCCATGGCATTGTCGGGGACCGTCTCGATACCACCGCGGTTCCCTGAATTGGCGACCATCACTTTCGAAAAAGGCGCTGCCGTTGCGGACCCCGCTTATGTGGTGGCGAGTCAGCAGTTGTCTCCCAAGCTTGCGGTCAAACGCAGTTTCTACGCGATGGACGTGAAGTGTTTGTTCGTTCCCAACTCCACCACCAACGTTGATCTTGAAAACGGCGAGTGGTTTGAGGGCGAGAAACTGGCTCAAAAAGCGTACGCGATGATGAACCAGGGCAAGGTGAACGGCATTCTCTACGTTCGCGAGCAGGCCCAGTCGTTGCTCGAAATGGAAGCGGGCATGACCGCGGCGGAGAGTGCGGAGTTCTACCCGCCGCTGCCGGAGGATCGTTCCGTCAACCACTACAACATGGAACCATCAGGGGTTTCCGCCGGTTGCCACTGAGGTCGCGCGATGAATTTCATGCCAACGATTGATCTGGCACTGCTTACGCGAGACGATCGCCCCTTGCAGGATTCTGTCCGGCACGCGATCGAGTCCCAAGTCGACGTCCGATTGAACGTGCACCGAGTCATCGGTCAACCTGGTCGGACGGATGCCAGCCGGATCGCAACCATCGTTCGGGCTCGAAACGAAGCCGTTCGTCGTGGCCGTTCGGACCACCTGATGTTTTTGGACGACGACGTGGTGCTTGGCAAAGACTGCATCGCTCGGTTGCACCATGCCTTGGTTGCGAGATCAAACTATGGGGCGTTTGCCGCGGACTACTTGGGCGAATCATCGGCTCATCGAGATTCACGGCATGTCGCGATGGGAGCCACGTTGTTCCGTCGATCTGTGTTGGAACGGCATGCGTTTCGTTGGGAACCCTCCAAGTGCGAATGTTTGTGCCGGTGCGAAGACATTCGCCGCAGTGGAGCACGCATTGGATATTTGAGCGGCGCCAAAGCATGGCATCTGACGCGTCAGCGTTCGTCGGCTGATTGTGCGAGAAGGAACGCTGCGGCAGTGGATCCTCCACCAATCAGCGTGAATCCGGAGGTCGTGAAGAACGCGAAAATTTTGGTGGCCTTCAATCGCCGTGATGTCCGACGATTCCAAGACGTGTTCTTGCGAACGTTGCGAGCATCGGGAAACACCCAGGAAGTCATCGTTGTGGGGTACGGTTTGTATCCCAGCGAGATTCAGAGCCTGCAAGCGTTGCCGAACGTGCGTTTCATTCGCCAACCGTACAACGGGCAGCTCCCACCGGTGAGGCGATTGACTGACTTTCGTGACATCGTCGCTCAGCTACCAAAAGGAACTCCGGTGGCTTACTGGGATGCGGGGGACGTGCTGTTTCAAGGTCGGCTCGATTCTCTTTGGCAGCAGACCCAGCAACATCCCAGCAAGATTTTGGCGGTCAGCGAACCACTTGGGTTCCCCCACAACAAAGCGATTCGGGGGTGGACGCAGACGATCGAAGATTCGTCGACGCGTCAGCGTGCGTTTGAACTTTTCGCGTCCAACCCCTTTCTGAACAGCGGTTTCAGTGCGGGAACGGCGGAGTCATTGAGCCGGTACTTCACCGAAGCCGTGCGACTGCGAAGCAGGGATTTGCGTGGAACGACCGACTGGGGCGACCAGACGGCTCTGAATCTCTATTGTCACAGCGATTCAGAGCGTTGGGTGGAAGTCTCCGAGGATTGGAATTTTTGTGTCCATGATCGCCGACGAGGGGATGTTCGTGTCCTGCCCAACGGGCAGGTGTTGAACCGTCAGGGAACGGCCATGCCCGTTGTGCATGGGAACGCTCGTTCGTTGACGCAACTCGCGATCGTCCGATGAGCCATTCATGAAACACATCGATGAAGACACGCCGACCTTTGTGATCAGTACGCTTGACGAGCAATCACAGGACCGGGTTCGTCAAATCGAGTGGCACCTGCACCGGGCAGGGTTTCGCAATGCGGAAATCATTCAAGCGAAGACGCCCACTACCGAAGACTTCGAACGTCTTGGATTGCCTGCCATTTTGCAGGGCAGGTGGCGATCCGATCTTCAGCACATGTGGGGGTCTGCCGCGTGCACGCTGTCGCACATTCAGTTCTACGACCGCTCGGAGGACGAGCTGCCGGTGATCGTCTTGGAAGACGACGTCACGATTCACCCAGAGTTTTTTCGGTTTTTAGAAAAGATCAGTTTCCCAGAAAAGGTTGAATGGGACCTGTGTCATTTGTCGTACGTCAATCTGCAGGTGGGAAGCCAAGCGAACCCCGACAATCTCGTGGCCCCGCATTTGGTTCGATGCCCACCAAACCACGTCGCGGCAACCTACAGCTACATCGTTCAGCGATCGTTTTTAGATCGATTTGCACCACTGGAAGAAGAGGTCGATTGCCAATTGGCTCGCCAAACCGAGGCGATTCGTAGTTTTGTGATCGAACACGAGCCGAAATTGACGTTGCCCGATTTCGAAATGGAGAGCGTGCGGAATTCGCTGGATCGAGTTTCCTGGCGACTGAACAACCCGCGTTCTGATTGATTGGACTGTCGATGATGGAGGCGAATCGACGTTGCCCAAGTTGCCTGTGAGCTTTCGCAAAGTCCCTGAATTGCCAGTTGGCAGAGGGGAATTCGGATGGGGATTTCATCTTGGTGCGATCAAAGGGTTCTGCTAATTTCCCTCTCATCGCCGGAGAGCCAGGAAGGCCCCCGCAAACGGCGATGCGATCTTCACAGAACCGGAAGGGAGTCCGACGTGGAAAACACGCAGAAAATTGGCCCAGCTTTGACCGGACAAACCGCGCATATCCGTTGGATGATTCGACGCGATATGCCGGATGTCTTGGGGATTGAATCCAACTGCTTTGAGTTCGCTTGGTCGGAGGATGATTTCATCCGCTGCCTTCGCCAACGCAACTGCATTGGCATGGTGGCAGAATGCGACGAGCGTGTGGCGGGTTTCATGATCTATGAACTGCACAAGAATCGGTTGCATATCTTGAACTTCGCTGTTCACAGTGACTACCGACGTCACGGCATCGGCAACACGATGATGCGAAAGTTGCTGGGCAAGTTGTCCCAGGAACGTCGCAATCGCATCATGCTGGAAGTTCGCGAGACGAACTTGGAAGCTCAGTTGTTCTTCAAGTCGTTGGGTTTCAAGGCCATTTCGGTGCTGCGAGATTTCTATGACGATGCGACGGAAGATGCCTACTTGATGCAGTTCCGCTATCAGCCCACCGCGGAAGAATTGGCTGCCCCTCACAATCGCATCACACGGATGGCCGGCTGAATCCAGCCGCAGGTCATTTCATGACCTGACACGCAGGGCGTTGCACTCCATGTTCAACGCCGTTTTTGATCGCCGTGTTTTTCAGTGCCGCTTGATGATTTCAGGTGGCAACTGTGGCGATGGTCTCAAGCGTTCAGTTGCGATGGAGTGACTTCAAAGACGCGGTTGGATGGTCCATGCTCGGACGCTTCTTACCCGGACCTCATCGCGGCCTTGTTTGATCAGGTCTCGGTTTTGGGGAGTGGCGACGTTCCTGCCATACAGTCCTGCGTCGACCGGGATTTGTTCCCCCTCGGCTCGAAGGTTCTGGTGGTCGCTGGATTGGCCTGCTCCGGTGTTCGCTTCTCGTGAGACGATCAGGTACATCGGTACTGTTGGGACCAATTTGGAGTCGCGGACAACTGCTTGGCCGTCGACAAACCAGATCAAAGCCTGCTCGGTCCAGAGCAGCCCGATTTTGTGCCAGCCTTGATTGATCCCCGGGACGTCGATCGATGTCTTGCCGTCTTCACGAAGTTCGTTGAAGGTGGATGGTGGATTCGTTTTTCCACCGATGCACTTCATGAGCAAAATGTTGTTGCGGGATTCGGCCTCTGGCGAATCTTTTTCAACGACCATCTCGTGTTCGTAGATGTCAATCTCAAGTCCGTTGCTCGGATCGTCGTCGTACGCTCCGCTTTGTTCCGAGGCCGGCATCAGCCAAAACGAATGGCGGTGAGCAAGGGCTTCCATGCCTTCGAAGTTCACCTCGATTTCAAAGAATGTCCCTGGCTCAAAGGTAACGTTGGGGGAGGCTGTGTCCGTCTTTCCTGGTTGCCCCCAAAATTGATCTTTGGGGACCTGTTGATCGGTTCGTTCGACCGGCACTTGTTTGCCGTTCATGCTTTTCAGTGCAAAGGTATCGAACCAGGAAGTGTGGATCTCAAAGTCGGCAAAGTTGACTTCGCCGCGGGCGGCATCGTTGGGGTCTGGGTCAAGGTATGCAAAATTGCGTGGCGATTCGCCGGCGTCACGGCTCACAAAACCTTCGATGTCTGAATCGGCGACGAAGCCTCGTTGGATCAAAACGCCATCTTCAATCGAGGCCGTTTGGTCATGGTGTTTGTCGTACCAGGCCGCGTGCCGCCGTCCCGGTCCCTGGCGATGTTGGCCGGCATTGTTGCTGACCGCCATGTCTTCTCGGCGGAGGAACCCTGTTTGGGGATCCAATGCTTCCGGCTCTGAAAAATCAACGTCGTATGTGAGACGAAACTCAAAGCGTTCGTGTGCACGTTGATCATTGATCTTCGGCAAATCGTCCGCGATCACAGGGGTTAGCAGTGAGAGGGCGAGGGCAATCACGCCAGTTGGTCGACTGCACATTTGGAGGCTCACTATCTGTTCGAAGGTTGTTTGGTCGCGTCGGCCGACGACTGCTGAGTCGCTTGCTCGCTTTGGTCAATCATAGCTTGCATTTCGGCAAGTTCCGTCTCGCTGGCATCCTCAATCACACTGTGGGCTTCGCCAGAGTCGCAGCCTGTCAGGCACAAAATGCATGAGCCGATGAAAAGTGTGTTGAACGCGAAAAGGAGGTTTTTCATCGTGATGTTCGGACGGAGGAAGTGGCGTTGTATGATTGCATTGGGCTGTCGTGAGAGGTGTCAATCGCCTTTGCGATGGCATCAGAATTCGCCGTTGATCACTTCTTTGGACGAACGCGTTCCCAGTGCACCCCACAATCCGTAGGGGCTCGGGGCACCGGGCGAGTTCCATCGCCAGATTGGTTCTGCTCCCGAGTTCCCGGCTTCGATGGAATCGGTGATGAATTTCACCGCTCCGTCTCCCATCAGCACATGCACACCGCCTTGGTGGCGGCTGGAGGTTGGGAACGAGGTCAGCAGCGATGCCGTGTCGGTGGTGCAGAGTTCGCGGTTGGGGGCCAGCGCCGTGTTGCAGGCACTGAAGTTTTGGTACGCATCGGCCCATCGAAATCCGCGACCGTCGGTGACTGCAACGCGCGGGTCGGCTGCTGGTCCCCAGAATTGAGGCCGTTCCGGATCGATCCAGTTGGGCAATTGGATCGCGCACCACTCCGGATTTTTGGACGGGCCGGCAATCCAGGAAGCTTGGTCGACCGCGATCGTTCGCTTGTCGTCATCGCCTAAGTCGGTTGCGATTTCACCCGCCGCAATCGTGTTGGACAGGCCGTCCAGGATGTCGCGGAACGCCATGTTCTTGTGCATCACAAAGAAGCCACGAGCCGACGCTCGGGTTTCTTCCGAGCGAACGGAATCAGGTTGCAGGTAGTCGTTCAGTCCACCCTCGTGAACGTTGTAAACGCTGTCGCCGAAAGACGCCGCGTAGTTGGTGCGCCCAAACGCAGGGAGTCCCGAACCCGGATCGCTTGGGCAACGGAAGGTCGGCATCTCTGTCACCCATGGGCCATAGTCGAGACGCGTTGGCGAAGGGCCCATTGCTGGCCAAGGGGGCGTCCGCGTTGACTTGTCGGCATTCCGGCCGTTCGGGCGACTGATGGCGTCCCACATCGCTTGCTGTTCCATGAATGGCAGCAAGCCAACGAGCATGCTCAGCCGGAGGTTGTTGGCAACCTCACTGCTGGACCACCATGCTGCTGGCCCCGAGTTGAGCGAATCGTATGTTCCTGCTCCCTGGGCAGGCAGCCGATTGTAAGCTGAGTGGTAGTTGTGCATGGCCAACCCAATCTGCTTGAAGTTGTTGCTGCAACTCATTCGCCGAGCGGCTTCTCTGGCGGCTTGCACGGCGGGCAACAGAAGCCCCACGAGCACGCCGATGATTGCAATCACCACCAGTAGTTCAACGAGGGTGAAGCCTTGTTTCGGTTTCTTTTTCGACGGCATGGTCAGTGGTCCGGTGACGCTAAAAGCTGCTGGAAATGAACGCCGGGATGAGATCGTTCGAAAAGCCAAGCGATATTAGTTTGCGTCGGACGCCTGAAAACCCCTCTCGTAGATGAACATTTGTAGAGCGGCGTTGATCGGTCCCGCAGCGAGCAAGGGTGTGCCTTCAAGTTGCCATGCAAGCGTTTAGAAAGGCATTTCTAAGCGCTGATCGTGGCCGGCAGAAAGCGAAGAATCAGGTCAATAAGCAACCCCAGGTGAGAAGTGTCAGGTGCCTTTTGTGAGAAGCATCCCTGGCGGCGTTCGGGCAAAGGGCACCTGACAGTCAGTTTCCGACCGTTCCTAAGAAGTGCCGTCCAGGTATTGCGTGAACGAATCGGGGACAGTTTGATTCAGCGGTTTGGAGCAACTCGTATTTCAGCTGAAAGCTCTTGAAATGCGTCCAGCCATTTCGCGGTGATGGCCTCCGCAATTCCCGCGTCTTCTTTCTCGCGAAGCTCTTTCGCTGTTCCGCCCCAGTAGAAGCTGATCCAACCATCGACATGAGTTTCAGACTGCAGGACGAAAGTCGTCAGCTCGTCGATTCCACATTTCATTGGGAACATCTCTTCAACGACCAAGGGCTTTCCGACTTCGTAGGCCTGCAGTGATTTCAAGGCGTGGTCAATCTTTCCTTTTTCGGGATAGAAATGAACCGAGGTAAAGTCCAGTCGCTTGCCAATGACGGGCGAATAGAAGAGCGGCTTTCCACCACCAAAGACGAACACCCAGGGGATCACACCGACGGTCACCATGGTTTCTGAATCGTGTTCGCGAATCGCGTCGACCATTTGGTTGACCCAGGCTTCCGCGATCTCTTCGCGGCTTCTTCCCTTTCGGTCGAGTGCCAGTCGTTGCACAAAGAACTTGCCGCCCAGTTCGCCGGCCAACCAATCCGTCTCGGGGGACTCGCCTGGCAGGATCGGTTCGTTCATCAGGTCGTAGCAAAAGATCGCCGGGCTTCCGGCGCACGTCTTCGCAACCGACGACCAAAATCGGGCCTGGACCTTCCAGCGTTCCGCCTCGTTGAGTTCATTCAGCCAGCCCGGAATGTTGGCTTTGTGGTAACACGCCAACCCGGTGAGATCGAGGTACAAGCGTTTGGACTCGGCCAGTTCGATCAGTCGCTTGAGTTGGTCAACCTGCGATTGAGACACCTGCTCGGGTGATTCCATCCACAGGCCGAGTTGCAGGTGAATCCGAACGCAGTTGGCACCGAGTTGTTGAATCTCGCCAAAGTCTTCGGCGACTCTGTCCCACTCTTCGATCCAGTACTCATCGAGCAGGCGTCCTGATTGATCATGATCGTAGTTCACTCCCCAGACCACAAAGGGCTGATCTGAACCGGCTTGAATGAACGATTGCCCGTCCGGGCTGACTCGGATCGCCGGCAAGGGCTCCGCGGCCTGGCTCACCAGCATCGAAAATGGAATCAGCACGAAGGCAAAACACGCTCTCAACATGATCCGTTCTCCCAGTTGCGATCACTCGCGGGTTGATTGTTCCAGCGTCTGAAACGCTCGGTAATAGCGTCGCCCAAATTCGCGATACGCCTCAGCTGAAAAATGAACTTGATCCCCTTTGTGCGTCAAATCGTCTGAAACGACAAAGGCTGTGTTCGTCATCCGTTCGGGCAGGGTCCGGTGAGCTTGGTCGACCAATTTGCGAAATTCGTTCCAGGGACGTTCGGGGAATTGACCCAACTGCCCCACCAAGATTGGAACGTCGGGAGAATGGAACTCGCGACGAAAGCGTAGGAACAAATCATCGAGTTCGGCTTGATAGTCCTGGGCTCGCTCTGGGGAGGAATCGGACTCGCCTTGGTGCCAAAGAATCCCTTTCAGTTCGCCTGCCTGCATCGCTTGCTGCATCCTTTGCAGGCAATCGTCATAGGGATGCGATTTGGTCTGGGCGTGAAAGCCATTGGGCTGCCAGGCTTCCAGTGACGAACCGCCCGCGGCGGTCGGGATCAAGCCAACGGTTGCCTCCGGATGAGCGTTGGCGTACTCGATCGCAAAGGTGCGTCCCAGCCCAACCCCCGCGATGCCGGGTTTATCAAAGTGGACCGGAGCTACTGCAGGTACAAAGTGGCCCTCTTTGTTCAGCATGAGGACACGCGGGTGAGGCTGAAGGTCTTGCTCTTCGATCTTTCCGCGTCCCGCCATGTTGGACTGGCCCGCAAGCAGAAACAGATGCAGGTTGGTGGGGGGAGGCGTTTCGGACGCGGATTCGACTTCGCTGCCAGTGTCGTCCGAGGCATGACCGGCGCCGAATGCGGTCGGTCCAGAGGTCAAAAGCAGGCAGATCGAAGCTGAGAAGAAGTGACGCCAAGTGGGGTGCATTGCAGTTCCTTTGGAATGAAACTGCGATGATACCATTGTTGGCGGCAGGTGGATCGAATGTCAGGCAGTGGCCTGTTGCGGGCGGGGGCTAGATCGCTTCTCCACCACGTTCACCCGTCCGAATTCGGACGCAGTCGTCCATGGGCAGGACGAAGATCTTCCCATCGCCAATTTCGCCGCTCTCACCGCTGCGGCCGCCTTCCAGAATGGCGTCGATGGTGGGCTGCACGAACTCTTCGTTCACGCCAATTTGCAATTGCACTTTTCGGAGCAAGCTGACGCCGTAGTCGCGGCCACGCATGGAGCCTGTTTGGCCCCGTTGGCGGCCAAACCCTTGGCAATCCACCACCGTCAGGCGGTGCACCTCCACTCGGGTCAATGCCTCTTTGATGGCATCCAATTTGGAGGGTTGAACGATTGCGATGATCAATTTCATGGACGGTGCAAGTCTGAAGTTGCGAGCAGGCAAATCGAGCGAGCTATTCGAGCGGGCAAGGAGGTTGCCCTTTCGGCGTTCAGGTCCGCTCCTGATCGCTGACCGAAAGCTGGTGGCGTCGAGGGCCAACCAAGAATTTAGTCGATCGCCAGTTTTTCGCGTAGACCCGGTGATTGACGGTTTGCCACGTCTGGGGCGATGAATCGCTGGCAGCGCAAAAAAAAAGACCCCGACCCGCAACAGGTGAGGCGGACACCTGTCGCGGATCATTGGGGCTTCTTCTGGCCCAGGCAAGAGCCGAGAAGTTCAAAGGCACCGCGCTGCGACGCCGCCGAGTGTGGTAACGGCACATTCGGCGACATCACTGCGGTGGGTAGAACTAGATCACCGATCCGCCAGCGACGGCGTCCGATGGATAAGCGTGCATACCGTGTTCGCTGATATCCAAACCAGCTTGTTCTTCTTGTGGCGAAACTCGCAGCATGCCCATCGCTTTGAGAACTCCGAAGACGACCGACATGGTGATGAAGGCCCAGGCACAGATCGAAGCGGTTCCGATCAGTTGAATCATGAAGCTGGTCGAGCCAGATTCGAGGTGAGCGTTTGGCAGGATGCCGAGAGCCATGCAGCCCCAAACACCACAGACACCGTGGACAGGGAAAGCACCGACGGGATCGTCGATTTTGGCTTTGTCCAAGACGATGATGCTCAGCACAACCAAGGCACCGGCAACACCACCGACAACGATTGACATCGTGTTGCTCATCGCGTCACAGCAAGCCGTGATGCCAACCAATCCGCCCAGTGCACCGTTCAGGCCCATGGTCAGGTCAGGTTTGCCGAACAGGCCCCAGGAAACAGCGGTTGCAACAATCACGCCAGCGGCTGCGGCGAGGGTGGTGTTCACAGCGATGAAGACGGTTGCGTCAATGTCAGCTGACGATTGGAAAGCCAGTTGGCTACCCGGGTTGAATCCGTACCACCCCACCCACAGGATGAACACACCCAGAGCAGCGAAAGCAACGTTGTGACCTGGCAAGGGAACGCTCTTGCCTTCAGCGGTGTAGCGACCCAGGCGAGGGCCGAGGAAAATCGCACCAGCGAGGCCGGCGAAACCACCGACTGCGTGAACCACTGCCGAACCAGCGAAGTCTTGGAAGCCCATTGCGAAGCTGCCGTCAGCGGCTTGTTCGCCGAACTGCATCAACCATCCGCCGCCCCATTTCCAGAAGCCGCTGATCGGGTAGATCAATCCAGTCAGGAGGGCACTGTAAACCAAGTAAGCGTTGAATTTCATTCGGCCAGCAACAGCACCGGAAACGATCGTTGCGGCGGTTGCAGCGAAGACGGCTTGGAAGAACCAGTCGACTTGTGGCGAGAATGTTTGGTCGGGACTCGATTCGTAGATCCCTGTGCCACCAAAGGCGAAGAAACCGTTTGTGACATCGCCATAGCTGCCCGGATACATGATCCCGAAGCCGACGAAGAAGAACAGGAGTGCCCCAACGGACAAATCCATCAAGTTCTTGGAAAGGATGTTGATTGTGTTCTTGGAGGAGTTCAGCCCGACTTCGACCATCGCGAAGCCAGCTTGCATGAACAGAACCAAGACGGCACAGAGAAACAGGAAGCCATTGTCGAAGGCGTACCCGACTCCCGCATCCGCTGCGGGTTCCTCTGAATCAGCGTCACCCGCGTCGGCGACCTCTGCAGTTTCCATTGCAGCCGAGGGCTCTTCCTGAGCCGAAGCTACCGACGCGAGTGAACCGCCGATCCCCATCATCCCCACAAGGAGAGCCATAGTGAGCATGGCGAAGCGGAACCCAGTCCGTTCACCGCCAAGCTCGTGTGTCGTAAATGCTGAGATCGAACTCATGTGGTCTTCCTTCTCGTAAGACAGATTGGTGTGACACGACACGTTGCCTTTGGCACCCATTGCCAAAGTGATTCATTCACCGTGTCGAATCGTTTCGAACCAAGTGCTGCACCGCCGTCCACCGTCCAACTCCTGCCCGGGCCATCCTGAATCGCTCGTGAGTCGTGCGTTGTCCTTTTGGGAAGCACTTCTTTTCGGACGATGGCTATTGGCACACTCCGGGCCAAACGCAAGGAAGGTAAATTGAAATGTGGTGTAAGGCGTTTGTCAGAAGTGACTTAAAACTTTGCGAAAAGATTGGTGCTTTCGGTTGGGCCGCGTGCCAAAACTTTCCGTGCCTAATACGCAGGCATTCATGCTGGGGAGACGCGTAAAAAAGAGGCAGGTTGATTCGCCGGCGGAGGGAGGGCAAATCGCAGCTCTGCTGTTTCTCGCCAAAGCGGGGCCCACTCCGCTCCCCTCGCTTTGCTTGATCCTCCCGGAGGGAGTGGGATGAACCAATGCCGGTCGATACGAGACTGAACAGCCACAAGACCAACGAAGTTTGGGGAGGTCGCGTGACGTCGTTCAGGCGTTCACGAAGGAGGGGACACGGCGTCTGGTCAGCCGTGACGGATCGAACCACCTCGTTGGTTCGGTCGTCCTGTATTTGAACGAAAACAAACGGAGCGAACGGGGTGAGGGATGCGCCAGACCGCCTAAGGTGCAGAAGCAACCGAAACCCGATCCCTGCGGAGTTTGTGACGCCGTCTTCACAGCCCCCTCATAATTACGCCTGACAGGGGGCATGCATTCGTTTAAACTATTTGGTGTGACGTCGGTCATCTGGCGTCACTCCCCCCACCCGGACGACTCTCGTCCGTACTCCTCTCTTTTCATCCCACCGAATCGGTTCTTTCCTCATGGAACCTTCCTCCACGCCGGGCCCGGCGCGCAATGGTCGCCGTAGCAACCGACGCATGCGCCACCCAGACAAAGACGTCGATAAACGCGTTCGCGAGCTCGATGCGGAACGCGATCCGCTCTCGTTGCCCGAAGAGATTGTCAGTGAAGTGACACGCGCGGGCGGTCGAGTTGGCATTCCCGCGAAGGATCAATCCTCGAAGCAAGCGTTGAATATCAACGATTTGCAGAAGCTTGATCACGATGAGTTGCTGGCTCTGGCCGAAACGGAAGGCTTGCAAGAGATCGCAGCTTTGCCGCGGCAAGATCTTGTCTTTCGCCTGCTGAAGGCGCGGATGAGCGCCAACGGTTTGATGTACGGCGAAGGCACGCTGGAAATCCTCCCCGACGGGTTCGGGTTCTTGCGAAGCGCGCAGTACCACTACCTTTCCTGTCCCGATGACATTTATGTCTCGCCCAGCCAGATTCGACGGTTTGGTCTGCACACGGGATCGCACGTTGCTGGACAAATTCGTCCGCCCAAGGAAAACGAGCGTTACTTCGCGCTCCTTCGGATTGAAGCGATCAATCACGCCGATCCGATGCAGCGTCAGCGTCAGAAACCGTTTGACGATTTGACTCCGTTGCACCCGCGGGTGCGAATTGTCACTGAGTATGACGCACAAGAACTGAGCACACGGGTGGTCGACCTGTTCACGCCGATTGGATTTGGCCAACGCGGATTGATCGTCAGCCCGCCACGCGCTGGCAAAACCATGTTGATGCAGAGTTTGGCTCGCGGTGTACTGAACAATTACCCGGACGCGTATGTCGTTGTGCTGCTGATCGATGAGCGGCCCGAGGAAGTCACAGACATGGAACGCGAGATCACTTCGCCGCAGTGTGAAGTGATCAGCAGCACGTTTGATGAACCTCCGGCGCGACACATTCAAGTCGCTCAGATGGTTGTTGAAAAAGCCAAGCGAATGGTGGAGTCGGGAACCGATGTGGTCATCTTCCTGGATTCAATCACGCGATTGGCGCGGGCTTACAACAGTGACAGTGAATCAGCGACCGGCAAACTCTTGACGGGTGGCCTGGACGCGGGAGCCATGCAAAAACCAAAGTCCTTCTTTGGGTCGGCTCGAAAAGTCGAAGAAGGAGGCTCGCTCACGATCTTGGCGACCGCCTTGGTCGACACGGGCAGCCGCATGGACGATGTGATCTTTGAAGAATTCAAAGGCACCGGCAACTTGGAAATCGTTCTGGACCAAGACTTGGTGGCTCGACGAGTTTGGCCAGCCATTGATCTGACACGCAGCGGCACACGACGCGAAGAAATGTTGCTGGATCAAGAAGAGCACCGCCGGATCGAAACTTTGCGACGCGAGTTAGCGGATCATTCGCCGGTCGATTCCATGACGGAACTGATCAAACGCATGCGGAAGACCCAGAACAACGCCGAGTTTCTGATGAGTGTTCAGCCTCAGGATTGAGGGCTTCACTCTCCCACTGACCAACTTTCTCACCTCCAATTCTTCTTCGAGAATTCGAATGCCCTCCATTGATGGAACCACAGGAAACCTGCCCAGCGGACGCGTCGCGATCATCGCCAGTCGGTACAACGCCAACATCTGCGATTCGATGGTCCAAGCGGCCTTGCAATCGCTCACCGACGCTGGAATTCCGGCGGACAAGCATTGGTTGATCCGTGTGCCAGGAGCCTGGGAATTGTGCTGGGCGGTGGAGCAAGCGTTCCAGCATGCCGATGTGATCGGTGCCATCACCCTGGGGTGCGTGATCAAAGGCGAAACCACTCATGATGAACACATCAACCGCGCCGTCAGTGACACTCTGATGGAACAGTCAGTGCGATCCGGTCGTCCGATTGGGTTTGGGTTGTTGACTTGCAACACGGTCGAGCAAGCCATCCAGCGCAGCGGTGGGACGGTGGGCAACAAGGGGCACGAAGCCGCTGATGCGATGTTGGAAATGCTGCGTTTGCAAACCAAAATGCGTTAGGATTTGTGACTGAGTCGACGCTTTGCGAAGGGGACCAAACCGCGTTCGCAAGGAAGGGATTCTTCCGCCGCAACCGGAGCCGCACATGACTCGATTGTTCATCCAGTTCTATTGTGGCGTGCTGCTGATCTTGTTCATCGCTTGGGTGATTCAAGCGTACGTGTTCCGCGGCACGACGGAAGCTCAGAACATTTCGGTCATCGAAAGTGCGCTCAGTGGTGGGGCGCTGCTCGCTCGCGACGAGATTGTCGCCGGTGGCATGGACCATCTGGATGAGACCGTTGCCAGCATTCAAGCTCGTTTCGCGTACCCGGTCCACGTGGTCGATCGCTCCGAGCGACGGATCTCATCGACTCTCTTGCAGCGACTCGATGCTGGCGAGGCGGTGCTGTTTGGCGAGAGCATGGAAGTGGCGCTTCCCAAAACACAATGGCTGGTCGAGTTGGGACCGCTGCCTCGGTTCGCTGGTCCACGCCGCAGTGACATCCTGCTGGGGTTGGGAAGCGTCTTTGGGTTGGTCGCGATGGCCATTGCGATCTTGATGCGACCCATTGCTCGGCAGTTTCGCAGCGTCGAGCAGACGGCGCTGGCGATCGCGGAAGGTGACTTTTCCGCTCGGATCAAAGACACAGGCCGTCGTCGCAGCCTGCCGATTGTAGGGGCGTTCAACACGATGGCCGAACGTGTGGAGTCACTGCTGCAGTCGCAGAAGGAGTTGCTGCAAGCGGTCTCACACGAGTTTCGAACGCCACTCGCTCGGATCAAATTTGCAACCGAACTGGTGCGGTCCGCCGACAGCGAAGAGAAACGCAATCAGCGAATTGATTCGATCGACGATGCGACCGACAAACTTGATGACTTGGTCGCTGAACTGCTCCACTACACACGCACAGACGAGCAATCGCAAGTTGCACCTCGCGAACGGGTTTCCGCGCAAGCAATCGCCGTGGACGCGATTGGGCAACACGCTCCCTTGCATCCCAACATCCGCTTCGACTCGCCCACCGGTTCGGAAGCCATTGATTTGGTGACGTACGAAGCCGGTTTGGTTCGAGCCCTCGGCAACCTGGTTGGCAACGCGGGCAAGTACGCCAACTCACAGGTTCGCGTGACCATCACCGGCCAATCCAATCGCGTTCGGTTTCTGGTCGAAGACGACGGGCCTGGAGTCCCTGCAGCGGATCGGCGGTTCATCTTCGAGCCCTTTCATCGCCTGTCGGGGGACTCGCAACCTGGAACGGGATTGGGGCTCGCCCTCGTGCGACGCATCTGCCGGCGACTGGGAGGCGCTGTCACAGTGGACGACAGCCCACTGGGTGGAGCTGCGTTTCAAATCGAACTGCCACAAAGTTTGCTGCCGATGCCTCCTCATCACTCGGTGCCAGCTCGAACCGAAGACCGTTGATCGCGGTTAAAATGAAAGCGGAGCGAAGGAATCGCTGCGGCGACGTTCTTTGCAGTCCGCGATCTGGTCATCCCTTTCTGAGGCAAAAACATGAGCACCCAGTTGCCCTCGACCAGCAGACCAGCAAACTTCCGCAGGCGACTCTTGTTTCTCGCCGCGTTGATCGTTTTCATCGGTGTCCCGGCGTACTTGGAATTCAAACTTCGACGTCCCGTCGGAGAGGGACCAGCCGGTCCACGGATTTCGATTGAACCGTTCGAATCCGCTTGGACTGAGCGCCGAGTGCATCTGCTCGGGATCGGCGACAGCGTCACGCGAGGCCTGGGGGCGAACTCGAAATCACATTCTTACTTCGAACGCTTGCGCCAGAATCCAAAGGACGAATGGCCGGACATGCGAGGCAAGCATTTGTCCGCGGTCCTGCCGAATCTGAGCGTTTCCAACGTCGCGGTTTCCGGGTCCACTTCGCTGGACCATGAACGCATCATCGAGACGGAAATCGAACCATTCGATGCGGATGTGTTTGATTCATTGGACGAAGGCACGCCAGAACTGAGTCACCGAAATGCCTCCGCTCTGACGTCGCTTGGTCGTTGGCATTCGTCTCAGTCGGAGATCGACGCCAGGCTCGTTGGCATCCCTTCGCAATCGAATTTGGCTTGGACGGATTGATCGGTCAGCGAGATCACCCAGAGGCTCGCGTCGCCGGGGTTGGTGATCGCGATCTGGCGTCCTCGCGGCAGGAAGACGGCGTCGTGATGGCCGAAGTGACCTTCGATCTGGCTCGGTCCCACCGCGATCGGTGCACCCGCTTTGGCGTCGGAGAAATCTCCATTGCCGTCGGGATCCAGTTCCACCACGTAGAGCTGATCGTTTTCAGGGGCCACTTTCGATTCGGCAAAACACAATGCGAGCGGTCGTCCGCCGGAGCCTTTGCCGACGATCGGTGTCCGCAGCGACTGATCGCTGGCAAGTTCCATCGGCATCGATTGGATCTTGGGTTGATCGCTCGAGGCATCGATGAAGCAGAGCAATGATTGATCCGCTTTGCCACTGGTGAAGACGACCTTGTCACCGAGAGTCGCAAACGCCCCCGTGCGGAGAGGGTTGCCATCCGAGTCCGTGCCGATTTCAAGCTGATTGACTTGCACAGAATCGGCCGCGTCGTCAACTTCCAAGTCTGCTTCGACCCAGCAGATGCCTTCGGCGGGCGCGAAGAAGACTTTGCCGTTGCAAGATGTCGCCCCGTGCAGGCCGCCTGTGGGGCAATCGAGCCGATATCCCTTGCCCTTGTTTTCTGCCAAACCGACCACGTCGACTCGTCCCGCATCGTCACCTTGGCCGTGAATCCAAGTGCTGTACGCGACCTTTCCATCGGCCACCGCCAGCGTGATGTGGCCTCCACCACCTTCATGGAACTGCCCTGCGGCCGCGGGCGTCTTGGCTTGTCGAACACTTTTCGCGTTCATCACGGTGAAGCCATTGCGTTGATCGTTTGCCATCACAAACGATTGTCCGTAGCGATACAGGTGAGCTGGGTTGCCCTGGCCGTCGTCGATCAATTGGGAGTGCACCGAGGGCGGTGCTGGAAAACGCCAGTGGAAGTGATCGCCGTGTGCCTCTTGGGTGGCACCCGATTCGATCGCAACCCAACCACTGCCGATGTCACCGTCTGCTTCGTCACGCACGCCAACGACGAGCAGCCCGTCATCGATTTGCATCTGAACCAGCGTCTGCTCGTCCACATCCAGTTTGGGGAAGCCTTCAATGGCCCGCTCTTCCAGTGAGTATCCCGCCTTTGTCTTTTGAAGGTCGCCCCATTTCAGGGCTGCACTGGAGTGGTCTTGCCAAAAGAGACGGGCGATCGTGCGTCCTTCCGCGTGGAGGTTTGAATTGCCGCACCAGGAGAGCGCCGCCAAGGTCAAGATGAATGTTCGAATGGTCATGGTTGATTGTTTTGGAAGTCAATGAATGGAGGAAAGGGATTGAACGGCGCGTCGTGGCAGCTCAATCGTTTGTTGAGGGGTTTCGGAGAACGGTTTCAATCGAAGCGAATCGCAGAGCTTTTCCATCACGGAAGCCTTCAGCATCCAGCCGCCATCGCTGATCGATTCCATCGCGACGACATAGCTCTCCGGTTCAGGGGATGGCAATGCGTGGAAGTGGGCCACTCCACGTGAATTGGTGACAGCTCGATCGAGCGTGGCGCCACCGGGGGACTGTTTCAGTAGCACCTGCACATTGGCGAGCGGTGTGCCGTCGTAGACGACCGTCACGAATGTGGTGGATGCCGTTGTCGTCTTCGGCGACGTTCCATCGCAGCCGGTGACCGCGATCGCGGCTCCGGCCAGCAGGAGCGCCCCAGCGTGTGTGATCACGGCCACTGAACAACCTCTTTGCCGTCGCGTGAAAACAAGGCGTGGTACAGCGTTCGGTCGATCGAATCGGTCAAGAAGTGAACGCTGCCGTCCAGCATCGCGTGCATCGAACCGCCGGTGTGATAGGACCGCGAGGAATAAAACCCGCGACCGTGCATGCCCACATCGGGGATCGACGAGTTTGGTGTCATGTAGCCGTTGATCACGGTGGCGTAGGGCACACCCCGGATCCAGCATGACCCCCGATTACCGGTGTAAGAACTGATTTTCGCGGGGAAGACCGTTTCTAAATCCGGATTCAGGATCAACGTGCCACCGTCCACGAACCCTGGATTGGGGGCGGTGTTGGCCGACGTGCCACTCCAGTTCGCGATCCGGCGATGTGGCCCTGCGGGTGTGGGTTCGGTCAGGCCGCTGGTTTGATCGCCCATCACCGTTTCGGCTAGTAGCACGGTTTGGCTGGTGCCGTCCAAGCAATCGCGGAATTTGGCCCAGGAGTTCTCCCACACCATCCCGTCGGTTCGATAGCGATCGTCGTAGTGGGTGTCGGTTCCGCTGCCGTAACTGAACATGTAGCTCAGGCCGCCGGAATAGCCGTTGGTTCCGTCCGCAAACGTGGTGCTGAATTTCGGGTCACCGACATCGCTGGGGCAGAGGAACGTTGGGACCACCTTTTCAACGGCTTCGCGAAGAGCCGGATTGAAGCTTGACGCCCAAGGAGGGCCGGTCAGCAACGGTTGTTCAAAGTCGATCAATTCACTCAGGCCGGCCTGTTCGATGTAAGGCAGCACGCGAGCTTGAGCGGAGAAGCTGCTGGATCCCGTCATCGCAGGGATGCATTTGAACGAGCTCTCGTAGTTGTGTGTCGCCAACGCGATTTGTTTCATGTTGTTGCTGCACGACATGCGTCGCGCCGCTTCGCGAGCGGCTTGGACGGCCGGCAACAGCAGGGCGATCAAAATGCCGATGATGGCAATGACCACCAGCAGTTCAACCAATGTGAACGCGTCGCGAGATCGTTCGCGTCGTGTTGGAGGTGGAATGGATTTCATGAGGTTGGGATTGGGTGAGTGCGCAGAAAGATGGTAGAGGCCCCGCGTGGCGCGCACGTCGATCGACACAGGTTTGGTCGGACCGGGCGCCGCTCGTCCGCGAACGCACACGCGAGGCAATGGATGAAGTCGAATCGCTATTCGAGTCACGATCATTTCTTGCCCGCCCATCCGTCGCCGGTTGGCGTGCCGATCTTGCAGATGGCTGTTGACGATTGATTGCCAATTCAACGGTTGGCAGCAAACGATCAACGCGTACCGCCGGCGCGAACGCAAGCGAATTCAGCAAGAGCGAAGTGACAGTGACTCAGACTCGAGTCACGGGTGGGCCACGAAGAGGTGGCCAAGAGATGGACGGATCCACATCCGCCGAGATGCAGGTCGGCCAAGCTGTGAACTCAAGCCATTCGCAGCTGAACGCTGCTTGGTTTTGATCGACCAAGCCACCTGGAGCCGCGAGCGATTGACAGATCCAGCACGAATGAGAATCGTGCGGGGAATGTGATTCGTTGGCGTATTCGCTTGACGTCGCAAGCGAGTCTTGCGGAGAAGCGATCGGCGTCGCTGCCTCGCCAGCATGCGAATGACAGCAGTGATCGTGTGCGTGACTTGCGTTGGGCGCAAGCGGTTGAACCGCATTCCCAAGTGGACCGTTTTCGCGGTCACAGTGCCCGTGTTCATGGGCATGGTGCGAAGAATGTCCGTGATCGCAGCGATCGTGACCGCAGACGTCATGGTTGCACGTGGCAACATGCAACCAAGCCGGTGCATGGCCGAGCAACAGCGTGACGCTGAGCAAGAAAGTCGTGAAGGGACGGATCGACGGAACCACTGTTCACCCAAACGGGAGATCACTGAATTGGAAATGCAGGTCCGACCAAAGACTTCGAACTAGCATACGCAATCATCGCGTCTTTGGTTTAGCCCTCTTTCCAAATTTTTCTGAACCTGAGCAACAATCACCTGAACTGCTTTGGCAGAGGCGAGGGCGCCCAGGAGATCCAGGACCCGCAATCAGCCGCGAATTCCAACGAGGCGGCAATTTCAAAGAGGCGGCATCGCGTCGGAGCGAATTGGGCTAGAACCAGATTTCGCTCAACTCACCGGATTCAAGCTCGTTGGCGTAGCTCAAGTAATAGTTCCGGTTGGGGGCGTTGTATTCCTGGGCGGCCAACCCTCGCAGGGCTGCGATTTTGACTTTGCGAGCCAGTTTTCGGTCGCCGTCATCGAGCCATTTCAGGTGGTCTGACAGTTCCAGTGCCCATTGATAGTCGCCCTGGTCCAAGGCAGCTTGCATTTGTTCGGTCAGCCGGTCCGTGCCTCCCGCAAGCTCGGCGATCTTGTGAGCTTTGGTTTTCGGTTCCAAGGGATTGAGTGTCGTGGGGTTCCCATCGAACCAACCGAGCAAGCCTGAGTAGATCGCTCGCACGGCGTGAGGCACCGATCCATAGAACTCAATCAGGTACGGTTTGTCTTTCAGGTCGGCGTGCAGTTCGACTTCGTGAGCGATTTGGTCAGGGCTCTTGCCAGCATTGATGCCGCGAACGGTTTGGTCATACACGCTTCGGATCGCTTGGCTGTAATCCGTCAGTGCGGTCACAGCGGCGTCGGCATCCAGGATTGGCATCGTGTGCCCGGGCACCACGCAGTGAGGTTGAAACTCAGCCATTTTCGCGACGCTCTGAGACCAGTTCAGCACGTCTCGATACGCCGTCCCGCGAATCGCGTACAGATTGGGAAACGAACTGTAGAAGTTGTCCCCTGAGAACAAGACCTTCTCGTTGGGCAGCCAGATGAACATCGCATCGTCGGTTTCGCCGGGGGCGATGTGCATCTCAATCTCGACGTCCGCAATCGTCGTTTTCAGCCCATTGTCCGGAATCTTGATCGTGGGCGGTAGAAAGCCTTTTCCACCATCGCCGTCTGCCGTCAGAGCGGGGGCGACCCCACGATTCGTGCTCTCCACCGGCGAGAGCTTTCGGCCGAACTGACGCACGTTTCGTTTTTGCTTGACTGGTCCAGCTGCTTGGGTCGCGCCCTCAGCAGATCCGAAGTTTTGAGTCCCATAAATGTCCGGCATCTCATCGCCGACAAACGCACTGGCACCGCCGATATGGTCGCCATGGCTGTGCGTGTAAAGAATCGCTTTGACGGGTTTGTCACTGTGGGCACGCAAAGCCTGCAAGGCGGCTTTGGCGCTCGAGGGGCCCATCAAGGTGTCGATGATGATGACACCATCCGTGCCGACAATCATCGACGTGTTGGCACCGTGGAATCCAACGGCTGTGAACACGTTGTCGGTGACCTGGACCACGCCTTTCTGAAATTGCTGCTGCTGTGAATTCAGCATCTTCAAGGCGAGCTTTGGATCCACCTGTGTGTCCCCCTGGACAACTCCGGTTGCGAGCGTGGAAAAAAACAACAGCAACAGTGCTTTGAGGTCGATCGACATCTGCGAGTGTCCTTGCGTTGAATGTTGGATTGGAAAAGAGGGTGAGTGTCGGAGGGAGGCGTGTTGCCAATTCCCTACGGGGCCGCGTGCGGCAGACCGGCAATTCGTCACTTGCTGTTCAAGCGATCGATCGCGACTTCAGGCCATCGAAATACGATTCCCAGCTTTGGTGTTCACGCCCGGCCGCCTGAGCAAACTGGCTCTCGTTGTTCGCTGCTCCGTTGCGGATCCCCTCGTAGATGCCCGCAATGATGTTGCCCAGGAATTCACCCAGCTCCTTCGTGCGGTCGTCGCGATATTCCTGGACCGACATGGACCGGAAGCTCAGGTTGGTTCCAAATGCGTCGTTCAGATAGGCCGTCAATTGCTGCTGAGTGATCGCTTCGCCATGCAGGTTGAACGTTTGCCCGTTGTGTTTCGGTTCCGTCAGCATTCTCGCATAGGCGTAGGCCAGCTCAGGGCGTGTTGTGTAACCACACTTCTCATCACCAGCGCAGTTCGCAATCTCGCCTCGCTGTTTGTAGTTGTCGATGTATTCCACGTCGGGCTCGATGTAGATGCCATTGCGACCGATCACCCAGTCCAGCCCACTGTTGCGGAGATCCGTTTCGGTTTGCCGGTTGCTTTGCACCACGGGCGAAAACGCGGTGCCTTCTTCAGCACCCTGAATGCTGGTGTAAACAATCTTGCTGACACCCGCCCGCTTCGCTGCTTCGATGACGTTGCGATGTTGTCCGATGCGTTTCTCGGGAGCGTCCATGCCGGACACCAGCAAGACGTGCTGGATGCCTTCAAGTGAGTTTTCCAGGTCGGAGGGCGAGTTGTAGTCGCCGGGGCGAATTTCAATCCCCAGCGAACTGGCTTTGCTGGGTGTCCGCGCCAGGCCGATGACCTTGTCTTTTCCCAAGACTTGGAGGGTTGCCTTGGCGATGTCGCCACCCAGCTGGCCGCTGGCGGAAGTGATTGCGACTTTCATGATCGAGTTCCTCGTCGGTTGAGGTTGGCTGACATCCTCTTCGCGTGGGGACCGAAAACTTGTTCGGCCACGCAGGTAAGTGTATGATGCACACAAATGAAAGGCAACCGCCGCAGAATGGTGGCCGGTCAACCAGTTGTGAGTCAAATGATGAGCGAACGGATGTCAAAACCTGAGCGACCAGGATTTCTAATCAGTCGTCTCGCTTACCTGTTTCGTTCGCGAATCGAAGCGGTGCTGGCAGAAAACGGATCCCAGTTGTCCGCTGAGGAATCAGCGTTGTTGATGGTCTTGGTCGAGTCTGAGCAACCGCTGCGCCGCGGTGAATTCGCGGAGATCATGTTGCGGGACAAGACCACAATCACGCGCCAGCTGGACGGGCTGCAGGCAAAGGGGCTGGTCCGGAGGAAGCCGGATCCGGCGGACGCACGCGCGGTTTTGATTTCACCGAGTGCGAAGGGAACGCGTCAGATCAACAAACTTTTACCGCACTTCCAGTCGCTCCGAGACAGTCTTCAAGGCGGACTGACAGCGGGTGAGTGGGCGACCGGAATGAAAGTCATGCATCAAATGAAAGACAATCTGATCGCGATGGAAGCGAACGGAGTGCGTGAGTCCAGGTGATCTTGGATTCGTGACTGAATTCGCACTGCGATTCGCGTTGATCTCAAAGCTTTCGTTCCATTGCTTGTCCGTCAGATCGAAGAAATCAACCGCTTCAAAGACTCCGAGGTTGTTGATCAGGATGTCGACCTGGGGATGCTCTTGGATTGTCTTGGCGATCCCATCGGTGGTACCGTTGTCGGCGACCGGGCTCACGCGTTTTGCGTCCGGCAGTTCTTTGCGAATTTCACCGCTCGCTTTTTCAACGCTCGCTTCGCTGCGAGCGTCGATGATGGTGGTCGCGCCGTCCGCTGCGATCCGTTTGGCGATTGCCATGCCGATTCCGCCGCCGGAAGCGGTAGTCGCTACGATAGTGCCAACTGCTCACACGAACGCCTGTCGCGACCCCAGGGGAAGTGTCGTTTCCGAACCTAAGCAGGTCGGCAGGAGCGATCGGGTGCAACGAAGTGAGCCGTTTGGGCGTTAGCCCCGGTTGTACGTGGGAGCAACGACGCTACCCCCAAAAAAACTAAATGCTGAAAGACTCCTGCCGAACTGCTTAGCGATGGAACGAGGCTGCGGTTCCGAATGGGGCGACGTTGGTGTTGTCGGTTTCACCGATGAGCGTGCGTGGTCGGTGAGTTCCGACAGAATTCAAAACAACGGATGAAACTCTTAAGAGGAAGATCCAGAATGAGAAGAAGTCAATGCATCGTGCCAGTGGTGGTTGTCGTCTCCGCGTGTTGGCTCGCCGGTTGTTTCGCTGCTGAAGTGAACAACACGCTTGCTGCCCCCGACGAGGGCAGCGGAACGGTCCATGGCAGCACCGCTGCGCCTCGACCTCCATTCAGTTGGGGGCGAGTCCCTTTGTACATGCACCTTCGAAAGGCGACTGATTTCACGCCCGAAGAGTTGGAGTACTTGAGCGGATTCCCATTGATCACCCTGGAGAAGACCACAGGAAGCCGGACCCATGGCTCCACCGAGGCGGGGTCTCTCGCCGCAGCCAAAGCGATCAAGTCCGTCAATGAGGACGCGTGTGTTCTGTACTACCGAAATGTCATGTGCAACTATTCCGGCTACAAGACCAACGACGGGTTGAGGGACATTCCCGGAGCATTCTTGCAGGGCAAAGACGGCAACCGAAAGCTGCATCGTGGCGTTCGGGAAATCTACGACCTGTCCAATCCTGATGTGCGTCGATGGTGGGTCGATCACTGTGTGGAAATGGCAAGCCACGATGAGATCGACGGGATTTTTTTGGACGGCAACATCAAGGCCCTTGAACCAGCCTTCCTTCGTGCGGAAATCGGAGCCGAGCGAAAGCAGGAAGTCACGGACGGTTACTTCTTGATGATGCAAGACCTGAAGGACCGGATTCCACCCAACAAGATGCTGTTGGCCAATGTCATCCGAGCCAGGCTGACAGATTCTGGTTTGGACACGATGCGGTACTTTGACGGATCCTACTTGGAAGGCATCGAGAGCCAAGCCAATGGCCTGACACGGGTGGAGTATTTGGCGAAAGGGATTGATGCCGTTCAGGCAGCCGCACGTCAGGGGAAGGTCATTGCGATGTCGATTGGCCTGGGCGACGCGGCGCTCACAGGGCTCAAAATGGATGACAGTCGCAAGAAAGTGGCTCGGGGGGCCAACATTCAGCCACGCCTGGAGTATTGCTTGGCGCTGTTCTTGATCTGCGCTGAAAAGTACAGCTACTTCCTTCCTCATGATGGATACAGCGTGAACAACAACGACAGCGCCGTGTGGCTCACCCGTTTCCCAGAATACGACAAGCCCTTGGGGCCGCCCAAGGGACCTGCGGTGAAGGCTGGCACCACCTACACGCGCGAGTTTGAATCAGCGAGCGTCTTTCTGGATATCGAAAAGCAAACCGCAAAGATCACTTGGAAGGAAGCGAGATGAACTTACGGTCGCAAAGACATTCGCTTGACTGATTCACCTCGCTGGCAATCACGCGTGTCAAATCCTTCGTTCGTTGGAGGTACATCGAAGAGGCGCTGAACAGGGAATGGATCACGGGCGGTGGGTTGGTTCGATAATGAGGTGCATGGTGATCGTGTCTGGTGATGGGCGTTGGAGCATTTTTTAACGCACCCCGTTCAAACCGCGGAGCGGTGACACTCGACAGCCTCGGGTTTCAACCCGAGGTCCCCTGTGCGACCGCACCGCAACAAAGCCGCAGAGCGGCGACAGGTGGTTCGCACACGTTGTCAATCGCGGTCGCTCCGCCGCGTACCGGCGCTGATTGGCTGGTTGAAACAGGCAAGCAGCAATGATTGGGGGGCATCTCGTGAGCCGTTTGGGCGTTTGCCCCGGTTGTGTGTGGTGCCGCTTTGAAGTGTCGTGTTTGTAGTGCCAAGACCCCCGCCCGTTGCAAACGGGCGTTTCGATTTTGTTGTCGGTTGGCCACTCTTGGCCGACATTCACCACTCGGACGGGCGAGAGTGCTCATCCTCCCTGCGTTCCAATGTCGTTGACGGCTCAATTGACAAGCTGAAACGGGAGTGGGTGGAAAGTGAGATGTCCGGAGAGGCCTGTGCACGGCGCCTCCCATGCTCGGGCCCTCACCCTCGCGAACGCCCGAACGGCTCACACACTCGATGACACTTGCAGACGTGTTTGGCCTGTTCTGGTCTGTTCGGTTTCATCTCCTGGCTTCTGCTCACCTGCTTGATTGCCATCTTGCTGCGTTCGCCATTCTAGGATTGCCTGATTGGTTTGCTCTGGTTGTTCTTGCTGGATCCAGTGGCCGCAGTCCAGGTTGATCATGTGCGTTCGGTTCGCGATTCGACGTCGCATTCATGGCAGCCTGGAAGCCGATCCCACTTGCTGCCAGTCCATGAAAAAAGCCGAGTTGCGATTGCTCACAACTCGGCTTTTGAAGTGGAGGCGGGGAGGATTGAACTCCCGTCCCGCGATGCATCCACGATGCCGTCTACATGTGTAGTCAAGCTATTTGCAGGGATGTCGCAACCGAAATCACGCACCCCCTTTTCGCTTCATCGGGCGCTACCTGACAGGCTCCCGAATCCACTAACTCAAATCTTGTTTAGCGACCCGCGTCTTGAGTAAGACGGGTTGCGATCCGACATTGTGACGGACATTCAGGCGACATCGGCGATCCCCATCAGTCCGGGCTACCTGTAATTAGGCGGCCAGTGCAAAGTTTTCTTCTGCAACTAAAAGTTTTTGATCAGCTTTTTACGTGGCCAACTGATCAACCACGACACGCAGGCATACGCTTCTTGACATCCGGTCGATTCCAAGTCGCCCCCTTGCTTCTTCATCAGACGTTCATTGTACCCGATTGGTTCACTGTTCGCTGCACGATTTGTCGACGAATTTTGATCGTTGTTTTCGTAAGTCCTTTTCCTCGCTGGTGCTTGGCGTGGAATGGCAAACTCAACTGCGCCACTGTTCAGACTGGTTGCTCAGCGCTGCAGGGCCATGTCGACCAACGACGAAAGCCCACCAAATTGGCCCTCTCGGACGACCAACCGGTCTCCCGCTCGCAGGGCGTAGTCGGATTCGGGGCGGACGTCGCCCGCACCACGCTCGGCGAACATGACTTCCATACGCAGCCCTTCCACTGAATCGGAAGAATGCCGATAGAGCACGGCTTCCAATCGACCAAAACGTTTGTCCACGCCGGTTTGCTTGAGCAAGGTGCTGACGAAAACGGATTGTCCTTGTGGATTGGATCCCGATGCGGGCGGCAACGGCAAGACTCGCACTGGCGTGCGGTCGCCGATGATCTGCAGCACGATGGAATCGTTTGCTTTGGCTTCTCGCACCTTCTGGTAGACCTCTTCGTTGAAGGTGCCTGAAGACAGGGTGGCTCCGGAGCCAACGGTGTCGAATCTTGATTCTTGATCGGATCCACCTGCCGCCATGCCACTCAGTTCGCTGAGTTTGGGGGGGCTCATGCTGGGCATCTTCAAGGCGCTCAGCCGCAGCGGTGCACAGCCTCCAGACAGCACGCACAGGGCTCCCACGACACAGGTGAGAAACAGCGTTCCGCTCAGTTTTCGTTCGGTGAGGCGTGTCATGGTGGGGGGCTTCGTCAGGCGAAGAATGACCCTGCGGGTCGCGGAAATTGGATCGTCTGGGAAGTTAATCGGCCCGCCACTGAAGTTTCTTGAGCAATCTTCGGATATTTCCTCAACTCAATCCGTTTGGACACGCTCCTGGAGACGGTCGTTTGAGCCCGCGAAAGCCGGACAAGGTGGGGAATGTCGGGCGGTTCGTTGCCGATTTCTGTTTGCTGGGGGATTCAGTGCCGACTCGAACTGGGGTGGCAGACCAACGGAGGGCGCTGTTATCGAAAAATCTCTCGAATCGCTTCCTCCCAGGAGTCTTCTCTTATGTTCGAGTTTTTGAAACGTTTTCCTCTGCGTCGTCGGTCCCCTGTCTCACCGACCCATCTGACTCGCGGCAATCAAATGAGTGGGCAGCAGTCTGCTGCTGGTCATGAATTGTCCGGCAGCGTGAAGTTGAAATTGCAGCTTCCGCCAGCCGCTGCGGATCTGCGCTCCATCGCCCAGCCAAGTGTGGCTCCCGCCGCAATGGTGATGCAAAGCACCGAGTCCGTTGGAAGTGCCGTCCCTTCACCAGCCATCCCTGAGTCTTCCACTTCGGTGGTGTCGCCGGTTGGTCGTCCGTCACGACTTCGCAGCAGCCATCGTGAACGCCTCTTTGCGATGCGGATCGAGCACCTGCAAATTTGCAACGAGAAACGCTGCCGGTTGCTGGCAAAGGTTGGCGTGGTCACAGCGGGTGATTTGGCGTGCTGCAATCCCGAACTGATTTCGCGTCAGTACAAATCGCCGCAACGCGCCCTGCGTTCGATCAAACGTTTGCGTGCGGCTGTGCGATTGGCGGTTGCGATCGATGGCATGATGCCTCGCGATGCATTGATTCTGGTCGCGATTCATCGCCGCAGCGTGGCCTCGTTGGCCCGTGAGTCAGCCGCCGTGTTGCATCGCGATTTGGAGCGGTTTTCGCTCAGCAGTCGCGGTCAGCGATTGGTGGGGCACCGAGGGGTTCCGAGTTTGCGCCGCGTCAAAAGTTGGGTGGGGCAGTGCGAGCAGTTGGTCGCTCACTGGATTCAAACGCACCCTGCCGAAACGCAGGTTGCGGCATAGCCACGCTCGGTCCGCGGGTGGACAGTTCACGGTCGTTGCCGGTTGTCACTGCATCTTCAGCACCGGCAATCGACCACGCGTGTCAATGCGATTGCGAATCGATTCCGGTGTGGCATCGGCTGGTCGGGGGCGCTGCATCGGGGGGACCTCCGGCGGCACGAAGTGGTCGCCTTGGCGTGAATCGCGACGTTCAAATTCCGCTTCAATCTCTCGGCGAATGTTCTGTTTGTCGGCGCACCATTTGGGTTCGATCAGATAGTTTGGCGGCGCGTCGCCACTGACACGTTCGACGATCACCTCCGGTGGAATGCGTTCCAGGAAATCGACGACGGTGCGAACGTAGTCCTCACGTTGCATCATCTGAATTTTGCCTGCCAGGACTTCTTCCCCAAGCGGCGTTCCGCGAACGCTGTACAGGTTATGAAGCTTGATCGCATCGAAACCCAGACGACCGATTTCAACTGCCGATTCCATCATCATCGCGTGATCTTCTCGGGGCACGCCCAAGATGATGTGTGAGCAACACTCAAATCCGCGACCACGGGATCGATCGATCGCGTTGATCATGTCGGCGTGGGTATGAGCCCGATTCATCCACTCGAGCGACTCGTCATGAACGGTCTGCATCCCAAATTCCAGCGACACGTCGTGGTCAACGGCCAGTTCTTGGAGCAGATCCAGGACGCTGTCGGGAACGCAATCGGGCCGAGTCCCGACGGCCAAGCCCACGATTCGATCGTCCGAATGCAACGCCAGGTCAAAGATCTCTCGCAGTTGCTCGATGGGAGCGTAGGTGTTCGTTGCTGGTTGGAAGTAGGCAATGAAACCACGGACGTCGTTGTAGCGTTTTTGAACGCGGCCGATTTGTTCGCTCAGTTGATCCGCGACGCGCTGCAATCGCACGCGGCGTGATGGACTGAAGGAGCGGTTGTCGCAAAAATTGCAGCCGCCCGTCGTGACAGCTCCGTCCACGTTGGGGCACGTGAACCCGGCATCGATGCTGACACGCTGGATTCGCCCGCCGTGTCGTCGCCGAAGCGATTTTCCAAATGCGTTGAACCGAGCACCCTCTGCCTGCCAAGCCAACCGGGAGTGATCGGGAACGATCGTCGGATTGGGAGCGGGAGCAGCGGAACGATCGGAGGAGGATGGCTCAGAGGGTGATTGCATCGCGGAATTGTACCGCGGAGACGTTGGAAACCAACCGGCGAGGCCCGGGGGCATGACAGACGCTTTGCCCGCTGAAGGACGCCTCGGGGGATGGTTCCCTGCGAAGTGGAGCTGGCCATTGAGTCGCTTGCGAACCGCGGTTTCGGAGAATCTTCCATTTTCCGCGAGCCTTCCAATCAGAACAGGCGTCAAAATAGGAAAAGAAAGCCCTGTGATTGCCTTCCAACCTTCCCCGTCGGGGGGCGTGAAGGCTGGCCCGTCGCTCATTGCGAGAATACAATGCAGCGTTTCAAGTCATCATCCCTCCTTCTTTGAAACTCAAAGTCATCATGAGTGCGGAAGACGCCCCCCAATTTGCTGGTGCCTTTGGTCAACTGACGCCTTTGGGCGGCGGCGACCCGATCCCACTGGTCAAGGACAAATTGCTTTTCGGCCGCCGGCGACATTGCGATATCTGCTTGGACTTCTCCAACGTGTCCAGCCAACATTGCCGAATGACCTTGGAACAGGGTTATTGGTTCATCCGTGACCTGAATAGCCGCAACGGAACCAAGGTCGACGGTCGTACGATCATGCGCAAGCGGGCGGACCCCAACTGCAAAATCTCGATCGCGAAGCACCACTACACGTTGGAATACGAACCGCAATTGTTGGGAGCTTACGGCCCACCACCTGCGGATGACGATTACATCGAAGAAGTGATGAAGAGCTCGCTGATGGATCGAGCTGGGATCAGTCGGCGGGATCCCAAGAAGGGGTTCTTCAACCGAAAATCGGAAGACTGATCGTCGGTGACAGCGATTGGCGGCAGTCGTCGCGGCCGGACCGCAACACAACGAAAAAAGGCACGTGCGAGAACTGATCGCACGTGCCTTTTTTATGATTTGGCCGGTTGTTCCTGAGATCGCCCTCTTGGACGTTCCCAAGCGAAGCCCGGATCAACCGCGACCCAAGGTGGCGGTGACTCGTTTGATCAGTGAGCGAACTGGTTGAACCGGTTGGTATCCGGTCAATTTGCGGCGACTCCAACGGCCGTCTGCCGTTTTGCTGTAAAGGATGATCTGCGGGATCATCTTTTCGCCTTCCATCAACGTTTCGGCGAGTTCTGGTTCCGCATCGCGGTTGACCAAAGCAACACTGACTCCGTCGAGTTCACCACTGTTTTGCATGTTGGCGATGGTTGTTTTCTTCAATGTTTCGCAAGCGGGGCACCACGGTGCTCCGACCACGACCATCAGTGGTTTGTCTTCCTCGACCGACTTTTTGTAGGCGAGTGTGTAGTTCTGGTCTGGCGTCTGTGTGGACGCATGATGGGTGACCTCGGTCGTAACAGAGCCGTTGGTCGCCATAGCGATTGTGAGACCCAAGAACAGTGACAGCATCCCAAGCTTCCTCATACAACGTGTGAAGCGTCGACGGTTGCGGCACCATGCCGGCATTCGAGCTGGGCAAGCGAGTGACTGACGGCCTCAGTGTCCCTGAGGGCTGCAGGTCATCCGCAATCCATGTCCTAGCTCAAGAAAAGTTCGATGAGTGGTACCGCCGAAACGCTTGTGCAACGAAACACGCCCAACCATTTTCGAGTTCCTCTCGAAGGCACTGGCGAATTCGCAATAAACGCTGAAAGTCGGCTCCGGTCGATGACATCCTGATCGACGATGGAAATGACCTCGGCCCGAAAGGAAAACGTCTGACGCAGTTTGGCCCCCGTTCAGGGGGGGGTAGCCAAACTGTGCCGATCGCGTCGACCGGACAGGCTGGGCGGGATTCTAGGACTGCAGCAAATGCGTGCAAGTATCCGCACTCGCGTTTTGGCAATTTCGCCAGAGTGGAGGGATGTTTCCCTCTACAGGGCGATAAAAGAGTTGCGTCTCACGCTCGGGTGTGGAAATAGGCAAGCCTGTTCGGGGCCAGATTGAAAGAGCGGCTGGGAGCTGGCGGATTTTGCTCGGTGGACGCCCTTCCGGTGGACGCTTCCTGGCGTTGTTTCCGAGGCTTCCACCCTGCCCTCCAAGGTTCTTGTTACCTGGTTTTTCCGTTTCGCGGGTTGAGAAATGGCGGGATTGCTGGCAAGTTCTTCGATTGTTCCGCTGAGTCGTTCCCCCCTCATCCACTGGTAGCTCCATGCAACCGCCCCCAGTCCCGGCCGTTCCCCCTGACCACCCTGGCCTCGAAGCGCTGCTTCGGCGGATGGGGGAAGCCGTCGGGATCATGGACGACACGGTTTTTGAGAACGACAAGTTCCTCGGTTTTTTTCAGTCGTTTCGTCCCGATGGACGTGGCTTGGACGGCGTCTTTGACGAGCTGGATGGCGGGTCCGAGCTGCGCCAGCGACTTGAAAACCTGTTTGAAATCGCCGGGGATGACCGCCGGCCTCAAGGCGGTCGCGACGCGTTCTTCGTGGTTCGGTCGCCGGATCCGATCGATCCAGCGGTGGTCGAATCCAAGGCGGTGGAGTGGACGGGACGCATGGCCGAATTGGCCGAGAAGTTGGGGGATCCCAAGGCGGCGGAACGCCTGCGGTCCATCACCAAGCACCGGGTTTTGGAAGGCATTCCCCCCAAGCACCCTCGGCAAGATCATGAGAAGACGGAGTTGCTGAAAACGTTCCAGAACGTCGTCGAACATCTGGTCACGCGAATCTCGACCCCGGAACCTTTCGCAGAATCGCTTCGTGCCCCGTTTTACTTCATCAGCTGCGATGCTGGTGTGCGGGATCATTTGATGTGGCCGTTGTACCGGGACCACATGGCGGCGAGTTTTGTCGGTGTGGATCAAGGGGAGGTGGAAGAACCGTTCCAGCCTTACTTTGACCTCTGGTCCCACGGCGTGAAATTTCGCGTCTATCAAGAAAAACAAGTCGACTGGTACATGCCACGTCTATAGTGGGCCCGATGTCACCCTCGTCTTCTCAGCCAACGTTTGCGAGCCCGGATTCTGCGGGGCCCGACTCAGTCGTCGCTTCCCAGGTTGCGGCGGACGCCGTCGCGTTCCCTGACGATGACATCGACGCCGTTCATCCAGTTGACCCTCCGTCTGGGAATGGCCCCAGGTCTTCTTCCGATGGCGGTGGTTTCCTTCACGCGATCGTGTTTGTGGTCGTGATGCTGGCGATGTTCATCAACCCAATCGAACCGAAGACCAGTGCGGAATTCGATCGGGCGACCAGCAGCCTGAACGTGCTGACGCTGGCAAAACTCGCCATTGCAGCGGCGGCCAGCGGCTTGGGGGGAATCGCGTTGTTGGTCAGCCCGCGAACCCGGCAGTTGCTCGGCAGTCTCCCGGGGCTTGGACTGCTCGCACTCGGTGGCTTGTTTTGTATCACCAGTCTGTTTGCCATCCAGAGCAACGCGATGATCAGTCGCGCCTCGGCCTTGATCTTTGTTGGCTATCTGCTTTTCACCGCGATGGCGTTGGCGACGCTGGGGCCGCGCCGGATGCTGGCGGCGATCGTCGCAGGAACGTCGCTGTACATGTTGGTGACCTGGGGCCTGTTCGTGCTGGTTCCCGAAATGGGGACGTTTGAGGAATACATCAGCGCGACCGAAACGGTCCAGCGAATGGGCGGCACCGGGCACCCGAACAACATCGCGAAAACGGCGATCGCGATTGGGTTGGTCAGCGTGGCGATGTACCTGGGACGCACCAATTCTTTGATCTCCGTGGGCGTTCGTGGGCCGTGGCAGCGACTGGTGCTGATCGCCATCATGGTGCTTGCCGCAGCCACCGTCGTGGCAACGCTCAGCCGAACGGCCATGTTGGCGGGGATGGCCGCCGGGGGCGTGTTGTTGATTGATCGTCTTTATGGGAGAGGCGGGTTGGCGCTGGGGATCATTGGAATCGCCTCGGCCGCGGGGCTGGTTCTGGCGATTTCGCTGTTCACCGGAGAAGGTCCTTTTTCGGAATCCGCGGTCAGTGCGGTGACCAAGAGCGGTGATGTCGAAGAGCTCACCTCGCTCACCGGACGAACCACGATTTGGGAAGAAGCCATCGGCCTGATAGCGCTGCGACCGCTCACGGGATACGGGATGGACAGTGCCGCCAGTGTCATGAGTCGCGAAGCAACCGGGACTCACAACTTGTTGTTGCATGTCACCTTTTCTGCGGGAGTCTTCGCCTGCTTGTTGATGCTGCTGATGCTCGGATGGTCACTGGTGTTTGGAGCAACCTCGCCCCAGGAATGGATCCGCACGGTCCTGACCTACGTGTTGGTGTCAGGACTTGTCGAGGATACGATCATCGAATCGTTTCCAACCACGTTGACCATCCTTTGGATGGCCGCGTTGCTGGCACCAGCCTTAGCCGGTCGTTCCCAGTCCTGAAGCAATGGCATTGACGCTCAATAGCAAGGCGGGAAGCAGTGCATCAGCTTGTTTGTGCTCGCCCATTTTGTTGTAGCTACGCCAGCGCTGGAGCAATGAAATCTGTTGGCGATGCAGCAAACGCAGGCCCTCGCTTCGCAAGGCGATCATGCGTTGCACGTTGGGACGCTGGGTTTCCAACGGTCCGCCGTAGACCGCTTCGACCATCTCGCACGCCAGTGTCCATTGCG